>NZ_JBIAIG010000001.1:564933-854504 GCF_042871235.1 Streptomyces sp. NPDC005931
TTGGGGGGGGGGGGGTTCCGTCGGTTCGGCCGGCCCGCCCCCCCCGGGGGGGGGCCCCGCCGCCCCCGCCGGCCGGCGGGCCACTCGCCGTTGCGGTGTCTCTGTCGTCCGCGGCGTCTGCGGCACCGGCGGTGTCGATGCCGTGGTGCTCCGCGTGTCACACCACCTGGTGCAGCCAGCGGACCGGGGCGCCCTCGCCCGCGTACCTGAAGGGCTCCAGTTCGTCGTCCCAGGGCTTGCCGAGGAGCTTGGCGATCTCGGCCTCCAGGTCGGTCTCGCCGCTCTGCGAGCGGACCAGGGCGGCGCGCAGCCGGTCCTCCGGGATCAGGATGTCGCCGTGGATGCCGGTGACGGCGTGGAAGATGCCCAGGTCGGGGGTGCAGCTGTAGCGCTCGCCCTCGGCGGTCGGGCAGGGTTCCGCGGTGACCTCGAAGCGGAGCATCTGCCAGCCGCGCAGCGCGGAGGCCAGTTTGGAGGCGGTGCCGGCCTGGCCCTGCCAGGAGAACTCCGAGCGCCAGGTGCCGGGGGCGGCGGGCTGGCGGATCCAGTCCAGGCTGACGCGCGTGCCGAGCACCCCGGCGACGGCCCACTCGACGTGCGGGCACAACGCGCGCGGCGCGGAGTGCACGTACAGAACTCCACGTGTCGTCACCGGAACCTCCGGGCAGAGCGGGACATCTTGGAACGGGCGGAACGGCCGTGACCGGGCGGGTCACGTTGATGGCGAGGCTACCGTGCGCCGGAGCAAGGAGTGTGACGTACCGTCGGTCCGGCTGCCGGGAAACATGCGCCATTCACCCGGCAGGACGCCTGTGCGGCCGTGAGCCGTTCCCTCCGGAGGCCCGGGAACCCTCGTGCGTTGTTAATGGTGGGGGGATGCCGGGGGATCGGACCGCGACATCTCACCACGACCACGACACACCGCGACCGCACGGGAAGGACGCACATGCAGCAGGCGACGCGGAGGCGGGGCCGCCGGTCACGGGCGGCGGTCGCCGTGACGGCGGCCGCCGTCCTGGGCATCACCGGCTGCGACGCCGTCGGCGGCGAGGCCCCCGCCCCGTCCACCGGGCCGAAGCAGGGCCGCCCGTCGCCGAAGCCCACACCGGTGTGGGACACCAGCCCGTCCTCGGTGGCCGCTGTCGGCGACTCCATCACGCGCGGCTTCGACGCCTGCTCGGTGCTGACGGACTGTCCCGAGGTGTCGTGGGCGACGGGCAGCAGCGAGAAGGTGGACAGCCTCGCGGTGCGGTTGCTGGGGCGGGCCGGGGCGGCGGAGCGGAGCTGGAACCACGCGGTGACCGGTGCCCGCATGGCGGACCTGCCGGGGCAGATGGCCCGGGCGGTGCGGCACGCGCCGCACCTGGTCGCGGTGATGGTCGGGGCGAACGACGCCTGCCGCGACACCACGTCGGCAATGACCCCGGTGGCCGGTTTCCGGGCGGACTTCCAGGAGGCGATGCGCACCCTGCGCGCCGCGCGGCCGAAGGCGCAGGTGTACGTGGCGAGCGTGCCGGACCTGAAGCGGCTGTGGTCGCAGGGGCGGACCAACCCGCTGGGCAAGCAGGTGTGGAAGCTGGGGATATGCCCGTCGATGCTGGGCGACGCGGACGCGCTGGACACCGCGGCCACGCTGCGGCGGGAGACGGTGCAGAAGCGGGTGGAGGACTACAACAGGGTGCTCGAGGAGGTGTGCGCCGAGGACGAGCGGTGCCGTTTCGACGGCGGGGCGGTGTACGAGTACCGCTTCGGCACGGACCAGTTGAGCCGCTGGGACTGGTTCCACCCCAGCATCGACGGACAGGCCAGGCTGGCGGAGATCGCCTACCGGACGGTCACGGCGAAGCGGCCGTGACCGTGCGGCGCGCCGGCGGACGTTCCGGCACCCGCGTCGACCTCCGGGTGGTGCACGAGCCCGGGACGGGGCACCGGTGGAGGTTCCCGAGCGCGGTGCTCCGGCCGAGCACGGTGTTCGTCCCGGAGACGGTGTACGGCTTCCGGCGCGCCGAATCCTGTCACCGATCCGGCCGCGCGAGCCCCGGCCCGGGGTCAGGGTCCCGGGCCGGGACTGCTCATGCGGGTGTTTCCCGTATCAGACGTTAATCGGCTCGACGGGCCCTCGGCCCGAGATCGGGCGCCCGGCCCGGATCCCGTACGAACCCTTCACACGAGCCCCGGAACCCGGGTTCCGTCATCCTGCCGGGAGGTGGGCCGGTCCGGCATGTCGTACCGTGCGCCGGGACCGCCCGGGCCAGGAGCGAGGAACGGCGGGCGAAGACCGTGCCGACCGCCGGGCGAGGTGATCGCCGAGGGCCGACCCACCGGGGTGCCCGCCCGGTCACCGCCCGTTTCGTCCGGCGATGCCCCATGGCGCCGCCCCTGCCCCGCACGCGATACTGCGGCCCTCCGACACCTCGTGCGCCCACTGCGACGGAAGGCCCGACTGCCTTGACCTCCTTACGTGTTCGGATCGGCGTCCTCGGTTCGGCCGCCCTGCTGACCGGTCTCACCGCCCCCACGACCGCCACGGCCGGAGAGGCACCGCCGCCCGCGCCCACCGTCGAGGAGCGGCGCCTCGAGGGAGCCGTCCCGCGCGAGATCCTGCGCCGTTCCGGATTCGTCACCGTGGCGCCGGAGTTCGCCCGCGCGCTCGACCGGGCACGTTCCTACGCGCAGGCCCTGCGCACCGTCGAGCGCACGGGCGGCGCGTTGTGGCGCAGGGCGGTCGACCGGGCGCAGGGGCGCGGACCGGCGGGCGGGGACCTGAGCCGGGACGACGACCGGCCGCTGTACTGGGCCAGGCTCGGCATGACCCGCGAACTGCGCACCTGGCAGCCCGGGTTCGTGCTGACCGAGGAACAGCGGGTCCGGCTCCTCGACGCCCTGGAGCGCACCTCGCGGGGCCAGAGTTCGATCCGTTACCCGCACGGCGACGGGATGAAGCGGGTCCTGGTCACCGGCTTCGACCCGTTCACCCTGGACCGGGACATCCGCATCTCCAACCCGTCCGGCGCGACCGCGCTCGCCCTGGACGGCACGGTGATCGAGACGGCGGCCGGCCCCGCGCGAGTCGAGACGGCCGTGTTCCCGGTGCGCTGGGGGGACTTCACCGACGGGACGGTGGAGCGGGCGCTGCGCCCGCACCTGCCCGAGGTGGACCTGTTCGGCACCGTGAGCCAGGGGCGGGTCGGCCGCTTCGACCTGGAGCGGACCAACGGGGCCTGGCGGGGTGGTTTCCCGGACAACGACACCGTCGGCCGCACCGGCACGATCCCGGTCGCCGACCCCGCCTCCCAGCCACAGTGGACGACGACCACCCTGCCGTACGCGGCCGTCGTCGCCGCGGACACGGGGCGCTTTCCGGTCTACGACAACACGAGCGTGACCGAGATACCGGCGGGGGGCGCACAGCCCGTCGTCCGGCCCGACGGGCCGACCCCCGGGTCGCCGGCGCGTGCGGGCGGCGGCGGTGACTACCTCTCCAACGAGATCGCCTACCGGGCGACGCTGCTGCGTGACCGCCTCGGCCTGCGCGGCACCCTGCCCGGCGGCCATGTGCACACCCCGGTCCTCCGGTTCGGCGCCGGAAACACCGATCCGGCGACGGGTGCGGTCACAGACCCGGAGTTCGTGCGCAACCGGCTGGACATCGTGGCCCAGGTGCGGGCGATCGTGGCCGTGGCGGTCAGTGCGACGGAGCGAACGCGAGGCTGATGCCGAGCCCGGCCAGGAGGGAGCCGATCACCTTGTTGAGGACCTTCTGGCCGCGCAGCATCAGGGTGCGCATGCGGTCGTGCGAGAAGAACACGGCGACGACGCCGAACCACAGCAGGTGGGCCAGCGACATGAACAGCCCGTAGCCCGCCTGCTGGACCAGTGGCGTGCCGGGGCCGACGACCTGGGCGAAGGTGGAGACGACGAACAGGGTCGTCTTGGGGTTGAGCACGTTGGTGAGGAAGCCCGTGCGCAGGGCCGCGAGGGGGGTCAGCCCCGTCCTGTTCCCCAGGTCCACGGTGACCTCCCCGCGGGTGCGGAAGGTGCGCACGCCGATGTACACGAGGTAGGCCGCGCCGACCAGCTTGATCACCGTGAACAGGAAGGTCGAGGAGGCGATCAGCAGCCCGACGCCGAGCATCGTGTAGGTGACGTGCACCAGTACACCGGCGGCGACACCGGCCGCGCCGAGCAGTCCGGTGCGGCGGCCGTAGAGGTAGCTGTTGCGGACCACCATGGCGAAGTCGGCGCCGGGGGCGATCACGGCCAGGACGGTGATGAGGGCGACGGCGGCGAGCTCGGTCACGGGGCGACGCCCTCCTGCCGGGCCTTTTCGGCAGCGCCGTCGGCGATTTCCTCGCCGAGCAGGTCCCGCGCCATGAGGGTCGCCCCGGCGACCGCGCCGGGCATCAGGAACACCGCGACGAAGGGGATCAGGAAGGCCAGCCCCAGGGGCGTGCCGAAGCCCCAGACGAGGGTCCTGCGGGCGCGCAACAGGGCGAGCCGGTCACGCAGTTCGACCCCGCGCCGCTGGAGCGCGACGGCGGTGAGTTCCTCAGTGAGGAAGAAGCCGGTGACGAAGACCCCGAGCACCGGGACGACGGTCTGGCCGACCACGGGCACGAAGCCGAGCGCGAAGAGCAGCACGGCCCAGCACGCGGCGCGCAGGACGACACGGAGGCTGTCGCGTCCTGAGATCCACAGCTCCCGCCACAGCGGCAGGTGCGACTCGGGCGCCGTGCCGTCCGGGGAGACGTCCCGGTCGACCCGCTCGGACAGGCTCTCGTAGAAGGGCTGCCCGACCAGCAGCGTCACCGCGGTGAAGGTGACGACGGACAGCAGCAGGCCCAGCGCGAAGAGCACGGCGGTGAGGAAGCCGCGGAACAGCCCGAGCCAGGGGCTCGACCAGTCGTCGGCGAACGGCGTCGACCAGGTGACCAGGTCCTCGCCCCACAGCGCCAGCGCCACGAGCGCCGCCGCGTACAGGACGAGGGTGATCAGCCCGGGCAACAGCCCGAAGCCGTACTGCCGGCCGTGCCGGGCCACCCACCGCTGGCCCTTCAGGAGATACCTGAAACCCACCCCGAGATCGCGCATGGGGAAGACTCTAACCGGGGCTCGCCCGCACCCGGACCGAGGAGACCGGACGCCGGGTGCGGCGGGGGCGGCGGGGGCGGCGGGGGCGCGGGTAGCCTCACCCCCGCATCCGACGAGGGGGAATCGAATGACGGCCGTCCACTTCCAGCTCGCCCATGTGCGCGCCGAGCGCGAGCGTCTGCGCTGGCGGCGCACCCACACCTGGGCCGGGACCGTGCCCGGTGCGGGGCAGGTGGAGCTGCTGTGCCCGGCGGACGAGGACCGCAGCCACGACCTGCTGATCACGCGGGTGTCGGGCCGGGCCGTCCCGCCGATGTCCTTCGGCGGCATCGCGTTCCGCGGGCTGCCGCGCATGGCCCGCATGCGGCTGGTCGCCGACGGGCACACGGCGGACCTGGGGCGGCGTCATCTGGCGGTCACCCGGCAGGGCCGCGCCCTGCGCATCGCCGTCGCCGGACGCTCCTACCGCTACCGGGTGCTGGGCAGCGACCTCCGGCACGAACTGGCCCGCGAGGGGGCGGTCGTGACGACGACCCGCTCGGGCCGGCGTCACCCGCGCACGATCTCCGGGGTGGCCCAGGGCGGTGCGGACGCGCTGGACATCGGAATCGCGCTGCTGCTGGAGGGCGCCTACACGCGCAACCTCTCCTTCGGCGGCGCCGTCTACTCCTGGCCGGGGCGCTTCCTGAGCCGGCTGGACCTGGATTTCCTCGACATCTGAGTCGAACGGGCTCGTGTCCGGTTTCAGGAGCGCCGTGCGCTCCTGAGCCGCGCCGATCGCCGCCGCGCGGCCGCGCTTCACCTCCCCGCCGGGCCCGGCCCCGGAGAACACCCGGCCGGCCGGGGCGGCCCCACAGGGCGGCCTGGCCGGGTGACCCGGTGCGAGCATGTGCCGCGGGCGGGGAGCCGTCAGAGCTTGACGATCATCTTCCCGGTGTTGTCGCCGCGCAGCACCCCGAGGAACGCCTCGAGGTTGTTCTCGATGCCCTCGACGACGGTCTCGCGGTACTTGAGCCGGCCGGCCCGCACCCAGGGCCCGACCTCCTGGACGAACTGCGGCTGGAGGTCGTAGTGGTCCCCGACCAGGAAGCCCTCGATCCGTCCGCGGGTCTGGATGAGCCGGGCGAGGTTGCGCGGGCCGGGCGCGGGCTCGGTGTCGTTGTAGACGGAGATCATCCCGCACACGGCGATGCGTCCGCCTTCGTTCAGCGACCCGATGGCCGCCTCCAGGTGCTCACCGCCGACGTTGTCGAAGTAGACGTCGATCCCGTTCGGGGCGGCGGCCCTCAACTGCTCCGCGACGGGCCCGTCCTTGTAGTTGAAGGCGGCGTCGAACCCGTACTCCTCGACGAGCAGTTCGACCTTCTCCTTGGACCCCGCCGACCCGATCACCCGGGAGGCGCCCTTGAGCTTGGCGATCTGCCCCACCTGGCTGCCCACGGCTCCCGCGGCCCCGGACACGAACACGGCGTCGCCCTCCTTGAAGGCGGCGGTCCGCAGCAGTCCGGCGTAGGCGGTGAGCCCGGTCATCCCCAGCACCCCGAGGTACGCCGGCAGCGGGGCGGCCTGCGGGTCCACCTTGACGGCGTGCGCGGCGGCCACGACGGCGTACTCGCGCCAGCCGAAGAAGTGCAGGACGTGGTCCCCCACGGCCAGCCCTTCGGCGTTGGAGGCCACGACCTCGCCCACGGCGCCGCCCTGCATGACCTTGCCGAGCTCGAACGGCGCGACGTACGACTTGGCCGCGCTCATGCGTCCCCGCATGTAGGGGTCGACCGACAGGTACGTGTTGCGCACCAGCACCTGACCCTCACCGGGGGCCGGGACCTCCGCCTCGACGAGAGCGAAGTCCTCGGGCTTCGGCCAGCCCACGGGCCGGTTGAGCAGATGCCATTCGCGGCTGACCGCGGGGAGGTCTGACATGGGGGGAGCACCCTTCCTGGACTGCTGAATTTACTTCACTACCTGAAACAACCATGCTCCTACATATTTCATGATGTCAAGCAAGTGGGTACCCTGGACCCCATGGCCCCACGCACTCGCCCCGACGCACTGACCCTGGAGGTCATCGACCTCATCGGCTCGGTCGTCGCCCGCTACCACGAGGAGTACGAGGAGGCCGCGGCCGAGCACGCCCTGACCGGGGCCCAGGCGAAACTCCTGAGCCTGCTCGCCCTCGACCCGCTGCCCATGCGCAGGCTGGCGCAGCGCCTGCGGTGCGAGCCGTCCAACGTCACCGGCATCGTCGACCGCCTGGAGTCCCGCGGTCTGGTCGAACGCCGCCCGGATCCGTCCGACCGCCGCGTCAAACTGGCGGCGGCCACCGAGGAGGGGCGCCGCGTGGCCCGGAGCCTCCAGGAATCCCTCCGCTTCGCCCGCGAGCCCCTGGCGGGCCTCACGGAGGAGGAGCGCCTGTCCCTGCGGGACGCACTGCGGAGGATGCTGGGCACGGACTGACTCCGCCGGGCGGGGCGGAGGGGTGGGACGAGGGGAGCGGGCGGACGGGCGCGACGCCCGGCCGACGCGCCGCGGTCGGGCGAGCGTCGCCGGGAGGGCGGCGGGAGCGTCACGGCGCCGCCGCCGAGCCCGGCGGGTGAGGACCGGTCGGTCCGCGACAGGCCCTCTAGGCGCACCACCACAGGATCCGGTCGCAGGTTTCCGTGGGTTCCGGTTCGGGCTTCGGCCGGGGCTTCTTCGTCGTGGTGGGTTCGGAGGTTTCCGGTTCCGGGGCGGGCGCCGGTTGCCGGGTCGCCGTCGGTGCGGGCGCGGGTGCGCTGGTGGACGCCGGCCGCACCGTCTCCTCGGTGCCGTCCTCGGCTCCGCTCGACTCCTCCGGGGATCCGGAGGGCGACGGGGAGCCGGACGAGGGTGCGGGCGGGGACGCGAGGGAAGGGCCCGTGCTGCCGCCCGCGCCGGTACCAGTGTTCGGGGAGCGCGTCGGTTCCGGTTCCTCCGCGCCACCGTCCGTGGTCTTCTCCCCCGCCGCGGCCGGCTGCGGCGACGAGTCCGGTGCGTCCGTGCCGAGTTCCGCGAGACTCAGCCCGCCCGCCGCCAGCACGAACCCCGCGGCGATCAGCAGCGTCCGACGCCGCCGTCGGCGGTGCGCCGCGGCCTTGCGGTCCCGTCGGCTCACAGCCGCCACGGGCTCCCTCACGTCCGGCGCTTCAGCGGCTCCCGCCGTCTCCCCGGCGTCCGCCGCTCCGCCCACCTCCGCCGACTCGTCCGCGTACGCACGCGCCTGCGCGCGTATGGTCTCGACAGCGGCTCCGCACCCCGGGCACGCGAGCGCGCCGTTGAGGTGCCGTCCGCACGGGTGGCAGTAGTCCATGACGCGGGAAGACTAGGTTCCGTTCCGGGCGAAGTCATAGGGTCTGCTGTGAAGGTTTGGTAGGGACCAACAGTCGGCCACCCTTTCGAAAACTGCCGAAACCGTTATACGCCCGACCCATTGACACCCACACCACCCCCTCCTTACTGTCACGCCAGCATTTCGAACGTGGGCCGAAATATCGAACACGTCGAACTGTGGCCACCGAAGAAGAGGTTCCACAACCGCAGCGAGGGGCAACTGCCGTGCGCATCACCGGAATCAGCACACACGTGGTCGGGACGCCGTGGCGCAATCTGACGTACGTCCAGGTGCACACCGACGAGGGGATCACGGGAGTCGGCGAGACCCGGATGCTGGGCCACACCGACGCCCTCCTGGGTTATCTCAAGGAAGCCGAGGTCAACCACATCCTCGGCTCCGACCCCTTCGCCGTCGAGGACCTGGTGCGCCGGATGAAGTACGGCGACTACGGCCGCGCCGGTGAGATCGTGATGTCCGGCATCGCCGTCGTGGAGACGGCCTGCTGGGACATCAAGGGCAAGGCCCTCGGCGTCCCCGTCTGGCAACTGCTCGGCGGCAGGGTCACCGACAAGGTCAAGGCGTACGCCAACGGCTGGTACACCACCGAGCGCACCCCCGAGGCGTACCACAAGGCCGCCCGAGCGGTGAGGGAGCGCGGCTACCGGGCGCTCAAGATCGACCCCTTCGGCACCGGCCACTTCGAGCTGGACCACCAGCAGACCCTGTACGCCGTCTCCCTGATCGAGGCGGTCCGGGACGCCATCGGCCCCGACGCCGAGCTGATGCTGGAGATGCACGGCCGCTTCTCCCCCGCCACCGCGGTCCGCCTGGCTAAGGAACTCGCCCCGTTCCAGCCGGCCTGGCTGGAGGAGCCGGTCCCGCCGGAGAACCTCAAGGCACTGGAGAAGGTCGCCGCGAAGGTCGACGTGCCGGTCGCCACGGGTGAGCGCATCCACGACCGGATCGAGTTCCGGGAGTTGTTCGAGAGCCAGGCCGTCGACATCATCCAGCCGGACGTCGGCCACATCGGCGGCATCTGGGAGACCCGCAAGCTGGCCGCGACCGCCGAGACCCACTACATGCTCGTCGCCCCGCACAACGTGGGCGGGCCGGTGCTGACCGCCGCGTCCCTCCAGGTCGGGTTCACCTCGCCGAACTTCAAGGTCCTCGAGCACTTCAACGACTTCGCGGACGCGGAGATCAAGAAGGTCGTCAAGGGCGCGCCGCAGGTGGACCCGGAGGACGGCTGCTTCCACCTTTCCGACGCGCCCGGTCTCGGCGTGGAACTGGACGTCGACGCGGCGGCCGAGTTCCCGCAGCAGCAGGCCCGGTTCGACCTGTGGGCCGAGGGATGGGAACAGCGCAAGCCGAAGGCCACGAAGTGAGCACCGCCGTCGTCGTCGAGGCGCCCGGCGTGCACCGGCTCGTCCCGCACGAGCCACGTGAGCCCGGCCCCGGCGAGGCCCTGGTGCGGGTGCACTCCGTCGGCATCTGCGGCAGCGACCGCGAGCTGTACCAGGGCAACCGGCCCGAGGGCTACGTGCGGTACCCGCTCACCCCCGGCCACGAGTGGTCCGGGACCGTGGAGGAGGTGGGTGCGGGGGTACCGGCCGCCCTGGCCGGCCGCAAGGTGGTCGGCGAGGGCTTCCGCAACTGCCAGGTCTGCGACCGCTGCCACGCGGGCGAGACGACGCTGTGCTCGGCCGGGTACGAGGAGACCGGGTTCACCCAGCCCGGGGCCATGGCGCCCACCCTGACGCTGCCGGCCCGCCTGCTGCACGTCCTGCCGGACGACGCCGACCTCACCGCCGCCGCGCTGCTGGAGCCGGCCGCCTGCGTCGCCGCCGCAGCGCTGAAGGCCGGCGCCGTGCCCGGTGAGCGGGTGGCGGTGGTCGGCACGGGCACCCTCGGCATGTTCGCCGTGCAGTTCCTGCGCGCGAACTCCCCCTCGGAGCTGCTGGTCGTCGGTACCCGGGGGGACCGTGCGGCGCTGTCCCGGCGGTACGGAGCGACCGACTTCCGCACCAAGGACGAGGAGTTCCCCGACGGCTTCGACACCGTGATCGAGACCGCCGGGTCCGCGGACGCGGCCCGCACGGCCGCCGCGCTGCTCCGGCGCGGCGGGCGGCTGGTCCTCACCGGCATCCCGGCGCCCGGTGCCGACGGGCTGGACCCGGCGGACCTGGTCGTGCGGCAGCTGGAGGTGCACACCGTCTTCGGGGCGCCACCGGAGGCCTGGGCGCACACGGTGCGGGTGTTCGCCGCCGGACTGCTCGATCCGGTGCCGCTGGTGACGCACGAGCTGCCGCTCGCGGCGTTCTCGCGCGCCATCGAGCTGGTGGGGTCCGGTGATCCGAAGGTGGGCAAGGTCCTGCTGCGCCCCTAGACGTGCGCCGGCGCGGAGACGACCTGACGGCCTCCGGGCCGGCGTACCCCCGTCCCGACCCACCCGCGCCCCGAGCTGCGAACTTCGTCCGACATATCGAACACGAAGGACACCTTGTGACCGATGCTTCCGTCCCGGCAGCCCGCAGGCCCGGCGAACAGGCGCTCAGCGCGCTCGGCCTCGCCGCGCCCGCCCTCGATCCCGCCGACGCCTCGCCGTACTCCTTTCCCGGCGGCGGCCGCTGGCGCACCGAGATTCCCTCGTGCGAGGGGCCCGAGGCACTGGCGGTGGTCCTGAAGGAGGCCTCGCGGCTGCACGTGCCGATCCACCGGATCAGCCAGGGCAGCGGCGTGTGGATGCTCACCGACACCGAGATCACCGAGATGGTCGAGGCGACCGCCGAGCGGGACATCGAGCTGTGCTTGTTCACCGGCCCCCGCGGAACCTGGGACATCGGCGGCTCGACCCGTACCGACTCGCGCGGCGCGGGGCTCAGGGCCCGCGGCCACGACGCGGTGGCCGGGTGCGTCGAGGACGCCGTGCGGGCGACGGAGCTGGGCGTGAAGTGCCTGCTCGTCGCCGACGAGGGCGTGTTGTGGACGCTGCACCGGGCGCGGGCGGTCGACATCCTCCCGGCGGACACCACGCTGAAGGTCTCGGCGCTCGTCGGACCGGTCAACCCGGCCTCGTACGCGGTGTACGAGCGGCTGGGGGCCGACTCCATCAACGTGCCGAGCGATCTGACACTGGACCACGTCACCGAGATACGGCGGGTTTCGGCCACTCCCATGGACATGTACATCGAGGCGCCCGACGACCTGGGCGGCTATGTGCGGATGTACGAGGTCGCCGAGCTCATCCGGCGCGGCGCGCCGCTGTACCTGAAGTTCGGCCTGTCCAAGGCGCCCGCGATCTACCCGTACGGCCACCACTTGCGGGAGGTCACGCTGGCCGGCGCGAAGGAGCGGGTGCGGCGCGGCCGGCTCGCCCTGGACCTGCTGGCGCGCCACGGCGTCGACGGCGACATGGCACCGCTCGGCTCCCGGCTTCCGGGCGATCCTGTCCGGTTCGACATCGCGTCATAACGTTCCGGAAACTCGACTTCACAGAAGACGACACAGTCGCGCACAATCCCACACAGTCGTTCTCGGCTCCTCTCAACTCCCTCTCCACTACTCCCCCCGGACTCCCGACTCGCGACTCCCGACTCCCGACTCCCGGCCAGCACACTCCGCACCGCGGCCCACCCGCACCCACATCAAGGATGATGATCATGCGTAACCGCAGAGCCGCCCTCGCCGCCACCGCCGCGGCCGCCTCCCTCGCCCTCACCCTGTCCGCCTGCGGCCAGAACAGCGAGGGCGGCAGCGAGGAGGACAAGGGCAGCTCGAAGGGCGCCACCATCGGCATCGCGATGCCGACGAAGTCCTCCGAGCGCTGGATAGCCGACGGCGACAACGTCAAGAAGGACCTGGAGTCCAAGGGCTACAAGACCAAGCTGGTCTACGGGGAGGACGACCCCGACCAGCAGGTATCCCAGATCGAGAACCTGATCACGCAGGGCGTCAAGGCACTGATCGTCGCCGCCATCGACAACAAGTCGATGAACAACGTCCTCCAGCAGGCCAAGGACGCCGGCATCCCGGTGATCTCCTACGACCGGCTCATCCTCGGCACCGAGAACGTCGACTACTACGCCTCGTTCGACAACGAGAAGGTCGGCGAGCTCCAGGGCACGTACATCGTCGAGAAGCTGGGCCTGAAGGACGGCAGCAAGAAGGGCCCCTTCAACATCGAGCTGTTCGCCGGCTCCAACGACGACAACAACACCCGCTACTTCTTCCAGGGCGCGATGAACGTCCTGAAGCCGTACATCGACAAGAAGCAGCTCGTCGTCAAGTCCGGTCAGACCGCGCTCAACCAGGTCACCACCCTGCGCTGGGACGGCGGCACCGCGCAGAAGCGCATGGACGACATCCTGACCTCGGCGTACAAGAGCGACCGGGTCGACGCGGTGCTCTCCCCGTACGACGGCATCTCCATCGGCATCCTGTCCGCGCTGAAGTCGGACGACTACGGCTCCAAGAGCAAGCCGCTGCCCGTCGTCACCGGCCAGGACGCCGAGGTCGCCTCGGTGAAGTCGATCATCGCCGACGAGCAGTCGATGACCGTCTACAAGGACACCCGCGAACTCGCCGAGGTGGCCTCCAACATGGTCGACGCACTGCTGAACGACAAGAAGCCCGAGGTCAACGACTCCAAGACCTACGACAACGGGGCGAAGGTCGTGCCGGCGTTCCTGCTCGAGCCGGTCGCCGTGGACAAGGAGAACTACCGGAAGGTCGTCGTCGACTCCGGCTACATCGAGGCGAGCGACCTGAAGTAGCCGCCACCCACCGACGATTCACCACCGACTGGAAGGCACGACCATGGCGGGACCCGTCCTGGAAATGCGCTCGATCGTCAAGACCTTTCCCGGCGTCAAGGCGCTGTCGGACGTCACTCTGACCGTCCGGCGGGGCGAGGTCCACGCCATCTGCGGGGAGAACGGCGCCGGCAAGTCGACCCTGATGAAGGTCCTCTCCGGCGTCCATCCGCACGGCACCTACGAAGGGGAGATCCTCTTCGAGGGAGAGGCCTGCCGGTTCAAGGACATCCGGGCCAGCGAGCAGCATGGCATCGTTATCAT
Organism: Streptomyces sp. NPDC005931; assembly: GCF_042871235.1. Taxonomy (NCBI): domain Bacteria; kingdom Bacillati; phylum Actinomycetota; class Actinomycetes; order Kitasatosporales; family Streptomycetaceae; genus Streptomyces; species Streptomyces sp. NPDC005931. The sequence continues at coordinate 578,452 of NZ_JBIAIG010000001.1, forward strand.
CCACCAGGAACTGGCCCTGGTGCCCTACCTCTCCGTCGCGGAGAACATCTTCCTCGGCAACGAACACGCCGCGCGCGGGTTCATCGACTGGAACGAAACGCTCCGGCACGCCACCGAACTGCTGCGCCGGGTGGGGCTGGAGGAGCACCCCGAGACCCGGGTCGCCGACATCGGCGTGGGCAAGCAGCAACTGGTGGAGATCGCCAAGGCGCTCTCGAAGAAGGTGAAGCTGCTCATCCTCGACGAGCCGACGGCGGCGCTCAACGACGAGGACAGCGGCAAACTCCTCGACCTGATCCTGCAGTTGAAGGAGCAGGGCATCACCTCGATCATCATCTCCCACAAGCTGAACGAGATCCGCAGGGTCGCCGACTCGGTGACGATCCTGCGGGACGGGCGGACCATCGAGACGCTCGACGTGAAGGCCCCGGAGACCACCGAGGACCGCATCATCAGCGGCATGGTCGGCCGCGACCTGGAGCACCGCTTCCCCGAGCGGACACCGCACCGGCCCGAGGAGGGCGCCGCCCCCGCGCTGGAGGTCCGCAACTGGACCGTGCACCACCCGATCGACCAGCAGCGCAAGGTCGTCGACGACGTGTCGCTCCAGGTGCGGCGCGGCGAGATCGTGGGCATCGCGGGTCTGATGGGCGCCGGCCGCACCGAACTCGCGATGAGCCTGTTCGGCCGCACGTACGGCCGGTGTGCGGGCGGCACGGTCCTCAAGGACGGCAAGGAGATCCGTACGAAGACCGTCCCGGAGGCGGTCGCGCACGGCATCGCCTACGTCACCGAGGACCGCAAGCACTACGGCCTGAACCTCATCGACACCATCGGCCGCAACATCTCGCTGAGCGCCCTCGGCAAGGTCGCCAGGCGGGGTGTGGTGGACGAGCACGAGGAGCGGCGGGTCGCCGAGGGCTTCCGCAGGTCCATGAACATCAAGGCGCCGACCGTGTTCGAGCCGGTGGGCAAGCTGTCCGGCGGCAACCAGCAGAAGGTCGTCCTCAGCAAGTGGATCTTCGCCGGTCCCGATGTGCTGATCCTGGACGAGCCGACGCGCGGCATCGACGTCGGTGCCAAGTACGAGATCTACACGGTCATCGACCAGTTGGCCGCCCAGGGCAAGGCGATCGTCTTCATCTCCTCCGAGCTGCCGGAGCTGCTCGGCATGTGCGACCGCATCTACACCATGGCCGCCGGGCGGCTGACCGGTGAGTTCTCGCGGGCCGAGGCCTCCCAGGAATCGCTGATGCGTCAGATGACGAAGGACAAAGAGGTATCCCGATGAGCACGGAAGTCACCGACAGAACCCCGGCCGCAGCGCCGCCGGGCAGGAACGGGGCGGGCACGGGTGACGGACTGCTCCGGCTGATGCTGGACGGCATGCGCCGCAACATGCGGCAGTACGGCATGCTGATCGCCCTCGGCCTGATCGTGGCGCTGTTCGCGGTGTGGACCGACGGCGACCTGCTGCTGCCGCGCAACGTCTCCAACCTGGTGCTGCAGAACAGCTACATCCTGATCCTCGCGATCGGCATGATGCTGGTCATCATCGCGGGTCACATCGACCTGTCGGTCGGCTCCCTGACCGCGTTCGTCGGCTCCATGGCCGCCGTCTTCATGGTCAAGAACGACCTGCCGTGGCCGGTCGCGGTCCTGCTGTGCCTGGCCGTGGGCGCCCTCGCCGGCGCGATCCAGGGGTGGTTCATCGCCTACGGCGGCATACCGTCGTTCATCGTGACCCTCGCGGGCATGCTCACCTTCCGCGGCCTCACCGAGATCTTCCTGGAGGGCCAGACCCTCGGTCCGTTCCCGAAGGGCCTGCAGAAGGTCGCCAACGGCTTCCTGCCCGAGGTCGGCCCGGAGACCAACTACCACAATCTCACCCTGCTCCTGGGGCTCGCGCTGATCGTGTTCGTGGTCCTCCAGGAACTGCGCGACCGGCGGCGCCAGCAGGAGTTCGCCCTGGAGGTGCTGCCGGCCAAGCTGTTCGCGCTGAAGCTGGTCGCACTCGCCTGCGCCGTGCTCACCGTCACGCTGCTGCTGGCCAGTTACAAGGGCACCCCGATCGTGCTGCTCATCCTGGGGGTGCTGCTCGTCGGCTTCGGCTACGTGATGCGCAACGCCGTCATCGGCCGGCACATCTACGCCATCGGCGGCAATCTGCCCGCGGCCAAGCTGTCGGGCGTGAAGGACAAGAAGGTCACCTTCCTGGTCTTCCTGAACATGGGCATGCTCGCGGCCCTGGCGGGTCTGGTGTTCGCGGCCCGCTTCAACGCGGCGTCTCCCAAGGCGGGCCTCAACTTCGAGCTGGAGGCGATCGCGGCCTCGTTCATCGGCGGCGCGTCGATGAGCGGCGGTGTCGGCACCGTGCTCGGCGCGATCATCGGCGGCCTGGTCCTGGGCGTGCTGAACAACGGTATGAACCTCGTCGGTATCGGCACGGACTGGCAGCAGGTCATCAAGGGCCTGGTGCTGCTGGCGGCGGTCGGGTTCGACGTGTGGAACAAGCGCAAGGTCGGTTCGTAGTCGGCTCGGGCCCCGCCGCCACGGCGGGGCCCTCGTACTCCACGGAGCTGTTGTATGGAACTGAGCAGACGCACGGTAATGGCAGGAGCCGCGGCCGCCTCGGTCGCGGCCGCCACGACGACCGGCGGCGCCGCGCATGCCGCGGGAGGCAGGGGGAAACCGGTGAGGACACTCTTCGGCAGGCTCGCCGACGGCACCAAGGTGCACAGCTGGTCGCTGGAGAACGGCGGGACCCGGATGAGGGTCCTGTCCTACGGCGGCATCGTCCAGTCCCTGGAGGTCCCCGACCGCCGCGGCCGGTATGCGAACGTCTCCCTCGGCTTCGACACCCTCGAGGACTACGTCGCCTCCAGCCCCTACTTCGGCGCGCTGATCGGCCGCTACGGCAACCGCATCGGCAAGGGCCGCTTCACCCTCGACGGCACCGCGTACCAGCTCTCCGTCAACGACGGCGACAACAGCCTGCACGGCGGCGCCCGGGGCTTCGACAAGCGGGTCTGGGACGTCGAGCCGTTCGCGGCAGGCTCGGACGTCGGTCTGCGCCTGCACCACACCAGCGCCGACGGCGAGATGGGCTATCCGGGCACGCTGCGCACGACCGTGACGTACACGCTCACCCGGAAGGGCGACTGGCGCATCGACTACGAGGCCACCACCGACCGGGCGACGGTCGTCAACCTCACCCACCACGTGTACTGGAACCTCGCCGGCGAGAGCAGCGGCACGGTCCTCGACCACGAGCTGTCGATCGCCGCCTCGCACTACACGCCGGTCGACTCGGGGCTGATCCCCACGGGCGACCTGGCCAAGGTCGCGGGCACGCCCTTCGACTTCCGCAGGGCCAAGCCGGTCGGCCGGGACATCCGCACCGCCCACCAGCAGATGCTGTACGGCAAGGGCTTCGACCACAACTGGGTCCTCGACAAGGGCGCCACCGGGCGTCCCGAGCACGCCGCGATGCTGCGCGACCCGGCCTCCGGCCGCACCCTGCGGATCGCGACCAACGAGCCGGGCCTCCAGTTCTACTCCGGCAACTTCCTCGACGGCAGCCTGGTCGGCACCGGCGGCCGGGTCTACCGGCAGGGCGACGCGCTGTGCCTGGAGACCCAGCACTTCCCGGACTCGCCGAACCAGCCGGCGTTCCCGTCGACGGTGCTGCGGCCGGGCGAGACGTACCGGACGACCACGGTCCACTCGTTCGGCGTCTGAGCCCCCGCTGCGGGCAGGCGCGGGGAATCGGCGTCACGCGCCCCGCGCGGACCCGGGGCGCGTGACGCATGGCACGCGCCCCGGGTTCCCGAAGTCACACTTCTTTCACACTGGTTGAACGTCTTCACGCCCCCCTTCGTATGAAAGGGCGGCCCGTGCTCCCCCGCACGGGCCACCCAAGCGAGACGGACCCGGACCACCTCCCCGCCCGGGCCCGCCCCCCACGGAGGTTCCATGGCCGACAACGTCACCTCGTTGTTCCGCAGCACCGCGGCGCACAGTCCGTCGATGGCGGCGCTGACGCGGGAGAGCGACGGGGCCGGGCCGGTGGACTTCTGCATCCCCTGCAATCCGTACTTCCCCACCCCCGCCATGTTCGAGGAGATGGCGGCCCGGCTGCGCGACATCATCACGTACTACCCGAGCAGCGCCGACACCATCACGGCCGAGCTGTGCAGCCTGCTCCAACTGCCGCCGCAGTGCGTGGCGATGGGCAACGGTTCCACGGAGCTGATCACCTGGATCGATCACCTGCTGGTCCGCGAGTCCCTCGCCGTCCCCGTCCCCACCTTCGGCCGCTGGACCGACCAGCCCATGGAGACCGGCAAGCGGGTCGACATGTTCCCGCTCCAGGAGTCCAGCGGCTTCGCCCTCGACCTCGCCCAGTACGCCGAGTTCATCCGCGCCCGCGGGACCCGGGTCGCCGTCATCTGCAACCCCAACAACCCCGACGGCGGCTTCCTGCACAAGCACGCGGTCGTGCAGTTCATGGACGCCATGGCCGACCTCGACCTGGTGGTGATCGACGAGTCCTTCCTGGAGTTCGCCGACGCCGAGGCCGAGCCGTCGGTGGTGCAGGAGGCGATGCTGCGCCCCAACGTCGTCGTGCTGCGCAGCCTGGGCAAGAACTTCGGCCTGCACGGCATCCGCTTCGGTTACCTCGTCGCCAACCCGGCGCTCGCGGGCCGGGTGCGCTCGATGCTGCCGAAGTGGAACCTCAACTCGTTCGCCGAGCACGTGGTGTTCATGCTCAAGGAGCACGGGGCCGAGTACGCGCAGAGCCTCCAGCAGGTCCGCCGCGACCGCCTCGACATGTCGGGCCAGCTGTCCTCACTCCCCGGGCTGACCGTCTACCCCTCGCAGGGGAACTTCCTCTTCGTGCGCCTGCCCCTGGGCGCCGAAGGCACCGTGGTCCGGGACCGGATGCTCACCGAGCACCGGATCCTGGTCCGCGAGTGCGGCAACAAGATCGGTTCGTCCAGCCGCTTCCTGCGTCTCGTGGTGCGTCCCCAGGTGGACGTGCGTCGCCTGGTGTCCGGCCTGGAACAGGTGCTCTACGGGACGAACAGGAGGGGAGCCGCCGTGCCCGAGCGGGCTACAGGGACCAGCTACAGCTCGGGCACGGCGGCAGTCGACCGCCTGGTGAGCGAGACCAACGGGGCCGGCACCCGGGGCCTGGCCGCTCAGGCCGCCGGTGCCGGCGCTCCGGGGCTCGCCGCCGCTCCAGCCGTCGGCACCGGCATGCCGCTCCCCGCCGCCGCGTCCGCTTCCCCGGTGGACGCGGGCGGCGGGATGCCGATGCCGGCGGCAGCTTCGCCGGGCGGGCAGCACGGGGTGTCGTCGATGCCCCAGCCGGTCCCCCGGTCCGTTCCGGCACCCCAGCCGGTTCCGGAGCCGGTGGGTCGGCCCCTGCCGGTACCGGCCCAGATGCCCCAGCCGCTCGCCCCCGCGGCGCAGGCGCCGTCACCGTTCCCGGAACCGACGTCGCCGTTCCCGGAACCGACGTCGCCGTTCCCGGAACCGACGTCGCCGTTCCCGGAACCGACGTCGCCGTTCCCGGAACCGGCGATGCCCGCGACGGCGGCCTTCCCGGCGCCGATGCCGGCGCCCGCCGGCCCCACCCCGCCCGGCGTCCCGGCCCGCGGCGGCCTGACGGCCGCCCAGGTCAGAGGCACCAACGGCCTCTCCACGGCCCCCGCGACCGGCTGGCCCGGACCGCAGGGCTGGCCGAACGCGGCGGGCATGGACCAGGCGGGCTGACCGGCCCCGGCTTCGGGCATCTCGGCTCCTTCGAGGTTGAGCAAGGGCTGCGGGAGCATCTGCGACGACGTGTGGAACTGGCCGGTGGCCGCGGCTTCGGCATGCGTCCAGAGGTTGGCGTCGCCCATGCCGTCGATGCCGGTCGGCTGGTCCCCCTCGGGCGTGGCCTTCAGCTCGTCATCAGGCGTGGGTGACGCTTGCGGCCTGCGGTGCGGGGGGATCCCGCGGCGTGGCGGCTTCGTTCGGTCTCGTGGGCTGGTTCTGCTCCGGTCTGGGGGAAGGTTGCGGTGCGGCGGACTCGTTCGGCGCCGCGGATCCGGACGGGCCGCCGGGTTGCGCGGGTAAGGGGTCTGCCGGGGCGGTGGGAGTCATGGGGGCGCCTGACGGCGTGGGCGGAGCGGTCGCGGCCGAAGCGGAAGCCGCTGTCGGCACGGCGAGCAGCAGTGCCGTGGCAGCGCCGAGCGTCGCTGCGCGTAAGACGGTGTGTAAGCGCCGGGGCATGGAACTCTCCCTGTGCGTGCGTCACTTGCACGAGCAAGAGGGAGCCCTGACCTCGACCGTTGCCTGACTCACACGGCCATGTCCCGCCGTCTTCACACCACATCCGACGAGGAGCGCGTGGCCCCGCGGGCATCTCGGCATCCGCGGGGCCACTCCTCACCTCCTCATGACTTCGTCTTGCCCGGGCACTCCTTCCACGCCAGGTGGTACACCGTGCTGATCTCCCCGTCCGTCGAGTCCATCGTCATGAAGCTGACCTGGGAGTTCGAGCTGCCCGCGCTCACCCGCAGCTCCGTGTTGACGTTGAAGTTGCGCTGCACTCCGCACGGCGCCCAGACCAGCTGGGCCCAGTCGGTGGAGTCCGTGGCCTGCCAGTTGTTCTCGTAGGGGCCCGAGTAGACGTGACTGCGGTACTCCGTGTTCGGGGAGCCCTGGAAGTAGTACGAGGCCCGCTGGGTGCCCTTGGCGCCGGGCTGGAGTGAGGCGAAACCCCGGTAGTCGGCGCTGGCGACCGCGTACGTGAAGCCCTGGGGCACGTGGACGATCAGGCTGAGCTGGCAGTTCTTGCGGAACGCCGTCGGGTCGGAGTTGGCGCCCGCCTGCGCGAGGTAGTCGCTGTACGTCACCGTGAACGCGGTGTTGTCCTCGGAGACGGCGACGGCCGTCGTGCCCCGGGGGCAGCCCGAGCCGTTCACCGTGGCGACCTTGATGACGATCTTGTCCGGGGGCGGGTCCTCGAAACCGGAGGAGGGGTCGTGAGCGGGTACCGCGGCGGCGAGGAGCGCGGCCACCGCGCTGCTCATGAGCAGGCCACCAGCCATGGTTCTCCCATCCGTTCAGTGGGGGGTGAGGTGGTGCGGGTCGGCTGCTTCCGTGCGTCCGTACGGATGGCGTCCACCCCTCAGGTCATGCGCATGCCAAGCACATGAGCCCTGGTCGTGAAGGAGGCATGGACACGAGGTGAAGACCGGAAGCGGTCGCATCGTATGCAGCGGGGATCGGTGCGGCCAGGGTGAACTCCGGCCATTCCCCGACACCTTCCGCATCCGCCCGCCCCCGGCCCACCTTCCGCCCGCCTCTCGCAGGACCGCGCCCCGGGCACCGACGGCGCCACGGCCGCCGCCCTGCGCCGGACCTCCGCACCTCACCGCACCACACCTCACCCATAACGGTCATCCGTATCGGACAAAACGGATGTACGGGGAGTCTCGCGTGACCACGACGGGGCCGGTCCGTGGACAATGGCCCGCCAGTGATCAACCGTCGGCCCCCTGCACCGCAGGCACCACAGGAGGCGCTCCCTTGGAGTTCAGCAGGCGTACCTTCACCGCTCTGGCCGGCACGGCGGCGCTCGGACTCGCGCTGACCGGGAGCGGCCGGGCGGCGACCGGGACGCGCGTGGCGCGCACCGTGCCGACGGGTCCGCCGCCCCCGCCCCCCAGCGCGGACGGCAGACGGCACGAGATCGGGTTCGACCGCCACTCGCTGCTGGTCGACGGCCGGCGCCTGGTGCTCTGGTCCGGGGAACTGCACCCCTTCCGCCTGCCCAGCCCCTCCCTGTGGCGGGACGTGCTGCAGAAGCTGCGCGCCCATGGCCACAACGCGGTCACCGTGCCCGTCGCCTGGAATCACCACTCCCCCGCGCCCGGCGCACACGACTTCACCGGCGTGCGCGACCTCGACCTCTTCCTGCGCATGGCCGCCGAGGAGCACCTGTACGTCGTCCTGCGCCCGGGGCCGTACATCGGTGCCGACGTCGACGCCGGCGGCCTGCCGGGGTGGCTCGGGGCCACCGGGAGCGGGGTACGCACCACGGATCCGGCGTATCTGCGGCACGTGGACGCGTGGCTGGGCGCGGTCGACGCCATCGCCGTCCGGCATCTGTTCACCCGGGGCGGTGGCACGGTGCTGCTCTGTCAGCTCGAACCGGGCCCCGGCGTCCCGGCCGACGACCCGGACGGGCGCGCCCGCCTGGCCCACCTGTACGCCAAGGTGCGCGCCGACGGCATCGACGTACCGCTGTTCCACAGCGCCGACGGGGCCCAGGCGCTGTGGCTGCCGGGGGCCCTCCGCGCCCGCACCGGGCGGCCCGCGCCCGGGTTCGCGACCGGGACCGGTGACGGGGCGCCCGATCCGTGGGGCGGGGTCACCTCCGGGGGCAAGGGGTACGCGGAGGTGCGGCGGGTCCGGGACGCGGCGTACGAGCGGCGCACCCACCTCGACCGCCTCGCCGACGGGATCACGGCGCACACCGTGCGGATGGCGTTCGGCGGGACCTCGTGGGGCTGGCTGCCCTCGCCCGGCGGCTACACCTCGTACGACTACGGGGCGCCCCTCGACGAGGGCCGCCGGCCGACGGCCAAGGCCGCCGCGCTGCACCAGCTCGGGCACCTGCTGCGGACCGTGCCCGACCTCGCCCGGCTGAATCCGGCGCGGGGCGAGGTACGGGCCGGGGACGAGCGGCTGCGGGTGCGCCACCTGACCAACCCGGACACCGGTGCCGAGGTGTACGTGCTGCGCAACGACTCCGCCGAGGAGGTCACCTCGACGCTGCCGGGCACCGCGATCGACGTGCCCGTCACCGTCGGCCCCCGGGACGCCAAGCTGCTCGCCACGGGACTGGAACTGGGACGCCGCAGGCTGGCGTACTGCACCGCACAGCCGATGCTGAGCATGACCGCCGGGCGGACGGACGTCGCCGTGTTCGCGGGACGGCGCGGCGAGACGGCGCAGGTCGCGCTGGACTGCGAGGTCCAGCCGGTCACCACCCGGCTGGACAACGAGCCCGCCTGGTCCTACGACCGGGGCAGGCTGAACGTGGTCGTGCCGCTCGGGGTGGGCTGGCTGAGCCGGGTGCTGGTGGAGGGCGGCGACTCCGACACGCCGATGGTGCTGCTGTTCACCGACGACGAGACGGCACTGCGGCTGTGGCCCCACGACACCCCGTCCGGTCCCCTGCTGGTGTACGGCCCGGCGCTGTTGCGCTCGGCGACCCTGCGCGATGCCACCGTCCACCTCACCGGCGACACCGTCGGCGAGAGCGGGCTGAAGGCGCTGGAGGTGTGGGGGCCGCGCGGGATCACCGCCGTGACCTGGAACGGGCGGCCGGTGCGGGTGCGGGTGAGCCGGGCCGGGAGCCTGGTCATGGAGGGGACGCTGCCGGGCGCGCCCGACCCCGCCCTGCCCGCGCTCGGCGGCTGGCGGCGGCGCACCGGGGATCCGGAGGCCGAGACCGGCTTCGACGACTCCGCGTGGCCGGCCGCCGACCGGACCGCGCCGCGCAGGTCCACGCCCGCGCCCGGGGGAGGGCCCGTGCTGCTCGCCGACGACCACGGCTTCCCCTACGGCGACGTCTGGTACCGGGGCCGGTTCGAGGACGCGAGCGGCACCCAGGCGGTGTCCCTGTCCTACCGCACCGGTACGCAGGGGCTGTTGATGGCCTGGCTGGACGGACGGCCGCTGGGCACGCACCGCATGCCGGTGCCGGACGAGCGGACGGCCGGCCGGGGCACATGGACCGCCACGGCGGCCTTCCCGGTGCCCGGGAAACTGCGCACGCGGGGGCCGCACGTGCTGTCCGTACTGGTCCGGCCGATGCAGCACGACGTCCCCGCCGTGGGCGGTGACGGTGCGGGGCGGGACCGGCTCCCGGCGGCCCGCGGGCTGACGTCCGTGGGCTTCGAGGGCGCCTCGCCCGAGGTGCGCTGGCGGATCCGTGGGGCGGGGGCGGCGGACCCCGTGCGCGGGGCGCTGAACAACGGCGGGCTGTACGGGGAGCGGGAGGGGTGGCACCTGCCCGGGCCCGTCGGCGACGCATGGGAGGCCGTGGAGTTCCCGCGCGCCGACCGGCGGCAGGGGGTGGTCTGGTACCGGACGGAGTTCCGGCTGGACGTCGATCCGGGTCTGGACGCGTCGATCGGGCTCACACTCGACGACGACCCGGAGCGTGCCTACCGCGTCCAGATCTTCCTCAACGGCTGGAATCTGGGCCAGTACATCAACGACGTAGGTCCGCAGCACACCTTCGTCCTGCCGAACGGGATCCTGCGCACACGTGGCGTCAACACACTGGCCCTCGCGGTCCTGTCCGACGGGACCACACCCTCGGGTCCGGGGGACGTCCGGCTGGCGCTGCTGGGGGCGGTGCAGGGCGGCGTGCCCGTGGAGGAGGTGGACTCACCGGGACGGTGAGTCCACCTCGAGAACGGCGATCGCTCAGGCCGGGCGGATCACGTTCCAGGGCAGCGGCTCCAGGACGGCGGTCAGCCCGCCGTCCCTCAGGGTCGTGCCCCCGACGGGGGGCGGGGTGACCCGCTCGGGATCGTCGAGGTGTTGCGGGCGTCCGGGTCGGCGTCGGCGAGGGCGCTGTGCTCCACGACCGAGGTCGGGTCCAGTCCGTCGAGGGCGACCTCGAGCGGCAGCGTCTCGGTACTTCGAACGGGACCGTAGGGGGCGAGCGTCGGCACGGCAATGCTTCGGACGAGAACCGGGGGCCGGACCTTCCCGGCCGGCTCGCATGACGGGGACACGTCCGGCCGCGTAGTCTCGAACGGCCTTGTGTACGGCGGCGAACGAGAGCGAGGGGACGCGATGGGGTTCGCGGACGCGGCCATGGGTCCGGCCTCGTTCCTGAGCGAGTTCTACACGTCCTTCTGGTGGATCCCCGCCGCGGTCCTCGCCGCCGCCCTGGCCATCAAACTGCCGACGATCATCCGGCTCTGGAAGGACCCGCTGCTGCGCGCCGTCGGCGGACTGCTGCTGCTGGCCTGCGCGGTGTTCGTGTTCGTCGCGCCCTCGACCATCGCCTGGGTCAACCGGGTCACGGGCGTGCCCAACATCTCCGCGCCGTGGGTGTACTCCCTGCTGACCGCCTTCTGCGGCTCCTGCCTGGTGCTGATCATCGCCTGGCGCAACGGGCTGTCCGACCGCTCCGCCGCCACCCGCCGCGCCACCCGCTGGGTCGTCGCCGGGTACGGCGGTGTGATCGTCCTGCTGTGGGTGCTGTTCGCCCTCGCGGACGTTCCGGTGGAACGGACCCGGGATCTGGACACCTACTACGCCAACACGCCGTTCATGCGCGAGGAGATCCTGCTCTACCTCCTCGCGCACACCACCGCGGTCCTGATCACCTCGAAGCTGATCTGGAACTGGATCCGTACCGACGGACTCGACGCCTGGCTCCGCTGGGGACTGAAGTTCCTCGGCATCGGCTACGGGCTCAACCTGGCCTTCGACGCCGCCAAGCTCACCGCCGTCACCGCCCGCTGGGCCGGCCGCGACCTGGACTGGCTGAGCCTGAACGTGGCACCGGCCCTGGCCTGTCTGTCGGCGGTGTCGATCGCGGTCGGCTTCATCCTCCCGCACGCCGGCCAGTACCTCCACGAACGCTGGCGGATCCGGGTGGCGCACCACCGACTGCGGCCGCTGTACGCGCTGATGAAGTCCGTGCACGGCGGCGGTGTGCCGTTCGTGCTGCGGGCCAGTCCCGAACTGCGCCTGACCCGCCGCGAGACCTTCATCCGGGACGTGCTGCTGCCGCTGGCCCGCCGTATCGACGAGGAGCTGCGCCACCGCTGCCACACGGCCGCCCTCGCGCTGGGACACGCACCCGAGCGGGCCAAGGCGCTCGCCGCGGCCGTGGCGATCCTCGACGCCGTCGCCGCCGGATCCGCCGCGGACGGCGGGGGCGACGGCCCCGATCCCGACACCACGGACCTGCTCAGGGAGATCGGAGCCGTCTCCCGGGCCCTGCGCCGCCCCGACGACATCCGGGCGGTGCGCAGCCGCGCCGACGCCCGGGGGACCGTGGCGGTCACCGAGTGACCGTGTGCGGGAAGGTGGCCGGAACCACACCGGTCTTGGCATATTGCACAGGTGACCGAGCGACACCCGGGGGAGCAGGGAGACAACGGTGCGGACCAGGAAGGAGATGCGTCGTCTCGCTGACGCCCTCATCGACCCCATCCGGGTGCCCGTCCCGGCCGACCCCGAGGTGCTGTTCGACGCGCTGGTCGCGTCCGTCAGCGCCTGGCGCGGGCGGGAAGTCGTCGTCCACCGGGCGGCGTTCCCGCCGCACACCGCGAGCGGGCTGTGGCTGGAGCGCGAGAGCCACGACGACGTGGTGGTGGACGAGCGGGCCGCCGTGTGGCACCAGATCGTCATCCTCTGCCACGAGGTGTGGCACATGAACCGCCGGCCGGCCGACCCGCTCGCCGCCGCGGCCGGGCAACCCGTGGCCGCGCGCACCGACTTCAGCCTGGCCGAGGAGCAGGAGGCCGACCGCTTCGGCATGCTGATGGGCCGTCGGCTGCGCACCTGGCTGGAGGCGACCACCGACTCGGTGTTCGCGGCACGGGGCGGTGACCCGCAGGACCCGACGGACCTCGCCGGACGCATCGGGGCCGCACTCAACTACCGCGGGACGCAGAGATGAGCGGCCTGATCAACTACGTCAGCTGCGGGGTCCTCTGGCTCGGCCTGGTGATCAAGGCCCCGGACCTGCTGCGGCACCGCGGCGACCCCTACCTGCGGGCCATCTGCGCGGTGCTCGGACTGGCCGGGCTGTGCTTCTTCCTGGGCGCGCCACCGACCGTCGGCACCATCAACCGGATCGGCGGGGTGCCCAACCTCGCGGCCCCGCTGACCTACGCCGCCATCACCGCCTACTGCGCCGCCTCCCAGGTCCTCGTCGTCCACTGGCGGGGCGGGCCCCGGGTGCACCGCACCGCCCGCCGCTGGATCCTCGCCTACGCCTGCGTCGTCCTCGGCATCGCGGTGACCTTCGCCCTCGGTGACGCCCCGGAGGAACGGCGCACCGATCTGGACACCTATTACGCCACGACCCCGTTCATCGCCGAGATGATCATGCTGTACCTGGTCGCGCACCTCACGGCGGTCACGGTCACCACGGTGTCGTCGCTGCGCTGGGCGCGGCAGGTGCACGGCGGGCTGCGGGCGGGGCTGACGATCCTCGGCGTCGGCTCGCTGTGCAACGCCGGGTACAGCGTGGCCAAGCTGGTCGCGGTCGTCGCCCGCTGGTGCGGACGGGACTGGTCGGCGCTCGGCACCACGGTCTCGCCGGCCGCCGCGGGGCTCGGGGCGCTGCTCACGGTCGTCGGGGTGCTGGTCCCGCTGCTCGCGCCCCGGGCGGCCCAGTGGCGGGAGGCGAGGCGCACCTACGCCCGGCTCGGTCCGCTGGAGCGGGCGCTGGACGACCTGCTCACCCGCCGGGCCCTGCGGCTGCCCCGGCCCCGGTTCGCCTCCCCCGCCACCCGGCTGGTGTGGCGCCAGACCAGCATCCACAACGCGCTGAGTTACCTGGACGCCTACTTCGACCCCGCCCTCTACGAGCGCACCCGGGAGGCCGGGCTCGCGGCGACGGGCGATCCGGCGCGGGCCGAGGCCGCCGCCTGGGCCGCCGTGATCACCGCCGCGGTGCGCGAGGAGGCGGATCCGCGGCGGCACGCCCCGCCGGCCGCCGGCGCGGTCCGGCTCCTGGACCGGGTGCCCGGACCGGCCGGCCTCGCGCGCATCGCCGACGCGCTGTCCCGCACCGCCCCCGTGCCGGCGCCCGCCGTGGCCGGCACCACGACCACGCCGGGCTCCGCATGAGAGGCGATCCGACCGACCGCACGCGCCTGCTGCCCGGGGAAGGGAGGTGCCGGGCGTGAGTCTCGTCGTGTACGCCGCGGCGCTGGTGTTCGGGATGTCCTGCGTCCTGTTGCTGCGCCGCCCCCACCCTGCGGCCGGGCCGGGCCCGCTGACCCTGTCCACGTGCGTGGCGGCCCTCCTGGGCGCGCTGGTCTTCGTGTGCGCCGCGCCGCCCACCCTGGCCGCCGTCAACTCCCTCACCGGCATCCCCAACTTCGGCGCGCCGCTGACGTACGGCGTGCTCTCGGCGTACAGCTGCGCGGTGCTGGTGCTGCTGATCAACTGGCGGGGCGGGCCCCGCGAGCGGGTGCGGCGCAGGGTGTGGCGCACCATCGGCGCCTACGCGGTGCTGGTCGTGGCCATCGTCGTGCTGTTCGCGCTGGCCGACGCGGACACCGAGCGGCTCACCGACCTCGACACGTACTACGCCAACACGCCGTTCATGCGGGAGATGATCCTGCTGTACCTGCTCGGGCACAGCGCGGCGATGCTGGTGGTGTGCGCGGTCTGCGTCAGGTGGGCCCGTGAGGTCACCGGTCTGCTGCGCACCGGGCTGCGGCTGATCCTGCTCGGCGCGCTGCTGGACGTGTTCGGGTTCCAGCTCGCCAAGTACACCGCGCTGGTGGCGCGTTGGTCCGGGCACGACCTGGACGCGCTGTCCACGAGTGTCGCCCCGCCCATGGCGGCGCTGGGCGCGCTGCTGTTCTCGGCGGGGTTCGTGCTGCCGCGGCTGCTGCCGTCGGCGGTCGCGCACTGCCGTGGACTGGGCGACTACCGGCGGCTGGCCCCGCTGTGGTCGCTGGTGCGGTCGGCGTCGACGGCCCCCAGACCGCCCGCGTCCTGGTGGCAGTTGCCGCTGGCCCGGCTCCAGTGGCGCGAGGTGTCCATCCACGACGCCCTGCTGGCGCTGGCGCCGTACTTCGACCACCGGGTCCGGGAGCGGGCCCGGGACGCCGCCCTGCGCGCGGGCCGCTCCCCGCACGAGGCCCGGCTGGCGGCGGAGGCGGCCATGCTGGCGGACGCCGCGCGCCGGGCCGCCGCCCGTGAGGAACCACCGCAGACCACCGCCACCTACCGGCTGCACGCCACGGAGGTGTCCGGTACGAGCGGACTGGTGGACCTGGCCCGTGCGCTGGGCCGCCCGCCCGCCGCGCCCCCACCGTCCGTGGCCGTGACCGAATCCGAGGAGCCCCATGTCGCGTAGAGCTGTCGTCATCGGCGCCGGGCTGGCCGGCATGCTGGCCGCGGCCGCCCTGTCCGGGGCGGGGGTGGACGACGTGGTCGTGCTGGACCGCGACGACCTGCCCGAGGGGCCGGAGCACCGCCGGGGTCTGCCCCAGGCGCGGCACGCGCACCTGGTGATGGCCGGGGGCGCGGCCGCCATGGAGGAGCTGGTGCCGGGCGGGAGCCTGCGCAAGCGGCTGCTGGCCGCCGGGGCGCACGAGGTGTCCCTGGGCCGGGGCATGCTGGTCCGCACGCCGGACGGCTGGTTCCGGCGGTGGCGGCACGAGGGACCGGTGATGCTCACGTGCAGCCGTGCGCTGCTGGACTGGGAGGTGCGCTCGGCGGTGCTGGGGCACACCACGGTGGAGATCCGCAGGGCGGCGGCGGTGGGCCTGACGGGGTCCGCCGACCGGGTGCGCGGTGTCCGGGTGGCGGTGCCCGGCGGCGAGGCGGAGCTCGCCGCCGACCTCGTGGTCGACGCGAGCGGGCGGGGCTCGCGGTTCGTCGCGTGGCTGGACGCGCTCGGGGTGTCCGGTGTGCGGCAGCGGACCGTGGACGCCGGGCTGGTCAACGCGACGCGGATCTACCGGGTGCCCGAGGGTGCGGAAAGGTTTCCGCTGACGGTCGTGCAGGCCAATCCGTACGTGTCCCGGCCGGGGCGGAGCGGGATGGTCATGCCGATCGAGGACGGCCGGTGGATGGTGAGCCTCGGCGGCTCGCGCGGCGGTGAGCCACCGTCGGACCCGGAGGGGTTCCTGCGGTACGCGCTGGAGCTGCCGGACCCCGTGGTGGGGCGGCTCATCTCCGGGGCGGAGCCGCTGACCGGGGTGCACGTCAGCCGGTCGACCAGCAACGTGCGGCGGTATCCGGAGAAGGCGCCGCACTGGCCGGAGGGCCTCGTCGTGCTCGGGGACGCGCTGGCCGCGTTCAACCCGGCGTACGGGCAGGGCATGTCGGTGGCGGCGTTCGGGGCGCGGGTGCTGGCGGCGGAGCTGGAGCGCGGCGGGCCCACCGCGCCCGGTCTCGCCCGGCGGGTGCTGCGCGGGGCGGCGCGGTCGGTCGACGCGGCGTGGTCCATGGCGGTCACCCTGGACCTGCTCTACCCCGGGGTGCGCGGCGGGCGGCCGGGGGTCGCCGACCGCCTGGTCACCGCCTGCACGCGGCGCATGATGAAGGCGGCCACGGGCTCCTATCCGGCGGCCGCCGCGATCTGGGACGTCACCAGCATGCGCACCCCGCCGACCCGGGTGCTGCGCCCCGGCGCGGTCCTGGCCGCCCTGACCGGCTCGCCGCTGCCGCCCTCGACCGAGCCGCCGCTGACCCGGGGCGAGCGGGAGATCCTGCGCGGGCTGGACCGCACGGGCGGGTGAGCCCCCGGCCGGGCCTCAGCCGGCGAAGGCCGGCTGGGCGACGCCCCGGCCCGCGCCGGGGATCACCAGCAGCGAACCGGCCAGCGGGTGGGGTGCGCTCGGGCCGGTGCGGGCGGTGGTGACGTACAGGTCGGTCAGGTCGCCGCCGCCGAAGGCACAGGCCGTGACCCGGGGGACGGGGAGCGGGACCACCCGGTCCAGGTTCCCGGCAGGGGTGTAGCGGCGCAGGGCGCCGCCCTCCCACAGGGCGACCCACACACAGCCGTCGGCGTCGACGGTGAGGCCGTCGGGGAAGCCCGCGTCGTCCTCGACGACGGCGAAGGTCCGGCGGCCGGTGACCCGGCCGGAGTCCGGGTCGTGGTCGAGGACGTCGACGCGGCGGGTCGGGGTGTCGGCGTAGTACATCAGGCGGCCGTCGGGGCTCCAGCCGGTGCCGTTGCTCACCGCCACGTCGTCGAGGGCGACCTCGACGGTGCCGTCGCCGGTGACGCGGGAGAGGGTGCCGCCGCCGGGGGCCTCGTCGTAGCGCATGGTGCCGGCCCACAGGCTGCCGTCGGGTGCGACGGCAGCGTCGTTGGCACGGCGGCCCGGGACCGGGTCCCGGTGCAGCCAGCGGAAGGTGCCGTCGGGGTCGAGCAGGCGGATTCCGTCGCGCAGGTTGAGCACGAGGCCGCCGCCGGCGCGGGGCTTGGCGGCGCCCACGTGCTGCTCCGTGCGGCGCAGGGTGCGTCGCCCGGTCCCCGGGTCGTAGGTGTGGATCCGGCAGCCGAGGATGTCGATCCACAGCAGCCGGCCGGCCTGAGGGTCCCAGGTCGGTCCCTCGCCGAGGGCCGCCTCCGCCCGCACCGCGACCTCGTACGCCGCCGTCACGCCCCGCTCCGGTGGCCGAGGCGCTCGGAGAGCTCGGCGGCGCCCTTGACGGCGAGTTCCTCCAGCTCGGCCAGGCGCTCCTCGCTCCAGCGGATCATCGGCACGGAGATGGACAGCGCCGCCACCACGTGTCCGGTGCGGTCGCGCACGGGGGCGGCCACACAGCTGACGTCCGGGTTGGACTCGCGGCTCTCCACCGCGATGCCGCGGGCACGGATCTCGGCGAGGGCCTCGCGCAGCGCGGCCGGGTCGGTGATGCTGTTGGGGGTCATCGCGACGAGGTCGGCGTCGTCGGGGATGCGCGCGGCGAGCTCCGGCTCGGGAAGGGAGGCGAGCAGCATCTTGCCGACGGAGGTGCAGTGGGCGGGCAGTCGGCGCCCCGCCGCGGACACCATGCGGACCGCGTGCGTGGAGTCGACCTTGGCGATGTAGATGACGTCGGTGTCCTCCAGGATCGCCACGTGCACGGTCTCGTCGCAGGTCTCGGCGACGGAGCGGGCGACCTGCTGGCCCTCGGCGGCGAGGTCGAGGTGCTCGGCGTAGCGGGCGCCGAGCTGGTACGGGCGCACACCCAGCCGGTAACGTCCGGGCTGGCCGGCCAACGGGACGATGTACTTCCGCGCCGCGAGGGTGGTCACCAGCTCGTGGACGGTGGTGCGCGGCAGCTGGAGCCGGCGGACGATGTCGGGGGCGGAGAGTGTCCCGTCCCCGTCCAGGAAGAGCTCGAGAATGTCGAGAGCCCGGGTCACGGCTGGTACGAGGCGTCCCACGACCGGCCCCCTCCCTATGTGTTTCAGGCGTCTGCCTCCATCCTCGCGTTCGAGATTTCAACAGACGATCGACATGACGAACATAGGCTAGGCACAGCGCGTTCGCCCGGGCAATGGGTGCGCCCGAGGTCCGGTGTGCCTGGGCCCGCCCCCGCACCCGCGGGGATCGCGAGGACAGGGCGCGGTTCTCCGGTCATCTGTGTGTGCTTCCCCGGGGGATTCGGTTCCGATGCGTGCGCTTCCCCGGGGATTCGGTTCCGATGCGTGCGGTTCCCAGGGGGTTCGGTTCCGATGCGTGCGGTTCCCAGGGGGTTCGGTTCCGATACGTGCGCTTCCCCGGGGGTTCGCTTCCGATACGTGCGCTTCCCCGGGGGGTTCGGTTCCGAGCCGTGGAGTCGAGCACGGATCCAAGCCGCTCCGTGCCCGTTGCGCACGAGGTGCGGCCACCGCCGCCGTGCTCGCGCCCGGCACCACCGGCGGCCGGGCGAGCAGTCCCCCCGTCCGCGGACGCGTCTCGAGGGTCGCCGCCCAGCCCCGCCCGGGGCGCGCCGCGCCTGGGGTGGTCCGCGGCCGCGGCCTTCTCACCGGCGTACGTCGCCGAGTGCGCCGCGCAACCGCTGGGCCCGCAGCACCAGCTCCAGTTCGAAGCGGCGGTCGGGGTCGTCGATCTCGTCGCCCCACAGTTCCCGGATCTGGCGCAGGCGGTAACGGACGGTCTGCGGGTGGACGCCGAGGCGGGCCGCCACCTCCGGGGCGCCGCCGCGGGTCTCCAGCCAGGCCAGCAGGGTTTCCGCGAGGCGGCGTCCGTGGGTGGGGCCGCAGTGGGCGAGCGGGGCCAGGCACCGGTGCGCGAGGTCGTCGATCAGTTCCTCGGGCTGCAGCAGGACCAGCGCCTCGGTGTGCTCGGTGCAGTACAGCACCTCACCGGCCGGCAGCAGCCCCCGTTCCATCAGCCGTACCGCCGCCTCCGCCCAGCGCAGCGACTTCGCCGCGTCGGCCAGCGGAACGGGTGGCCCGATCGCCCCCGCCCAGCCGGTCAGCGCGCGGTGCAGCAGCTCCGGGCGGCCGGCCGCGTCCGGCTCGGGCACGACCATGCGGGGCTGCTCGTACTCCATGTCCAGCAGCACCTCCTGCCCCACCGCGGGCGCCACCGCCTCCCGGGCCGGGCGCAGCAGCACGCCCACCGCGACCCGCTCGGGCAGCGGCCAGCCGATCCGGGCGGCCCGTTCGGCGAACGCGTCGGACGGATCGCCGCGGTGGTGCTCGGCGAGCAGCAGTTCCATCAGCCGGCGTTGCAGCCGCAGCCGCTCCCCGGCCTGACGGGCGGCGGCCTCCGCGTAGCCGCGCACGGACTGGTCGACGAGGCCGTCGAGGTACTCGTATCCGGCGTCGACCAGCTCGTACATCGCGGGCGGCGGGATGTCGACGCGCTGGCCGATGTCGGCGAAGCAGCGCCAGGCCAGGCGCACGCCCATGCGGTAGGTCGCCTGGAGCGAGTCCAGCGACCGTCCGTTCAGGCCCTCGCCGCGGCCGAACTCCTGGAAGACGCCGGGCGGCACCGTCGGCCTGCCCTCGGAGTGCTCCAGGTGCTGCACGAAGACCTCGATGGCGCGGCGGATGCCGACGAGGGCCATGGGCTCGCCGGAGTCGTCGAGGACGACCGGCAGGTGGGGGTACTCGCGCTGGATCTCGCTCATGATCTGTTCGGCGAGCGCGGGTGCCTCCGCCATGGCGATCTCGGCGAACCGGCGCACCTGGTAGCGCGGTACGTCGTGCCAGGCCGAGCGGGCGCTGACGACGGTTCGGGAGGCCGTCACGGGCTCAACTCCCCTGACCGGCCTGCTCGTAGGTGATCAAGGGGGTGTCGGGCTGTTCGGGCGTGGCTTCGAGCAGCGCGACCACGCCGAGCGCGGCGCCCACGGCGAGGGCGGCGCCGAGCACGACGGTCAACGCGGCGGCGAGCAGTCTGGACATCGCAGGGTCAGCCTCTCTGTCCGGAGGTCGTCCCCACCCCCGGGCCCCGTCCCACCCCTGCCGGTAGTGCCCCACAGTGTCGACATGACATTGACAGTCCGTCAAGGGGCGCCTACGGTTCCCGGCCCATACGGGTGCCGTCCGGATCAGCCCGGCACCCCCTTCCCGCAGCGCACATTCCCCCACGGTGCCGACCGGACCGCGTCGCGCCGTCCCGAGCCCCTGGAGTGCCCGGATGCGCCGTACAGCCTCTCCCTTTTCCCTGGTCCTACTGGGTTTCGGCACGTTCTTGCTGGTGCTGGCACCGCTGTTGGCGTGGTACGTGCAGCCACGCGCGGCGGTGAACCCGATCGACATCGACACCACCGCGGTCTACACCGGCCGGGGCAGCGTCTTCGACACCGACCGGATCGAGACCGTGCCCGATCAGCGGATCACCGTGACCCAGCGGGTGCGCGGCGACGTCGCCGACAGCGAGCGCAGCGGGAACGCCGTGTGGGACGTCACGACCACGGTCGACACGGACCGGACGCTGCCGGCCGCCGATCCGCACGACGCGCTGGACTTCAAGCCGCACCGCTGGGTGCTGGACCGGAGGACCACCAAGCCGGTGCACTGCTGCGAGGAGACCCCGCACATCGAGGGCGAGGCGTATCTGAAATTCCCCTTCGACGTGCAGAAACGCTCCTACCAGTGGTGGGACAACACGCTCGGTGACACGGTCGTGCTGCGCTACCGGGGCACCGCGAAGGTGCAGGGGTACACGGGCTACCGGTTCACCGGATCGGTGCCGCCCACCAAGGCCGGCACACGGCTGGTGCCGGGCCGTCTGGTCGACGCGCCGGACCGGCCGCAGGTGCTGGCCGAGGAGTGGTACGCCAACCACGGCATCGAGCTGGTCGTGGACCAGCGCACCGGCCGGGTGATCTACGCCCAGACCGGCCCGAAGCGCACGCTGCGGGCGCCGGGCGGGGAGCGGGACGCGGCGGTGCTGCTGGACGCCGAGAAGATCGCCTTCACCACGGAGACGCAGCGGGCGGCCGTGCGCCAGGCCGAGCGCGACAGCGGTCAGCTGCGCCTGCTGGGCGAGGTCCTGCCGGTCGGGGCGGGTGCGGCGGGGCTGGTGCTCGCCGTGGCCGGCGGCGTTCTGGTGGCGCGCGGACGGAAGGAATCCGTGACGCCCGATATGTCGGATACGCCGGATACACCCCGACCGACCCTCATGAAATGACCAGTCGTCAGCTTCAATCCAACCCTAAATTGTCACATCCGTGAGTAGCCGTGACGAACGGCTGGGCGAAAACTGTCCAATCCCCACCCCAGCAACATTCCCTTAACACCCCACGCCCAGAACTCAGGGCCCCGTCGACCACCCCGCCGGTCCGACCCTCCCTCCTCCCTATCGCGTCCCGCGGTTCCCCACGCTGAGTTCCGCACCCCGAGACGAGTTGGAGCACCGATGCCCCAGCACGTACCGTCCTCGCTGCAGTCCGCGCGCCCCAGCGCGGCGCAGCACCCTCCGGCGCTGCCCCCACATCCGCGCCGGATCGTCTTCCTCGCCCACCGCGACCTCGACAACCCCTCCGCCGGCGGCTCCGAGCTGCTGGTCGACCGCCTGGCGGCCGGCCTGACCCAGCTCGGCCACCAGGTCACCCTGCTGTGCGGAGGGCCCGCGGCCTTCCGGGACTACCGGGTGGTGTCGGCGGGCGGCACCTACGGCCACTACCTGCGCGCCCGTTCCGCCTTCGCCCGCCAGGTCGGCGACTGCGACCTGCTGGTCGAGGTGTGCAACGGCGTGCCCTACCTGGCACCGCTGTGGCATCACGGGCCCACCCTGTGCCTGGTCAACCACGTGCACACCGATCTGTGGCGGATGCGCTTCGGCGGTCCGCTGGCTCCGGCCGCGCGGATCGGGCGAAGACTCGAGCACTGGGCGCTGACCGGACCGCAGCAGCGCGGCCTGCTGGTGGCCGTCTCCCCGTCGACCGCGCAGGCGCTGC
The DNA here is from genome assembly GCF_042871235.1 of Streptomyces sp. NPDC005931. Classification (NCBI taxonomy): domain Bacteria; kingdom Bacillati; phylum Actinomycetota; class Actinomycetes; order Kitasatosporales; family Streptomycetaceae; genus Streptomyces; species Streptomyces sp. NPDC005931. The sequence goes on from NZ_JBIAIG010000001.1 coordinate 600,592, forward strand.
GCGGGATCGGGGTGGAGCGCGAGCGGATCCGGGTCGTCCACAACGGTGTCGAGGAGCCCGGTCCGCGCGCCGACCGCTCCCCGGACCCGCTGTTCGTGGCCGTGGGCCGGCTCGTCGAGTACAAACGGATCGATCTGCTGCTGCGGCTGTGGGAGCGGGTGCGGCCGGTCACCGGCGGCCGACTGGTGATCGTCGGCGACGGTCCGGAGCGCGAGCGGCTGGAGCGGATGGCGGGACCCGGTGTGGAGTTCACCGGGCACGTCTCCGAGGCGGAGAAACACCGCCTGCTGTGCGCGGCCTGGCTGCTGCTGCACCCCTCCGCGGTGGAGGGGTGGGGCCTGGTGGTCACCGAGGCCGCCGCGCGGGAGACCCCGGCCATCGCCTTCGACGTCCCCGGCCTGCGGGACTCGGTGGTGGACGGCGAGACCGGTGTACTGGCCCACGGTGAGTCCTCTTTCGCCGCGGCCTGGTGCACGCTCGCGCTGTCCGCGCACCGCAGGGAACTGATGGGCAAGGCGGCCCGGGACCGCGCGGCCCGCTACCGCTGGCACCGCACGGTGCGCCAGTTCCGCGCGGTGGCGGCCGAGGCGGTGCGGAGCCGGCAGCCATGACGCCGCGACCGCCGGGCGATCCTTCGATACGCCGCTCCCTGGCCCTCTTCCGCGCCTTCCTGCGGGAGCAGGAGGACCCGGACGCCTGCTACGCGCTGCTCGCCCGGGACGCCGCCGACCAGGTCGAGGCGTACGACGGGCCGGTGGCCGGACGGGTCGTGGTGGACGTGGGCGGCGGCAGCGGCCACTTCACCGAGGAGTTCCGTGCCCGCGGCGCCCACGCCTACCTGTTCGAGCCGGACGCGCGGGAACTGGCCGAGAAGCCACCCGAGGGCACGGTGATCGCCGACGGCTACCTGCTGCCGCTGACCGACGGGGCCGCGGACGTCACGTTCTCCTCCAACGTGCTGGAGCACGTGGCCGATCCCCAGACCTTCCTCAGCGAGCTGGTGCGGGTGACCCGGCCCGGCGGGCTGATCTACGTGTCGTTCACCAACTGGCTCTCCCCCTGGGGCGGTCACGAGTGGGCGCCCTGGCACTACCTCGGCGCCGAGCGGGCCCGCGCCCGCTACCGGCGCCGCACCGGCAGGCCCGCCAAGCACACCCTCGGCGAGAACCTGTTCCCCGTGCACATCGGCAGCACCCTGCGGCAGGTGCGCGCCCGCGACGACGTGCGGATCGTCTCGGCGCGCTCCCGCTACTGGCCGTTCCTCACGGAGACCGTGGTCAAGGTGCCCGGTCTGCGTGAGTTCGCCACCTGGAATCTCCTCCTCATCCTCCGGCGGTGTCCCGTATGACAACCACGGTCCAGGCGCCTCCTCCGGCAGCCGTCCCCCTCACCGCGACCGCCGCGGGCCCTCCCGAGGGTCCGCGGTCGCGGCGCTGGCTGCTGGGCTTCTGGGCGGTGGCGTTCGTACTGTTCCTGGCGGTGCGGCCGGGTCGGCAGACCTTCGACACGAAGCTCGGCGTCACCGTCGACCCCGGCCGGTTCCTCGCCGACCTGGGCCAGTTGTGGCACGACCGCGGCTCCTTCGGCGGGATCCACGACCAGTACGCCGGCTACCTGTGGCCGATGCTGCCGTTCCACTGGCTGTGCGATCTCGTGCACGTCCCGGTGTGGCTGGCGGAGCGGCTGTGGATGTCGCTGATCGTGTCGGTCGCCTTCTGGGGCGCGCTGCGCCTCGCGGAACGGCTGGGCGTGGGCAGCGGTGCCTCCCGGCTGCTCGCGGCGGCGGCGTACGCGCTGTGGCCGGTGTTCACCACCGTCGTCGGTTCCACCTCGGCCGCCGCGCTGCCGGGCGCGTTCCTGCCGTGGGTGCTGCTGCCGCTGGCCGACGAGCGGTACACGGCCCGGGTCGCCGCGCTGCGCTCGGCCCTTCTCGTGCCGTTCATGGGCGGGGTCAACGCGGCCTCCACGCTGGCGTCGCTGCTGCCGGTGGGCCTGTACCTGCTCTCCCGCCCGCCCGGTCCGCGGCAGCGCAAGCTGATCGCCTGGTGGGCGCCGGCCGTGCTGGTGGCGACCGCCTGGTGGTGGATCCCGCTGCTGCTGCTCGGCGTCCACGGGGAGAACTTCCTGCCCTACATCGAGACGTCGCGGACCACCACCGACACGATGGCGGCGACCGAGGCCCTGCGCGGCGCCGGCAACTGGGTGGCGTACCTGCACTTCGGTGAGGCGTGGCTGCCCGCCGGCTGGGCGGTGGCCTCCTCCGTGGTGGTGATCGTCTGCTCGGCGCTCGCGGCGGGGCTGGGCCTCGCCGGCCTGGCGCGGCGGGACATGCCGGAGCGGCGCTGGCTGGTGCTGACGGTGCTGGTGACGGCGCTCGTACTGCTGGCCGGGTACGGCGGCGCGTTCGGTGCCCCGTTCCACGGGGTGGTGCAGGACTGGCTGGACGGCTGGCTGTCGCCGTTCCGCAACATCTACAAGTTCCAGACGGGGCTGGCGCTGGCGCTGGTGCTGGGCCTCGCCCATCTGGTGGGCCGGGCGGCACTGGCGCGCGGTGGCCGCCGGGCGGACGGGGGCCGCCGGGCGCGCGGGCGCGCTCTCGCCCCGCTGGCCGCCGCGGTGCTCGTCCTGCCCGGTCTGCTGTGGCCGTACCTCAACGGCTCGATCCTGAGTCCCGGTTCGTTCCGCGAGATCCCGACGTACTGGCAGGCCACGGCCGACTGGCTGGAGAAGTACTCCCCCGACTCCCGCGCCCTGGTCGTACCGGCCACCGCCCACGGCATCCACACCTGGGGCTCGACCATCGACCAGCCGCTGGACGTGCTCGCCGAATCCCGCTGGGCGCAGCGCGACTACGTGCCCTTCGGCACCCCCGGCAACCGGCGCGCCATGGACGCGGTGGAGCAGGCCCTGCTGACCGGGTCCGAAGTACCGGGACTGGCCGACTACCTGAGCCGGGCGGGCGTCCACTACGTCGTCGTCCGCAACGACCTCGACCCCGACCAGATCGGCCAGGTACCGACCACCCGGGTCAAGCGCACCCTGGAGCAGTCCGGGTACGAGCGGGTCACCGGGCTCGGTCCGGTGACGACCGGCGGCCGGATCGCACAGGGTACCCCGCTCCAGGTCGAGGGCCTGTATCCGCGGCAGCGGGCGGTGGAGATCTACCGTCCGGCCGGTGCGGACGTGCCGCGGCCGGGGCAGGCCGGGCTGGCGCCGATCGCCGACACCGCCGTGGTCTCCGGCGGGCCGGAGGCGCTGCTGCCGCTGGCGAGCGAGCTGCGTGGCAGGCCGGCCGTGCTGACCGGCGACCGTCACCCCGGGCTGGGCACCCCGGCGGTCCAGGTGACCGGCGACGGGATGCGGCGCGCGGACACGCGGTTCGGCCTGGTCAACGCCAACACGTCGTACACGTACACGCGGGACGAGCGCAATGCTCCGGACGCGTCGCAGGATCCGGGCGAGCAGCCGCACCAGATCCTCCCGGTGGAGGGCACGGGGCACCAGACGGTGGCCGAGCTGCGCGGCGCCCGCTCGGTGACCGCCTCCTCCTACGGCAACTGGCTCTTCCACCTGCCGCAGTTCGACCCCGTCAACGCCTTCGACGGCAACCCGGACACCGCATGGGCAGAGGGCTCGGCCACCTCCCCGGAGGGGCAGTGGCTGCGCATCGGCTTCTCCGGCACCTACGACATGCCGGACTCCATCGGCATCACCCCGCTGCCGCAGGAGGGCGTGCGGGCGGCGGCCACACGGGTGCGGGTGGAGACGGAGAACGGCTCCGCCACCAGCTACCTCCAGGCCAACGGGACCAAGCAGCGCATCAAGGCCCCCGCGGGCTCGACGGGCTGGATGAAGCTGACCGTCGTGGACGCCACGGCCGAGCGCTCCGGCCTGACCGGGGCGGGCTTCTCCGAGATCGACCTGCCCGACGTCCAGGTCACACGGCTGCTGCGGCTGCCCACCGACGCCGCGAAGTCGACGGCCGCCGCGCAGGTCGTCTCGCTGCACCGGGCCGCCGACCCGACCGGGCTGTCCCCCACGGGCACCGAGGCCGGGCTGCACCGCCGGTTCACCACCGGCACGGCGGGGACGTACGAGGTCACGGCGAGCGCGGTGCCGGTACCGGGCGCGGAACTGGACCGGCTGCTGTACGAGGTGGCACCCGGGCAGCAGAACCGGATCGTCGCGACCGCCGACTCCACCGCCCGTCTCGGCGCCGGCCTGTCCGCGCGCAATCTCACCGACGGCGACCTGACCACGGCGTGGATCGCGGGCGCCCGGCCGACAATCCGGCTGAGCTGGAACGGCAAGCAGCCGGTCGGCGAAGTGGTGCTGGCCCCCGCGGGCGGGCTGTCCGCCCGGGCCGCCGAGGTGCACATCGCCTCCCCGGACGGCGCGACGGTCGCGGGCGTCGACGAGAACGGCATCGTCCGCTTCCCGCCGATCACCACCGACCGGCTCGACATCACCATCACCGGAACCGCCCCGCTCACCCTGCACAACCCGGTCGTCGACGCGGACCTCCAGCTGCCGGTGGGTCTGACCGAGGCGTACGTCCCGGCCCTCGACCAGTACCGCACCCCGCAGCCGTCCGGCGCCCGGGAGTTCTCGCTGCCGTGCGGCAAGGGGCCGGTGGTCGCCGTGGACGGTGAGCTGTACGGGACGGGTGTCAGGGGGACGGTGCGGGACCTCAGGGAGCGGCGGCCGGTGGAGGTGACCCTCTGTCAGGAGGGCCGCGCCGCCCGGCAGCTGGAGCTGTCCGCGGGGACGCACCGGATCGAGGGCGGGGACGCGGGCCCACTGGCGCTGACCGGCGTCACCCTGACCCGCGGAAGCGTCCCGGAGGCCGCCACGACCGGGCGTGAGCTGCGGATCCGGGACTGGCTGGGCGACCGGCGCGAGGTCACCGTCGGCTCCGGCGCGGCCTCCTACCTCACCACGTACGAGAACCACAACGAGGGCTGGAAGGCCACCCTCGACGGCAAGGAGCTGACCGCGCTGCGGCTGGACGGCTGGCAGCAGGGCTGGCTCGTCCCGGCGGGCGCGGGAGGCACGGTGACGCTCTCGTACGAGCCGGCCACGACGTACGACGCCGGGCTGATCGGCAGCGCGGCCGGGATCGTGGTGCTGATCGGGCTGGCGCTGTGGCGCCGGAACGCCGCCAACCCCGACGCGCCGCAGCCCGCCCCGCCGGCGCCCGGTGTGTGGCTCGGCGCGGTGGCGCTGACGCTGGTCGCCGTGGTGATCGCGGGCTGGTGGGCGCTGCTGGTCCCGGCGCTGGCGCTGCTGGCGTCGCGCAGGGCCGCGCTGCTGGCGCCGGTGGCGTTCGCCGCCCTCGCGGGCGCGGGCGTGATGGCGGCGACCGGGGCCGGGGAGCCGGTCGGCGCGGGCGAGGGAGCCTTCGGGCGCCTGGCCCAACTGCTGGCGCTCATTGGACTGTTCGCGGCACTGGTGAGCCTGGGCGAACCGCGCGGCGGGCGGCGCCGCGGGACGGACCGGGACGGGGACGACGGCCGGCAGCCGGGGTCCACGGCGGTGCTGCCCCCGGTGCCGGCGAGCGGCCCGGTGCCGCCCCCCGCCACCGCGCCCGCACCACCGCCGGGCACTCAGGCACCGCCCCGGCACCTGCCCGGCACGCCGGGCGGCACGGGACGGGGGGACACCGTATGACGGCACCCGCGCGCATTCCCTTCCCGGTGGTGGACGAGGTGGCGCGGCACTGCCTCCAGAGGGAGGAGCCGGAGACGGTCCACATCGAGGTGCACCTGCCCGGAGCCCTGGAACCGGCGCGTCTGCGCAAGGCGTTCACGGAGGCGCTGCGCCGGCACCCGCGCATCCTGGTGCGGGAGGCCCCAGGCCCCTGGTACCGGCGCCGCTACGAGTGGCAGCCGACCGACGGGCCGGACGTGGAGGTGGTGTCCTTCCCGCCCCCGCGCCCCGGAGCCCTGCGCGACGCCCGCACCCGGGCGCTGGCCCAGGCGCCCCCGCTCACGGCGTCCCCGCCGGTCCGCATGGAGGTGGTGACCGGCGAGGACGCGCCGGACGGGGGGACCGTGCTGGTCCTCACCCTCAACCACACGGCCCTGGACGGCCCCGCCTGTCTCCGCGTCCTGGCCACCGCCGCCGAGCTGTACGGCGGGCGGGACAACGCGCCCGCCGCGCCTCCCGCACGGCCCGCCGAGGCACCGCGGGAGGCGCCGGACATGCCCTCCCACTGGACGCCCCCGGCGCGGGTGGCGGCCGGTGCGCCCGACGCGTCCCCCGGCAACGGCATGCTGGTCACCGAGCTGCCGCTGCCGCACCGGCCCAAGGGCGCGCCCTACACCGTGAACGACCAGCTCATGGTCGCCACGGCCCTCACGATCGCCCACTGGAACCAGGAGCACGGGGCCGCTCCCCGGCCGCTGCGCATCACCATGCCGGTCGACGACCGGCCCCGCGACACAACGATGCCCATCGGCAACGGCACCCGTCTGGTCGAGGTGCCCTTCGCTCGGGAGGAGCTGGATCCGGCGGCGATGCCCGAGTTGCTGCGCCGCACCGCGCTGCGCACCCGCGCGCTGAAGTCGCTGCCCCGCCCCCAGCTCGGCCACGGCGCCGCCCTGCTGACCTCGCCCTGGGCCCCGGTCGTCTGCCGTGCCGCGCTCACCCGGGCCCTGCGCAGGGCGGCGGCTCCCTGGACGTCGACCACGCTGCTGAGCAACATCGGCCGGATCCCGTACCCGCTGGACTTCGGCGAGGACGCGGGGCGGGCGCACGCCGTGTGGTTCTCGGCGCCGGCCCGGATGCCCCGGGGACTGACCGTCACCGCCGCCTCCACGCGGGGCCGGCTGCATCTGGCCCTGCGCTGGTCCCGCGCGCTGCTCGGCCACGGTGACGGCGCCCGGCTGCGCGACCTGTTCGAGCACCATCTGCACACCACGGAGGCGACCGAGTGACGAGCACCGCGTCCCCGCCCCGCGATCTGCGCGACTTCTACGAGAACCCGGCCGTCCCCGTGGCCTCCGGTGCCCCGCGCAGCCGCCGCCAGGCACGGATGCTGGCGCGGGCGCTCGGCCCGGCCGGCGACGCGGGGCCGCGCACGATCCTCGACATCGGCTGCGGGGACGGCACCGCGGCCGCCACCGCCGCACCCCTCCTGCGCGGCCACCGCATCGTCGGCGTCGACTGGTCCCAGGACGCGCTGGCCCGGGCCCGCACCCGGATCCCGTACGCCGTGCGCGGCGAACTCACCGACGGTGGGCTGCCGTTCGCCTCCGGCGCGGCCGACGCGGTGTTGTTCAGCGAGGTGATCGAGCACCTCGTCGACCCGGACGCTGCGCTGGACGAGATCCGCCGGGTGCTGCGGCCCGGCGGGCACCTGATGCTGTCCACGCCGAACCTGGCCGCCTGGTACAACCGGGTGCTGCTGGCGGCCGGGGTGCAGCCGGTGTTCTCGGAGGTCAGCCTGCGCGGCATCCACGGCCGGCCCGGCGCGGAGGTGGTGGGACACCTGCGGCTGTACACGGCCCGGGCGCTGCGCGCGTTCGTCGCCGCGTCCGGTTTCACCGTGGTGCGTCTGGAGGGCGCTCCCTTCCACGGCGTGCCGCGTCCGCTGCGCCCGCTGGACCGGCTGGCCTGCGCCAGACCCCCGCTCGCGTCGATCCTGCTGCTGCACGCGCGAAGGACGTAAGGGGGGCACATGTGGGTGGGAGTGGCCGCGGCCCTGCTGGCGAACGTCCTGTACAGCGGCGGGTTCGTCCTGGAGAAGCGGGCGCTCGGCGCCCTGCCCGCGGTGACGATCCGCCGGCCGGCCAGACTGCTGCGGCTGGTGCTCGGCAGCCCCCTGTGGATCGCCGGCTCACTGGCGCTCGCGGCCGGTTTCGCCGCCCAGCTCGCGGTGTACCGCACGCTGCCCATCGCCGCCGCGCAGGGCATCTTCGTCTCCGGTCTGGTGCTGCTCGTACTGCTCTCGGCCCGGCTGCTCGGCGAGGAGACCAGCGGCCGGGAGCGGTACGCGCTCGGCGCGATCCTGCTCGCGCTGCTGATGGTGGTGCTGTCGCTGCGCGAGGGCGGCGCGGGCGCCGACACCGTGGGCCATGAGGCGCCGTATCCGCTGATCCTGCTGGTGTGCGTGCCGTCACTGGCGGCCGGGGTGTGGCTGTACGGCTCCGCCGAGCGCCGCGCCCGCCGCCGGCACCGGCTGCCGACCGCCGGAGTGGAGTACGGCGTGGCCGTCGGCCTGCTCTACGGCGTCAGTTCGCTGGCCATCAAGGGGGTGTCGAGCCAGCTGACCACCGGCGGCGTCGGCGGCGTGGCCCTGGACCTGCTGCGCTCGCCGTACCCCTATCTGCTGCTGTTCACCGGCGCGTTCGGTCTGGTGATGTCGCAGGCAGCGCTCCAGCGCTGCCGGGCGTCGCTGATCGTGCCGGTGTGCACCACCGTCACCTGTCTGTTCACGGCGGTGCTCGGCACCCTGTCGTTCGGCGAGGAACTGCCCGACGAACCGCTGCGGCTGGCCCTGCGGGTCGCGGGCACGGTGCTCGCGGTCGCGGTGCTGCTGGCCATGCCGAAACACGACACCGCCCCGCGAAGCCCCACCCCCGCCAAGGAGTTGACCCCACCGTGAAAGCCGACGACCCGCTGCTGAGGATCCTGGCCTGCCCCCTCGACAAGGGCCCGCTGCACCTGCTCGCGTCCGACCCCGGCACCGGCCGCGATGAGGCGCTCTACAACCCGCGCCTGCGCCGCCGCTACCCCGTCGTGGACGGCATCCCGCAACTGCTGCCGTCCTCCGGGGAGCAGGTCCTGGAGGACGAGCACGAGGAGCTGCTGGCGGTGATGTCACCGGAGCCCGACGGCCCGGCACGGTCCACGGCGCCCGGGGCGACTCCGTGACGCCTTCCGCGGGTCCCGCCTCCTCCACCCTCGGTGCCCGCGCGGCCTCCGTCCTGCCCACGCGCCTGGTCGCCGCTGCGGCCCGCGCGGTCTACCCCCGGTTCGAGCCCGAGCTGGCCCGGCTGGCCGAGCTGTGCCCGGCGGACTGCGGTACGGCCGTGGACGTCGGCGGCTGGTACGGCCCGTGGACGCGGCGGCTGGCCGGCCGGGCCCGCCGGGTGGTGACCGTCGAGCCGGTCCCCCACCTGGCCCGGCTGCTCACCGCCACCTCCCCGCCGAACGTGCGGGTGGTCCGCGCCGCGGCCTCGGACCGCCCCGGCATCGCCCGGCTGTGGCTGCCGCCGGGTGACGGCGGCGACCGGGGCGTGTCGTCCCTGGTCCGCCGGGACATCCACGGGCAGGCCCTGGACGTCACCTGCGTCACGCTGGACGAGCTGGGGTTGCGGGACGTCGGTTTCATCAAGATCGACGTGGACGGCAACGAGTCGGCGGTGCTGCGCGGGGCGACCGGGATCCTGGCCCGGGACCGGCCGGCGCTCTTCGTGGAGCTGGAGTCCCGGATCCAGCCGATCGCGCCGGTGGTGACCTACCTGGCGCTGCTCGGCTACGACGGCTGGGTGCTCCCCGCCGGCAGTTGGGTCCCGCTGTCCCGCTTCCCGCTGGAGGCCCACCAGGCCGGTGCCTCGTACGTGGTCGCGCACGGTCTGCTGCGCCGCGTGCTGCCGTTCCGGGGGCCGCGTTACGTCAACTCGGTGCTGTTCCTGCCGGACGGCCGGCGCCCGGGAGGGGCTCCGGTGGGCGACGATGGGTCCCGTGTCTCCCGAACCTCCCGCGCCGCCCGGGCGTCCAGGGCGTTACGGAAAGCGCCCCGCTAGCCCCTTCACCGTCCGCCACTTCCAGCTCGTCCTGCTGCGCCGCATGGCCGACCACAACCCCGGCCCGGTGGACGCCCGCCGCGTGCTGGGCGCCTCCCTGGCGGACCTGCGCGAGGCCAACAAGCGCTGGCAGGCGATGGTCCGCTCCCCGCGCCGCCGCCCGGCCCTCTCCCGGTACCGCTCGGTGCTGGGCGAGCCGGAGTCCCGGGCACCGCGCAGGATCGGGGACCTCGACTGCGAGGCGTGGCAGTGGCCGCTCCCGCTCTGGCCCGACCTGCGCTTCGAGGTCCTGACCGGGCCGGAGGGCGCGGTGTGGAACGAGTGGCTGGTGCGTGCCCCGGGCGCCGCCGGCCCCGTCCTGCGCACCGTGGAGGACCTGGCCCCCTGGTCCTGCACCGTCGACGAGGCCGCCCGCGCGTTCCCCCCGGCCCGCCCCCTGGAGGGCACGGCACCCACCCGCTGGGGCCTGGCCTTCCGAGCGCCGGACGCGCGGGGCGAACTTCAGGACGTGGTCGCGGAGTTCACCTGGGGGCTGCTTCAGCGGACGGCGGTCGGCCGACCCGGGCGGCCCTGAGGATCTCCGCGGCCACGCGCGGCACCGAGTCGGGGTGCAGCGCCAGGAAGAGGTTCGGCTCGACCAGCTCCAGTTCCATGAGCACCGGCTGTCCGTCGTCCCCGTCCACCAGGTCGACCCGCGCGTACAGCAGCTCGGGCGCCCCGGGCACCGCGGCCAGCGCCCGCTCGGCGAGGGACTGTTCGGCCGGGGAGGGGGTCCAGGGGGTCAGCCCGGGATGGGGGAACCGGTCCGCGTCGTAGGGGGTGCCGGGCTCCAGCACCGCACCTTTGCGGCTGGCGTGCAGCAGGCTCCCGCCGAAGAACTGCAGCGCCCGCTCCCCGGCGGTGTCGATGTTCTCGACGTAGGGCTGCACGATCGCGGTGAGCCCCTCCGCATGCATCCGCGCCACGTGGGCGACGGCGGTGTCGTGCTCGCCGGGCACGTAGCGGGCGGCGAGCCGGGCGCCGGCGCCCAAGGCGGGTTTGACGACGAACTCGTAGTCACCGGGCAGGCGGATGTCGCCGCCGGGCGCGATGTACCGGGTTCGCACCACGGGCACCCCGGCCTCCGCGAGATCACCCAGGTAGCGCTTGTCGGTGTTCCAGCGCACCACCTCCGCCGGGTTGGCCAGCCGTGTCAGCCTGCCGCACCGCTGCGCCCAGGCCGTGAACTCCTCGGCCCGCCGGCTGTAGTCCCAGGTCGACCGGATCACCGCGAGGTCGAACGCGGCCCAGTCGACGTCGTCGTCCCACGCCACGGCGGACGCCTCGGCCCCGGCCTCCTCCAGCGCCCGCACCAGTCCCGGCAGGTCACGGTCCTCGGCGACCTCGGGTCCGGGCCGGCAGGTCACGAGAGCGATACGGGGCACCTCGGGCTCCATCCATCCGTGTACGGGACCGTGCGGGACATGGATACGAACGGCTGATCGACCGGCAGGCTAACAATCCCCCGCCGGCCGGGACAGCGAATTTGGGATCGTGGTCGTGGCCGCGCTGGGTAGATACCCACCGGTAACGACAGCCGCCCGACCGGCGCCGACAGCCAAGGAGTACGCCGCGTGTCCTCACTCTTCCCGGCCCTCACCGCAGGACCGGCCGCCGACCGGCCCGCCCTCCGGTTCGGCGAGCGCTCACTGACGTACGCGGAACTCGCCGCGGCGGCCGGCACGGTGGCCGGGGCCGTCCGGCAGGCCCGCCGGGTCGCCGTCTGGGCCACGCCGGACCTCTCCACCACGGTCGCGGTCACCGGGGCCCTGCTCGCCGGGGTGCCCGTGGTGCCGCTGAACCCCAGGTCGGGCGAGCGGGAACTCGGGCACATCCTGGCCGACAGCGCCCCGGACCTGGTGCTGGCGGCTCCGGGCCAGGACCTGCCGGCCCCGGTGCGGGGCCTGCCCCGCCTCGACGTCGATCCGGCGGGCGGGGACGCGGGAGCACCGCCCGCAGGGGGTGACAGCCGCGACGACCGCGACGAGGACCCCGCCCTGATCGTCTACACCTCGGGCACCACCGGCCCGCCGAAGGGCGCCGTCATCCCCCGCCGGGCGATCGCCGCGACCCTGGACGCGCTGGCCGACGCCTGGCAATGGACCGACGACGACGTGCTGGTGCACGGCCTCCCCCTGTTCCACGTGCACGGCCTGGTGCTGGGCGTCCTCGGCCCGCTGCGCCGGGGCGGGTCCGTGCGCCACCTCGGCCGGTTCACCACCGAGGGCGTGGCACGGGAGCTGAACGCCGGCGCGACCATGCTGTTCGGCGTGCCGACGATGTACCACCGCATCGCCGAGGCGCTGCCGCGGGAGCCGGAGCTGGTGAAGGCGCTGGCCTCAGCGCGGCTGCTGGTGTCGGGCTCCGCCGCGCTGCCCGTGCACGACCACGAGCGGATCGCGGCGGCGACCGGGCGCCGGGTGATCGAGCGGTACGGCATGACGGAGACGCTGATGAACACCAGTGTCCACGCCGACGGGGAGGCCCGCCCCGGCACCGTGGGCGTGCCGCTGCCGGGCGTGGAGCTGCGGCTGGTGGAGGAGGACGGCTCGCGGGTGACGGCGTACGACGGGCAGAGCGTGGGCGAGATCCAGGTGCGCGGCCCGAACCTGTTCACCGGGTACCTCGGCCGGCCCGACGCCACGGCCGCCGCGTTCACCGCCGACGGCTGGTTCCGCACCGGCGACATGGCGGTGTGCGAGCCGGACGGGTACGTCCGCATCGTCGGCCGCAAGGCCACCGACCTGATCAAGAGCGGGGGGTACAAGATCGGCGCCGGGGAGATCGAGAACGCGCTGCTGGAGCATCCGGCGGTGCGCGAGGCCGCGGTGACCGGCGAGCCGGACGCCGACCTGGGCGAGCGGATCGTGGCGTGGATCGTGCCGGTGGACCCGCAGTCACCGCCCACGCTCGAGGAGCTGGCCGGTCATGTGGCCCGGCGGCTCGCCCCGCACAAGCGGCCCCGGGTCGTGCACCACCTCGACGCGCTGCCCCGCAACGACATGGGGAAGATCATGAAGCGGGCGCTGAGCCATGACTGACCGCCCGTCCGCCCGCCAGACCATCGCCCTGGTCACCGACGCCTTCACCGAACTGCCCTCCCCCACACCGCAGTCGGCGCCCGACGGACCGCTCGGCTGGCCCGGCTACGACGCCGCCCGGGCCCGTGCCGCCGCCCGCACCGGCGAGCGGGAGTCCGTGGTCTGCGGCACCGCCGAGGTCGAGGGCACCCGGGCCGTGCTGATCGCCTTCGAGTTCGGCTTCCTCGGCGGCTCCCTGGGCCGGCGCACCGGCGACCGGCTGGAGGCGGCGTACGCGTACGCGCGCGAGCACCACCTGCCGGTCGTGCCGCTGGTCGCCACCGGCGGCAGCCGTATGCAGGAGGGCATGCTCGCCCTGACCCAGCTCCAGCGGGTGGCCCGCGCGTCGGCGCTCACCCGGCAGGCGGGACTGCCGCAGATCGCGGTCCTGCGGGATCCGACGACCGGCGGGGGCTGGGCCACCCTCGGTGCGGGGGCCGACGTCGTGCTCGCGCTGCCCGGCGCGCAGGTCGGCTTCGCCGGCTCCCGGGTCCGGCCGGCCGACGCGGACCCGGCCGCCTACACGGCGGAGGCACAGGTGGCGGTGGGTGCGGCGGACGCGGTGGTGCGGCCCGGCGAACTGCGCGCCACCCTGGGGCGCTGGCTGCGGCTGCTGACGTCCCGCTCCACCGCGCCGGCCCCGCCGCCCGCGGCTCTCGGCACGCCCGCCCTGCCGGCCACCGGCTGGGACGCCGTCCGGCGGGCGCGGGCGCCCGAGCGGCCCCGCGCGGCGGCCTATCTGGACGCCTATTTCACCGAGCGCGTGGCGATCGGCGGCGACCGCTGCGGCGGGACAGATCCCGACGGCATGCTCTGCGGCTTCGGCGAGCACGGGGGCCGTACGGTCGCCTACGCCGCGCAGACGGGGGCGGCGACACGTCCCGCCGGGTTCCGCACCGCCGCCCGGCTGATCCGGCTCGCGGACCGGCTGGGCATCCCGGTGCTGACCCTGGTGGACACCCCGGGCGCGGCCAACGACGCGGAGGCGGAACGGCAGGGCGCGGGCGCGGCCATCGCCGACCTGTTCGGCGCGGTGGCCGCGGCCCGTACCCCGGTCACCACGCTGGTGATCGGCGAGGGCGGCTCCGGGGGCGCCCTGGCGCCCGCCGCCCCGGGCAACACCTGGGCCACGCCCGACAGTTACTTTTCGGTGATCGCCCCGGAGCTCGCCGCGGCCATCCTCAAGCGCCCGGCGCACGAGGTGGAGCGGACCGCGGACCAGCTCCGCATCCGCCCGCAGGACCTGGTGGAGCTGGGGGTGGTGCGGGGCGTCGTGGAGACGGCCGCCGGAACGGGCGGTGGAGGAGACCGGCCGGGCGGGGGCCCTCCGGTGTGAGGGGCCGCTACGAACGCCCGATGTCCAGGCGGCCCGCACCTTCGAGGCGGCCTGGACGGCGTGCGGGCGACGGCCGGGCCGACGCTGCGGGTCTTCCACGACGGCAGCCTCGAGCCCGATGCCGTGGAACTGGAGTGCGACGTCGGGCCGACCGCGGAGGGCCGGGCCCGGTGACCGCCAGGGCACGGCGGAGGGCCGGGCCGGTGACCACCAGGGCACGGCGGAGGGCCGGGCCGGTGACCGCCGAGGGCCGGCGGAGGGGCGGGCCGGTGACCACCAGGGCACGGCGAAGGGCTCGGCGGAGGGCCTTCGGGCCGTCCGCCTCAGCCGGTCACCGGGCCCGTCGGCCCCGGAACCGGAGACCGCCGACCGTACCTGGGCGACGCCCGCCCCACGCCCGCGGCGCGGTGCGGGACGAGGCCGGCGCGGGCGGGGCGTCCCGGTCTCCGCGCGGCAGGCACCCACGCGCCCGTACGTCATGACACAACACACGGGGCGGGGCCCACTGGCACGTACGTCCCGGCACGGCGCATCAGCCCACGGGCACGTCCGTCCCGGCACGGCGCATCAGCCCACGGGCACGTCCGTCGTGACGCACGGTGCGGCAGGTCCACGGGCATCTGCCTCCCGACACACGGCGCGTCAGCCCACAGGCACCCGCATCCCGACACACGGCGCGTCAGCCCACAGGCACCCGCATCCCGACACACGACGCGCACGCCGCTGTGACCGTGGGACGGCAGCGGGAGGCCGACGGCCGGCTCCCCCCTGGAGCCGCACCCGGGACCCACGTCCTCCGGACCGACTGCTCGCAGCGGTGCCCGTGCCCAACCCCGCCCGCCCGAACCCCCGGACACGCCCGGACGGCGCCCGGAGCACGGGGCACCACCACACACGGCGACGTCCACCGCGGGTACTGCCCGCGGCCCCCCTGCCGCGCCGTGTCACCCGCTCGGCGCCCCCCACCTCGCGGAGCCCCCGTTCGGCGGCCCCCCACCCGGCCCCCCAGAAAGGGCGGCGCTCGCCGCACGCGCGCACGATGCCTGTGAGGTCCGCCGCCCGGCGGCCCGTGAGATCCGCGCACTCGGGAGGATCTGCCGTGACCGCCAGTCTGGAGCAGTTGCGCCGCTGCCACTTCGCCGTCGACCTCGGGGCGGCCCGCACCCGGGTCTACGTCAAGGGCGCCGGGCTCGTCGTCGACCAGCCGTCCACCGCCGCGGTGAACACCCGAACCGGCGCGCTGATCGCGGTCGGTGAGTTCGCCGAACGGATGACGGGCCGCACACCGGGCTACATCCGCGTCGTGCGGCCCGTCTCCGGCGGCACCGTCGTCGACATCGACATGGCCCAGCGCATGCTGCGGCACCTGATCGGCGACAAGATGCGCCGCACCCTGCGCCGCAGGCCCCGGCTGCGGGCCGCCGCGTGCACCCCGCACGACGCCGATCCGCTCGCCCAGCGCGCCACGATCGAGACCCTCGTCGGTCTCGGCGCCCGCCGGGTGGAACTCGTCGACACCCTGATCGCCGCCGCCATCGGCTGCGGCCTGCCGGTGGAGCGGGCCGAGGCGACCATGGTCCTGGTGTGCGGGGCGGCGGCCACACAGGTGGCCGTGCTCTCGCTCGGCTCGATCGTGACGGCCGAGCGGATCCCCGTGGGCGGGGAGGCCGTGGACCACGCGATCGTGCAGCACCTGCGGCACCGGCACGAGCTGATGCTGCCCAGCCAGTCGGTACGGCCGCTCCAGCTCGCCCTGTCCGGCAACGGGCTCACCCCGAAGGGCCCGGAGGCGACGGAGATCCACGGCCGGGACGTCGCCACCGGCCTCGCCCGCTCGGTCAAGGTCGACACGGCCGCCGTGCGGGAGGCCATCCAGACGCCGCTGACCGCAGTCCTCGACGGCATCGGCAAGGTACTGCGCGACTGCCCGCCTGATCTGGTCGCCGACCTCGCCGACCGGGGCATCATGATGGTCGGCGGCAGCGCCCTGCTGCCGGGCCTGGACCAGATGCTGCGCCAGGCGACCGGCATGCCCGTCCACATCGCGGAGCGCCCGGACGTGTGCGCGATCCAGGGCCTCGGCGCCATGCTGGAGGGAAAGATCGCCCCGCTCGTGCTGGACCCGACGGCGGACTGAGTCACGCCACCCGCCGGCGGCCGGAGGCGGCACCCCGCGCCGCCCCGCCGCCCGGCGGTGGGCCGGGGCTCACGGTCTCACGGCGCGAACCAGCACCGCACGGTCGTGCCCTCGGGCCCCGTGTGCACCCGGACCAGGTCGGCGATCATGTTGACCAGCAGCAGCCCGCGCCCGCCGCGCTGGTCGCGGGAGGCGGGCCGGCGGCCGGCGAGCGGATCGGTGAGGCGGCCCCGGTCGCGCACCTCGCACAGCACGTGACCGTCCTCCTCCCAGACCCGCAGCACCCCGGAGCCGCCGCCGTGCACCACGCTGTTCGTGGTCAGCTCGGCCGTGGCCAGCGCCAGGTCCTCCAGCCGGATGCCCTTCAGCCCGAGCCGCCGGCCCTCGTCGGTGGCGATGTGCCGGGCCCGGGAGAGCGTGTCGGACACGAAGGGGAAGGTCAGCGCGCCCGGCACCGGCGGCAGCGGCCGGTTCCAGCGGGCGACGACCTCCTGGGGAGCGTACGCCTCACTGTCCCGTATCGGGCGGGAGGCGTCCGGGATGACGGTCGGATGGGTGGCGTGGGCCTCGGCGAGGACGTCCTCGGGCAGCCGCACGGCGTCGTACGGGCACAGGATGGTGGCGCTGCGGCCCCGGAACGCGGCGTTGATCAGCGCCTCGTGCTGGACGCAGGCCGGGTACTCGGCCGGCGAGCGGCCCGCCCAGATCGGCTCGCCAATGATCCGCACGTGCCTTCCCTCCGGCTGTGCGTCGGCGAAGGCGCGCAGCACGCCGGGGATGATCCGGCCGGGGTTGCGCCCGGCCTCCTGCATGTCCAGCATCCGCACGGCGACGGCGTCGGCGCCGAGCGCGTCCCGGATCAGCCGCAGGTTGGCCGCGGGCACGGCGACGGCCACGGGGTCTCCGGCGGCCAGTCCCTCGCGGACGAAAGAGACGGTGCCGTCGAGGTACTCCCGCTCGTCGCGGTAGAAGAGCGCGGGGTGGGCGAAGGGGTGCTGCGGGGCCCCGGGCCGCTCGGGACTCACGGACGTGGCACTCATGGCGTCAGCACCTCGATCGCCGGAAGGTCGGGCCAGAACATGTCCAGAACCCGTCGCAGGGCGGGTGGCGTCCCGTGCACCACGAACCGCCGGCCGTCGCCCAGCCGCTCCGCGGCAGCCGCGAGTGCTCCGGCTCCCGCGATGTCGACGAACGTCACGTCCGACAGTTCCAGGTAGTACACGCCCTCACCCTCGCGCACCGCCTGCTCGAGCGCGCTCTCCCAGATCATGTGTGTGGCCAGGCCGATCTCCCCCGCGGCACGAACGCCGCGGCAGCCGTCCAGCGGGTGCACCGTCAGGCCCGGCACAGGCTCCGCCGGCCAGGCCGGCGTCCGACGCCGAGTGGTCAACACGGCCTCCCCGCTTTTTCGAGTCCCAGCGCGTCTTCCCCGCCCGATCCCGGCCAATCCACCCCGAGCGGTGTGTACCGCGTCGCAGGGCGGGCAGGCGCACCCGCAGCGCGCCGCCGGGACCTGGGCAGCCTACCGCCCCGGCCACCCGCGGCGACGGGGGCACCCCGCACGGACCGGCGAACGCCCGACGACCACCCATGAACGACACGGACGACGGACCACCCGCGGCGGCCGCGCGGAGGGACGGGCACGAGCGGGGACGGCGCACGAGGACAGGCACGAGGGACAGCACCAGCGACCACCATCGAGGACCGGCAAGGCGGTGACATGACATCCGCGGCACCACCCCCCCACCCCGGAAGGCCGAACACCCTGGGCATGGGCACCCGGGGCACGGGCACCCTGGTCATCGGCGTCCGCATGGACACGGACCGCGCGCTGCTCACGCCGCGCGGCGAGCTCGTCCACGGGTGCGCGGACGTCCTGACCGGGGCGCTCGAGCGGCTGCCCGCCACGACGGCCCGAGTCGTCCTGGACATGAGCGGCGTGCACTTCATGGACACGGCCGGGCTGGAGTTCCTCGACGTGCTGGGAGACTTCGCCCGCCGACGCGCGCTGCCGGTCACGGCCGGGCACTGGGACGGCCAGCCGCGGCGCATCCTGGAGCTCGCCGGGCTGGACACCGACGACCCGCTGCGTGCCCCGGCCCGTGGTCCCGCCGCGCGCGACGCACCCGCGGCCTCGGCGGTGGCGCTGGAGCGGGCGGAGCGGCTGCGCCTGCTCCAGGAGGAGGTCGAGCAGCTGCGGCACGCGATGACCTCCCGGCCCGTCATCGACCAGGCGCGCGGCATCCTCATGGCCACCCAGGGCTGCACCTCGGACGAGGCCTGGCACATCCTGCGGGAGGCGTCCCAGCTGTCCAACACCAAGCTCCGCGCGGTCGCCGCCGCCCTCACCGCCGGGGCCGGGGAGCGGGCCGCTCCCCCGCCCGCGGTCCGCACGGCCCTGGCCAGGGCACTGGCCCGGCGCCGGCGGTGAGGCAGCGGGGCCGCCGGACGCGGGCACCGGTCCGCCGACGTGGGTGCGGGGCCGCACCGGCCGGCCGCCCGCGCCGGGGAGCGCCCACCGGCGCCTCACCGGGGCATCGGCTCCCGGCCGCCGGATCCGCCGGCTCGGCGGTCCTCCCCGGGGAGGATCTCCCGTCGCCTCCCGGGCCGGCGGCGGGCAGCGTCTCGCGCCCGTCCGATTCGGGGTCGTGCGGAGTGGGGATGCCATAGAGTGCGGCCACTGATCCGGGCCTCGGGGATGGGGGACCCCAGTGTTGCTGACGCGTCAACAGTCAACGGACCGACGACCCTGCTTACGGGGCCGCGCGGCGATGATCGTGCTGCTGGTCGCCGTGGGCAGCCCCTGGGTGCAGCGGCCCCTGTTCGACCACTACGTCGAGCACTACTACGACGGTGAGACCCAGCGCTGGCTGCTCCAGGCGGCCTTCCTGCCGGCCTGGGACCTGTCCCCCGACTACTACGGCGGCGTCGGCCACCTGATCGCCAACATCGGCGCCGTCGCGCTGCTGTTCGGGGGCATCGTCCTGCTCCCCTCGTGGCTGCCGGGTCTCCTGCCGAGGTGGGTCCGCTGCGCCGTCGCGGGCGTGCTGGTGTCGGAGTGCGTGAACCTGATGACGTGGGCCGTTCCGGAGCTGTTCCGGCCGGGCGCCGACGAGTTCAGGTACTCCGGCGAGGCGCTGAAGGCGATGACCCGCGCGGCCCTCTTCTTCGGCCTGGCCGCGGGCCTGCTGTTCGCGCTGCTGACCGCGGTGCTGGCCGCCGGGTCGAGCGCCGGATCGACCGGATCGCGCGCCGCCACGTCCGTCGACGCCGCGACGGCGTCGTTCCGCCGGAGGAGCAAGGGAGAGCTCGGGATGACGACCGCACCGGTCCACATGCCGGTCGGCAGCACGCCGGGTGACGTCACCCGCTATCTGTGCGCCGCGGCCTACGTCGACGAGCGCTTCGCCGACCGGGTGCTGGAGGACGTCCTGGCCGACGAGGCCAGTGCCGTGGCCCCCTCGCCCGGGGTCGACCTGGTGGCGGTCGTGCGGCACTGCCTGACGGCCCGTGAGATGCGCCACCGGCGGGATCTGCGGCTGACGGCCGCCTTCGCCGTCGTGGCCCTCGTGGCGCCGCTGTGGCTGATCGCGTCCCTGGCGTTCCTCGGGGTGACCGGGAGGACCGGCCCGCAGCCGACCCTGGCCACCCGCGGCCGGCCCCATCCCGGGAGGAAGGTCCTGGTGGGCGCCGGCGTCGCGGCCGGGCTCATGCTGCTCCTCGCCTTCGCCCTGGGCGCCGCCGTCTCCGCGCTGCCCGCGCCCGGGCCGGTGAGCTGGTTGCTCGGCGCCTACCTGGGCGGGGTGCCGGCCGTGCTCGCGTCCGCCGGCGCGGCGGCCTGGGCGTACGCCACGGTCGTCCGCCACGACCTCGACGTCGACCGGCTGCTGCGCACCACCATGACCCGTGAGGCGTTCGCCCGGCAGCCCCGCCCCACGGTGCCCCGGCGACGCTGGGTGGCCGACCGGCTCGCGGCCATCAGGGAGGCACAGGACGGGAACGTCACGGTGTACAGCGGATATACGCCCTGGATCGGCTACGCGGCCACCGACGCCAAGTGGTCGCTCACCGTGCCGCTCCTGCCCGCCGACGACCCGGCGGGCGGGCGGGGGCGCCCCGCCGTGCCGCGGCCCTTCGAGGTCACCGAGCTCGTCGGCCACGTGCGCCGGCGGCTCCAGGGGGTCGCCGCCGGCGGCATGACCGACGGACCGGCCGGGTCCGGCGAGGAGGCGCTCGCCACCCTCGTCGTCGAGGACCGGGTCTTCGCGAGCGGCACCACCGTCGGGGACGACGAACGGTTCATCAGGCCCACGTCCCTCGCCCCGGCCGCCCGGCTGTCGGCCGAGGCGGTGGAACAGATCATGCTGCGGCCGACCGGCACCGTCCGCCACTGCCTGGCGATCCACGTGCCGATGTGGGGCGGCGACGTGGTGCCGAGCGTGTTCCTGCACGTCTCGACCGCGGGCAGGTCGCTCCACCTGCACCTCGACATCCATGTGCTGGGCCCGGTGCGCGCCGCCTACCACGTCGTGGACCGCCTGCACGGTCCCCTCACCCCCGAGGCGAGACGCGGGCAGCTGGCGGAGGCGCTGCGGCACACGGGCCGGGCCTTCGCCGGAGCGCCGTTCCGGGCGAGACGGCAGGCCCGCTTCGAAAGCCGCCACAACCGCCGGATGATGGACGAGCTGAGGGCCGTGGAGCAGGACCCGGTCTACGACTTCGGCGCCCGGGTGAGCGTCCGGGAGCTGGCGCTGAGCCCGAACTACCACAACTACTTCCAGGTCGTGGACGCCGAGCGGATCACCGCCCTGGTGCAGCGCCACACCTTCGCCGCCGTGCGCGCGTTCCTCGACGCGCACGGCTACGACACCACCGACTTCCGCGCCCAGCAGCAGACGATCCTCAACCAGGGCGTGATCCAGCAGGGCGGGACGAGCATCATCGGCAACCAGGCGATCGGCGCGGGCGCCACCGCCACCCAGACCGTTCCGCGGCAGTCCGGCGCGGCCAGGCCGGCCGCCGCCGGCGGCGGCGGTTCCGACAAGTAGGGAGTCTCCTTCATGCGCGACGACGGCATCCGCCAGGACCCTCCGGTCAACAACGGCGTCATGATCAGCGGCGGCACGCACCACGTGGGCAACCAGGCGGTGGGCCAGGGCGCTCGCGCGTACTCCGGCTCGGTCTCCTTCCAGCCCGGGGACGCCGAGCGGACGGCCGCGCTCCTCGCCGAGGTCGAACGGCTGCTGGAGGAGCACCGCGCGGAACTCGCCGACCCCGCGGCCACGGCCCGGGAGGTGCGCCGACTGCGCGAGGAACTGGAGGAGCGGGAACCCCAGTCCACGGTCCTGCGCCGGGCCCTGGACCGCCTGACCGAATTCGTCCAGCCCGTGGCCCCGCTGGCCGTGGCGGTGGGCCAACTGGCCCAGTCGGTCCAGGGCTTCCCGGTGTGACGCCCTTCCTGCTCACCGCCGAGGGCGAACACCGCCGTGCGGCCCCCGTCGACCTGCTCGTCGCCGCCTCCGCGGAAGAGGCGGGGTTCGACCCTGCTCCCCTGCGACCGCGACGCCGAGACGATCGCCCGCACGACCGGACAGCCGGTACGCATGGCCGATCTCAGGAAGTGATCGGCCGGCCGCAGCTACGCGCCCAGCCGAGCGCCTCGGCCGGCCGCGGCCCGCGCGACCGGTCGGCGAAGGTCGCAGTACAAAGGCACCCCAGCTCCACGGCCCCGGATCCCGCCACCCGCAGAAACGTTTACGCAGGTCAGATCGTCCCTCTGACCTGCGAGTGGTGGGGCGGGTGGGACTCGAACCCACGGCCGACGGATTATGAGTCCTTTGAGGATCTTGGCGACCCTTGCCTGTCCACGCTCCTTCATGACGTTTTCGCAGGTCAGAACGGGTGACCCATGTCGGCGTCCCTTCGTCTTTGTCAGTCTGTTCCTGTCCTTGTGTCCCGACTACGTCCCGACACCGCCCTGATTGGACGACGCCATCGGCCTGACGGGCACGTAGCGCCAGCTCGGCGAGGTGAGGCGAACCCTGCCGCAGCGGATTTCCTTTCCAGCGCGCAGAGGCTCCGCCCCTGAAACGGGGCGGAGCCTCTGTGGCCGTTCTCGCAGGCCAGGCGTTGTCCGGTCAGCTTATCTGGCTGTGCCCCCGCATGGGGCGCGGCGTGGCCGCGCCCCATGGTCGAGGTGGATGGATCAGGTGGTACTGGCCTTGGGACGGCGCTTGGGCGTGCGCTTGCGGGGGCGCCGACTTGTGTCGGCCGCGGGTCGTTCGCTGGCCTGGTCGCTGGCTTCTTCGACGGTGAGGGGCTCGGGTGTTGTGTGAGGCGCTGCCTCGGGGGCTTGGTGGGCATCTGTCTCTGCGGATTCCGGCCCCTCGGCGGGGGTGGCGCCGCCATCCTGGCCGTCCTCGCCCGCGATACCTTCCGGCTGCGCTCCGTCCTCGGTCGGCGGGATGGCCTCGGGCTCGGCTTCGTCGGCGGGCTCGGGCTCGGGATCCGGTTCGGGCTCAGCTTCGTCGGCGGGCTCGGCGGAGGCCGGCGGGGCGCCGCGCGCGGCGGTGACAGCGGCCAGGGCGTTGTCGAAGAGGTCGACCCATGGCCGGTGGCCGACGTAGCGGGGCTTGTACTCGAAGGCCGGGAGAAGGTGGTCTTCGAGGGTGCGCAGGATGATGACGGCGGGGTCTTCGTCTTCCTCGGTGACGAGGGTTGTCGCCTTGTTGTAGCGGTGCCCTTCGGGGAGGCGTGCAGCCGTGTGCGCTTCGTGGGCGGCTCGTTCGCTGCGGGTGGCGCTGTCCGGCAGTGTGGATGCGGCGTTGCCGGTGATCCACAGTTGGACAGTGGCTCCACCGAAGATGGGCCGGAAGCTGATGGCTCGTCCGTCGCCGTGGATGAGATGGGCTGCGCCGTCGGCGGGTGCTTCAGGGTTGAGCGCCCAGTCTTCCCCAAGACTTTGGGCGAGGGAGACCGCTGTCTCTCGGACTGCGGCATCGGTGATGAGCATGCGTGTTTCTCCAAGAGGTCTGGTGGAACGCCGGGCCCGCCCCGGCTGGGGCGGGCCCGGTAGGGCTATGCGGGACGCACCTCGTCGCCGTCGTCGAGGAGCATCGAGAGGGTGGAGCCGCTGTCCCAGTTCACGTAGAGGATGGAGAGACCGGCGTCGAACCGGTGGACGGTCCCTTCGTCGCCGGGTTTGAGTTCGGTGTGCGGGTCGGTGGTCTGAACGAGGGCGACGCGGTCGCCTTTCTTGAGGGTCATCTGCTCTCCATCTGCGGCGGGTTGGGGAAGTTCATGGCACCCCTCAGTTCGTTGGTTCTATTCTATATGCATTCAGGGGATGGTCAAGATCACCTCTGAGAGATTTGGGGGTATCCGCCCCGGTCAGGCGGCGGCATCTCGCACCAGGGCCTCGACCTTCTGGATCGCCGCGAGGAAGGCGGCCTGCGAGTGCAGCCTGTCGCGCCGTTCCAGGGACTCGCGAGCCTCCTGGGCCGCCTTCGCGGTCAGGTTGCCCTCGTGGAGAGTGTCACCGCAGGCGATCAGGACGTGCGGTCCGAGGTCCCAAAGGATCGCGTTGACGGCGGCTCCGGCCGCTGCGAGTTCATCGATGTCCGCCAGGGACCATCCGAACTCGTGGGGGTCGATGCTCTTGTCTCGCATGACCTGTACGGCCGCGCGGTACATTCCGCCAGTGCCGCCGGTGGGTTCGTCGAACTTCATTCCGGGCTTGAGTGGCATGTCTTCGAACATCATCCGGGCCATCAGTTCGGCGACTTCCGGAGGCGTGTGGAACTCCGCGAGCGCGTCGTGGGCGCCCTGGGAGCGCATGACGGCGAGCACCGCACCCATCACGTCCGTAGTGGATCGGAAGTAGGGATCGTCGCTGCTGGTCAGGTGCAGCAGTCCCCTGGTGAGGGCTGCTTCGACCACCGCCCTGACGGCTCGGGCGCGCTTCGGACCGGGTTTCTCGTCGTCAACCCACTTGTGTAGGGGCGTTGCCCGGTCGATGAGGTCGGGGCGCATGATCCACCAGCGTGCCCAGCACTCGCGGAATGCGGTGAGGAGCTGGGTGTCGTCGAGGCTGAGCCACCAGTCGGCAGCGAGGTAGGCGTCGGGGCCGCGCAGAGGCCACAGAGCGAGCGTGGCTACGACGCCCATGGGGACTTCGATTCCAGCCCCGCCCTGGGCGTGGTGCCAGGCGTAGCTGACAGCCTCGGCAATGTCGAACGCGGTCTCGTGCGGGTTCCTCTGCGTGGGGCGGTAGTGGCCGAGCTTGGGCTTGACCGTGGCGAGCTTGGCCCGCGGCTGCGCGGAGACGGTGACGGTGACTGGGGCGGGCGCCGGCGGGAGGTCGGCGAGGGACCTGCGGGGCGGAGCTGCGGGGGTGGGCGGCGTCGACGGCTGGTCGGGGCCGTCTATGTCGGCGAACAGGTCGAGCTGACTCATGCTGCTTCTCCTGGGTCGGCGAGAGTTGGGCGAGATGCCGTGCGTCGGCCCGCGTTCGGACGGGCCGACACACGACGGGTTCAGCGAGCTGCGCGCTGGATGCGGCGGAGCGTGGCGGCGGCCTCTTCGGTGCGTCCGGCTGCCAAGAGGGCGGTGTGCCGGAGCAGTGCGGTCAGCTCCGCAGACGTGACCTGGGCGAGGATGTCGGTGAGGCTCAGGTGCCGCTGGCGGGCCGAGCGGTACGGGTAACCGGTGGCCAAGGTGAGCACGATGCGGGGTATCAGCTGGTCGGTGTGTTCGTCGCTGAGCCCGAGCCGGCCGCCGATGCGGTGGATGGCGTCAGGGTTGCCGAGGAGGGCGGTCGGCGGGACGGCCTCATGGGCCCGCTTGGCGGCCGACACTTCGCGCTGGACGTACGCCTCCCAGTTCAGGCGGGCGTCGGCCTCTCGGCCGTCCGCCAGGAGGGCGCTGGCCGAGAGCATCGCCGCGAAGCGGGGGGACTGTACGGCCTCGTTGAGGTACTGGGCGGGGGTGAGTCCGGCACGAGCGACGGCGGGGTCGTGGGATTCGGCATGGAAGTGTTCGAGGGTGGCGAGCAGCGCGCTCTCGGCGGCGGCCGGGTGTACGCCGTAGCGGTTGGCCAGGTTCGCGCAGAGGATCTGCAGGACGATGGGGTGCACGTCGGTCTCCAAGAGGTCGAGGTAGGCGGCCGAGGTGTCTCTCGGCCGCGAGGTCAGCCCTGCGTGTTCGGCGAGGCGTAGTGGGTGAGGAGTTCGGCGATCTCGCGGGCGATGTGGTCCATGAGCGTGCGGATGTGCTTTCTGTCGCCGCCGAGGTACAGGGCCAGGTCGAGGACTTGGGGGGCGGCGGCGTAGTCGAGGAGCTGCCGGTACTGCTCGACGGTGAGCGCCACGAGGTGGTCGGGACGCAGCGCCCAGGCTGCGATTGCGGCGTTGTCCGCGAGGCGGGCGGCGGCGCGAAGGGTGGCACTGTCGGGCGACCGGGTGAGGATGACCAGGAACATGGCGGCGAAGTGGTGTTCCGGTGTGTCGATGACCGGTATCGAGGAGCGGGGTGGCATGGGTGCCTCCAGGTGAGGTGAGCACCCCCGAATGCTCCTTTTCTATATGCATTCGGGGGATGGTGCGGCCTTGATCGCGAACAGGCAGGGGGGTCAGAGCTTGGCGATGCCCACGGCCGACGCCGCGGCGATCACCGGAGCGGCCCGAGCTCGCGGGGAGCGAGGCCCCGCGGGTTGGAAGGCAGAGGGATGGCGACGTCGCGGGGATCGGGCAGCGAGTGGACGTAGTAGTAGCCGGGCGGGTGGTTTCGCAGGTCGGCCAGCCGGACGAGGAGCGACACGTCGGCGGCGAGCTTGCCCCACTCGACTCCCGGCCCCTTGAGCAGGTCGAAGCGAAGAAGAAGCCGCCCGTCACTCCCATGCAGGCGCCACAGGTCGTAGTCCACGGGGTTGTCGGTCCGGGTGGCGACGATGGTCTTGATGCGCGGCTCGATCCCGGCCGCGGTCACACTCAGGCGCCGCAATACGGCGCGTGCGAGGTCACGCGTGGCCAGGCAGACCTGTCGGTCCGCGATCGGGCAGGGGTCGACCGGTGTCACGTGCGGGCTCCTTGATGTAGGTCCGCCCGACGACCGGATCACTCTGTACCGGCCGCCGGGCGGAGTTGCGGGTGGGGTCCCCCCTTCTTGCTGGTTCTATTCTATATGCATTAGGGCGGTTTGCAAGATTTCGTGGGGATTTTCTTGATCAGGTGAGAGGTTATTTCCGCAGCTCAGAGAAGCCCTCAGCCTCTCCCATCTCCCGGATGTGGAGCACGAGGCGTGAACCGCTGACCACGTGCCCGAGCCTCATGTCCGGCCCGAGCACTCTCTTGTGGTCGTCGTCGTCCAAGACGCCCTGGTCCACGAGCCCGTCCACGCACGCCTTGAAGCTGGGGTACCAGTTGGCGGGGTCTCTACGCTGCTGGTCCTCGGGGTGCAGCACGCCGATGATGTGGGCTCGCTCCAGGTGCGGGACACCCCTCGAAGCGGCCCAGGCAGCACGTCGCAGGACCCTCGTGATGTCGGCTCGCCGATGGTGGTGGAGGCGCTGGTTGGAGTTCAGGAGCAGCAGGCGCGGGGGCATGGCCACGCGGAACCGGCGACCCGGCATCCCCTCGAACCAATCCGTCGTCTCGGCAGCGGGCTGCGCGAGCTGCACCGCCGCCGCCGGCTCGTCGGTCGTTGGTGCGTCCTCCGGCGCATACCCGCTCCTGCGCCTGCTGCCTGACGCGGTGAAGGCCGTGGCGTGCATGCTGGAGACGAGGATGAGTCGTTGGCGTGCGCCAGTGCCAGCGTCGGCGACCAAGGCGCGCATGTCCCCTTCCTTGTACCGCACGATGCGAATGCGAGCGGTGTCCTGCGGATGGCAGGCCGCGAAGATGCGGCCCTTCCGTATGTGGTTCATGAGCGTGCCCGGTTCACCAACGCGTCGACGGCTCTGGCGGCAACGGCCGCAGGCCAGAAGACGGCAACGACAGCGAGGTACAGGGCGACCGCGGCGGGCCGCAGTTGGGCGGCGAGACGCAGCAGCGGTTCGTTGGCGAGCAGCGAGGAGAAGATCCCTGCCAAGGAGAAGGTCCCGGCGAGCCAGCCAAGGAGGATGAGAGCGGCGAGCAGGCCGGTCACGCTCTGCCCTCCTCGTCCGGCTGTACGAGGATGATCTCCAGCACACCGGCTCGGGCGAGTCGAAGCGCCAGTGAGGCGGCTCGCCCCCTCGGGTGGGCGGCGAACCCTTCGCAGATGGCCGGTGCTTCGGTGCCGAGCGTCTTGTGGCAGACGATGTGGCCTTCATCGGCAACAGCCCTGTTGACCATTCCTGCCACCCGCCCAGGCTCCAGGTTCATGAGATTGCCCGGTCTGAAGATGCACGTGGTGCAGCGGTCTTCGCACACTCGGACACTCCAGGTGGCCGGGTCGGCGACATCGTGGCGCAGCCCGTCGTCTGAATAAGCAGCAGCACTGTTCACCGATCGGCTCCCGAGGTGGCAGCGAGCACGGCTCCGTGGTTGGCAGCCGGAGGCGTCACGTAGGCGACGACCTCCACAGGGACGTCCGCGTAGCTACCGTAGGTGCGGCGGCACAGGTTGCCGCGGGGAGTCGGCGCCGGGTCGGTGTGCGAGTCGGGATTGCTGCTGCCGATCAGGTGCGCCCATCGTTCGTAGACACCGTCCTCGGGTTGATACATGAGCAGCCGAACCCCGGCGCCATACTCCCCGTTGTCTTGGTGAATGGGGGCGAACTCGATGCGGGGTGCGGGCAGATCGGGGTTGAGCTGGGCGATGAGCGCCACGGCCGCAACAGGGCCGAGGAGTTCGCTCATCGATCGGTCTTCAAGCACGGGATAGTTCTCCATCAATGGATCAGGCGACGTTGGGAAGTTCGAGCTGCTGCGCCTCGTCCTCGGCGTCCAGCGGGTTGGGGCCGGGCTGGTAGAACGGCTCGCACCGGGGGCACTGCTGCTCGACAGCACGTCGGTGGGCACGAGACCCGGCTGCGGTGCCGCAGGACTTGCGAATGACCGGCGGCGGCAACTCAGAGGGGTCGGCGTCAGGCAGGGCGTGGACGATCACGCCGTTGAGCCAGATCCGGCCGCCGCACACGCCGTCGAACTCGTTCTTGGCCGGGACGACCTGCCGGATGCAGGCGGCTCGGAAGGGGCAGCCGCCGCAGACGTACAGGACGGGTTCGCAGATGGCGACCAGGTCCTTGCCGGTCTTCCACCGGCTGTCAGCTACGGCGAAGTCCATATCGCCCCAGCACGGGGCGTGGTCGGGGACGTGGGTGCCGGGCAGGGCACTGCGTGATCCGGTCACAGGACGGGCTCCAATCGCTTGCCTATCCACCTGGCGACGTTCACTGAGACCGCGTTGCCTGCCTGCATGGTCTGTTCGGCCTGATTGCCGTAGACGACGTACTTCGCGGGGAACCGCTGCCCTTCGAGCTGTTCGCGGGGCTTGAGCATCCGGAAGTAGCAGTCGTTGATATCCGGCGCGCTGCGTACCAGGGCGGCCGAGTCGCGGGTGGAGAGGGTGTGGACAGGTTCGGCAGCGGTCTTCACCGCGGCCTTGCGATACGGCACGACGAGGGTGTTTCTTGCTAGCTCGGGCACTCGGCCGGCGTGGGTGACCAAGCCGTGGTGGTTGCCCTTCGCTGTGATCCCGGCGAGCGGGTTGCTTGCGGGGCTGGCCGTGGCGTGGTTGCGGAACTCGACGATGAAGGGGTCTACCGTCAGCAAAGCTTCGCTTTCCCGCGTGGTACGAGTGCGCAGCGGTACGTCGACGGGAACAGCATCGGTGTTCCACGAGCCGCCAGTCGGCACCAGGAGCGCGTCACCCTGCTTGGCCGTGCGGGTCGGCAGGGGCCGGTCTTCGACGGCGAACGCCCTGTCTCCGCCGTCCTTGCCGTGGGTGAGCGTGATCGAACTGGGGCGGTACGGGAACTTGATGAGGCCGGCACGGATACGGTCCATGGTCGTGTCCGCGAGCGGCTTCTTGCGGTCGCCGATCCGCGTTCCGAGGTCGTCCCAGTTGATGATGTCGCTCGCGGGCCGTACGTAAGGCTCGACGATGGCCTGACGGCAGCGGGTGTTGGGGCAGCGGTAGATGTAGTCGCGCCGGTACTTGCCGATGCGGATGCCGTCGACGTGCCAGGTCTGGACGGCGTGCACGTCCTCGCCGCAGTCCACGCACGGCGCCAGCGGCCTGGGCTCCAGGTCCGGCTTCCGCATGGTCTTGAGGGTGAAGACCACGTACATCCGGTCGCGCCACTGCGGTGCGCGCAAGTTGATGTCGTCACCGATGTGGGCGCTGCTGACGCACACGATCTGGTAGTCGTAGCCGAGCAGGTCGAAGACGTGGAGCCAGGCCGGGAAGGGGAGCCAGTCGAGGCCGAACTCGACCACGTTCTCAACGATGATCGCCTTGAATCGCTTCGCCTCAGCGGCGCGTGCCACGCAATACGCCGTGACCCGGGTTGCTTCGAAGGCTTCCTGAGTCAGGGACTCCCACTCTTCGCGCTCTTCCTGCAACAGGTTGAGCAGGTCGAGTTGCCTCTTCTCACGTTGTCGTCCGCCTGCGGGGCTGATCTCCGTGCAGATAACCGAAGCCCAAAGGACGTCTGCGTTGGGCAGGAGGCGCATCGGGAAGCTGTCCGAGAGGGTCAGGACGGCGTGCTCGGCCTTCGGGTGGTTTGCAGCGTGCGTCTCGATCGCGAGCTTCCAGTGATTGATGCCGAGGATCAGCTCGTACCCGGCTTCAACGAGCCCGGTGCTGCTGCCTCCCGCGCCGCACAGAAGGTCAATGACTGTGGCCATGGTGGTGGTCGTTCTCCAAGAGGTCTGCCGAGCCCGGCCCCGCGTGGCGGGGCCGGGGGATGGCCGGGATCAGTGAGTGCGGAGGCCGCCGTGCTCTTTGGCCCGGCGCAGGAAGTTCACCCAGAGCCGCCAGGTGGGGTCGCCGACCGGCATCTCAGCGATGTCCACGTGAGGGTGAGCCTCGTAAGTGGTCAGGGCGGCGGTGATCTCGGCGACGGTGACCAGGAAGCCGTCGTTGTACCTGAGCTTGTAGGCGGGGATGCCCTTGGGCTCGGACTCCGAGGCGTCCTTGACGGCCAGGTACGCGGCTCGGTATTCGGCGATGCGGGTCGCCGTGGCCTGGTCGCGCTGGGTGCCGGGCTGAAAGTCCTCGCGCGTCAGCCCGTAGGCGGACAGCTCCGGGTAGGCGGGAACGGGAAGCTCGACGAGCATCCCGAAGTTGTTCATCGCGTCGAGGGTTCGCGGCATCGCGGTCCACGCGAAGCGGAAGTAGTTCTCGTCCCCTTCGGCGGGCCTGCCGTCGGCGGTCTGGATGTAGATGTCGTATCCCACGGGGTGCTCCAAGAGGTCTGCGGCTGCCCGGCCCGGCGTCAGGCCGGGTCGGGCAGCGTTCAGCGGTGGGCGGCGTGGCGGTGGTGCTGTTCGCCGCAGGTGGTGCATCGCGGGAGCCGGTTGCGGGCCTCCCAGCGGAGTTCGCCGACGACGAGCGCAGCGAGGCCGGCGGAGGCGCCGAGGCCGAGCGCGAGCAGCCCGTAGATGACGGTCATCAGGCGGTGACCTGGCCGACGTGGGCGAGGTAGACGGTGGCGACCTCGCCGTTCCTCTCCCACACGGTGAGCGGCCATTCGAATCCGCCCTGTTCGTGGATGCACCGCCAGCCCCGCTGCATCAGGTCGTGGGTGGCGTAGCCGTACTCCTTGACGGCCGCGTGGCGGTCGTCGAACGGGCCCTGGACCAGCTGAGACAGGGGCTGGTGCTTGGCCGAGACTCCCTGGATCTGTACTGAGACCAGGTCGACGAGCCGGGGGGCGAGGTGGCGCTCGGTGACGAAAGCGGTGATGGCCTGGATGAGGGAGACGAGGTTGTTCCCGTGCTGGGAGTGCTCGCCGTCCTCGGTGGAGTCGTAGACCAGCTCGTCGACGGTCGGGTTGTCCTCGTGTGCGCGCCGGACGTGGAAGCCCTCGACCTCCTCGGGGTCGAGGGGCAGTTCCTCGACAGAGGAGATCCACAGGTGCGACCCGTCGGTGAGCTGGGCGGTGATGCCGAACATGCCGCCGGAGATCTCGACGTCGGTGACGAGCGGGATACGGCGCAGCGCGGTGATGATCGGCTCGTAGGCGTTCCACAGCTTGCGCCACAGCGGGTCATCGGTGTTGCCGTGCACGGGCATGGGGGCCATCTGCGCGAGTTCGTTGCTCACGGGTGTGTCTCCAAGAGGTCTTGCGCCGATCAACAGTACAGAGTTGGGATCTATTTCGGAACGGGTGAATGCGCCCGCGACTAGCAGACGGGGGGCCTCCGACGCTCCTCCCGCATCCCTCGGGCGACGGCCGTCAGGGCGGCCAACTGCTCGGCGCGCTGCCGGGCAGCGTCGGCGATGCCCTGCGCCTGATGGGCGAGGCTGCGCGCCTGCATGAGCGCATGGTGATTGTCGCGGGGGTCGAGGTGGATCTCGGCGCCGCCGATCTCGTCGAGGAGTTCGCCGACGATCTCGTCACGCACGTGCTCGGCGTGACCGAGGCCGTCGAGGTCGCGTTCGCGCTCGGCCTGGTCCTTGAGGTCGGCGATCTGGATGAGCATGTCGCCGACACCTTCGGGGTCTTCGCGGTAGAGGTCGGCGAGAGTGCGGATCTGCTCGTGGGCGGCGGCGCTGCCGTCGAGCACGAGCGCGCCCTTGTGTTCGCGACGGAGGGTGGGCAGGTAGCTCATGTCGTCCTTCCGGTCCGAAGGGGCCCCTCCCCTTCTTTCTGGTTCTATTCTATATGCAATATCGGGGATGTCCAGATTCCTGGGGAAATATTCGTTCGGGCGCCTAAGTTTTTTGCTCCCTGCGGGCCTTGGAATCTCGCACCGCCTCACGCGCAGCCCTGCGGGCGGCCTCCACCGACTCCGACCGCTCCTCGACCTGCTGACGGCGGCTAGCCGCATCCCCGTGCCACTCATCCCAGAAGCGGCCATGCGCCTGGTGCTCCGCCGCCTTGGCTTGCTCCCGCTCCCTCTCGCGTCCTGCGCGCGGGTTGGTGCCACATCCGCGACAGGAGGCAGCAGGGCGCCCACGGTGCCTCGAGCAGCCCGTCTGCGGCTCCTCGCGGTCCGGGGTTGGGGTGTCTGTCGGATCGGGCGCGGACTCCCCTACGGCGTCAGCCGTGGGGGTAGGGGGGAAAGGAAGGACAGAGGAAGAACCAGGAAAGGAAGGGGTTTCACCGGTGGAACCCAGTGGGTTCCCTGCGTGGAACTCATCGGGTTTCACCGGTGGAACCCGGCCCTCTTGCATGTCTGGGTTACACCCGTGGAACCCTGCCTCTTCCTCTGGGTTCCCCGCGTGGAACCCTGCCTCGACCTGCGGCTTCTCTGCCTCCTTCTGCTGTCGTGCAGCTTCGCGGGCTTCGACGTCCTGATACGTCATCGCAGGCTTGGCCGGGGCTGAACGCTCCACTCCGGAGCGGGCCTTGCGGGGGTTCTTCGGGGCCGCCTTGCGGGCCTCCGCAGCCGCCTTGAGTTCAGGTGTGGTCGGTGTGGGCGGTACGCCGAGCGGGAAGATCCGGTAGACCGCAGAGCGGCCCGCTTTGCCTGTCTCAACACGTTCGACGAGCCCCTTGGCTATCAGCTCCGTGACGATGGTGATGGCGCGCTTGTCGGTCACACCGACCCAGGCGGCAAGGCGTGTCAGGCCGGGCCGCGCAAGGCGCGTCTCGTCGTCGGCGCTGTCCGCGATCTTCATGAGGGCGAGCTTTTGGCTCTGGCTGAGCACATCGGGCGGCAAATAGGCCGCAGCGATCATCAGTTGGATGGACACGGTTCCCCTTGGCGGTACGAGCACAGCGGCAGGACGGGGTGCCCCGCCCGGTCGGACCCGGGCGGGGCTGAGGGCTCACGGGCTCGTCAGGCCGGCGAGACGTTGATGATCGGAGCCGTCTTCTTCCCGGTCTTCCGCCGCGGAACGGGCAGCCCAGCCGCCTTGAGGTTCTTGACCATGCGATCCGTGTCCGGCCTCATCGGCACGGGGATGCCTGCGATCTCGTGGAGGTCGACCATCGCCTCCACGTCGTCCTTCTCCTCGTCGTTCCCACCGCGCCAGGACAGCTTGTTGGGGCCGTAGACCCCGGCTGGGGACTGGTCCAGCTTCTTGCGGGCGAAGGTCTTGATCCGGTTGCCCTGGCTGGCGAGTTCGTGTCCCTTCACGTAGTCGATGAGCGCCTGCTCCCGGTCGGCGTCGTTGTGGATGAGCGCCGTCTGCTCCGGTACGCCCGGGGCGGTCCCCGGCCAGCACAGGGAGCGGAAGGGGCAGTAGTCGCAGATGGCGTCCAGGCTCGGCCCGTTGAAGTCGCGCGGCATCTCTTCGGGGTCGCTGGTCTCGCGCACGCGCTCCACCCACCACTGGGCCTCGGCGGCCCGCTGGGGGTCGAAGTCGATCTCCTGGATGTGCTCCGCGCCGCTGTCGCGGTTGATGAAGCGGAAGCGGATGCGGCCGATGTTCAGCGGACCCAGGCGTGACAGGTACCGCTGGCCAGGTACGTCTTCGAAGCCGACCTCATGCAGCGCGCCCGCATACAGGTAGACCTGGCGCAGCTCGGCGGCCGTGGCGCCGTAGCGGAGGACGCGGTCCCACATGTAAGTGGACTTCGTCTTCACGTCCTCCACGGTGAGCACGTCTGCGGGTATCGCCGGTCTGTGCCGGGCAGGCAGGCGAGCGGCGGTCGCCGCGTCAAGCTGGACGACGTCGACGTGTCCCCGGATCAGGTCGTCCTGGACGCTGCGCTCGACCAGCCATCCGTACTCCGTGCGCGCCGACTCCAGCAGGCCGAAGTGGATGAAGGTGCCAAGGATCGCGGCGCGCTTGTCGGCGTGATCGGTCGGAGTGACGCCGTGCAGGATGTAGGCGGCGCGTCGGCCGCACACGGTGTCGGACGCCCCGAGCTGGGTCTGACGGGAGCGGGGGCGGCGCGCGTCGACGTCGTGCGCGGCGTCCCAGATGGAAGGTGCGACGCCGTCAACGATGGTGGCTACGGACATAGGAGTCCTCCAAGAGGTGCGTGCGGGCCGGTCACTGCTCGGCGTCCGCGTCCTGCTCGGCGGCCTTGCGTTTGGCGGCGGCGCGGAGCTTGTCGGCGTCGGTCAGCGGGCCCTCACCCATCTCCGAGCGCGGGTTGTCGAGTTCGGCCGCCCTCTGCTCGGCGGCGGCCCGGACGGTGGCGATCTCCTCGCGGCTGAGGCGGTTGGCCGGGTCCGGGACGGAGCGCCACAGCGCACCAAGGGCTTCCTTGTCGTCCAGCTCGGCGATGCGGGTGAGCCAGGGCTGCACCAGGTCAGCGACGAGCGCGGGCATGACGCGCGGCTGGGACTCGACGGAGCAGCCGAGCCCGTTGAAGACCAGGTCCTCGATGCTGAAGTTCCGGAGGGTCAGAGGCTTCTTCTGCTCGACGCGCATGCGCAGCGACCGGACCTTGATGATCTGCGGGTCGGCGTTGCGCTTCATGCGCACCCAGCAGGTGGAGTCGAAGCCCAGGTCCTTCTGGGCTGAGACCTTCCACTCGCTCTTGTTCTGGATCGGCTGGCCGTTGTCGTCTGTCGCGCTGACCTGCTTGCCGCGGGCCAGGACGATGGCGATGCCGGGCAGGGTGCGCAGCAGGTAGATGATCCTGTTCCACCGCTCCAGCGCGTCATTCCACAGGTTCCGGCCGATGTCGTAGGCGGCGTCCGGATCCTCCTGGAGCAGGGCCCGGTTCTTCCTGGTCCGGCGGCCCCGCTCGTACGTCCAGTTAGTGAGCATGCGCCACAGGGCCGACCCGGAGTCGATGGTGAGAACGACCGGTGGCTCCCCGGCTGACGCCGCCCGCCGCGCCTCGGCATGCACAGCTTCGACCTGTTCGAGGATGTCTCGGTAGGTTCCGTCGTGCTCGATGATCAGGTAGTTCGCGCCTTCGATCGCCGCGTACTCATCAGCCGACCCCTCATCGAGGTCGATCCAGTACATCTGGCCGATGCGGTCGCTGCTGGAGAACTGGGCGGCCGAGTAGGTCTTGCCGGCGCCCTCCTCACCCTCGATGAGCAGGAGGGGCCACGGGACGATCCCGGTTGGCTTGCGGGTCTTGAGCTTGACGGCAGGCGGCTTTGCGGCGCCCGCAGGTGCGTTCACGATCTGGCTCCAAGA
Organism: Streptomyces sp. NPDC005931; assembly: GCF_042871235.1. Classification (NCBI taxonomy): domain Bacteria; kingdom Bacillati; phylum Actinomycetota; class Actinomycetes; order Kitasatosporales; family Streptomycetaceae; genus Streptomyces; species Streptomyces sp. NPDC005931. The sequence goes on from NZ_JBIAIG010000001.1 coordinate 636,135, forward strand.
GGTCGTGGTCAGTCCGCGCGCAGGGCCCGGACTTCGAAAAGCGGGGTCCACTCCGGGTGTTCGGTGAGCAGGAGGCGCACGTACCGGGAGCGGTAGGAGTTGTTCAGCGCGAACTCGTCGCCTCGGGTCGCCGCGCCGTACTGGTAGCGCAGGAGCTCGAAGAGCATCCCGATACCGATGCGGGCGAACCCCTTCTCCGCGCAGTCGGCGGTCATCCGGGTCAGCGCCCGGAGGACCCAGGGGTTGAGGGCGTGGAATGCCTCGAACCGCTGCTGGATGGTCAAGTCGCTGACGTCGGCGGGGTGGCGAACGGGCTGGATGGTGCCGAACAACGGCGGCTGTTCGATCAGCAAGGCTCTCCCCCTCAGAGATAGTGCAAACACCCTGGAGTGTTGGAATCTATCTTTGGGCGGACTGATTGTCGATCGACAACACCACCGACCACCATCTGGCGGCCCCCTGGAGTACCGCATTGCACCTCCGAAAACCAAGAAGCGCACCCCCCTTGGATGCGCTTCTATTCTATATGCAATCGGAGAGCGAATCAAGAACAAGTCGCCCTGACCTGCGGTTACTTGGGCGACTGGCCAGCGGCCTTGCCGCGAGGCACGATCCTGGACCCGGGGCCGTCGTAGCTGCCGTTGCGCAGCGCAGCCAAGACCTCTTCGTCGATCGCCCATTCGACCCCGCGAGCACCGGCCTTGAGCGCGGGCGCGTCTTCCACTACCGGCTCAAGGAGCCAGATCGGCGATCCGGACAGCGTGTAGTCGGCGGGACGGAACCGACCCGTGCTGATCGCCTTCCTCAGCAGCGCGCCGGACGACAGCCGGAACAGCGCCACCAGCTCGGCCTGGCCCACGAGCGGCGGCAGCTGGTCCACTTCCCCGACCCAGTACCCCGGGTCCTGCTGCTTGACCAGTCGAGCAAGCTCGGCCTCATTGAGGTGCTTCGGCCGCGGGGTGGTCTGGCCGAAGCCCTTCACGAACTGCAAGAGCCAGTACGGCGACCCGCTGATGATCTTGGCGTGTCGGTAGTCCAGCGTGTGGTCACGACTGATCCACTGACTGACCTGGAGCCGCTTCACGTCGTACAGCGCGGCGAACTCGGCCCCGCCGGCCAGGTACGGCTTCCGGGCCGCCGGCCTCTGATCCCCTGCCACTCCATCGCCTCCAGATCACGGTACGTGTGCATATAGATTGTAACCAGTGAAGAGACGGAGTCCGCATGCCCCCGAAGTCCGGGTAGTGTGGGTGCTTCCAAGAGGTCGAAGGCCCCCGTCGAAAGACGGGGGCCTTCTTCCTTGTCCACTCGGCCAGAGAAGCGAGCGACAAAACGGCCGGTCGGCCGGCGGTAACCCGCGACTCTTCGCAGACCCGGCGCCCACTGATGAGGTTGATCTTGTGTGGTCGCACGGCCTGATCTCGATCGTCGCGGTAAGCCGTGAGCCGCTCCGCACTCCCAGGCGGCTGCCTGGGAGCGCGGGACTTGCCGTCCACCCCGGACAAGCCACCGAGACACCACGAGTTCAAGATCCGAAGCAACAAGCAACCCTGAGGCAGTGCTTGGGCCGTTACCTATTGGGGCCGTTATTCGTGCGCACTCGGCCTCCCCCACGCACAGCGTTCGAGCGAGCGCGTCGAGCAACTCCGTCGAGATATTCACCTGGCGTCCCCAGCGCGCTGCGGTGACGTCCCGGGAGAAGACGACCCGCACTCTTGCAGGTTGAGCGTTGTCACAAGGGAGAAGGCCCTGCCTCGAGGCAGGGCCTTCTCCCTTGTGACATGCGGGTCGCTCAACTCATCACATCATGAGTCAGGTGCCCGGGAGTGTGACCGTTGCGCTCTCGTACTTCGGCGGCCGGGCGTAGCCGAGCAGCCAGCCGAAGCGGGGCGACAGGTGCTCCTCCGCGAATCGGAAGACGCCGTAGTAGACGAAGGTCGCGACAGGCGTGAGGACACCGGTAACGGCGGTGGCGTCCAGGTCGAGGCCATGTCGCAGGGCCACCGCGACGAGCCAGCCGACCGCGGCCGGGACTCCGGTACGCAGCAGCGAGGCGTAGAAGTTCATGGAAGTGCTCTCCTTGCTCGGGTGATGGGATCAGGTGAACAAGCGACGCCAGGTCTCGGGACCGGGGTAGCCGTCAGCGTCGGAGCCGCTCCATCCCTGGGCTCGCTGGAAGTCGGCGACGTTCTGACGGTCGGCTTCGCCCCAGTCCCGGGAGGGGCCAACGCGGTAGTGCTTGCCGAAACCGCGCCGGACGAGCTGCTGGCCCAGGAGGAGGATCGAGGCGTTCGACTTGCCGGGGCCGAAGGCGCTACGGCCGGGGAACGGCGGCGGTCCCGGCTTGGGAGCCGGGCTCGCCCCGGTGGGCCAGTTCGGCATCGGGCCCGGGTCGGTGTGCTGGTTCTCGGGCACCTGGCCATGGCCGTAGTGCCCGCCCTTCGTCTCCCACGTGTGCTCGCTGCGGTTCGCGTTCCAGGTGGGCGTGCCCATCGGCCAGACGTCGGGGACTCCCCAGCTCCTGGCCCAGGTCAGGATCTTGTCGAGACCCTTGGCCGGGGTGTCCCGCACGGTCGCATACGTCTTCCCGCCCACCCGGCAGTAGGGGAAGAACAGCGTCTCGACCTGGAGGCACACCTTCCCCGTGCGGTTCGTCCGCGTGCCGCCGGCGGCGTCGACGACCGACTTCGAACGGCTGTTGGCCGGGTAGAACTGGGCGGTACGCCCGGTGAACGGGTCCCACAAGAGGTGCGGAGCGGCCCCGCTGCCCCCGCCCGTGAAGTACCGGACGAGCTGGTCGAAGGGAACGAGGTCGGCGGGCTTGGCCGCCGTGCCGTTCTTGTCCCAGGTGATGTGCCAGATCACGCGCGGGGCGTACTTGGTGTCGGTGGGTGCCGTGTCACTGAGCGGGTGCCGCTCGGCTCCGGGCAACCAGAGATCGGGCATGAGGCGCGTCCTGCTTCTCCCCCGCGCCATGAGCGATCTTGAGGGGTGTCGTTCGTTGCGCTACGGGCTGCCGCGGGCGGCGAGCAGCAGTTGCAGCACCGTGAGGAGCACCGGCGCGATGAACGCGAAGATGATCAGACGGCGGTTGGTGCTCGCCTGCTCGCGGTCCTGGTCCCGCTCGTTCTTCACGGTCTCCAGCTCGCGTTCGAGAGAGTCGATACGCAGAGCGAGGTTGCGCTGGTCGGCGCGGTACACGTCCACGGTGACCACCTGGTTGAGACGGTTCGCCAGAGCAGCGATGTCGCTGCGCAGATCGTCGCGGAGCTGTGCGAGATCGTCGCGCTGGTCCTCGCGCAACTGAACGACGGCGCGGTGCAGTTCCCACAGTGTGGGTTCCGCGCCCGGCGGCGGGGTGCTCACCGCGTGCTCCTTCGGCGATCGGTGGCCCCGCGCCACGCCTTGATCATACGGCCGCACGGGACGCCACCAGATCTCGAAGGCGCAACCCCCTACTTCGTGTAGGTCACGCGTAGCTGAGGAGGGTAGGTCTGCCCGACTCCCTGAGCGCGCCCGTAGTAGTTGAGGTCGGAGTTGTTCGGGTCCAGCGCAATTCCACGCCAACTAGTGCTATCGAACACCGCAGTGATGTCGACCCATTTTCCGACGTTCTTTCCCCAACTGATCGTCTGCGACTCACTGTCGGAGCTGAACGTCGACGGCCGCGATGTGAACTTGTGGGCCTTGATGACGGCCTTCCCGCCGCTGTTGTAATACCAGTGATCGAAGTAGAGATAGACCTCTGCTTTCTGAATGGTGGCACCAGACAGGTCGGTTCCGAGCGATGCGGGGAATCCGATCAAACTCGCCTGCATTCCATTGGTCGAGCTGTAATAGCCCTGGAGGCACTGATTTCCGTAGTACGAGTTGTAGGCGCCGCGATTCGCATAGCTGCCGGACCAGGAGGCCGCGTAGGTCTTGGTGTAGGTCTTCTTCGGCGGAGTCGTCGTTCCTCCGCCAACGTTGTATACGCCGGTCTCGGGGACGTACGGCCCCACATCCTCGACGTACATCACGCCCTGGTAGGTGGTGCCGCCGAAGAGGCGCACGGTCTGACCGCTAGGGCCGCTCTGGCAGCGGAAGGTCGTCAGCAGGCGGTGCAGGCCCGTCTTGAACGCTGCGCCGGAACGGATGGTCTCCAAGTGAATGCGCTGGTACCCGGCCGTGGGCATGGGGTAGGTCACGGACTGAATCTGAGGCGAAGAGATCGACGGGGTCTGCGCGCCGCCGTCCCGAAGGGTCACAACGAGTTCGCCGCCGGCTGCGGACGGATCGGCGTAGCAGTCCAGGACTATGCGATACATACGGCTGGCATCGGCGTCAAAGGACAGCTCAACAAATCCATATTCAGTGCTCCCCGCCGTGACGGAGCTTGCCTGATAATCGACGGCCACGAGACCGCGGGCGAAGCTGGCCAAGTACGTCTCGAACGGGTCGCCGCCGATGGTGAGAGTGCCAGCTACGGCCAGGTCCGCAACACCGGTATTGCCGTCCTGGTCGATGGTGGCAACCGCAGTGCCATCGTTCGTCAGCGTCACATAGTTCGGTGTACCGGTGGTCAGCGAGACGGCCTCTCCCCCGGACTCGTCGTACAGGCGCAGTCCCTCCGGAGAGAGCTCGGCGCGGGCGCCGCTCCCCGGGGTGGAGAGAACGGCCCGGCATTCGAGGTTGTCGAAGTAGGCGCTGCCGGCGGTGGTCGTGCTGCCGGTGCCGTCGACCCCGATCCGCATGTTGGCCTGGGTGGAGTTGGCCAGGACGGTGACGACCTTGGAGATGCGCTGCCACGTGCCGTCGGTGACCGGGGCAGTGACGACAATTCCGTCCGAGCCGAGGCGCGTACCGGCCTCGTCGTAGAAGCCGAGGAACAGCTTCACGCTGGCCCCGGTGAAGTCCGCAGTGGTCTTGTAGTCGGCGGCGATCCAGTAGCGGTCTCCGGGCAGGACCGGGGACGTGGCGTGCTGGACCCAGCGGTACGCCCCAGCAGCCGAGGTGATGCGCAGCCGCTTGGCGGAGTTGTTGCCCCCGTCTTCGACGGCGAAGACCGCCGGGTCCTGACCGGCCAGACCAGCCGCGACGACGCCGGTCTCGTAGGAGGGGTCTCCGACCAGGTTGCCGTTGGTGCCGATCGCCAGCCGAGACGCTGAGAGCGAGCCCGCGGCGATGTTGCGGGCGGTCAGCGTGTTGGTGGCGATCTCGTCGCCGGTGAGGGACAGCGCCTTGACCTCGCGGGCGGTAAGGGTCTTGGCGACGACCTTCTCGGCGGTAACGGACTGTGCGGCCAGTTCCAGCGTCCCGATGGACTCGGCCAGGACCATGCCCGCGCCGATGACGGTTCGGATCTCGGCATTGTCGAAGTCGGCCGTGCCGGCGGTGGCCTGGAAGTCTTGCAGCCAGACGGTGGCGGTTACGGTCCCGGCCGGGGCTTGCACCTGCTGACTCACGCGCGCCCATACGGCGCCGGGGGTGGGCGTCGCGATGGCGGTGCCGTAGCCAAGCACCGCGCCTGCGGCGTCCTCCCAACGCAAGTAGAACCGGACGGAGTTCCCCGCCCAGTCGGCGGAGACCCGGTAGTCGAAGGCGAGGAAGAAGCGGTTGCCGGGAGACACGGGCAACTCGGTGATGCGCAGACTGGGCGAAGCGGCCGTGGCGCTGGTGCCGTTGACCCGCAGGGCCTTCGGCGAGCCGTTGCCGCCGACAAGCGCCCACTGGCTGTTCGCGGCGACGAGCTGTTCGGTGAACTCGCCCTCAAACGACGGGTCTGGCATCAGGTTGCCTGTGCCGATGGCGAGCTGGTTGTGACCGACTGCACCGATTTGCAGCTTGGCGCGGGACACGGCGCCCTCGGCGAGCGCGGTCTCGCCAACGATGCCGTCCAGGACCTCTTGGGCGACGACCGGCCCCGGGGTGACCGGGCCGCTCTGGACTGACGGGGGCGACGCGACGCCCGAAGAACTGCGCGTCAGCAGGCGGACGTACAGCGCCTGCTCGGCGGGGATGGTCAGCGTGCCGCCGCGCGGGGATTCGAGTGTGCCGCGCAGGGTGGCGGCGCCGGGTGTGAAGTTGTCGAGGCCGGCCGCGTGCACCTCGACGCGGGCGAAGTCCAGCGGCGCGGCGACGGCGTCGGCGAAGGTTCCCTCCCAGGCAGCGGCCACGCCTCCCGGTATCGCTGTGACGGTGGGCTGGCTCGGGGTCGGAGGCGTCGGGCCGTTGACGACGTTGACTCCGGTGGTGCCATCCGGTTGCTGGCCTATGACCGCGCGCAGGGACCCGTCGTCGTCGAAGACGTTGATCGCGCCGTCCTCAATGGACGAGTACGCGAGCTGGGCCGTGCGGCTGGTGCTTTCGAGGCGCCGTTCGACGGCGGCTAGGCGGGCGGCGAGGCTGGCGATCTGGTTGGTCATGCTCAGGCTCCGTAGGTGTAGCGGTCCGCCCGCGCCAGTTGGACTGTGACCTGCTCCGGCTCGTCGTCGGCCGGTGGCTTGAGGGTCCAGCCGGTGATGCGTGACCAGCCGTCGTACTGGGTCCACTCGTCGTTCAGGCGTACGCGTACGTCGTCGCCGATCTGGAAGGCTCCGATGCGAGCCGCCGGGTGGTCGCGGAGCACTACCTCGGTGACCTCGCCGATGACCGACCGGTTGACGCGCTCGGTGCGGGTGCGGGCGGCGAGCCGGTCGTTGGCCTTCTCGGTAGGAACTTCGAGGACCTGCTCCAGGCGCAGGCGCCCGTTGCGGGCTGCGTCCACGACGCGGCGCCGGGAGCGGCCTTCGCCTGCGCCGAGGCCGATGACGACCTGGGCGTAGCTGTCGGCGTCGTACTCCACGGGAACGGTGGAGGTGACGTTGATGCCCGACGTGAAGCTGATGTCCTGCCGCCGCGTGCCCAGGCGGGGCCATCCGATCCGGATGCGCTGCGTCGGCGTGTCACCCGACCAAGCGACGCTCTCGGTCCACTCGGGTCCGCCGGCCACGGCCACCATGTCGTCCACGACCGTGTTGAGCGTCGGCGCCTCCCACCAGGACGTGGAGTAGGGCTCGGCAGGAGTGCCGACCTTGGCGTTGGACGTCGTCCCGTCGATCGCGACACGGAGGTTCCCATCCGGCTGGGCCTGGCAGTACGCCCAGGCGTCGCGGATCACGCGGCAGGGGTCGGCGTTCACCCACGGCCCGCGCCCGTCGAGGTTCCCGTGGAGGTCGGTCCGCTTGGTGAGGTACGAGCCGAATCCGCTGGCCTCGATCCGGAGCTTCTGGCCCTCGGGCTCCGCGCGCCAGATGATGCCGCCCCACAGCAGGGTGCGGTCGCGCTCGGCGAAGATCAGCGTGGTGCCCGGGTCGACCTGCGCAGGGGTGAGGTGGGCCAACCGCGGCTCGATGACACCGGTGAAGTTGCCCGGCCCGCACAGTTCCGGGCCGAACTCGACGCCGGTCAGCGGAAGATCCCATGCGAGGGTGTCACCGGTGAGGGCGTGCGTGGTCAGGTAGCGGTACGACATCGTCAGATGACGCCCTCGTTGAACTCCACGTCGCAGACGATCGAGGTGGAGCCGTCCACACCGAGGTTGCCGGTCTCGCTCTTGGACATGTAGGTCTGCACGTACAGCGTCTGGTTGGTGCCGCGCATGGCCGCCGTGATGCCGATGTTGTCGGCCAGGACGATGGTGGACCGCCGGACGTTCTTGCCCTGGTCGTCGTCGATGACCGTGTTCTGGCCCTGCACGGTGCCGATGACCTGCTGCATCGAAGCGAAGACATCCGCGTCGGACATGCGCAGGCCCGCGAAGGTCGTGACGGCCTTGAGGTTCACGGCCCAGTCCGGCACCGGGATGCTCCAGCGCGCGGCGGCGGGCCACGTGTGCCACTTGTTGTCCTGGTAGACGAGGGTGGACAGGCTTCCCGGGAAGGACGTGTAGAGGCGGCGTTCCCGCCGCGGGTTGGCGATCTTTCGCAGGTCCTTGATCATCACGTCCGTGATGGTCGCGGTGTTCGACGGGATGTCGAGGCGGGCCAGGGGAATGGCCGTCATCCCCGCCGGCACCGCCGTGGCGGTCGCCGACACGTTGGGGATCACCTGGAAGTAACCGATGTCGTCCTTGGCCGGGTCGCGGTTTCCCTCGTACTCGGGGTCCTCGATGCGCTGGACCAGCAGGTCGGATCGGCCGGAGGCGCCGGTCGGCGCTACCGGCACGATGGCATCGCCGACGTTGTACTGCGTGTACGAGCCCTGCCCCCATGAAGCACCGCGTATGACGGAGGAACCGTCCCCCACTCGTACGCCGGAGCCGGGCGTGGAGAGCTGCCGGACCTTGAGGTCGTTGGCCTCGGTCACGCCCTGGTTGCCGCGGGCGAGGTCCCTGACCATCATCCGGAAGGCGCGGGCGGGGTGAGTGCCGCCGTGGGTGAGCATGGGCGGCTGGACGAGCGTCACAGCAGGGTCCTCCTTCTTACAGGGCGGTCCACGCCGACCGCCACGAGACGGTCAGGCGGGTGGTGTTGGTGTAATCGGCGGCCGTCCAGCGGATCTCGCTGCGGCCCGGCGGGATCTGGAAGAGGTCCAGGCGTGATGCGCCGGACAGCGCCGAGGCGGCGTTCCCGCTGCCGTTGCGCAGGACCCACCGCGTGCCGGGCCGGGTCTCGATGTCGATGCGCTCGCCGACCCCGAGAGTGATGTCGAGGTCCAGGACGCGCCCGGAGTCGACGTGCAGGAGGCGGGGGTTGGCCACCGGCCCGGTGATCCGGATGGTCGGCCACGCGCCGGTGTTGCCGTCGTTGATCACCCAGCCCGGCCTGGTCTCCGGGGTGGCGATGCCGGTGGTGATGGGGGCGACGAGCGGTGCCGTGAAGCCCTCGGAGCTGTTGGAGATGTCGAGGGGCAGAGTGACGCTGGATATCTCGTCATCGTGCAGACGAGGGTCGAGGGCGGTGAACTCCAGGTCCAGGGGTATCCAGCCGTGGATGGCCTGCGCGGTGGAGACCGCTTCGGCGCGTCGGATGCGGCCGAAGAGGACCCTGGTGCCGCGTCCGGGCCAGCGCAGTCGTAGCTGTGCGAGCGCGCCCGCGGTGCGACGGATCGCCGCGTTCGCGGCGACAGCCTCTATCTCGGCGAGCTTGTCCAGGGCAGCGGCCGGATCGCCCGCGGTCCGGATTCCCGCTTCGATTCGCACCGTGCGCGGCGCGTAGAGATCGACTCCGGGAAACGCGCCGTCGTCGGCGGGGTTCAGCACGTCCTGTGTGCGCAGCTCGGCAGCCCCGAGTCCTTCGACGTCGGAGATGGACACGGCCGTCTTGTGGCCGATGAGGACCCCGCCGAAGTCGATCTGCCATTCGCTGAGGGGGAGCATCAGATCCGCCCCCCGCGCTGGGCGTTCCGCAGACGGCGCATGATCTCCCCGGACAGCTCCTGCGGCGAGCTGTCGTGGGCTTGGACGGTGATCGGCATGTTCTCCACGAGGGCCTTCGGCTGCTGCTGGACGACGGTGACCTTGATGGCGGTCGGCGGCCGGGCGTCAACGAGCCGCATGGCAGGTGGGGCGGCGCCGCTGGCCAGACGCATCCCGAAGCGCGTGGCGACGTCGTTCAGGACGGACAGGGCGCTGCTGCGCTTGGCGGCCCCGAGCGGGATGAACGCCTCGCCGCCGGTGCTCGGTTCGGCGAACTTGATCAGGCCGCCGGAGGTGGCGTAGAGACCGGGCGTGAGAATGCCGCCGTTCGCGTACGACAAGCCCTTGTTCGCGCGGCTCAGGTCGGAGAAGAACTTGGCGCCCTTCGATCCCAGCGCGCTCTTGAGGCGGGAGAGGCCCAGGTTGGCGATCTCGATGATGTGGTCCTCGTCGAGCCCGGTGGCGTCGGCCACCGCGTGCAGGCCGGTCGTCTTGCTCTTAACCGCGCTGATGATCGCGACCAGGTCCGGCAGATCGTCGCTGGGGACGGTCTTGTCGGCGCTTCGGGCGGCGTCGTTCGCCGCCTTCGCCTTCTTCTTGTCCTTCACGGCCTGGGCGGCGAGGTCGGCCGCGTCCTGGTCCCCCTGCTCGGCCAGGCGCTTGGCGAGGTCGCCGAAACCGCTGGCGGCGAGCTTCGCCAAGTTCTGCTCGAAGCCGGTCTGGTCTTTCACCGCCTGGCGTAGCTGCCCCGTGTACTCGCCGAGGCTCGCCTTGGAGGCTTCGGCCAGTTCCCGCAGGTCCTTCGCCATCGACTTGACGTAGCGTGAGCTGCCGGTCGCCATCTTGCGGGTGAGCGAAACTCCCTCCTCACCCATCTCCGCCAGAGCGTCGGCCACGTCCTGGCCGGCGCGGCGCGCAACCGTGTCGAGGTCGTGTCGCCACCGCTTGGCCGTCGCCACCGAGGAGTGCAGCTTCTTCGCGAACAGGGCGAGGCTGAAGTTCCCCTTCTTGTCCTGCGAATCGCTGGCGATCCCGGAGAGGGAGTACAGCGTCTGCGGCTGGTAGGTGAAGCCCGACAGGCCCCCGTCGGCGTGGTAGCTGACCTCTCCCCCGAAGCGGCGGGCTACCTCGTCCAAGATCCGCTTGGATCGAGCCCGCTTGGCTCCGGCCAGCGGGATGTACGCCTCCCCCTGTGTCTCCGGCTCGGCCCAAATCCGCCACGCGCCGGCCGGGGCGATCTGGGCCGTGTGCTCCTCGCGGCGGGAGCGCACGCCGCCGTCGGCGTAGAAGTCGATCAGACCGCCGTTCGCCTGCTTCTTCGGCGCCTGAATCGAGTCGGGGACGCCGTTGCCGTCCCTGTCCCACGAGCTGGGCTGGACCTTGGCGAAGAACGGGATGGTCACCGCGGCGGGCTTGTTGACGGTGACGGTGATCGTCTTGGTCCCGGGGATGCGCCCCACGGACGCGCCGATGCCGTCGAGCTGGGTCTGCACCGCCGCCATGTCACCCGACAGGAGCGCGGTGGTCAGGGCCGAAGCTGCTGCCGTGCCCTTCTGCTGCGCAACGGCGACGATGAGGCTGAGCATCCCGGACCACTCGGAGTTCGACTGGACCCCGGCCGCCTTGAACGCTCCTACGACCCCCGTCAGGTCGGGCGCCTTGATCGGCAGGTCCGCGCCGTACAGGGCGTTGAGCTGCGAGCGGATCTCCCCGATGTCGCCCTTGAGGAAGGACTGCGCCAGCGAAGTGGACGCCTCTTTGCCGAACTTGGCCGATACGTCCGCCAGGAGCCCCATGCCCTGTTCGAGCTGCGCGGCTGCTGCCTTGGGCAGCTTCTTCGCAGCCTTCTCCATGTCGGCCACAGTCATGTCCTGCATGACGCGAGCGAGCTTGCTGGGGTCGTTGGTGGCTGCCGCGTCCGCCCAGGCTTCGGCTACCTTCTTGCCGTACTTCGCCGAAATCGCGGGCAACTGCTCCAGGCCAGCGCGGAAAGCGGGGGTCGAGCGGGCGGACGACTCCTGGATGATCGATTCCAGCTCGTCGGCGACCTTACCCTTGCCCTTCTTGAGCTGCTTGACCAGCTCGTCGAGGATCGGCGCGGAGTCAGGGCCGAGGTCGGAAAAGTGGTCCGCCAGGTCGAGGCGACCGGCGGCGGCCAGCTCGCCCAGGTTCTTCTGGAACTCGCGCTGCGCCTTGAGCTGCTTACGCAGCTCCGCGACGTAGTCCGACAGGGATGCCTTCGACGCGTCGGCCGACCGGCCCGCTTTGCGGTTCGCCTCGGCCACCTTGTCCTGAGCGGCCTTCCACGCCTTCGCCGGATCGACGATCGAGCCGAGAGACTTGGCCATCGCCTCCATCTGATCGGTGAACTGCGGCGCCCCGTTCTTGTCCGTCGGCAGGGACTGCGTGAGGTCCCAGGCCCCGAGCATCTCGCGCCGGTTGTTCTTGATCTTGTTGTTGACGATCGCCATGTTCGCGGCAAGCTGGCTCTCCTGCTTGACCGCGTTGCTCCAGATCTTGTGCTGCTTGTCCAAGACCTTCTTGGCGGCGTCCCACTCCGGCTCCGGCGCATACGAGCCGATCTTCCAGGTCGACGCCTTCTGCAAGTCCAGCTCGTCCTTGAGCTTCTTGAGCTTCGCGCCGCCGGAGGTGATCGCGTCGATGGCGGTCGCGACGTCGATCCCGGCGTCCTTCAGCTTCTTGACGTCGTCGCTGTTCGTGAGCTGTTCCGTCAGGGTCCGCAGTCCGGCCCCCTGCTCGCCCTCCTCCCGCTCCTTGCGGAGGGCGTCGACCAGCTCCTCGGTCGCGGCCTTGGCCTTCTGCTTGCTGGCGGAGTAGGCGGCGTATACGCCGATACCGATCGTCATCAGCGCCGTCAGGCCGGCCACCGCGATGCCCGCTCCGCTGAGGACGGCGGGGAGGGCGGAGCCTCCCGCGCGGGCCGCCGCGAGTTCGGTCCGAAACACGGTGAGCTGGGCACCGAACCGCAGGAAGGCGGCCTTGGCGAGCAGTGCCGCGGCCGAGAGCGCCAGCACGACGCCCATGACCGACTTCACCGGACCCGGCAGGTCGTTGATCGCCCCAGCCAGCACGTTCAGGTACTCCCCGACCCCTTGCAGGGCGGGCAGCAGCACGCGCGCCATGTCGATGCCGAGGGCTTGGGCCTGGTTCTGGAACAGACTCCACTGGCCCGCCGTGGTGTCCATCTGGATCGCGTACGCCTTCTGCGTCGCTCCGGCCCGCTCGACCTCCTGGCTGATGCCCTGGTAGGTCGCGGCGTAGTTCTCGCCGTCGGCGGCCGACAGGGCCAGGGCGGCGCGGACCGCCCGGATGTCGCGCAGCAGGGGAACCAACTGGTCGGCGCTGCCGCCGGTGGCGTTGCGCACTTTCTGCATGACGACGTACAGGCCATCCTGCTGGAGTGCGGCGGCGGCCGACTCGTAGCCGAAGCCCTTGATCATGTTGGACAGCTCTTGGGTGGGCTTCATCATGCGCGTCAGCAGCATGTTGAGCGCCGTGACGCCCTCGGCGGCCGGGATGCCCGAGAGCGTGACGGCTGCGAGCGCAGAGCTGATGTCCTCGAACTTCACGCCCGCTGCGGCTGCCATCGGGACGACGTCGCCGAGCTGCTGCGCCAGCTCGTCGAACGACACGACGCCGTAGTTGACGGTCTGGAACATGACGTCCATGACGTCGCTGGCCTGTGAGGCGTCCATCCCGTACGCCTTGAGGACGCCGAGCAGGGCTCGGGCGGACGTCTCGGTCGTCGTGAGGCCGGCGGCGGCACCGCGGGCGGCCACCCGGAGGATCGTCATCGCGTCGGCGCCGTCGAAGCCGGTCGAGACGACCTGGTACAGGCCCTCGGCAAGCTGGTCGGCGGACTGTGGGAGCTGGGTGCTCAGCTCGACGATCTGGTCCGTGAAGTGGCTGATGTTGGTGCTGTTGATCTCCTTCGAGATCGTCATGACGTTCGCCATGTGCTTCTCAAGCTCGATGGCACTACGCACGCCCATGACGAACGCGCCGCCGAGGGCGACGCCCATCACGGTGAACCCGGTGGCCATCGCCCGGCGGGTCCGGTCCGATCGCGCCGCGAGCGCGTTGAGGTCGCCGTCGAGGCGGCGGACCTGGCCGCCGAACGCGGTGACCTGGCCCGCCGCTGTCCGCAGACCTCCCACCAGGCCGGTCACGCCGGCCTGGACCTGGACGTAGAGGGTGTAGGCCCCAGCCACTGGCTAAGCCTTCTTTCTGGGCCGAAGCCCGACCTTCACCCCACGCCCCTCCGGACCCTCCGGGACCTGTTCCTGCTCCATGGCGATCAGCTCGCAGCCGACGCACCGGTGTGTCTCAGTGACGTACACGAAGCGGTCGCCACCCGCTTGCTCGTCCCACTCCTCCGGCCTGGTCCCGCACGACTCGCACACCGTTCGCGAGAAGCCGAGGTAAGCGATGGCCTTCGCACGGTCGAGCGCCGACCACCGCCCGTCTCCCGCTCCGGTGAACTGCGAGTGAGGGATGCCGTACAAGGCGCAGACCTCCATCTCTGCGCGAAAGCCCGGGTCGGAGGTCAGCCTTTTCCCAGGTCCGCCCTCAGCGTCTGGTTGACCAGCAGCGCACAGGTGAACAGCGCCTTAGCCTCGGAGTCAGGCCACGCGTCAAGGAGTTCCTGCGCTTCCTGCTCGCTCATTCCGGAAACCTCGTCACCGGACTCGTCCCGCTCGATGTGGCAGGCGGCGATGAGAGCTGCCGGATAGGTCTCGACGTTGTACTCCATGCCCTGATCGGCCTGGGCCTCCGTCGGGGGATGATCGCGCAGGAGCTGTTCCCAGGCAGGACGCGGAAGGGCTCGGAAGGTCAGGACGACCGTCGCGTCCTCCAGGACCTGTTCGGCGGCGTCCAGTCGCAGTTGCGCAGCGACGACTTCCGGCTGGCTGACCGTCCATTCCTCGCGGTCGGCTTCCGAGACGCCCTGCTCGATGGACTGCCCGCGGGCGACTGTGCGCGCCTTGGCTAGCTCCAGGGCGGCATCGGTGGCGTTCTTCTTCGCCTCGTCGTCGTCGCACAGCCGCAGACTGCGCTCGGGGAGCTTGCGCGCCTTGAGCCGCGCCATCTTCGCCGACCAGTGGGCATCGCGGGCGACGGCGGCGGCCGGGGGTTCGGACATCGCTGTGGTGGTCATGCGGCAGCCCCGGCTCAGACGGTCTTCGCCGGCACGGCGGCGTCGAGGGTGGGCTCGTCGGTGATGCCGAAGGTGACCTTGAACTTCGCCGGTTCGGACGCGGTGCTGTAGGAAGGGCTGCGGCTGCCGACACGGATGGGGAACACGTCGAGCGACTTGGACTGCGGCACGTCACCCTTGCGCAGGATGGCGATGTACCCGATGACGCCCTTGGACAGCAGGGTCTCGATCTCATCGCTGACCTTGTCCTCGTAGAACGTCAGCGAGCTGTTGTCCGCCTTGTCCTCGCCGGGGATGGTGGTGGCGAACGTCGACCCCATGTCCGGGGTGTCGATCGGGGTGTTCTCCAGCGACCAGCCTTCGACGTCGGAGATGGTGTCCGACAGGTTGGTGGCGTTGGTGGGGCCGAGTTCGGCGCGGGTGGGGATGTTGTCGTCGGAGGCGATCTTCTGCAGGAAGTAGAAGAGGGTGGTGCCTCGGCGCATGAAACGCTGCTGCGTGGTTGACACGCGACTCTCACTCTCCGGGGACGCTGACGGCCCCGGAATACGGCAGGCCCGTCCCCAACAGATCAAGCTGGGAGTCAGCCCGTACCAAGTGGTCGGGCGTCCGCGATGGGCCTCCGCGGTGAGGTGCGGCGGTCAGCCGAGGGTGGTGACCTCGATTGCGAACCGCTGAACGTAACTGTATACGCCGCTGGCGACAGTCACGCCTTCTTCTTTGTCCAGCTCACGGGACATGACCACGTAGCCTGCGGGCGTGATCGGGTAGGTGTAGCCGAGCACTGTTCGAGCCAGCATGCCCGCGCGGACCTTGTCGGCCATCCACTCCGCCTGCTCGGCGGTGGTGGCAACTGACGTGACCTGATAGACGATTCGGGCGTCCGCGCTGGCGTCTCCGAAGGGTGGGCCATCGCTGGTCGACCCGACCGGATAGAGCACGCTGTAGGGAGTGGCCGCTCCCGTGGGAAGGCTGCTGGACGTGGGCGCCGTTCCGTACCCGCAGGACCGGCCGGTGGCGCTGGCGAGCATCGCTTGGACGGCGAGACTGAGCACTCGCCCGGAAACCGCCATTAGTCGCCCACCGCCGCTGCAACCGCTGCCAGGAAGGCGGGACGGATCTGTTCGACCGCTGGCCCCACGTGCGGGTAAGGCGGCTGGTTATAGATCCGCCCAAGGCTGTCGGCCCCGACGAAGCCGTACTCCAGGCGCCTGCTCTGCGGCTTGTTGGTGCCGACGATCGCCTCTACGTTCAGGCCGCTGGTGCTGAACTCGTGGGTCCACGACCGCCGGTAGTCACCCGTCGGCGCGTTCGGCCCCGGCCGGCCGCTCGCGTTGGCCTTGATGGCCGTCTCCAAGAGCATGGCGTAGTGCTGGACGACACTGGCCACCGCAGGGAGCGCGGCTGCCGCGCGGGCATTCAACAGCGCGGCGATCTGCGGCGCGTTGCTGTACGCCCCCGCCGACTGATGCGCGTTCGGGTGTGGATTCCGGGGGGATGCCATCAGCTCGTCTCCTGGGCTTGGTCGAACTCTCCCCGCGCCCACTGCTGGAGCTGTGCCAGTACGGCCTTGGTGAAGCCGTGCGGGCCGCCGTCCATGTCCGGCCTAGCCAGGGCCGCCTTCTCCAGCAGTCCTGGGTCGATCGCCGAGAGGAAGTGGGCGGCTGCCGGTCCCGGCTCGTACGGGATGCCGACCGCGACCCTGGCATAGCCGTCGAAGTCAGGGCTCGTCCTGCCCTGCGCGAACTGGAGAACCAAGTCCGCGGCTTTGCCCGCCTGTTGGTGGATGGTGTAACCGGAGACGACTCGTGAGTAGTCGGTTCCGTCTATCTGTATCGAAGCCTTGCTGCCGTCCGCCGTGATTCTGACCTGCTGAAGCTCGGCGGCCGGAGTGTCCGTCATCTCCATACGTCGAGCGTAGGACGGTTCTCGGACACTCCGATTCGCCTCACGACGGCGGCGTGATCTCGTCCAGCCGCGTCACGCGCACCAGCTCCACGGTCGACGCTTCGGCCGGGTCTAGGACCTGCCAGACCCGACCGCCTGTTGCCGCGCTGCCCGAGTGCGCGACCGTGACCTCGACCCGGTCGTACCGCGCGGGCACCGGCGCCCCGAGCGGCGTCAGCAGCCGGTACCAGGACACGGTGTCGTCGAGCCACTGCTTGCCGATGATGCCCTCAGCGGTCACCTGCCCGTGTCCGGACAGCATCGCGCCAGGCCCCTCGTAGACCAGGTCGGCGGGTACCTCGCCGAGGAGGCCGGTTGCTGGGTCGAGCGCCGGCGTGCCGGTGGGCCGGGTGACGCGCACGGTGTCGAGCAGGAGCTTGGCCTCCAGCTCCTTCCGCACTTCCTCCGGATCGATCGCTGTCGTCACTTCACGCTCCGGTGGTCTGGGTGTTCTGGTCCACCCACGTGGTACGGACGATGCTCAGCGTTGAGGTCTCCCCGATGTCGATCACGCGCCACGTCCGGCCGATGGCTGACTCGTCTTCGGCTTCCACGACGGCGACGGTGTCCTCGCGCGAGGCGACCGGCGCCGACAGCGGCGTCAGGAGACGGTACCGAGAGGGCGTGTCGTCCACGTACGCCTGACCCGCGATGTGCAGGACGACGGACGGCCCGCCCGTTGGAAAGATGGCGCCCGGTCCTTCGTAGACGGTGACGGGCGGCCCAGGTTCGTACTGTCCCGTGTCCGGGTTGAATACCGGCTCGCCAGGCCGGTAGATGCGGATCTTGTTGGTGAGGATCTTCTTCTCGACGATCGCGCTGACGGCCCCCAGAGTCAGCCCTTCAGTAGGCACGCTCATGTGTTCGAGCGTAGCCGCGCCCGCCGACAGCCCGGAATCTACGCGCGGTGTCCCGTGCCACTGGATCTTGACCGTTTACCATCAAACTTTGACGGACGCGAGATTGTGCCATCGGAGTTTGATCACCGCAGGCCAGAGGCTCTAATCGCTGGCCGTCCTCCTGATCTTCACCACGCGGCGGCCAGCCTCCTGCGCCTCCCTCTTCTTGAGCACCTCCCCAGGGTCCGGGTCGAGCAACTTCACGAGACTCTCTGCTCCGTGCTTCATGCTGAGCGCATGCGCAAGGTCGACGAGGAGCTTCAGATCGTCGTCGTTCTTGACCCCTCGCGCCACGGCCATCAGGTGGCGCAGCCTCTCGGGGACTGTGTCATCCGGCCTCACCCCACACCACTGCTCGGCGACCATCTCCGCCACCCTGCGTTCCGGAACCTCCAGCGCCTTAGCCATGCGCGGATACAGACCTGGCTCCGGCGGGATCTTGATCTCGTTCCACCGCGCCTTGTTCCACCAGGTCACAGACGGTTTGAGGTCACAATCGACCGCCATCTCCTGGTAGGTCTTTCCCGCTTCGGTGTTGAGGTGGGCCACCCGCTCGCTGAACACGTTCGCCATGGCGATAGCATCAACTCAAAAATACGATCCGTCAACTGTCGTTGATGGCGCCCACGGTCGCGCGCCCCATCGATGGTGTCCCGACTGGGCAATCGGCTTGCGGCGACACGAACTCGCATCTGCCAAAGTCCGATGGCAAACGGTCAAGATCCGATGGCAGAGGACACGCGGGACTCACCGGGTAGGCGCATTCGACGTCGCTGTGGCGGCAGAGGAACTGGTGAGCACTACTTCGCTGCGATCGAGAGCTGATGAGAGGTCGCCCGACAGCTCATCTGGGAGAACTCCTGCTCCCAGGCCGCAGGACCGGATCAGGCCACGGCACGCCTGTGCCTCGCGTTCGGTGGCGAGCCCAGGGAACAGCGCATGCGACACGACGTCGCGGGCGGCGTACCCGTTGCGTGCTTCCATGATGCGTCGCATCAGATCCTCAACGAGTCGCCTGGCTCCGGGGTGCTCGGGCCCGACCGCATCTAGGACCGTGAGGCCGAGCCGGGTATCGAAGACGGTCAGGCCCGGTTCGGCTTCACGGCTGAGGTAGGTGTCCACCAGCTCGGCCGCGATGCCGTCGTGGCAGTGACCTGCATCGCAGCGAGACAGCACCGTCAGGCACCCGGTGACCGCCTGCTCCCAGGGCTCGCCGGGAGTTGTGTCGGCGAGCAACGCCGCCGCGTGCTCCTTGTCGCCTCCCGTGAGGGCTGCTACTACGGCAACTTGCCGCCCGTCGAGCATTCTTGTGCCCACGCCCCGGTGCTGCTCGATATGAGCCAAGGCTTCACGCCAGCGGCCCGTCGTGGTCAGCGTGCGTGTGCCGTCGGCGAGCACCACACGCCACAGCCACGCGTGGACTTCCCTCCGGTCCTCGGGGGACGCGGCCAGGTTGGCTGGCACGGTGATGCCTTCGAAGACAGCAGGGCTACCGGTGCCGACGGATTCGTACAGGTCGAGAAGCCGCTGGCGCCCGTCGTCGGTCTGGCCGGCGCGGATCTGCAAGCGGGCGAGGTTGACCAGGGGTTCGAGCCCACGGATGGCGCTCATGGCGGCCAGCGGACAGGCGTGAAGGTACGCGTGGGCGTGTCGGTGGCACATCGACCGGGCCAGGTCGGGAAGACCGAGGTCGGATGCGAGAAGCGCAGCTTGGTTGAAGACGGTGGAGGCCAGCCCCTGGTCATTCTGTTCTGCCGCTCTGTCGGCCAGCTCCACCAAGGCCCGCACTCGAGCGGGCAGCGGCGGGCAGGCGGGCCGGAACCTGGCGACGAGAGGGAAACGCTTTGCTATCGGGCCGTGCGGGTCCATGTGTCCCCCCTGGGACGACGGGTAGGGGCTGGAGCGAAGAGAATCGGCGGTGCCCGTCGGTCGTGCAACGGGCACCGCCGCCGTCACATCCCAGCTGACGTCACCGCCAGTCGACGACGATGCGGTTCAGCGGAGTTTCGAGAGCGAAGAGGCCGGGGCTCTGCTCGATCGCCGGGGCGTCCAGGGGCTGGATCTCGAACGTGGCCTCCCGGTCGCGGTACTCGCGGTCCCAGGTGCGGATCATGTCGGCGACCCGCGCGGTCAGCTCGTCACTGCCGGGGCCGTGTCCGATGACGCCGAACTCCCAGAGCTTGCCGCCTTCGGGGGTCTTCTGGTCCGACAGTCGGCGGGCGAGGTACGTGACGGCGCCCTTCTCCACGGCCGCAGTGGACGACGGGTAGGGGTCGTCCGTGAGAAGGGTCCCCTTGGCGTCCTTCGGGAACAGCATCCGGATCAGCCCGCTGGGCAGCGAGCAGGAGAGAAACAGCTCCATCCACTCCGGCGACTCCATCGCGCGGACCATCATCCCCGTCCACTCCTCGCAGCGCGGCTGCTCCAGCACGCCAGCCAGGGCCTCGGCGTCGATGGGCTGCCCTGCGGGAGCCTGGAGCCGCACGGAGCCGTCCGTGCTGAGCGGGATGACGCGGCGGTCGTCGTCGGCGATGCCGCGCCGCAGCGGCATGAAGGTGTTCATCTTGCTGCTGACGCTGGTCCAGCGGCCGTCGCGCTGCTCGTAGGCGATGGAGCGGGACACGCTGCCCTTGAGCCGCTGGGGAACGACGAGCCTCCCGCCAGGCGCAAGTTGCTGCATCCAAGCGTGCGGGACGCCGTGCGCGCCGACCGTGGCAATGACCCGGTCGTACGGTGCTCCTTCGGCATGGCCGAGGGCTCCGTCGCGGGTCAGCGCCTCCACGTTGGTGAACCCGGCCGCGGCCAGGTGCTCGCGGGCTCCTTCCACCAAGTCGTCATCGACGTCGATGGTCGTGACGTGGCCGCTCTCTCCCACGAGGTGGGCGAGCAGGGCGGCGTTGTAGCCGGTGCCCGCGCCGAGTTCGAGGATGCGTTCGCCGGGCTGGGCGTCCAGTTGGTCCAGCATGAGCGCGACGACTCCGGGCTGGGAGGCGCACGAGATCGACGTGCCGTCACTGTCGTATTTGATGTTGACCGGCACGTTGGCGTAGGCGTCTTCGAGCGTGGCGTCGGGCACGAACAGGTGGCGCGGGACGGTGCGCAGGGCAGTCTCGACCGCGGGCGTGCGGGCGTAGCCGGACTCGCGGATCTTGTCGACCAGGGCATTGCGGAGCTGCGTCGCGTCGGCCTCGGAAGTGGTCATCGTGTCGGTATTCACCGGCCTGACGCTAGTGGTTTCGGGCGTGCCCTCGTTGGACGACGCGGTGTTGTCACTCGATCCCATGACTGCCTTTCGTGCGATGTTGAACAGGGCGCTTTGGTCGCCCGAGGGGAGACCTGCGCGGTTGGCGTGGAAGATCACGTGGTGGGCGATGACCGCTCGCAGGCCGCGTGTGAGCTCGCCGCCGGCGGCGAGCTGAGCAAGCGTCGCTCCGGTCCTCTCGAAGGCGGCAACCCACTCCGTCTGTTCGCCGAGCGGGCCGGTCGGACGGCACAGGCTGCGCGTGTCGACGGTCATCAGCTTCTGTACCGCCGGGACCAAGGCGGCGGCCCGCTCCGGGGCAAGGGGGTCGGTCGCCGGTCGGAACGCGGCGGCTTTCACCCACACGTCGCCCTGCTCGAACCAGTCCAGGTTGGCGCCTCGCATCAGGGCGCTGAGCAGAAGGACGGCCGTCTCCCTGCGTCCCAGCCGCCCGGGTCCGGGCTGGTAGGTGAGCAGATGACGACTGTCCATGTGGAACAAGTCGTGAGCAGCGTCTATGGCCTTCGTCCCGCCGAAGGCAGTGGTCTCCGGCTCGTAGATGCCAGAGGTCCACGACTGGGCCGTGCCGTCCCGGACGAGGTCGCTCAGCAGCGTCTCGATCAACGGGGACGGCCTGGCTGCGCGGTATCGCAGCGGCCAGGGCTGCTTGTTCATGAACCACCAGTCGACGAGCTGCCCGTCCTCCTCGGCCGCCAGCAGTGCGGGACCGAGGCGTTCGGTTATGGCTCGCTTGGCGGTCGTGCGGTCGGTGAACGTCACGTGGTGCTGATGCCAGCGGTCCGGGGGCATGACGGGGTCCTTCGATCGGCGGATCAGGCGATGAGCAGGCAGGAGTCCCAGGCTGAGGCGGGTGGGGCGGTGGTGGCAGGGGCCAGAAGCGCCAACGCCATACCGGCAGCGCCGTTCAGGAATCCAGGTCCGGTTTCCTCGTTCTGAGTGACCGCCCTGGCCACGTCTTCCGGGACGGCGCCCGGCGGGCAGACCGCGCTCAGCAGTGGTGGTACCGCTGCGCGGAGCCGTCCAGCCGTCGACGGGTGGGCGTCGGCGGCGGTCCGGGCCGCTACGTGTGCGAGACCGGCGAAGCCGTGGCACAGGCCGTTGTCCGTGGTGGCCTTGAGCTGGGCGATATCTGTGAGTGCGGCCACGATCGCGACTTCCGCCTCGATCTGGCGGTCGGCGCGGCCGAGTGCGAGGGCGGCGAGTTGCTGCGCTCGGGCGACGCCGACTGTGCCGTAGCACCAGGAAGGGCGCTTGGGCGCTGATGGAACGAGGTGGCCGCTGCGCAGTTCCTCGCGGGTGACCCAGTACGGCCAGGCGAGGCCAGGGCCGGTCTTCTCCTGCCATCGGTCCAGCCAGGCCAGGATCGTGTGGAGGGCTTCCCGGTGCCCGCCGACGGTGATGCCGCGTCGCGCGGCGAGGGCCAGCAGCGCGAGGACGCCGCCGATGCCGTGAGCCATGCCGCTGTTGGCGTGGCCGCCGGGAAAGCGGTCGTCGGGTCGGCCGGATGGTCCGGTCGGCGTCCACCAGCCAGGCAGGACTTCGTCCTCGTGGATGATCGGCTCGGTGAGCCGTACGCAGTAGTCGAGGATGGTGCGGACGTCGGCCCCGGCCGGGTCGTGACGGAGGAAGTAGGCCCCGTAGCCAACCAGGCCCCGTATCGTGTCGAACTCGGCGAGATCCGGAAGGCGTCCCGCGTCGGCGCGGCGGTTCGCGGCGGTCAAGCGGCGGCGAACGTCGGCGGACATTTGGCGGTCCAGGGAGTCCCGGGCACGTTGGTAGGCGCCCGGCAGGTGTTCTGCGGCGCAGGCCAAGGCGTGGGCGAGGGCGGGCGCGCCGTAGAAGGGGTGACTGTCGGGTCCGCTGGTGAACGGCTGCCGTGCAGCAGCGGTGAGCCAGGCATGAGCGCGTTTCCACGAGCCCGTGCCGGCGGCGGCTCGCTCGATGTGCAGCAGGGCGATGCCGGTGGGTCCGTACGCGAGGTGCTGGCGGTGCGAAGACGCAGCGTCCGTTTCCGGCGGCGTCGTGGCGGGGTTGGCGAGCAGTTCGGCGACGGCGTCCACTGTCCTGACCGCGAGTGTGTGAGTCATCGGGCCCTCCGCGACAACCAGGCCAGGGCAGCGGCGCGCGTGAGGTAGAGGCAGACCTCTTCCTCGGGGAAGTCGACCGCGACGTGCCGGACGAAGTGGACGTGCAGCAGTGAGGAGAGGACGTCGTCCAGGACGATGCCTTCGGTGTCAGGGCCGGGAAGATGCAGCCGGTAGGCGGCGACTGCTGCGTCCCGGTCGGCCCACGCCTCCATGACGGCCTGTCCACCGGCCACGGTGCGCAGGGCCGACCAGCCGTCGGACGGATCGGCCAGCCGTACGGCTTCGGTGAATTGCGGACGCGGCACCGCAACAGGGGCGACTGGCGGGATGTGGTCGACCAGCCAGCGCATCGCGGCCTCGGTGCTGCCGAGGAACGCGGTGGCGATCGAGATCGTGTGCGCGGCCACCAGCGCACGTTGTTGCGGACGCTGGAGCTGGCGGAGCTGAGTGACGACGGCGCGCGAGTCCGCCCGGAACACCTCCTCGGCGGCGTCCCACGCCGCGCCCGAGCCCCAACGGCCCATCTCACGGTAAGAGGTGGGGAAGCGCATGTCCGACAGCAGGCCCGTGGTGCGCAGTTCCTCAGCCCAGGTACCGATCGTGCGGGCGGTCTCGGCGAAGGCTTCGGGGCCGGGCAGCGCGATGCGCACTCGCAGGTGATGATCCGGGTCGCGGAAGCGGATGAACCACCACGGCGGGCCGCCGAGTCGATCCAGCAGGTTCGGGAGATGCTGGGAGAGCAGGGCATCCTGACGGCGCAGGTCGCCGTACAGGGTGGCCAGCAGCAGAGACGAGACGCCCGGCGTCTGGATCTGCTCCGGGGAGAAGGTGCGGGAGGGGACGGGGGTCGGCAAGGACGGCCACCCCGGTGATCGCGTCGCCTTGAGTGGCAAGACGACCTCATGCGCCCGGCCGCCGCACCACCCGTACGCGTCGGCGTCCGGGGCTTCGACGAGGACGGCAGTGCCGACGCGGTTCAGATGCTGGCGCAGCAGCGTTCGATGTCCGGCTTGGCCGAGGTCGAGGCGCAGGCGCCGGTCGTCCTCGGCGAGGTCGATCCGCTGAGGCATCCGTCTCCGGGTGCGCAGGTCTTCGAGGGCGGTGTCCCACTGCGCCTGGGGGCGGTCGCGGCCGGGCAGCTCGGTCGCTTCCATCCGCCACCGTGCCGGGGCAAGCACCGTGCGCCCGTAGCGCAATCGGGGCAGGAACGGCATGGCTTTCGCGGCGCCCCAGTCGAACACGGTGACCTGCGCGCATTGGGCGCGCGACAGGTCGGTGAGGAACCGCACCAGGGGCGGGGTGTGCTCCCTGAGGTTCAGCGCGTGCATTCCCACGGCCTCGATCCGTCGCCCGCGCTCGGGTGCAGCCAGGTACATGCGGCGCCCATCGCAGGCCACCGCCAGGTCTTCGGGCGTGAGCACATCGCTGCTGGCGGCCCGATGCTCGTGAACGCTGATCACGGTGGACAGGACCTGCGGGGCCCGGGTGACGTGGGCGCTCGTGGGCAGCAGCGGCGGGAAGGACAACTGGGCGGGGATGGTGCCGGCGTCCGCGGTCGGAAGGTCGGCCAGTTCCGCTGACAGCCGCTCGCGGGCGTCGGGAGCCAGCACGCTGAGGAACCGGCCCGTGGTGACACCGACGCCACGTGACACGCTCGCGACCTCCAGCCGGAAGCGCCCACGGTCCAGGTCCTCGGTGCTGGCGGCGCACACGCGGACACTGACTTCAAGGTGCGGCGGCACCCTCGGGCGCTCGGGCCCCAGCTCCATGGCCGCTACCAGCTCGTCGGTGAGCACGACCTCGTCGCGGCCGTCGAGGACAGCGGTCTGCGCCAGCCGTACCAAGGTGTCGTCCCGTACGGACAGGCGGGAGCGGCGCCCGTCGTCTTGGGTGCCCGGATAACCGTCGGGAAAGCCGGTGCCGCTGTCGGCGACGACTTCGTTGAGCGGCACCATCGTGCCGATGCCGTACTTCTCGTAGAACCGGCGCTGATACGCCTTCCACGACGCCGTCCCGTACGGATGGGCGCTGACCCGGGTCAGGACGGTGGCGGCACGCGCGATCTCGTGGGCGACCTCTTCGGGAAGCTCGACCTCCGCGTCCAGGCGTAAGTCGAGAGCCAGGGGGTGGCGACGTAGCTCCGGAACTTGAGCCCGCATGCGCGTAGCGGCTCGGCTCCGTCCGCTGCGCGAGGCGCAATCACTCAGGTCGTCACGGACGGCGTGGAGTTCACGGACTGCGGCGGCGATCGGTGCCACACCGTCCGCCCTCGCTGTGTCGAGTTGGCCCAGCAGGTATCCCAGCGCGTCCGTTTCGGTGCTCGGAGCGTGCAGGCTGGTGATCAGGACCTCGTTCCGAATCAGCTCCCGTACGAGGCGGTGAGCCTTCGCCGGTCCCGCCGCTGGGAATTCGGCAGTCAGCTTGTCCACGAGCAGCCCGACGCGGATGGGCTCTCGGGCGGTACACAGGACCAGCTTCACCGGGTCGGTCAGGGACAGGGACGCCTCGACCGCGCGCCCACGGGCGCCCTGGCGGTCGGACTTGTACGGCACGATGAGCCGATCACCACGGCTCGCCGTGGTGTTGTTGAGGACCACCGCCAGGCGCTCAAGCAGCTCGGGGCACGCCTCCAGCCGTTCGATGACAGCAGTCAGCCACTCCGCACTCGCCCGGCCGACGGCCGTGTGTTCCGGACCCCACTTCGCGCGTGCCCGTGCCCCGATCGAGGCCGAGGCAACGCCTGCGAACAGGCCGAACGGCGTCGCCCGGTGTTCCGCGCGCAGGACGTAGCGGGCTACCGAAGCGACCGCTCGCCGCACATCACGCTCGCCCGGGTTGCTGGCTGAGCACAGCGCGCGCACCTGCGAGGCAAGAGCCGGGCTGGCGTGATCCAGGGCTTCGGCAACGTCCTCTTCGGACCACACCTGGCGCAGCCACGCGAGGCGGGCAGCCGCGCTCCGCGGGGACAGGTCATCCAGGTCGGGGCACGGGGATACGGGAAGTTCCGGTCGAGCGACCGCACGGAGGATAGCGGTCTTCCCGGCGCGGAACGCGGTGCTCGAAGCCAACACGACCTCCGTGGTCCAGGCGGGCGGCCGGTGCCTTCGCTCGATGAGGCGCGAAGGCACCGGCCTGGGATGACTTGCGTGTCAGGTCAGGCCACGTTGGTGGTGCAGGCGCCGCAGGTCTCGCCACAGCCGTCGTCCGTCAGGCTGATCAGCCCGGCGGTGTCGGAGACCTCGACCAGGGTGACGTCCAGGTCGAAACCGTCCGACGTCGTGCCCGAGCCCTGCGGCTTCACCTGCGTGGTGTGTGTGATCTGGGGACTCATGCGAACTCCCGTGTCTGCGAGTGGATTTGCGGATGGTGGTTCTGCCAGGCACCTCCGTGCGGAGCGTATGAAGATCACAGCGCCGCAGAGGTGGTTCCTGGCCACCGGCCCGAGGTGCCATGCCCTCGACGTAGAACGTGCAGGGACGCCTGTCCCAGGCCGGAGTCTTGCGCCGCCTCGGTGGTCGGGCTCGTACTCACCGACTCACCGAGGCGGTCGTCTAGAGGCGGGCTGTCGCGATCTCCCGTTCGAGGTCGACAACCGATACGCCGCGCAGCTCGCGCACGAGCTGCGAGGCGAGGAACCAGGGCCTGAGCAGGTGGTCCTTATAGGGCAGTGGGACGTCCTTCGCCTCGTCGCTCACCACCACGGGCACCGGCCGCAGATCAGCCCCCGTGGTGTAGAGCCTGCCGACCACCCCGTAGAGGCGCGGAACACGTGCCCGTATCGCGACCGCGCCGTGCTTCAGCAGGTGGGGGCACCGCTCGACCGCGGTTGCGGCACAGTCGAGGCAGAGGGGCGGCTGCCAGGTGAGGACTCCCTCGGGCCAATCCGGCGGCGTGGCGTCTCTTGGCCTCGTTGCGAGGAACAGGTAACCGCTGGCGGTGCGGCTGGCCGGCGAGACGATGCAGACCTGACACCGTAGGCCCTGCATCGTCTCGCGCTGCCGAGACGGATGTACCAGGCCCCATCGTGGAGACCCGACCGGCCAGCCGTCCTCGCGGGATTGCGAGCACCGGGCCCAGAGAACTCCTTGGTCGTCCCGATCATCCGGTCCCTCGTCCAAGTAGCACAGCCCTCCGCCGTCGGGCCGGAGGCCGAGCATGGCCGCGACTTCGGGTTCCTCGCCACGGCGGGCGGTGACGTATGGGACGACGGCGGACCACGGCGCAGGGAGGGTCATGCCGCAACCGCCACCGCGTGTGAGAGCGGGCGGTTCGGTGCGATGATCCGCCCGTCCGGCAGCAACTCGCCGGTGTCCGCGAAGAGGAGGACTCCGTTGCAAAGCAGCGTCCAGCCCTGCGCCGGTTGCTGGGCTGCGGCACGAGCGGCTTCACGATCCGTAGCATCTGGTGGTGGACATGGTGGTTGGTGCTGGCACATGGGATTCCTCATCGACAGGGAGGTCTGGGTCGTGGAGCCGTGACGCCCGCTCCCTGATTCCTCTACGGTCAAGGCCCTGCCGCCCAGACCGGGGGAAATGAAAGCCTCGGCAGCAGGGAGCTAGTGCCGCGTGCGGAGAGGACGGGGCGCCTCGCCGTACGCGGAGATCACGAGATGTCGTTCAGTACCGAGCTCAGGAGCGTTTCGTGCGGCACGGGGCCGGGCTGGAACTGGTTGAGGTGATCCCGCAGCGGCCCAGAAGGCACAAGGCGGTCGCTGCGGCAGCGCCTCAGCCAGTACGGACCGGGCGGCTCGCGCTGATCCAGCGGAGGGAGCGCGAGCTGATGCGGCCTGCCGAGGCACATCGCGAAGCGGTGGGGCGCCCATTGGTCACCGGTCCCAGGCGGAACGAGCCAGATCAGCCAGCCACGCTGGGGATCCTCGATGACGGGGCCACAGGCGTCCGGGGCGTCGCCCGGGGACCGCTGGATCTCGTCCATGAGTCTCATCACCCCGTATGCGGCGGGACCGTTCGCGGTGACGACGATGTCGAAGTACTGACCGCCCAGCGGAATCGTGAGCTGCTGTCCCGTCGAGAGAGCCATCAGGCGCCGGATGCGGTCGGCCAAAGTGCCCATGTCCGCAGCCGGCTCGCGGGGCACACCCCTCAACAGCGGCTCGTTGAAATGGACCTCCGGGGCAGGGCGGCGCTGGTCGACCTTGGAATCACGACGGGGCAGTTGTGTCGTCGTCATGCCGAGACCTCCGGAACTACCCCGGTCAGCAGAGCCTGAACGGCCTTACCCATCACCAGGCCGTTCGCGTCCCGCCGACGGCGAAACGCAAGTCCGGCCCCGCACTCCCGTGCCCGCCACAGGCCGCGAGGTTTCTCGTTCTCCTTGGCCGGGTGCCAGGCCACCGCGACGGCGAAGCCGGGGAACTCTGGCATCGGGTCATCGACCTCGACCAGCAGCTGGCTGTCGGAGTCGACGTACAGATGCACCGGGATCTTGTCGGTCTCGCCTACAGGAGTGTGCTTGACCGCGTTGTCCACGAGCTTCTCCACGATCCGGGCTGCGTCCTCGACATCACCCGGCCACCGGGCCACCGTAAGGCGAGTCCGAACGAGAAGACGGGCGTTCCTGCTGGCTGCGGCGGTCGCAGTAACGCTGCCGTCCCACACGAACACCGGTTCGTCAGGCACCTTGAACGGGAGCCGTAACAGCTTGGGCTCGGACTCCTCATTGACGTTGTCGGGACGCCGTGTGGGCACAGGGGTGGACGGCGCGGGTCTCGTGCTGAACGCGGCCGTCACCGCGGCGGTGGGTGTGAGGTAGTGCGGGGACGGGTTCACGGGGACTCCCTGTTTCATGGCTGGGGCTCCGGCGCGAGAGGGCTGAACAACGGCGCCCCATTCACGAGTCGCGTGGCGGTTACGAACAGCAAACCGCTCCAGGCTCGACCCGGGTACCAGCGCGAGGGAGCGCCGCTGCCAAACGTGACACAAGATCGTTTACTGATCTCACGGCAACGGCTTTCGGTCAGTTCAGTGGATGTCTTCTGGGATCCCGCAATAGGTTGGGGTTGCCACCTCATGTCGACGCGAGGCGAGCGCAGTTGACAAACCTGTCTCAAGATCATTAGCAGCCGGGGGCCGCATCATGGCGCGCGAGCGGAACGAAAAGTTCGAGGCGTTACTGAAGGATGCAGGCTGGTCACGAGCTCAGGCGGCGAACGCCTTCGTGCGAATCGCACACGAGAACCACCTGATCGACTACACGCACATCGCTCGGCAGCACGTCCAGCACTGGGTGGCCGGACACGCCCCATCTGGCCAGGCCCCCATAATCATGTGCGAGGCACTGTCCCGTCGCCTGAAGCGCATCATCACTCCAGCCGAAGCCGGGTTCACAGCGCCTGACTCGCCAGCGCAGGGGGCGCTGGACTGGCGCGTCGATCCACTGACCGCGCTGACGGACTTGGGGAGCACTGACTTGGATCCGGACCGGCGGAGCCTGCTTCGCGGAGGCGTGTACTCGGCCGCCGCCCTTGTTGTTCCCTCAGATGCCTGGTGGACGGAGATGGCGAGGGAGCCAGCGAACTCGGAACAGAAAGGTTCCCAGCGCGTCGGCCGAGGCGATGTAGAGAACGTGCGCGAGATGACGTTGGCCTTCTCACGTATGGACCAGCGCCGGGGCGGCGGACACGGCCGGACCGCTCTCGTCGAGTACCTGCGCTCGGATGTCGCCCGGTATCTCGTGGGAACGTTCCCCGATGACCACGTTCGCCGCGAGATGTTCTCCGCCGCTGCAGAAGCGTCCTACCTCAGCGGATGGATGGCCTTCGACAACGGCGAGCATGACATCGCCGAGCCGTACTTCGCTCTTGGACTGAAGCTGGCTGCCCGAGCCGCCGACGCTCCGCTCTCGGGCCACATCCTCCGTGCCATGGCGCATCAAGCCCTGGACCTCGGCCTGTTTGGCAAGGCCCTGGAGCTCTCGACGGCCTCAGTCGCCGGCCAGCGATATCAGTCCGCGACACCACGAGAACGGGCACTGCTCGGCGTTGTCCATTCCCGTTGTCTCGCTGCAACTGGGCAGGACAAGAAGGCGACGAAGGTGCTGCTTCAGGCCGAAGACGACCTCCGCGGTGCCCATGACGGCATCGAAGAGCCGGCCAGAACCTTCTTCTTCGGCGAGGCGTCACTGGCCCATGAGACGGCGTGCACCTTGCGCGATCTCAAGGACCACAAGGGGGCGATCAGCCAGTTTGACCGCAGCGTCCGCACTCGCGGACCTGCATTCAAGAGGACACACGCCGTGACCCTCGGATACCTCGGGGCAACGCAGATTGCTACGGGCAATGTGGAAGAGGCGTGTGCGACCTGGTCCAAGGCCCTCGACGCTATGGAGGAAGGCATCTATTCCGGTCGAGCTCGGCAGCGCGTCGTGGAGATGCGCTCCCTCCTCTCGCCGTATCGACGGCGCGGCATCCCAGCCGCTGCGCAACTGGAAACCAGGGCAGCCGACTACCTGCGCACCGTAGATTGATCACGTTCGGCAGAGGGATGAGGAGGGCACCATGACTCTACAGATCGAGCCCATCGGCACCGTTGTCGGTGGCCGAACGGAAGTCGCGGACGACAACTGGGGCGGCGTCGAGTGCATCATCCGCCTCGATCCGAAGTTCCCACTCGAAGTCGTAAAGGGACTGGAGGAGTTCTCCCACCTGATCGTCACCTGGCACTTCAGCCAGGCGTCCCCGAGTGACGTTGCTCTGCACGCGCGCAGCCCCCGTAACAACCCTCGCTGGGAGCCATCCGGGACGTTCGCGCATCGCAACCACCGACGCCCCAACCAACTCGCCACCAGCTTTCCCCGGCTGCTCAAGGTCGATGGCCTGGACCTCCATGTCACCGATTTGGACGCGGTCGACGGGACACCCATCTACGACCTTGGGCCCTACTTCCGGGAGATGGGCCCTCAGGGCGAGATCCACGAGCCGGCCTGGCCCGGCGAGATGCTCAGCGACTACTGGGCCGAGTCGTAACGGTTGCGATCACGTGACCCCGGAAGCCGTGCTCGTCGATCCTGTGAGATCCGGGCGCGGCCCGAAGGCACGCCGGCAACGTGGGTGGGAGATCGGCCAGTTTGCCGCGTCGTCGATGGTACGCACGGTGCGATTGGCCTTGTCGGGGTCTTGGTGGGTGCTCCAGCCGCAGTCCGCTCCGTCGAAGACCTCGACCGTGGTCACTCCGGCTTGGCGGGTTCGGTTGAGAGTGCCTGCGTTGTAGGCGACGGCCGACTTCGCAAGGGTGGCGGCCTCGGCCCACGCGCGCACCGGAACCCGCGCCCCGTTGCGGTAGATGACGTACGTCAGCTTGTGCTTGGCGGCCAGCCGATCCGCGAGGTTCTTCGCGGCCTGCTTCGCGGTCATGTTGCCTGCCGCCAACAGCGGCACTTCGCGGCGCGCAGCTTCCCGCGCGGTGCGGTAGAACTGGCTGGCCATGCGCTCGGCTTCCTCAGAACGGCGTAGAAAGTCGGCGTAGGAGTCTGCTGCGAGCGATTGCAGTGCGTCACGGTGGAACGTGGTCCAGGTGAAGGTCACGCCCAGGGCTTCGGCGGCCGTCCTTCCGCCCTCTTCGTACAGGTGAGGGAGCTGCCGCTGTACGAACTGCTGGGCCTCCTGGTCCACGCGCTGACGGAATTCGCGGATGGCCTGCTTGAACTCCTCCAGCGTGGCGAGTGTGTACGGCGTACGTGGGTTGTCGGCGAACCTGGCGAGCACTTCCTGCTGTTTGCTCGCCAGGCGCTGCCAGGCTTCCTCGAGTACGGCCGCAACGCGGCGCGCGATCTCGTCAGGGTCTCCCGGCACCAGTGGCGGCCACTCGTACGGCACTGCCGCTCTACCTCGTGCGCCGGGACGGCAGGAGCGGTGCGGTGACCAGGTCGACGCTCGCCTCCCCCGCCGCCGGGTCATCTGGGGCCACGAGTTCGACGAGGCCCGCGATCTGGCGCTCCAGTCCGGCGACGTTGTTGCTCTGGTCGATGGTGACCACGCCGTCGACCGTCATGCGCAGTGGCTCGGCGAGGAGCTTGGCGCGGCGTTCCGCAAGGACTTCTGCGGCGACCGCTCGGGCGCGGCCGAGGCGGGCGTAACGAGCAGCGAGGTCTTGTTCTTCGGTGGCGGTGCCGAGCTGTGCCCGCAGCCAGGCGAGGAGGATGGGCTCCATCAGTGCTCCTGGATGGTCGTCGCCCGCCCCCTCCCGGGATGGGGGCGGGGCGGGCTGAGACCTCTCGTGTGCTTACTCGGCGGCGTCGGTGGTCTTCTTGCGCCGACTCGGGGCCGGCGGCGTGGGGTCGGCCCCGGGGCCGGGCTCGGGTTGGGGCGGCGCGGTGAAGCCGAACTGCGTCGGCTCCTCCGGCTCCGGCTCCTCGGTGTCGGACGCTGGCTCGTCGTCCTCCCACGCGTCCGGGTTGATGATCTCGGCGGCCAGTTCCTCGTCGGGTTCGTCGCCGGGCTCCAGCACGATCCACTCTCGCGAGGTCGGGTGCTGGACGTGCACTGCGGTTGCGAGACGGCGGCCCATCAGATCACCTTCGCCACGATGTGAGCGTCCGGCGTGTGCAGCACCGGCATCCCGACCGCCGCGCCCTTGGTCCAGATCTGAACCGGGTCATCCTGCGCACCGCGGGTGATGATGATGCCCGGACGGTCCTCCTTGGTGATCTCCGGATTCGTGCCTCGCGACAGGGCCAGGCCCTCGGCGGTTACCCCGAAGATCGTCTGCCCCCACTTCGTCCGGTCCGGGGGAAGCATGATCCACCGGTCCTCAGGGAGCACCTTGGTCTGCACCCCATCGACGCGCACCTGCCCCTTGTAGAAGGTGATCGGCGGCAGGCCGTAGTTGTCTCGGACCACGTTGATCTGCTGCGGGGTGAGCGTGGCAGTCGGGGTATTCGAGGGGTTCACCGAGCCGTAGTAGGCCGCCCTGTAGCTGTTGTTGGCGGCCAGGAACGAGAACGCCTTGCGGCTGGTGACCACCATGTCCGGGAAGGGAGCGCCACGGTCATCGAGGTACTGGATCCACGCCAGCTCGTCCTTGATCGGGTCCGAGGTGGGGTCCGACCACAGCTTGGGCGCGGTCGGCAGGTTGCCCGCCGGCACGCCCCAGTCGACCTCGATCGTCAGGCCGTTCTCTGCGTTGAGCGAGAACTTGCCGTCCACCAGGACGTCGCCCCAGGCGAGTTCGACGCGGGAGCGAATCGCCTCGACATGCCGCTCGGTGTCGTCGTACAGCAGCTCGACAAGGCGGTCCTCGTCCGCGCCGCGGGACGCCTCCAGCAGGATCTGCTCCTGCTCGCCGACGAGCAGCTTCTGTCCGAGCGGCGGCAGCATGCCCTCGCGCGTGGTCTGCCACGCCTCGCGGGACGCGAACGGCACGCTGGCATCGAACGCCCGGTACTTCGCAACGTTGACGTACCGGCCGTTGTCCTTGACGCGCCACTTCACCTCGTCCTGCTCCAGCGTTGGGATGATGCCGCCTTCCCTGGTGAGCAGGTGGTCCTTCTGCGAGGGGATGGCACGAGCGAACGTGGTGAGGTCGCGGGCGGCGACGTTCTTGATCAGGTCCTGAATGGTCATCGTCGGCCGCCTCTCACACGAACCGGATCTGGGGACCGGTCACCGACGGGGTGACCTTGGTGGTGTCGATGCCGCCGGGGACCTTGGCGGCGACGACCACGCCGTGCCACAGCAGCGCGGCGGGGGCCTTCGTCGCGGTCGGCGCGAACAGCACCTCGGCGAACACGAACCCGGCGAGCGCCTGGCGGCCGTCGGTCGCCGCCGGGTCGAAGGCGCCGTACAGGCCGCTCGCGGTGATCTTGCCGACGGGTACGCCGGACAGGACTCGGCTGTAGGGCTGGGCGGTGTCGGCCGACGCCGCGGTGTGCGTGCCAGCGGTCAGCTTCGAGATGTCGAGCGTGATGGTCTCGACGGAGTCGGTGCCGTGCAGCGCGCCGAGCCAGGCCCGGTCGGCGGTGTACGACGTAGAGGTGGTGATGGGCTGGAGTGTCACAGCCGTCCTCCCGTGGACGTGGAGCGAATCGGATTCGCGCGCTCACCTGGTGGCGGCGCCGTCCACGGGAGGGATGAGGGGCGTGGTCCCCATGTCCGGCCTTCCCGCCGGTGGGGTCATGGTCTTCCCATGACGGGGTTGGTCAGTCGGCGATGAAGCCTCGGCGCCGAGCCATTTCGAGTCCCGCTGCGCCGGGCTTGGGCGGTACGCCGTTTCGCGACGGCGGCCCGCCGGCGGGTGAGCCACCCGGCGCGGGCGGCGTGGTCTCGCGGGTCTGGCCGAACAGCTCCGGTCGCCGTTCCTTCAGCTGCTCGGCAGCTGCAGCGACGGCCTCTTCGTCCGCGTCGGGCTGGTCGGCCAGGGCCCTGTCGATGAGGAGCACCGCGTCGGCCAGGTCGTCCCCGCCCGCGCCCAGCCCCGCCAGGGCGGCCCGTCGGATAGCGGCGTGCTCCCGTGCTGCGGCCTGTGCCTCGCGCACCTCGGCGGCCCTCAGCTTCTCCTCGGCGGCCTGCTCCCGTCGCTGGAGATCCGTCAGTGCGGCCTGCTCGGCGTCACGCTTGGTGGTGATGAACTCGGTGAGCGCCTCGGAGTTGTCGAAGCCGAGTTCGCCGAGGAGCTTTTTGACGGCCGCGCGACCGCCCTGCGTCTTTTCGCGGGCCAGCAGCCGGGACAGGTCCTCCTGGCTAACGGCGCCACCGCCGTCACCTTCGGGCTTGTTGGATTCGTCCTCCGGTGAAGCACCGAGGATCGGGTAGATCGGCCGCCCATCACGGCGGCGCCCTACCGGTGCGAGCGGATTGGGGAGCGAGCGTCGCGTCATGCGTGAACCATCCACAGGTCTCCAGCGCCCCCGCGCCGAAGATCAGTCTAGCCACCAACCGCAGCACACCTGATCCGGGCTTTGGCTGTGGTCGGGTAGTTGGCCTCGCCGGCTGACCTGGCATCGCAAGGCGCCGAGCAACGAGGCCCTCGCCGAGGCTGTGGACGGAGTGGTCGCCCTCGCGTTGATCGTCCGCAAGCTGGAGGAGCGGCGGCGCGCATAAGTAGGCCCCGATCCTTCGACCGGGGCGCTACCCGTTACTCAACTCTCCTCGCAGGAACATGTAGCGCAGTGACGTGATACCTCCGCTTTACCGCGAAACCTCACCTTCAGTTGCCCCACACGAACCGATAGGCCATAGCGCCGAATCGCGAACACGAGGCTCCCGCCGGCCGAGCCTCCACCGAGCCAATACAGGATTTGATCTTGCATCGGGACCGCCCTCGCCCTAGTCGTGCCCCACTTCCCCATCGGGGAAGGGGCCTCTGAGCTGCGAAGCTGAGGAGGTCCCCTGCACGAATGGCGTTGTGACAGTTGGGGCAGCGGATTCAGGAGAGTTAGATCAAAGGCGTTGAGTAGCTATGCCCAGTGTGCGAGGTCTACTGCCGCCATGTCCAGGTCTGACATCAAGTGAGTCGGAACGTCCAACAAGTTGATCCCACCGATGCCCCACTGACGCGCAGCGAGCTCACCACGTCACTGGCCCCAAAAATCGAACATGTGATTGAATCCGGCCATGCGACCGATTCCCGGCGACCTGGCCCGCGCCCAAGAGGAGTGGCAGACCACCTACCGACTGCTCGCCGCGCGCCCGCGCACCGCTCTTCGGAGGCGACTGATCCACCTGTCGTCGGAGGTGTTGTTCCACCCGTATTGGCAGGGTCAGCGGTCGGCAGGCTGGGCGGCGCTGCACGATGCACGCCATGTCCGATCTGCCCCCTGACACGCCCCGGCTTCAGGCGATCCTGGCTCATCTCGACAGGCAGATCGCGGAGAACGACACGATCGGCATCTACCTGCGGCTCCAGCGCGACGCGGTCCAGAAGGCCCTCACCAAAGTCCAGCATCCGCCCCAGCAACAGCGGCCGAGGGGCCGTGTGAAGGGCGGCGGCCCGCTGCCAGATTTCGCTCTGCCGCCCACTCGGACCGGCTACGTCGTGCAGCAGAAGCGCACCCCGCACGGGCCTGAGCCCGCCATCATCCACCTGGCTGACTGCACGATGATCGAGGGAACGCCACACCGGATCAGGGCAGACGAGGCAAGGGCCGCCCTCACCGACCCGAACATCGAGCCGTGCCAGTTCTGCCAGCCGGACAGCGAGCTGGGCATCGACCTGGCGTGAGCATCCCGGAGCCGACGAGCTGCTCGGCCGGTCTGCCACACGTAGATTCGGTCGATGGTTTACAAATTGTAACGGCGCTCCCTGGTGCAGCGACCCGCCCCGCTACAACCAGGCCTTGCTGCGAAAAGATGCCTGAGAAAGATGTGCGACTTAGCCTGAAGGTCAGGGAGCGGTGACGTGCGCCCCATCCTGTTGCTCGCCAGGCGGGAGGTGAACCTTCGTGTCATGGACGGAAATTCTGGCCAACGGAGCGTTCAGAGGCGCAGGAATCCCCGCCGTGGGTGTAGGCGTATCGACCATCGCAAAGTGGAACATGCGAGCTGACTCTTCGAAAGAAAAAGTCTGGGAAATATTCGCGATGGGCCCCGACTTGATCGTGATCGCTATAATGGCAATCCCAGCCATATTCATCGAAAGGGCAGTCAAGATTCTTGACACACCCGCCGCCAC
Organism: Streptomyces sp. NPDC005931; assembly: GCF_042871235.1. NCBI lineage: Bacteria > Bacillati > Actinomycetota > Actinomycetes > Kitasatosporales > Streptomycetaceae > Streptomyces > Streptomyces sp. NPDC005931. The sequence goes on from NZ_JBIAIG010000001.1 coordinate 672,510, forward strand.
AACGAATGGACAACAATCGGAGAGCGAGCTCCTGAATCAAGCCGGCATGTTCTTGACTGCAGTCATTTTAATATTCTGCTTGACGCTCATGGAACTCACATACGAGCGAAAATACGGAAGACGCATGCGCCAGACCGAAGGCAGGTTCAAGCCTTTCATATTTGGCGTATTGATCCCCATCCTTTTCGGCGGGGGAGCTCTCGCCTTCGCCTTCACCATGATCCCCGCATAAGGGCGAGACCAATGCGAAGGCGCCTGGATACCGCAATTCTCGTCATCAGCTCCCTTGCCTTCCTCGCAATGATCACCGCGTACGCGACACGAAGCCAAACAAAGAGCGCCAGCTTGCTAATTGCTCTTTCAGGCGCGATGGCTGGCGCATTGTCCGCCGGTCTGGTGATTCCAGCTTTGATCTATCAGCGACGCAAGCGAATGATTCGCAGGGATCGAGCCGCTCTTGAGGAGCATCTACATGGCGGGCTGATCAACAAACCCCTGAACGAAAAGCAGATACGAATCTTTGCGGACATGCTGCACGCCTCGGCCAAGGACATGGCGACACACCTGGGCGTTCAAGCAGATACCGTCCACTCCTCGGTGTACCTCAAAGGTGCCGAACAGCCAATCGCATCCACTGCAAATGAGCCCGGCAGAGATGAGTCGAAACTCATTTCACACCTAATAAAAGACGCAATGTCCAGCAGAAGGCCAATCATTTCCTCACCCAGGCAGGCCGTAGGGGAAACTTCGAAATGGATTATCGCGATCCCCGTATTGGCGACATCAGAAGAGGCCATTGGCGTGTTCACAGTAGAGGGAGTGGGGCCATACCCTTTCGTCGACGAGTCGATTTCTAACCGCGCGGTGAGCAAAGCTGTATACTGGGGTCAACTCGCCGGACTAATCGCCGCCGACAGGATTGAAGAATAGGTGGGTTCAATGGACGAAATAAACCAGCGGGCGGATTACCCGGAACGCAGCATCGAGCCATCACATACGCAACCCTCAGAGGAATTCTTGTCATTCATTGAATCCCTCCAAGATCGCGACGCCTCCGACCGGGTTCGCCTGGGCATCTTCGAGTCCGAGATTAGAAAGCTATTCGGCCTCCAGTCTGAAAATGACGTCGATTCTGTCAGCTAGTCCTTGTCTTCGCTTCTTAGGGACAGGGGCGTCAACGGTATCTCCGAGCCGACGTCCGGCAGCCCCAGGTATTTCCTTACAGCGGCATTGTCGCCAGTCGCATCAGCGAGGCGGGCGGCGGCCTCGAAAGCACGGGCCTGAATTCGCTTGATTTCTCCCTGCGCATCATCAATTGGATACCCGGCGTCGATAAGCATCCGGACGCCAGTCTCAACAGACAGCACACCAGCGCCAACCCCCTTGACTACCTCGTCGAGAACTGCGGCGCGGTCGGTCGGTGTGTGGGCACCCCACATGAGGCGTGCGGGCGACGACTCCCCCGCTGGCCAGCCCTCGGCCTGCCCAGCTTGGTGAAGGCGCTGCACCATACGCAAGAGGATCGCGTACTTGTGGTCCCGTGCCAGCCGCATGCTAGCGACGAGCGAATCCAGCGGGCCGAGTGCCAGCTGTAGCGCGTACCCGGACGGCAGGGCGGTTGGGTCGAGCGTGCCCAGGCCGGCTGCGGTGAGGCGGCTGTTTGCGGCGACGCGGTCGAGGATGTGGTCGACGCGGGCTCGTAGCTCGGCGAGCTGGGCAGAGGTGTCCAGGACGTCCATGCGGCCGTTGTCGTTGAGCTGCCATACCGTCCCAGCCCGGACCTTGACCGGGAGGGGCTGGCCAGTGGCTCGGTCGATGGGCAGCCTGGCACCGGCCAGGCCGATGATCGGCGAGCCGGTGGTTGCTGAAGCGCCGGAGCTGTCGGTGTCTGTTGCGGACAGTTCGTCGAGCGCCTGGAGGACGGTGGCGATCGTGGGCTTACCCCAGTGCTCGCCGCTGGCGGGGATGCTGTTGGCGACGTGGACGAGAGGGATGAAGTCCACCATCAGGTCTAGCTGGTCGAGGACTTCACCGTCCGATCGAACTCGGTACGTGGCCTTGTGCATGGGCAGGTCGTAGAGGAAGTCGGCGTACTTGAGATCGTCCAGCTCCCATTCGGCATCGGTGAGGTAGCACGTCCAGGGGGTGGGTCGGTTCGGTGCCCACGGGTAGGTGCGGGTGATCACCCCGGTCTCCCTGTCGAAGGAGTCGCCAGGAGTCAGGACCGGTTCCCCGTCATCGGCGTAGACGTACTCGCGCACGGCCTTTCCGTTCTTCGCCGTACCGCGTCGGCTGGTTGGGGCGATCGGGCCCAGTTCGTACGTGACTCGGCGCAGCCGGGCTTTCAGGCCGCGCCTCTTGTCCTCCGGAAGCTCCCAGGCCAGGTGGACACGCATGGGGAACTCGGCGCCGTCTTGCTCTCCGTCCTCCGGCCACTCCGGGAAGTACAGGCCCGGATCCCACGTGCGCAGTAGCACACGGCCCTTCGCCGGTTCCCAGGCGAGGCTGTAGATCGCGTCGCCAAGAAGGATCGCGGTCCGTTCTGCCTGCTGGATGCGCAGCGGCAGCAGTTCCTTCTCCGCCCACGCCCTCAGCTTGTCCTGGACCGCCAGCGCCATAGCGGCCTCGTCTGTCGGTTCGCCGTCGGCATGCTCGGCACCCACGACCGTGATGGTTTGCTCGGAACCGAGGAGATAGCCGAGGGCAGTGTCGACGAGCTTCGAGGCATCACCGAGTTCGCGCCGCTCGGATCCGGCTTCGTCATCGCCGGTTATCGCGGCGACCTGGCCGGCCTGATTGGAGTCGTACGCGGCCAGCAGACGGTAGGCGGCGAGGCGCCGCAGGTCCTCGTCGGGAACCCAGGATGAGGTCAGTTCCGCCCAGGCGTTGCGGCCCGGTCGGCGCGGATCGGCCATGACTGGCTTGTAGTCCAGCCAGCTCCAGACGTCGGTGATCAGCTCGCGCAGGCCCACAGTGCCCCTCCAGGCAGTCGGCCCCGCGCCGCAAGATCAGGTTACGGCGTTCCGGCAGCCTGTGTCGGCTGGGCGTTGAGTTTGGCCTCTGCATCGTCCAGTCGTCGCATGAGCAGGTTCGCGAGGGCCAGCATCTCCTGCGCCTCTTCAGGATCGTCGGCAAAGTGGGGGCCGTGCGCCCTGGGGTTGCGGAGTGCTTCCATCGCGCCCTTGAACAGGTCGCGGAACCCTTCGCGCTCGCTTTGTAGCGACGCGCCCGTGGCCCGCGTGACTACGAGCTTCGGCGCGGCCGAACCAAGCGCCATTCCCATCAGCCGTGCCCCAACTTCGGACAGCCCGCTCAAGATCTGGACTCGGTGTTCCACAGCTTGGAAGGCGCGCAGCACTGCGTCGGTGAACTGACCCTTCTCGAAGCGTTCAGCTGCTACTGCGGCCACGTCCGGGTGAAGGGGAATCGAGAGTGCGAAGGCAGGCGTGGCCTGTGGTGTGACGACAGGTGCACTTACAGCTGGCACCGGCACAGGGACGTGCTGTGCATCAAGCTCGGGAGGGAGCACGCTCGTCCTCACCTTCCAGTACTCGGCCAGTCCCGTCACCGCTGCGAAGGGGCGAATACGTCGGTCGAACGACACACACCAATACAACTCCTCGTACCTGAAGCCGAGTCCCGACGTCCAGGGTTCCGACGACGTCAGGTGCGCGGCGCGGTAGAGAACCTCCGACGGTGGGAACACGCCGGGGTCGAAGGCCGGATGTGAACGGAGTACGTCGGGGTCGATGTACGGATGGCTGGGGGCCGACGAGTCGCCGAGAGCAGTTTCCCAGTCCCGCTCCACGACACCTGCAAGACGCACCAGGCCAATGAAAGCCTTAACCTCTGCCGCAGCGTCGTCGCAGTGCACTGCGCCGGCGAGCGAGAGGCGGAGCTCCTGATCGGGTTGTGGCGGCCGACGCTTCATGTCGGGGTCGATGCCGAGCAACAAGCCGTCGGGGAGCTGCTGCACTGCAGCTTCGAACTCAAACCCGTCGCGGTAGAGGGCCCGATCGATCAGCTCGAAGGTTGGCCACCGTTTCGACTGCGCGAACTGCTGCCACACGGTGTTGAGGAGCTTGTACCCATCCTCGCCCTCGGGACGAGTCATTCCCTTCGGTGCCGTGGCACGCATGCGCATGTTCATGGAGCAGCCCCGCGACTCTCTGTAACTGTAGGGGAGATGAAGGTTATCTGACCGCCTGATCTACTGCGACTGCGTTTGGGCTGTTTCCTCTTGGGGCCGTTTTCACAGGTGCCAAAGCCTCAGCGGCGGCCGTTGAAGCGGTCATCGTCGGTATCGGTGGGCAGGGTGTCGAGCTGGTCCGGATCGGCCAGTTCGGTCAGCCCATGCACTGCGGCGTCCATGCGGTCGGGGCTGTCCATTCCCTCGACCCAGGTGACCATCTGGTCCTCCAGGTCTGGGTACTCGCCGACGTGGTGAACGAGCTGCTGTTCGTACAGCTGGGCCACGGGGGCAGCACGGAGGCGCTTTCCGACCTTGGCGGTGACCTCCAAGATCATTGGCATGAGAAGGCCCTTGGTGACGCCTTCGCGGCGTAGCTGCTCCCATGCCTGCGTGACGATCTGGCGGGCCATGTCCCCGCCGTAGTTCTTCTCGACCACGATGGCGTCGGCCTTGAGTTCGAGTGCGAGGCGGCATGCGGCAAGGCCCCAGTCGTTCGCTCCCATGGAGCCTGACCGGTCGGCGAGGACGTACAGCTGCCTGTCAAAGTCTCGGCCGACGCCGATGACTCCGGTCTCGTCGCCGACGGTTGACTCTCCGCCGGCGGGGTCGACGGCCACGACGATGCGCGCCATGTCGATGCTGGAGAACTGGACTGCGTTGATGCGGGCGGTGTCGATCCACTCGCGCTTCCACACGCCTCCCTCTGGCGGGCGGGGCTTCTGCATGTAGAGGGCGCCCCAGACTCGTTCGCCGACGCGTTTGCGGGTCCGGGCATGGTGGGCGGCGTCGAATCGTTGCGGCCACAGTGGCTCTCCGGGTGCCCGGCCGAGCGGGTCGTCGGGGCTGTCTGCCAGGGCTGGCAGGTCGATGACGCGCCAGGCTTCGCGCTCGGTGGCAAGGATGCGCCCTGCGAGGTCGTCTTCGTGCCAGCGCGTCTGGATCAGGCAGATCGCGCCGGCGGGTTCGAGGCGGGTCTGCAGTACGGAGGTCCACCAGTCCCAGGCCCGCTTGCGCATCGTCGGAGAGTCTGCGTCGGCCATGTCCTTGACCGGGTCGTCCACGATGGCGATGTGGGCGCCACGTCCGGTGAGGCCGCCGCCGATGCCTGCTGCGAGGAGCCCTCCTTCGCCGCCCACGATGTCGAATCGGTTGGCTGCCTGGCTGCCGGTCTTGAGCTGGATGCCGAGTTCGTCGCCCCAGGTGTAGATGGCGTCTCTGATCCACCGCCCGTGATCGTCGGCCAGGTCAGCCGAGTAGCTGGCGATCATCATGCGGTGGCCGGGGTTGCGCCGGAGGTACCAGAGCGGGGCCCAGCGGGAGGCGCGCCGGCTCTTGCCGTGCCGCGGGGGCATGGTGAGCATGACGCGGTCGCAGCGGCCTGCCGCCATGTCGATGAACGCTTGGTCGATGAGGTCCAGGTGAGGTGCCTGCATCTCTCGTCCCCCGGTGAGTACAGCGGCCAGCGCGCCCGGGGAGCGGTCCATGGCGAGCTGACGTTCGGCCTGCGCGAGCTCGGCGCGCAACGTGGGGGAAGCGGCCTGTGCGATGGCTCGGCGCTGGGCGGTGGAGAGCGTCTTGTAGCGGGCGATGACGCTCGCGTGGTCACGCGGCCTCACTCGGCGGCCGGGTCCGTGAGCGCGATCAAGGCGTCGAGTTCATCCGCGCTGACGCTCTCGATCTGGACCGCCCCGCCGTCGGGGCCCGACAGCTCGGTGCGTACGGGCATGTCGAGGCCGAGGAGGCGCGCACGGCGCTCCATGATGCGAAGGGTCCGGTCGATCGCGGCGAGGTCCTGGTCGCGGACGGCCTTCTTGTAGGCGACGAAGAACAGCCGGTCCAGTCGATCCGCTTCCAGGGCACGCAGCTCATCGACGTCGTCGTTCAGCTCGGCGCGGCGGTCGGCCAGGGCGGTGCGGACGTCTCGACAGGCGGCGTGGATCAGGGCCTCGTCGCTCGGCGGGTCCTGGTTCTTGCGGTACCGCTCGATCCCGTACCCCTGGGGGTAGGCGATGCCGTCGGAGTTGGTGGCCGGGTCGGCGGCGAGCTTGCGGGCGATGGTCAGCCAGTCCACGCCGGCGAGGCGTAGATCGATGGCGTCCGAGCGGCGGCGCGCGATGGCCGCACGCGCGGCTTTGTCGGGGCGTCCCACGGCGTGGGTCCTTCACAGCTCGGGTGCGCCCCCGCGCCCGCCCCCATGATCGCACGTCGTTTCCAAGTGCTCACAGAGATCAAGATTCACGACAAAGTCGCTCAGTGACGAACAGATCTGCCAAGCGGCGGCTTGACGCGTGATCAAGAGACACGCACCCGGAGGAAAGACCGCTCTGACCGTGAGAGACTTACGCACCCCCCACTGCCCCGATTGGCCGTCTGCGAACGACCAGCGCAGTCGGCTCTGAGTTGGTACCAGGAGACAGTGTTCGGTGGAAGCCTTCGGCCAGTTGAGCGAGCAGGACCGCTCCCAGGCAATCCAAGTACTGCGTCGGCGTCTCGCCCCACGGGATCTGCGGGCGGTGATCGAGGATCTTGAGAGTGGAGGGCGATCTCGCTCGAGGAAGTCGGTGGAGTGGATCATCGCGGCGGTCGAGAGAGAATCCGGAAGGCTGCGGCAAAAGCTTCCCGAAGACGAGCTTGCCGAGTTCCTGGTCGACAGGTCAGGCTTCGGTCTTCTCGAGTCGAGGATGCTACGGGAACGGCTTGCGCTTCGCGCATCGGAAGACGAGCTGGAGAGACTGCACGACTACCGAGGTGGCGAACGCAGCCGTGGTGGCGACAGAGCAAAAGCGAAGAAGATCGCGGAGCGTACGTGGAAGCCGGGTAAGAGCTGGCCTCGCCACTTCGTGCGGGTCCTCGACATCCCGCCTGCCTTTGCTGGCCTGCCGGGGAGTGCACGGGAGCCGGACACCCTGGAAGTTGCTCCCTTTGTTCCTCTGCGAGACCTGGAGGACTTTCAACGGGACCTCAAGGAGCAGGCGATCGAGGTCCTCTCCGGGGCACCGGGTGCCAACCGTGGTGTTCTGACCCTGCCCACAGGAGCCGGCAAGACCAGGACCGCGGTGGAGAGCCTCATCGAGTGGCGCATCTCCCAGCAACGCCGTCCGGCCGTTCTCTGGATCGCCCAGAGCGAGGAGCTCTGCGAGCAGGCCGTCCAGGCGTTCCGTGAGGTGTGGACAGACCTCGGGCACCGAAATGACAAGGTACGGCACACCATGGAGATTGCCCGGCTTTGGGGGATCGCCTCGGTTCCGAGCGACCCTGACATCGTGGTGGCCAGCATCCAGAAGCTTGACGCCATTCTTCGAGGCACCAACGACGACGTACGACAGGAACTCGAGCTGCTGCGCGAGAACCTCGGCGCGGTGGTTGTGGACGAGGCGCACCGGATGCTGGCCCCCAGCTATACCAGGGTCCTGCGCTTCCTCGGAATCGAACTCGGGCAGGAGGCCCCGGTACCCCTCATCGGGCTGACAGCCACTCCCTTCCGCAGGGTCAACGCCGAGACACGCCAGCTGGCGGAGAAGTTCCACAGCAAGCTTCTCAGTTCCCGCTCCTTGGGGGACGACATCGTGTCCGAGCTTCGTCAGCGAAAAATCCTGTCGCGGCCTGAGCACAAGGTGCTCTCCTATGCCGGTCCTGAGTTCAAGATGGAGGATGTCGAAAGCTACCGTGCGCACTTCGATCAGTTCGACGACTTTCACCCCGGCTTCCTCCGTCAGATCGGTGAATCGGACGCGAGGAACCGTGCTCTGCTGAAGCAACTACTCGAACTACCGCCGGACTGGCCGACGCTGTTCTTCGGCTGCACCGTGGAACACGCGATAGCAATGGCTGTCCTACTGCGACGCGCCGGCCGAGCCTCGGAGGTCGTCACCTCCGACACTCGCAGCGCCACGCGGCGCGCGCTCATCGAACAGTTCCGCGACAAGCACCTGTCCGTACTCTGTAACTACGGTGTCCTCACGACCGGTTTCGACGCTCCGGCGGTACGTGCCTTGGTGGTCGGTCGCCCCACCACCAGCCCGGTCCTGTACGAGCAGATGATCGGTCGGGGCATGCGCGGACGACGTTTCGGTGGAACAGAGAGCTGCCTGGTTGTGGACATCGAGGACAACATCCGGTTCAGCGGACAACTCGCTTACGAACGGTACTCCGGCTACTGGTCGAGTAACCAGAGCCGCCCGTAGTCCGAGAGCACACCGCTTCTGCGTCGGCTGTCTGTCAGCCCGCGCAGAAGCGATCGGTGACCGCCCCTACCCGATCAGCAGGTCACGGTAGGTTCTCAGCGAGAAGAAGGCGGTCCAACCCCTGGTTGCGATGCTCACACGAGGTCTCCGACGCCAGGAGACACGAGTAGCAGGCAACTCCGTCGGCCCCCGCCGACGGCGCTTCCTGACACAGCGGGTCGTTCGAGCAGCTGTCGACGTCTCGCAGCGCGTGCGAAAGAACGTGCTCGAACCGGTTGACGAGGGCGACCAGTCCTCCAAGCGTGCCGTCTCCACCGGGTTGAACCGTGTAGAGGAGAAGTCCACTGCCCGTGACCCTGCCGTCCCTCACGCTGAGATAGACCCGCTCACGGATCGCTGCGGACGAGTATCCGGAGTCCACTGACAGCGCCCGAAGAAGGCGGTGGGAGAGGGTGTGCCACCAGACGTGTGCGGGGTGGAGTGACAGATCACCGTGTGGATCACTCCTGAAGCGTTCGTTCCACTGGTTGGCCCTGTTGCCTCCCAGGGTGAGCGAGTCGCCCGCAAGATCAATGAAGACGCCCTCGCCGAAGAGCTCGATGCCCGGGTACCAGGTGGTGCCGTTCCAGTCGAAGGCGGTCGACACCTTTTCAGCCTTCTGCGGGTCCAACCGTTGGTAACCGGTCTGGACCATGACCATGCGGAGACGGCTGACAGGTGCTACCCGCAGCTTGTGACGGTGATCGGGCCCCTGTACGAGGCGCACGTCGTCCTGGCGAACCTCGAACAGCGGAGGAGAGCCCGGATGCGGGTGGGGCACCGCCGGAACACCACAGGTCGCGGCCTGGCGTAGACGGTCGAGTTCGTCGTCACGTAGTGACGACGAGGCCGTGGTGCCAACCCCCAGTAGTTGGTCAACCGCCTTGCTGATCTCGGACCAGGGTGTCTGTTTCAGGTACTCGATCGCGTCCGGGGGAAGCCCGGCCCGTTCGGCCCCGGCCATGAGTGCCACCTGGTCGAGGAGACCAAGAGGATGAAGTGCCCCGACTGCCCCCATCAGGGATCGATCGCTGAGGATGTCATGAAGCCTGGTCGGCATATCCAAGATCGTCAGCGCGCTCTGGAGCAGGCTGAGCCGTAGGTTGGCGGCCCCCCGCTGGACGATGCGGGCCTTCTGCACACACCGCGCCGTTGCCGGCGCCGGGCGCCCTCCGTGCTCCACGATGCGGCCACTACACCGCCACGACTTGGCGTATGCCTGACCGAAGTTGGCGGTCGCATGGCAACGGGGACACTCGATGCGGACGAGCCGTAGGGCGCGGCCGCCCCCGTGCCACAGGTAGTGCTTCGTGCCGCATCCTCCACTCTCGTGTACGAGTCCGTGCCAATGGACCTCGTCCAAGTGACCGTTTTCGCATGCCTGCACGAAACGGATCGCCTCACGCCCCGCCTTCTCCCGACGCTGCTGCGACGACACCGACGGGCACTCCGGGCAGCCGCCATCGGCCGCGTACAGCACCTGGTGCGGTCGGTGCTGCGTGCACAGGGACCAGAAGGGAAACGCGTGTGTGGGGTAGATCGTTCGGTCAGAGGGAAGTCCGAGTTCGGCGTTGGTGGGCACACGAGCAATACGCGCATCGTTCAGTTCGAGACGTGACAGCCGTTCGTCGACGATCTCGAAGTCCTGGGGCTTACGGCCGATCTCGTTGAAGAGTGCGTCCACGGTCTTCAGCACGACTGGGCCGGACCCGGTCTCGAGAATGCTTCCAGGGCCGAGGGTGATGACGAACTGGGACGGGCGGATCTCCTGGTAGGGACGGCTCACGATTCATCCCCTTCCCTTGACAGTGGTGGTGGCCTCCACCTCACGCAGGGAGTTCGGTGCGTTCTCGTAGGCCTCACCGGTGCTCGCAACGAGGTGCGCGAGGTCACCGAGGACGACCGGCCGAGAGGCCGGACGCGTGACCGTCGGCTCGTTGTACAGCAAGGCACTACCTACGCGATCAGCAACCTGTCGCCAACGTTCCAGCTCCGAGCGTGCGTGGTTCTCCGTATCCGAGGTCGGTGGGCGGCGGAGGGCAGGCTGCTGGGCGGCACGTTCCTCGAGGATTCCGGGGAGAAGGTCCACCTCGGGGTGCAGGTGGGCATCGCTCATCTCGTGGGCACGGCAGAACCAGCCCCCGTTGCTGAGCCGCTGTTGGATCCGCCACCGCTGGTCGACTTCCACGGAACCCGTCGTGGTCGGAACACTTGCTGCCTGGCGGAGGACACTCACCATCACCGGGCCGAGGGCCCTGTCCCTTGCCCGGGGCGCGAAGGGATTGACGGTGACGGGCTCGACGTGCCGGTAGAGCGTGGTGTGATAGCCGGCGAAGTACTCGTAGTGGCTGAGGTCCCGCGGGCGCGAGGCCCGGTAGAAGGTGACGACGAGACCGCCAACACCCCGGCCCACGCGACCGGTGGCCTGGATGTAGGACGAGGTGGTCTTCGGCTGCCCGTGTACGACCATGAGTCCGAGTCTGTCCACGTCGACACCCGTGCCGAACATCGAGGTGGCGACGACCGCGTTCGTAGGTTCCCGGCCAGGCGCCAGCCGATCCCCCAGCTCCTCGAGCATGCCCGGGAGCCGTAGGGAACTGGTGCGGCTAGAAAGCTCCATCGGCTCCTGCTCGTCCAGAGTACGAGGCGACGCGGCAACGCTCCCCAGACGTTGGGGGATGTCCTGACGGGCCAGCGCAACGGCTCCGGCCAGTTCGCGGATCGCGTTGAAGTAACCCACGAGCGTCCAGAACGGATCCAGCTCCTCCTGTGCGACGCCTGCGTCGAGTCGGTCGCGGGGTGTCTGGAGTAGACGTGACCACACCCGGACGATGGGTGTCTGCGCTCCGCGGCCGGGGGCTATCACTCCGACGTACAGACGACCCGCCCCCTGTGCGTCGAGTGGATGAGAGGAGCCAGTCGACGAGAAGAACGCCTCCTCTGCGCGGAGTCCCTGGGGAGGGAAAACCTCCAGGCTCCGGTCGAACAGCGAACGGACCTGCTCCTCCGCCCTCCGGACGGTCGCGGTGGAGGCGACGTACTTGGGCCTGACCGTGTTCTCGCCGTCGGACACTGTGGAGAGGAGGTCGATGCCAGCCTCGTAGAGGCCGACCATACTGCCCAGAGGACCTTCGATGAGATGCAGTTCGTCCTGCAGCACGAGGTCGGGTGGGCGGAACCCACGAACCTGAACGTTCTTGCCCGCTGTCACCTCCTCACGGGCGTTTTGTGGGAGGGTCGCCGGCCCGAGCGGAGGTGCCCAGGCCCGGTAGTAGCCCAGGTGCTCGTTGAGCCTGTCGACGTTGCCGAACAGAGCGCCGGCTCTCGGTTCGAACGCCAGACGGGCGAACTTGTCCACCGTCGCCACCACCATCGACGGGCACCTGGCGTAGACCTGCTCGTCCACCGTCCACGCCGGAACAGGACAGTGCGTCGAGGAACCATCACCCCGGTCGAAGGCCGGCGGCACAGGCCAGGCACCGACCTCGGTCGTCTCGGACCAGGCCAGATCGGAGTTGAGTGGACACTCCGGGTGCGGACAGAAGATCTCGAACTCGACGGGCTTCTCGCTCCGTCGCTTGCCCCAGTCGACAATCCGCACGAAGTACCCCGGTCGGCTCGCACGCGCTGAGACGAGCCAGGATCTGGAGCCGAGCAGACGACGCACATGCCCGTCGAACCACTTGTCGACGCTCTGGTCGGAGACGTCCGCAGTGGCGCGGAACCGAACGGACACGGTCGCGAACGACGGGTCCGGGTGACGAGTTACCGTGACCGCGGTCACGTCGAACGGTTCTTCCGACAGCTGCGGTGCCACGTCCGGGCCCAGAGCGGGATCAGTGTCGCCCACCACGAGGTGCAGCACACCCGTGTCGCCTTCGCGCAGGCCCTCCGGGGGGAGGGCGAGCGTCGACCCGCAGGCTGGACAGTTCAGGATCTGGGCCGGGTCACCCTCGCCCTCCTTCCCCTCAAGAATCGAGATGGCTCCGTACCTCTTGACGATCCTGTTGTTCGCGTCGCGGTATTCGAAGTCCTGCAGGTTGTTCGGGGTCACGTTGCCACCCACCCACAGCCCGACCGAGAACCTGGTGGAGCCCCACGGCACGTCACCGAGACCCTCCCACCCGGAGGGCCGCCAGCCACGCTGCCCGGGCGAGCCACTGACCCTGAGGAACTCGCACGCGGTCACCATCGCGAGCGCCCTCCGGTACTGCTGGATCGTGAGGAGCCGCAGTGTGTACCGGGAGAGGACGGTCACTCCTGCTCCTCCCCCGGGCTCCTGCTCGTGCTGGGCACGGAGCCGCCGAAACGCGAGAGTGAAGGCAGCAAGTCCGAGGTATGCCTCGGTCTTGCCTCCACCGGTCGGGAACCAGAGCAGGTCACACACCTCGCGGTCCTCGTGGGTGTCGTCGACGATCCCCCGTAGGTTGACCAGCTGGAACGCGAGCTGGAAGGGCCACCAGCGGTTGACCTTCCCCTTGGTCCACTGCGACTGAAGGGCGATCGCACGGTTGGCGAAGCAGAACGCGAGGAGGGCGTCGCGGTCGCCTGCCAACAGTTCTATACCGTCTCGGATCCGATCGAGCGCGCGTCGGCACCCGGAGAGGTGTCGATGGGCCGCCGTACCTGGCGCATGGTCTCCCACCCCGCGGACCTGGCCCTCGATCCAGCGTTCGTATGCGTCCGCGAGCGGCTCCAGTCTTTGGCGGAGTACGGCACCATCCGTGATACCGGCCAGTTCCGTCGGGTCCAGCTCGGGTGGATCCCCCGCGTCGGATGGCCAACCCTTGTCCGGGGCGTTGACGGGAACCACAGGAACGAACTCGGACCGGACGTCGGCCGGCTCGAACTCGGCCACCGTCCCGTCGTCGAACAGGTGACGCCCATCGGACCACCTGAACGGGGGCCGAGTTCCTTCCAGTCCTCCCGGATGTGGGCGCTCCGGGTCGACCTGACGCCAGACGGCGGAGCAGAGGTGCCCCCGCGCAAGGACGGGACGGCCCTCGTAAAGAAGCGCCAGGCTCTCGTCCTCCTCGTCCTGCGCCAGGTGCTGGTGTTCCAGTGGAACCAGCTCAACTCCGCTCCGACAGCGCAGACGTACCTGCGGCTGGAACACGTGGTCCGACGGGGAGGGGTGGTCTGATTCCACAGTGCTCTGGTTGACCACGAACACCGATATCTTCCAGATGCCGTGGGAATCCCTGCGGCTTCGGACCCTCACCACCAGCCCTGGATCCGCGGGGTCACTCAGCCAGGTGTCGACGGAACAGTCCACGTCGCGCCAGACAGCCCCATGTGGCTCCCTGCACCATTCCCCGTTCGTCTCATTGCGGTACCTGGCCCAGGTACCGCAGATGTCGAGGCGTGGCCCCTCAGGGGCGCTGACCGCCAGGGACACGCCCATCGATGACGGTCTGGCGCGGGGGTCGATAACCAGGGGCGGAAGGCCGGCGCCGACAGGCTGATGTCCTGAGACGGAGTCGCCTGGATCGAGGTCGTCGTCACCGTCCAGGAGCTCCTCGCCAACGAGCTCCTGGTCCGAGTCGACCTCGACCGATGGGGATGAGAACGGAGCCAGGACCCCGACGATGTACTCATCAAGCGGGTCCTCTTCGCCCCCCAGCCTCTCCATCGGCCCTCCTCGGGGACCGAGGAGCTCAGCTACGAGATCCGCTACGAGGTGGTCTCGTTCGCTCATCGGGGTTCTCCTTCTCACTTTGTTCCTCGTGGAGGATCTCGATCTCAGCGTTGCTGAAGTCCCTAGGCCTGTGGCACCAGTAGCCACGCGAGTTCCACAGGTTGCAGAGGACGAGTCTCAGCACCGAGTTGTCCCTGCGGACGTACCCGACGGTGTTGGCCAATACCCCGGAGCTCCACCCGGGGGCGGAGGGGCGCCCGCCCCACTTGGCCATGTCCGGGGCGGGGAATGACCAACCGCTGTACTGACATCCGTCGATTCCGCACTCCCCCCGGAGAACGGCTGGACTCCGCAGGCAAGGAGGCCGGTGGCCAGGACCCTGGGTGAAGGCAGGGCCATTGGCGGCCCGGCGAACCTCGTACGCTCCGGGTGAAGTCGGCCGCGCGGGAGGAAAGCAAGAGCACCGATGGGGCCGTGCGACTAAGGCTCGTCATTCACGAGCGCGGCCGGGTGCTGTTGGAGGTCGATCAGCACGTTGGAGTCGAGGCGGACGGCTGGCGGGCCGTGGTAACCGGACGGAGCAGAGCCGGGACGGCGTTCTGGCACAAGCCCAGCCCACCTTCCCTGGTGACTTCGTGGGCACGCCCGCAGGCTACGCCGTCGGGAGGTTCGTGGTCACGTGATATGCCCAATGGCTCCAGTACTATCGGTTTTTGGGTGGGGGCCTGTCGTGTGCGACAGACTGAGTACGCGGTGGGGCGTCCCCCGAATCTGGGGTGCTCGCCGCTCGGTTCCGATGGATCTCCGGGACGACTGCACTCCAAGGAACGCTCGTAACGGGGAAGCAGGGCTGGATCCACCCATGACGTACGACATCGCGGCCCCTGAGCCCGCGGGAATGGTGGCTTCGCTCAGCTCCCTGGGGTACTCGCTGCCGGCGGCCATCGCCGACCTCGTGGACAACAGCATCTCGGTGGAAGCCCGGAACATCGACGTCGAGTTCGCCTGGGCAGGACGGGACTCATGGATCGCGGTGGTCGACGACGGATGGGGGATGACCGCTGAGGAGCTCGTCACGGCAATGACCGTGGCGGCTCGGGGGCCCTCGACGTCACGCTCCTCCACGGATCTGGGCCGCTTCGGCGTCGGTCTGAAATCGGCCTCGTTCTCGCAGTCGAGGCAGCTCACCGTGGCCACCGCCAAGGCCGGTGGGGAATGGCACACACGTACCTGGGACCTCGACGTAGTCGAGGAGACCGGCGAGTGGCGGCTGCTCCATGGAGCCGACGACGCCACGACAGCCATTCTGGACAGGGTCCGGAGTGCCGCCGGACACGGCACGATCGTTCTCTGGCGACGTCTGAACGGCTACCACGACGATGACGTCAGCGAGGACGACGAGCGCACCCAGAAGCAGTTCTACGCCGAGGCGGCCCGCACGGAGTCGCACCTCGGAATGGTCTTCGCACGTTTCCTCGCCGGGAGCCGACGCCGGAACCTGCGAGTGTCCGGAACCCCGGTGGAACCCTGGGATCCGTTCCTGGGCAACCATCCCTCGGTCCAGCGGCTTCCCATGGAAGAACTGCCTCTCGGTGGCAGTTCCGTTCGGGTCGAGGCGTTCATCCTCCCCAGCGCCCACCGGCTCACGCCGGAGGAGTACGGCAGGGCCGCAGGACCGCAGGGGTGGCTCGACCAACAGGGCTTCTACGTCTACCGCCGGAACCGCCTGATCCTGGCGGGCGACTGGTTGGGGCAGAGAGGCATGCGCCGCGAGGAGAAGTACAACCTGGCGCGCATCGCCGTCGACATCCCGGCGGAGACGGACGCCGAGTGGTGCGTCGACGTGAGGAAGTCGAGTGTCGTCCCGCCCGTCGGTCTGCGTCCGCACCTCCACCGCATCGCGCGGCAGGCCCGGGCGAAGGCCGCGGACGTACTGCGGCACCGCGGACAGGTCGCTGCGCGTACTCACGGTGATCCACTCTCCTACGCGTGGAACGTGCGCCGACCGGACGGCAAGGTCACCTGCAGGATCAACCGCAGCCACCCACTGGTCCAGGCTGCTCTGAGACCTGGCGGCAACAGCACTGCAGACGTACGAGCGTTGATCCGGCTCCTGGAGGAGACGGTGCCCGTGGCGGCCCTCCGCGTGATGCACGAGACGGACACCAGCGACGATCCGGAACCGTTCGGTGGACCGGGGCCTGCAGACGAGGCGGCGACCGAGGTCGCACAGCGGATCTACGAGTCGCTCGTCTCGGGGGGCCGCTCACCCGCTGCCGCGCGCGAGAGGTTGCGGACCATGCCTCCGTTCGACCAACTACAGGGCTTCTGGAGCGGATGAGCCCCGAGCTGTTGTCGGTGCTCGCCCCTACCCTGCTCGATACCGTCTACGTCCCGCTGGAGGTCCCACGTGAGCGCCGTTCCCGACGACCCCATGGCCAAGGCCAAGCGCCTGGTTCTCGGGTTTCTGCCGCAGGACCGTCAGCCGAAGACAGAGGAGGTACAGAACGCGGTCAACGCCATCTTCGGAATGCTGGCCGCACAGGGAGAATCCCTGGACCGGGACCAGCTGGCCAAGGAGATCGAGGCCATGACTGCTGTTTTCCAGGAGCGATCCTCGGGCCTCACGGACTCCAAGGGCCACGAGCCGTGGCTGCCGGAGGCGAAGAACGACCGTGACTGGGACTTCTGGGAGCGGTACCGGCGCTACCTCGAGGACGTGGTGAGCCTTCCGCCGTGGGTCGTGAGGCGGTTGGACCAGAGCTCCGACGAGGTGTTGAGCCAGCTGGAGGATCCACGCCGCCCCGGTTCCTGGAGCCGCAAGGGGCTCGTGATCGGTCAGGTGCAGTCGGGCAAGACCGGCCAGTACATCGGGCTCGCAGCCAAGGCCGTTGATGCCGGCTACCGGCTCATCGTGGTGCTCGCCGGCATCCACGACGACCTCCGCAGCCAGACACAGCTACGGGTCGACGAGGGACTCCTGGGTTTCGACACCCAGCACTACAGGCGGTCCAACGAGGTCGGCAAGTCCCGACTCATCGGCGCGGGCCGGATGCCGGGAGCGAAAAAGCTCGACATCGCCTCGCCGACGAACAGCACCGCGAAGGGAGACTTCGGCAAGAAGACGGCTTCCCACACCAACTTCCCTCTCGGGAGTTTCCCCGTCGTGCTCGTCGTCAAGAAGCACTGGAAGCTTCTCGAGTACGTGCGTAACTGGGTGATCGACGTTCACGGGACCGAGGACGAGAACGGCAAGAAGGTCGTGAAGGATCTTCCCTTGCTCGTCATCGACGACGAGGCCGACAACGCCTCGATCGACACGACCAAGGACGACGACGCGGACCCGACGAAGACCAACGCCGCGATACGTGACCTCGTCAACGCGTTCGACCAGTCCGCGTACGTTGGATACACGGCCACACCGTTCGCCAACATCTACATCAACCCGGAGGCGAACAACGAGAAGGTCGGGGAGGATCTCTTTCCGGCAAGCTTCATCCGCAGCCTTCCTTCGCCCTCCAACTACCTTGGTCCCGAGCGGGTCTTCGGCCTCCAGGTCGACGACGATGACGAGGAGGACACGCCGCCCCTGCCGTTGGTGCGTCACGTGAAGGACGCCGAGATCTGGCTTCCCGCCAAGCACAAGTCGGGCCATGTTCCCGGCGCCGAGCTGCCTGCGTCCCTGCGCGAGGCGATCTCCTCGTTCGTGCTCGCCTGCGCGGCTCGGCGGGCCAGGGGGCAGACGAAGGTGCACAACTCGATGCTGGTGCACGTCACCCGTTTCACCTCGGTGCAGGGGCTGGTGCGGGACCAGGTCGACGACCATCTGCGGCTCCTCGTCGACACGCTCCGGGACCGGTACGGGAAAGGTCCCGCGCTCCGCGAGGAACTCCAGGGGCTCTGGGAGCGGGAATTCGTCCCCACCACGGAACAGTTCCCGACCGACGAGGCCGAGCGCCTCACGTGGGATCAGGTTTCGGCGGAACTCCTGGACGCCATCCGGAAGATCCAGGTCAAAGCGGTGAACGGCACGTCCAAGGACGCGCTTGACTACTATTTGAGCCGCAAGGATGGTCTCTCCGTGATCGCTGTCGGAGGGCAGAAACTCTCCCGCGGCCTCACTTTGGAAGGTCTGACGGTCAGCTACTACCTGCGTTGGTCGAAGTCATACGACGCGCTCCTCCAGATGGGGCGGTGGTTCGGGTACCGGCCAAAGCACGAGGACCTGTGCCGTCTGTACACGACCCCCGAGCTTCAGGACGCCTACGTGGAGGTCACGGCCGCCACCGACGAACTGCGCCGGGAAGTCGAGGAGATGGCCACGCTCGGCCTCGAACCGACGGCGTTCGGACTGAAGGTGCGGTCCTCGTCACTGGGCCTGACAGTGACGGCGCCCAACAAGATGCGCAAGGGCAAGAAGATCCTTCTCAGCTACTCTGGCGAAGGGCCGGAAACAGTGATCTTCAAGCTCGCCGATCGGACCGTCGCTCACAACTTCAGGCTCCTTGAGGGCTTCGTCCGACGACTCGACAGCGCGGAGGGTCTCAAGGCGACGCCCAAGGGCGGCAACGTGCAGTGGGAGGGTGTCTCTCCCGGACTGGTCTCCGAGTTTCTCTCCGACTACGAGACCGACCCCATGGCGCAGCGGGTCCGGCCGAGGCTCATTGCCAAGTACATCGACCAGTGCGCGAAGGTGGGAGAACTGGTCGACTGGACGGTCGTTCTGGTCAGCAGCACGACGTCCAAGTGGCCGCAGAAGATCGCCGGACACACCGTCGGTGCTGTGAAGCGAGCCGCGCTCAAGGACGACTTCGAGAGCGAGGGCAGGTACACGATCCGCCGGGTCATCAGCCCTCAGGACGAGCTGATCGGTCTCGACCCGATCCAGGAGAAGAGGGCACGCGAAGCCGCGCGAAAGGCTGCGGAGGAGGCGGAGAAGGCGGCGCCCCCGCAGAACCCATCGGGCACGTACATCCGGAGGCAGCGCCGCCCCCACCAGGGCCTGCTGCTGATCTACCCCGTCATGCCCGTCAACAAGGACGGCGTCGGGGTGTCGACCACACCTCTCGTGGGCTTCCAGGTGAGCCTCCCTCACTCGAAGCACCAGTCCAAGACCGAGTACGTCGCCAACACCGTCTGGCTCCAAGACGACATCTACTCGATCGTCGAGGAGGACGAAGCGTGACCGTCACGGAAGACGCGTGGCACGAACTGGAGAGCCCCCAGGATGCACCGGGGCGTTCCAGCCTCCGTCTGTACCCGGAGTCCACGCTCGACATCTTCCTCTCCGTCTCCCACCCAGGCCGACAGCGCATGCTGGTCCTCCGAGCGGACGCCCGCTCCGCAGACCCGATCGTGCGGTCGGTGGGTCGCCTCCCCAAGGCGGCCGGAATCGAGATGAACCTGAGCGCGGTGTCCCGGGTCGAGTACGAGCTCCAGGTGATCCTCACCGCGGACGAACTCCGTGAAGTCTTCAACCCTCTTGTCAGCGACGTCGCCGACACGGTGAGGGCCGCTCCGGCCGCCGCCGATGCTCTGGCGGCAGCGGTGGACAGGTTCGGGAGATGGCAGGACCTCCTCCGTGCCGTCAGCAGGGACGGACTGAGCGCCGAGGCACGCCGAGGGCTCTACGGCGAACTCCTGGTACTCGGCGACGTCCTCCTGGCTTCGCTGGCCCAGACCTCGGCCGTGGAAGCATGGACCGGTCCCACGGGTACCAACCAGGACTTCCAGCTCTCCGCGGTTGCGATCGAGACCAAGGCCAGTGTCGCGAAGCGCCCACGGAGTATCCGGATCGCCAGTGAGCGACAGTTGGACGGGACCGGTACCCCTGCCCTGCTTCTCGCCCTCGCCCAGCTCGACGAACGACGCGGTGGTTCGGGAGAGAGCCTGAACAGGAGGGTGGAGGGCATACGACAGCGGCTCACGAGCCCTGCCGCTCGGGCCCGGTTCGACGGTCTGCTCATACAGGCTGGCTACCTTCCCGGGCACCGTGACCTCTACGAAGAACCCCGGTACACCCTCCGCGAGCTTCGGTTCTGGCATGTACGGGAAGGCTTCCCCAGACTGGTCGAGTCGGACCTGCCCGAAGGCGTCGGTGACTGCACGTACCACGTGAGCACCTCGGGTCTGGACGCTCATCGCGCGACGGCCGACGAGGTGAAGGAACTGATCGGGGGGTCCCATGGCTGAGCTCGACCTGGCCGAGTTCTCGCGGAGCCTCGTCGCCGACGTCCAGGCGACCGCTGACGCCGAGGGGACGACCACTCCTGAGGCGTTCACACGCCGGGTCTTCGAAGACCTGGAGCAGGCCGGCGTCGTGTCCAACACCTTCACCGCCTATCACAAGATGCACGGGCACGAGGTTCATGGCTACGGCATCGGCGAATCGGGCGAGTCCCTGGACCTGTTCGTGACCGACTTCCAGCTGACACCGCTGGAGACCAAGCTCACGAAGGCGCAGACGGAGACGTCCTTCAGACGGCTTCTGGCGTTCGTCCAGCGTTGCCGGGACGGTCTGCAGCAGCACATCGACGAGTCCTTCGACGTGTACGACATGTGTGCGGCGGTCGAGAAAGCTCTCACCGAGGTGCAGCGGATCAGGCTCTTCCTGCTCAGCAACCGGGTGAGCACCTCGACCGAGGTCCCGGTCTCGCACTTCGACGGCCTGCCGGTGACCCACGAGGTGTGGGACCTGGCGCGTCTGCACCGTCACGCGACGTCGGGCGCCCTCGGCGAGCCCATCATGGTGCCGTTCAGCCCCCCGCTTCCCTGTGTCTCCGCCCCGAGCTCGGAAGAGGACCACTCCGTGGTCCTGGCGGTCATACCCGGGGAGATGCTCGCCGAGCTGTACGCGGAGTACGGCACGCGGCTCCTCGAACTCAACGTCCGTTCCTTCCTCCAGACCCGCGGAGCGGTCAACCGGGGTATCCGGGAAACCCTGCTGCACGCACCAGGCAGATTCCTGGCCTACAACAACGGGATCACCGCGACCGCGTCGCAGGTCGACTTCGTGAGGGGCCCGGACGGCGAGCCGACCCACATCTCCGCAGTGCACGGCCTCCAGATCGTGAACGGCGGTCAGACGACAGCCTCACTTCACTATGCGCGGAGCCGCGACAAGGCCGATCTGTCCCACGTCCGCGTCCAGATGAAGCTGACCGAGGTGGCGCCCCAGCGGCTCGCGGAGATCGTTCCGAAAATCTCTGAGTACTCCAACACGCAGAACCGAGTGACCCAGGTCGACTTCAGCTCCAACCACGATTACCACGTGGACATGCAGCGCATCACCCGCTCCCTGTGGGCTCCCGCCACGGACGGCAGCGGCCAGGAGACCCACTGGTTCTACGAGCGTGCGCGCGGCCAGTACACGGACGAGCTGGCGAAGGCTCGCACCCCCGCCAGGCAACGGCAGTTCAAGAAACTCAACCCGACGAAGCAGAAGTTCACGAAGGCGGACCTCGCCAAGTTCGTCCACTCCTGGAACCAGCTGCCCTACCATGTGAGCCGCGGAGCGCAGAAGAACTTCGTCGAGTTCATGGTCAACATCGACGAAGCGCCGCCCCGCGTCGACGTCCAGTACTGCCAGCGGGTGATCGCAATGGCCATCCTGTTCAAGGCAGTGGACCGGATCGCTGCCATCCACGGAGCCGGCAGCCACAAGAGCATGATCACCACCTACACCGTGGCTCGGCTGTCCCTGGCGACGGACCGCAGGATCGATCTCGACCGGATTTGGCGAGAACAGGGCGTCTCACCAGTGCTGGAAGCCGCGATCCACGACCTTTGCCCCCGCGTCATGCGGGCGGTGACCACGCCACTCGAGGGAAACCACGTGGGCGAGTGGGCCAAGAAGGCGGCGTGCTGGGACGCCGTGTCCAGGGTGCCCTGGACGACTCCTCGTGCTCTGGTCTCGGAGTTGTTGGACCATTCGCTGGACGAGGCGGCACTCGCCGGCGGCGCCGACGGTCACGAGGGCGCGGCAGAGGCTGCAGCACTGATCCCCTCCGACGAGTGGTTCGCGATCGAGCGATGGGCCAAGGAGACCCGCAACCTCGAACCCTGGCAGCGGCAGTTGGCCCAGTTCGTCGGCAGGCGCCTCGAACTGGAGCAGGAAGTGCCCGAAACGCAGGCCGTCCAAGCCCTGCACGCTCGTACCGAGGCGCTGCGGCTGGGATTCACCCCCCACCCGTAGACGGTGGTTCGTCTCAGGTGAGAACCAGCCACATGTCAGAGGGCAGTTCGCCAAGATGGAGGCATGATTCCCGAGTTCGATGTGTACATCCGTCGCGACTACGACCTAGGAACGCTACTCACGGGCTTGAGCGCAGAGGACGTGGCCAGGGGCTTCACAGATCACCACGAGTACGAATGCCTGGGGCTCCCGAGCTGGGAAGAGGCCGCAGAGTGTCTAACGGAGGAGGCCGCCCTCCTGGAACGGGCGGGGAGGTCTGAGGCACCTGACGGGATGGAGGCGATTCTTGACGAGTTGCACGACGCCGACGACGTCGGCTACGCCGAACTGATGGCGTACACGTTCCGCTGGAACGACATCGGGGTGGCGGGGCTCAGTTTGGCGCTCAGCGCCGCCCGGATTGCAACCTTCTACTCCTGCTCAAGCGGGCTCAACAAGCGTCATCACGCCAAGTATCCAATGGTCGGTGCCGTGCCCGATCCTGAGCGCGCTGGCCTGCTCGCCCGGCTGGTCGAGGAAAGCGGCTGCGGCATCGATCAGGTGTACGGGCGATGGTACATCTACGGGCGCTCCGTCAAGGACCTGCACGTTCTCGGCAGGGCGGTCCTGGTTGCACGCGATGCCTTCGATGCGCTGCCCCAGCCATCGTGGACCGAAGGGCTCGCCGAGTTGCTCGAGGAACTCGCGGACGAGTAGAGCCGCTGATGGCCTGCCGTAATCCCGGTCGGGGCAACCGGCCCCGTTTCGTCTGCAGTCGCGAACCGGAGCAGCAAGGTCTGGAGACGTAGGCGTTCTGGCCTGGGGTTCGCACCTCAGCGGCGAATCCGCCACTCAGAGTGTTCCCTTCTCGATCAGGTCCTTGATCGCGTCCTCGGCCCTCCTGAGCACGATACGCCCGTCCCCATCACTGAAAGCAACGAGATCAGTACCGGGTGTGATGCCAGCTTCTGCGAGCAGGCCGAGCGGCAGCTCGACACGCCCTTGGTCGTCGACATGCAGTTCGGCTGGTTCTCGGATCATGAGGAGAGTGTGGCACTCTCCCTCTCGGAGAACGTCGACAGGCTGGGGCTGTGAGCATGGCCGGAGGTGGCAGGACGCCGGACCAGCAGTGGGTTGCCACTGCTGCGGGGGAGCACCTTCGCGGCCGGCGCGTGAGGGACACCAAACCGGAAGTGGCACTCAGGAGGGCAGTGCACCGGCTGGGCCTCAGGTTCCGTCTCCACAAGCGGGTGGCGCCCCGGTGCACTGCCGACTTCGTGCTCCCCCGATATCACCTTGCGGTTTTTGTCGATGGTTGCTTCTGGCACGGCTGCCCTGCTCACTCTCCTGCGGAGTTCCGAGGACCCAACGCCGCCCTCTGGCAGGAGAAGATCGAGACCAACAAGAAGCGGGACCGGCGCAACACTGAGCAGGCTGCGGCCGCGGGGTGGACTGTGGTCCGCGTCTGGGAGTGCGAGATTCGGCGGGATGTCCAGGGGGCGGCAGAGCGGGTGGCGGCGATCGCCGGCGCCGACAGGGCGGCGTGCCGTAGGCCGGTCACTCCCCCGTGACGGCTGCCAGTGTCAGCAGATCGTCTGCTTCCCGCCGGGGACAGTACGCGGCGAGCGGACACCCCGAGCACATGGGCTGCTCCTCCCGACAATGATCCAAACCGATAAGGCGGATCGCGCCCATGCGGAGCGGTGCTTCCTCTCCTGCCCCCACGAGCTTCACCAGGTTGACGCGACCCTCACTGAGCCGGTTCGGGTGATCCGTGTCGACGTCGTTTATCCGCGCGGCGACCCGCAGCGTCCCTTGCGCGACCAGCATGAGATCCTCTCCGATCAGCAGTCGGTAGAGGGATGCCTCGGCCGGCTTCATGGCCAGCTTGGCAGGTACGTCGAACCGCTTGTTCCACTGCCAGTCGTAGGGCTTGTCCACCAGGGGCGCCAAGCGGTCGACTCGGGCTCGGACAGGCGCCGTGGGCGCAGCGTCGACCAGCTTCTTGAAAAGAGTCGCGGTGAGCCGCTTCGACTTTCTGACCAGGGCCATCATGTCGGCCATCACGGCCGGCTTGGCCTTCGCTCCGGAGAGTATGGCCACGACGGCGGCATGAAGCGGCACAGGGTCCTCGCTGGGAAGCTGATACCAGTCCCTGCTGTCGCGCCGCTGTTCCGCCCACACGGTGAGGGCGCTCCGGACCTCTCGCCAGTGTGGCCGGAGACCGGCGGCCTCCGGAGCGGCGTCACCGACGGGCTTCAGTACCGACGCGGCGGCTGCCCCCAGCAAGGGAGGTACGGCGTTCCCGATCTGCCGGAAGGCGTCACTCCGGGTACCGGCGAAACGGAACCGGTCCGGGAACGTCTGAACGCGCGCCGCCTCGCGCACGGTGAGGGTCCGCAGCTGCTCCGGGTGGATGTACCAATAGCCGTCCTTGGCGATGTGCGCGGTGATCGTACGGCTGAGTTCGTCCCAGGCCAGCTTCTTGTACTTGTCCGTGTAGTTTTCCGCGCTGTACCGCTGGTACTCCATCTCCTCCTTGGTCAGCTTCTTGTGGAGATCGGAGTACTTGGTGTCGGACTCCATGACCTCGAAGATCCGATAGTCGTCCTTACGGACTCTCCGGGTCATGTGGTCCCAGATCACCCCACGAGGCGCGCCTTCCCGCATCATCGTGGCGAAATCAGACAGATTGCGCGGCTTTCGGTACGCCAGGACCCGCTGTCCAACTCGCTCTGTGGGGACGACTTCCAGCTCGGGCAGGTCGCCGATGGCGTCACGCAGGGTGGTGCGCTGAAGGTCGGGCTTCTGCCAGGTGAACTGGTCGACGTCGTTCCGGGCCAGGAGAATGAGACGCTTCCGATGCTGAGGGACTCCGTAGTTCCACGCGTCGACAAGTCGCACCTGTGTCGCGTAGCCCAAGTCCTCCAACTCGTCCTCGATCGTCCGGATGACGAAGAAGTCGTCGTGCAGCCCCATGTCGGGGACGTTCTCCATGAGGACCGTCCGCGGGCGGATCCGCTTGACCATGTCCAGGTAGGCGCTCCAGAGCTCCTTCCGGCGGTCCTCCGGGTCACGGCCGTGGTTCTTGACGAGGTCGCGAATCTTGTTGCGCCCGGCCCGACTGAAGGGCTGGCATGGCGGTCCTCCCGCCACAAGGTCGATCTTGGCAGGCTTGAGGATCTCCTCCAGCCTGTCGCGCTCAGCGGGGTCACCGAGGTCCATCTTCAGGCTGAGGCCCGGGAAGTTCGCCCTGTGGGTGTCCAGCGCCGGGTCGTCGAAGTCCACGGCGGCCGCGATGGTCCAACCTGCCTGCTGGACGCCGAAACTGAGGCCGCCGGCACCGGAGAAGAGGTCGACAGCCAGCCTCTTGCCCTTGCCGAAACCTTCAAGCCACTCCGGGAAACCGTCGGGATCACAGCTGTTCTCGTCCGGATCAAGCTTGAGGTAGTCACTGCGTTCAAGGGGTACGCCGTACCATCCCTTCTTCACAGCACAACCCTCCGTACGCATGACATGAACGAGCACCAGGAGATCACAGATACCCTGGTGGAGGCAACGATTCCGGCATGTTGATCAACGGAACTACCTGCGGCGACTGCCCTTGCCCCCTCGGGCGCCTGCGACGAATGCGCAGACTCCCAGACAGTGACTCTCGACCGGCGTTCCGTTGTCTTCCGCAGCGGTCGATCATAGTGGAACCGGCTGACAGTGCTGCAGCCAGGGTCGGCACGGAACGGCACCGTCTTCACTCGGCCTGGGTAACGACACCGAAGGACTGAAGACACGTTCGGGTTGTTGCGCACCGCACGAACTGGACACTCGCTACCGCCGTCCTTCCCGACCGCCGAACGCCGCTCGGGAAGGACGGCTCTGCCGACTCCCGTTGAGGCCTCTGGCGACGAGGACACGAACGAGCCAGAGATGGAGAGAGACTCAGAGCCGGATCCAACTCCGAGCCCGAACGGATGTCACAGGAGTGACATCTGCTCGCCTTCTCCAGGACGCCGTGGCGGCACGTACTCGGGCGGAGCGTCCGGCGCGTTGCGCTGGGTGCGCAGCCACCAGGCGAACTGGTAGTTGCGGCATGTCCGGTAACGGACGGACTTCCGAAGCGGTTCGTCGGCGGGGATGTTGTGCTCGCCCCATCCGGTGATGGGGCGAGCGTTGTTGAGGTATACGTACAGTCCCGGCACCAGGGCGGGGCCGTCCCACTGCTCTCCCGGGGCGCTCTCGAAGGCCAGGTGCGCGTTCAGGCTCCAGTTCCAGGGGATGGGCAGGGCACACAGGTACCAGGCCAGTGGCTGATTCTCCTGCGGGAGTTCAAGCGTTTGACGCCGGCGGCGCGGGTCCACGCGGAGACGGTCGGGCCGGCCGAAGCTACGCAGGCAGTGCTGGTCGAGGGCTACGTGCCGCACGCCTGCCAGCCACATGATGTGGTACCGGCTTCGCGATTCAATTCGTATCTGCATTCGCTCCAACACGCGCTCCCCAATGGCGTTTCTCAATTGGCGAGAGATTCATTCCTCTCTATTACCAATTTTATCAAATTTCCCACCAATTCCAGATGCCTGTCATGACGGAAGCCATTCGGGTACGGCATGTTGAATTCCTCTTCAAATGCCTTCTCGTATTCCTCTTTGGGAAGGGCGATGGGGCGACGGCACGTCGCCTTGAGATTGGACCCGCTGAGGTCGCTGACCTGCACATCCTTGAAGTAGCGACGGAGCAGCGGTTCCAGCGTCTCGGGGGTGTGGAAGCGGAGCTTCTGCCACTTCCCCTTGACGAAGTTCATCTCCACGTTGTCCTCGTCGAGGAAGCTCATCTTCGTGGTCGCGGTCTGGGACGTGACGCGTTTGGCCTGTTCGTCGCGTAGTTCACGGGCGAGGTTCCGTGTGCCGAGGCACACCACCCCGTCGGCGGCACAGAGCGCGTTGACGGTCGTCATGACCCAGTGCTGGTAGTCGAGCGAGGTGGTGGCGTTGATGACGGAGTCGAGGACGACGACGTCGTACAGGCCGTTGGCCTGGATGTCCTTGTCGATGTCGCGGATCATGCCGACGACTGCGCGGATGTCGACCGCGTACGAGCCGTCCCGGCAGCGGTAGGGCTCGTAGTCGTGGATGTTGAAGCCCTTGGCGCGCAGGTGTTTTGCGTAGTCACCGTAGCCGGCGCCGAAGTCCACGACGCGGTGCGTGGGCTTGAGCCAGGGCGTGACGAGCTGGTCCCACGTTTCGGAGCCATAGGCGAGCTTTCCCGCCTTGGCCTTGGAGGAGAACTGCCGGAGACGCTTGGGCTGGACGATGTGCTGGTTCCAGACGGGGGCCTTGTCCTCGATGGCGGTCCAGTCGTAGACGCCGTATTCGCCGGTGAGGTCGGCGTGTAGCTGAGCGGCGTCGGCCGAGGCCACGGTCCAGGCGAGGAGGTCGAAGCGCGAGATCGCGGCGACGACGGCGTACTCGGCGTTGAGGACGATTCGGCCCTGGTCATCGATGACGACGCTGCCCCAGGGGCCGTGGCCGGCGGTCATGTGGCCGATGGCGTTGACGAAGGAGAGGTTCTTGCGTTCGGCGACGCGGATGGACTGCCACGGGATCCAGGACCAGGCGCCGATTTCGCCGGGCTCGGCGTAGACGACGCTGGCTTCGGTCTCCACGCGGTTGTGGAGGAGGTTGAACTGGATCTCGTCCTGCAACCTGACCTTGGTGCCGAGCATGACGGCGGGGGTGTGGGTCAGGCCGATTGCTTTGAGTCCCTTGGTTCTCTGGTGGCCTGCGACCAGCGTGCCGTCGGCGTTGAGGATGACGGGCTTGACGACGCCGTGGCGGCGCAGCGATGCCTGGAGCCGGATGAAGGCCGTCTCGCTGAGGCGACGTGGGTTGTAGTCGGCGGGGCGCAGCTGGTCGAGCGGGTACGCCTCGTGGAACGTGGTGGTGGGCGCCTTGCTCATGCGGGCTCCTCCGCCTGGTGGGCTTCCTGAAGGACGTGCCAACCGAAGCCGAGGTCGCTGTTGGTGTCGTCGACGAACTTCGTGTAGATGCGGTTGAGGACTTCGACCTCTTCGGAGGTGATCCGCACTCGCTTGGACTCCCACTGGAGGTAGCCCCACTGGAGGTAGTCGACGGTGGCGGCGGCTCCGGTGCCCGCGCCGTCGGAGGTGAGTTCCAGCGTCTCGGGGAGAGAGGTGTCGTCCAGAAGTCTGTCGACGCTCTCGCGGTCGTAGCCGGTGCCGGCGAGGTCAGGGATCTCGGAGAGGACTTCGGCGAGCAGGGCAGTGTCGTACCCCGCGAGGTCGTTGGTCCGGTTGTCGACGATGACGATGCGGGCCGCCGCGTCGTCATCGACGTCGACCCAGGTGGCCGCTATCTGGTCCCAGCCGAGCTGCTGGGCGGCGGCGACAGTGTGGTTGCCTGCCAGGATCTCGTTGGGCCGCCCGGTGTGGGTGCCCTTGTTCACGACGACCGGCCGGTACTGGCCGTTGACCGTCAGCGACTCCGCGATGGACGGGATGTCACCGCTGCGGGGGTTGCGGTGGTACGGGACCAGGTCCCCGATGGGGACGGCCAGCGGCAGGAGCTGTTCGGGGATGTTGGCGAGCACGGTCACGGGCGTCCCTTGTGTAGGCCGTTCCCCGCGCCCTACGCACGCCAACACTAGACGATCAGGACGGAGTGTCGTCTGCGGGCGCTGCGTTGCCCGCCCCGTCGCTGGCCCGGTAGTGCTGCAGTTCGGCGCGAATGGCGTCGAGGTGGTCATCTGTGATGGTGCTGGCGGTGAGCGCGTCGGCGTTGACCCGCTCACCGGTGTACTGGGACGAGGTGGTCATGCGCCCGACGCTACTGAGTCGATCGACTCTCGGCTCGGCTGGAAGACGGCTACAGGCTGCCCCTTACCCGCGGCGACGAGGGCCGTCGTGATGGCACTCGTCACGGCTGTCACGTACGAGGTAAACGCATCCGTGACGTTCTTCCGGTTAGCGCGCGACAGGTCGCCGTTGAGGAAGAAGGCTTGCCGCTGGGCAGTGCTGATCTCCAATTGCACGCCCATCCCCCGCACGCTCCGGTTGCAGATGTTGGTGGCGTCGTTGCCGTTGATCTCTTCGCTGGCGATCTGGACGGCGAATCCGGCCTGAGCCAGCGATTGTCCGACGTGGTCGCGCAGGCTGTAGTCGAGGCCCCCGAGGTTCGTCATGGGGGTGGTTCCGGCGGCACCATGCCAGGAGACGATGTGTGTGGCACTTTGCGCGAGTGTCAGCGCCCGCGGGTCGTCGAAGCTGGTTGAAGTCAGATGCAGGTCACTGTTGTTGGCTTGCTTGGTGCCCTCGAAGGTATAGAAGTCGTGCACATCTCCTGCCGCTGCACTGGCGAGTTCGCTCGTGCCCTGTTCAATTCCGCCCCCGTGAATTGCCAGGTGGAGAAGCGTGGATATGGGGGATGAACGCCACGAGCGTTGGTAGTCGATGCCTTCGATCTGTGCGCTGGCGAGTGCGGCGAAGGAGTTGTAGAGGCCGGTGGTCACAGGGCACTTCCGTTCAGTTCGGGGGTTGCCGACACGGCGGTGGCGGCGGCCACCGCCGTGTCGTCTAGCGGTTGTTGCAGCGGCAGATGCCTGGGGGCAGGCACCAGGCGTCGCAGGCGTTGCACCACTCGGCACCCGGCACGGGGGGCTCGCGGTGCTCGGTCTGCTGGGCTGCCGGGTCCTCGGTCATGCCGCTGTTCTCCTGGGTCGTCGTCTGGTGGCGATGGCTGCCTCGAGTTCCGCGCTTCGCTGCGCCGCGTTCGGGTC
Organism: Streptomyces sp. NPDC005931; assembly: GCF_042871235.1. NCBI lineage: Bacteria > Bacillati > Actinomycetota > Actinomycetes > Kitasatosporales > Streptomycetaceae > Streptomyces > Streptomyces sp. NPDC005931. The sequence continues at coordinate 702,521 of NZ_JBIAIG010000001.1, forward strand.
GGGGCTCTGGCGAATCCTTCGGCCCGGGTCTCGCTCGTCGGCGGCCCTGTCCGGCGGGCCGTCCCGTTCGATGAGCAGACGCAGGTACAGCTCGCGGTCTTCCGGATTGCCTTTGAAGTCGTCTGCGCTCATGTCGCTCCGGAGTGCACGGGACCCGCTCCCGACGTGGGCGGGAGCGGGTCCGGTCGTGTTCGTGGCGTGCGGTCCGGGTGGCTTCGCGTCGGCGCGGAGCCGGTGCCTGGCGGGTAGGGCGCGGGGGATTGGCCACCCGCCAGGCACCGAAGGGGATGCCGCATGCCACGGCATGTTGGTGGGCCGGTTCCTCGGCTGTGGCCGTTCCCTCCAACGAAATAGACCGTATCACTCTTGAGTGTTGGGATCTATTTCACCCGAAGAGTGGTCCCGCCCGTCATGCGGCGCTCCGTAGCCGAGCCCGTCCAGGGGCGCCGTTCCGTGAGCGGTCGGCTCGTCCGTGAGGAACAGGTCCTGCTGCACCGCGCGGGGCCGCGCGGTGAAGTCCTCGGGCCTGAACGTGATCTGCGGCATGCCGCGAGGCGGCGCCACGTCGCGGACCGGGATGACCGCGATCACCGTGGCCACCCCTACCGCCGGAAACGCGTCTGCGGGCAGCTCCCACAAAGTTCCCCGCGCCTCCCATATCCGGGCGAGGAAATCCTTGGTCCTGCGATCGCTCCGGTAGGTGAGGCTGCCGTACATGATCGCGACGAGGAGGCCGCCGGGCTGGATGAAGCGCAGCGCCCGCTCCACGTGCCGGATGTCCTGGCGTTCGGCGAACGGCGGGTTCATGATGACCCGCTGGTAGCGGCGCTGCACCGGCACGCTGAAGAAGTCGGCGTTCGTGACCTGCCGGGCGTACCCGCCGGCGCGAATGTGCTCGGCGCGAGCGGTGTCGAGTTCGACGCAGTCCACGATGGCCCCGCGGGCGGCGACGGCTTCGGCGATGGCGCCGCGCCCCGCCGAGGGCTCCAGCACCTCGCATGCGGGTTCGAGTTCGGCCAGGTCCAAGAGGCGCTCGACCGTGGCCTGCGGCGTCGGGTAGAACCCCCGGTCAACGTCGGTGATCACCTCCCCTGTGGCGAGCAGCCCGGCTATGGCGTCGGCGGCGTCGATGGTGAAGATGTGGGCCTTCTTGTAGCGGTGCCAGACGCCGCCCAGCGCCTGAAGGGCGAAGTTGACGCGCTCGTACAGCTTGCGGTCGAGCTGGCCGTTCAGGCGCAGTGCCGGGCCATCGACCGAGGCCGCACGGAGGACGTCGAGAACGTCGGTATCTATCTGCATGGCTGGAACTCCTGATCAGGCGTACTGGGTGCAGTTGACGGCGAGCGGGTGGCCCTTGTGGTCCTCGCAGACGGCGTCGCCCGTCGCAGGGTCCGTGCCTCCGTCGCACAGCTCGCAGACCCAGTAGCCGCAGACGACGCAGATCGCGGAGGCGAGTTGGTTGCGGGTGTCGGCCAGGTCGGCGTCGCAGCGGCGACAGACTTCGGGCGGGAGGGTGCCGTCTTCGGGCCAGGTCTTGAGGCCGTTGATGCGCTCGGGCCGCTTCATGCGCTCTACCCCTCAGCCTCATTCGTGGTGCTGGCGACCAGCAGCGCCGCTTCGAGTTCCACCAGGCGCGCCGCGACCATGATCGGGAAGCGGACGTAGACGGAACCACCGGCCTGGTTTAGGAGTTCGGCTGCGGCGAGGAAGGTCGCGTTACTGGCTTCGTTCAGTGCCTGCGGGTCGTTGTCGCGGCGGCCCTTGACCAGATGCCGCGCGGCCTCACGAACGAGCTGGGCGGCGTTGGAGTCGTACTCCTCGAGGGCGTTGGCCGTAGCCGGCACCCCTTCGAACAGGTTGCGGTTGATGTTGCGCATGGTGCGGATGTCGTTCATCACGATGGGTCTCCCGGTGGAAAGGGGGGCGGCCCGCTGGGGGCCGCCCCGGTGTGGGTCGTTCAGGCTGCGACGGCGACCGGCTCGGCGTCGGCGTCGTCCGCCTCCGCCTCCGTCTTCGGCTCCGGGGCGCTCTCCTGCTCCGCGTCGTCAGCCGCTTCGGCCTGCGGGGCGGCGGAGGCCGTCTCCGCCTCCGCGTCCGTCTCTGGGGCTACGTCGGCGGACGGCTCGACGGCGGGCTCCAGGCTGGCGAGGGCGGCGTCGGCCTCCGCGACCAGGTCGGGGGCAGCCGCCGCGGGGTTGACCATGATCTCGCTGGCGTCGGCGTGCGCCTTGGCCTGGCGGAGCTGGAAGCGGGCCTTCTGAACGAAGTTGGCGACTCGGTCCATCTGCTCCAGCCGCTTGCCCACCTGACCCTCCAGGGTGCGGGCCAGCTCCATCGGGTCCGCCTTGCCGATGCTGTCCAGCAGCTCGCACATGCGCTCGATCTCGTCGAGGTCGCTCTTGGTCTTGACCTGCGCGCGGGCGCGCTGCGCCTTCTCCTCGGGGGACATCTCCTCGACGTCGACCATGGAGTCCTGCTGGGCCGCCTTCTCCTGCTTGCGCATGGCGTAGGCGATGTGGACGAGCTGGTTGTCGCTCTTGTCGCCCTTCTTCCAGTCCTCGAAGACGGCCTTCTGGTTGTCCCGGGAGAGGGCGGCGATCTGGACGGCCGCCTGGGTGCCGATGTGGCCGAGGTCGACGGCGGTCTGGATCTCGGGGCGCAGGCTGAGCAGGGCCAGGCGCTGGTTGACGTACTGGACCGACTTGGAGAAGGTCTTCGCGACGCTGGCCGGGTCGGCGTCCTCCTCCTCGTCCAGGACCTTCTTGAAGCCGCGCGCCTCCTCCAGCGGAAGCATGTCCTCGCGATTCAGGTTCTCGGCCATGGCCTTCTTGAAGGAGTCCATGTCGCTGATCTCGGCGTCGCCCTCGGTCAGGAGGATCTTCGTCTCGATGGTGATGTTGCCCGCCATCTCGTTGGCGCGGAAGCGGCGCTCACCGGCGACCAGCTCGTAGCCGCCCTCGTCGACCTTGCGGACGACGATCGGCTGGAGGAGACCGTGCGCCTTGATCGAGTCAGCCAGCTCGGTCAGGGCCTCCTCGTTGAAGGTCTTGCGGGGCTGGTTCGGGTTGCGGCGGATCTGGCGCATCTTCAGGGTCGCGAACTTGTGCGGCACTTCGGGCTCCAAGAGGTCGGTGGGGGCTTCTCTCTCCCCCTTCCTTCTGGTTCTATTCTATATGCATTCATGGGAGGGTTCCACAATTTTCGGGAAGTTTTTGCAGGTCAGACGCGTGAGCGCGGGCTTCCCCGGGGAAGCCCGCGCTCGGTCATTCGCTGATCAGCCTGCGACCGCGCCGCACAGCCACTCAGCGTCGCAGCCGGCCCACTCCGGGTCGACGACCGACAGAGCACCCAGCGCGTCGAGCGCCGCCCGCTCGTCCAAGGCGGCATTCTCCCTGCCGCCGGACTCCGCCAATCGGGCCAGCACTCGCTCCAGCTCGATCCCCACCCGTTCCTCCCCGCGTTGCAGCGTTCCGCCCCCTCAACGAGCGGCGGGCCGCTTAGATCCCCACACAGCAGATCTCGCGGCACACATCGAGCGGTTGGGGGGCGCCGGTCACAATCTCGCAGCCTGGAAAGCAGAGGAGGCGTGGGGGCCCGCATGCTGTGTAACGCGATGTACTGATGGTCTAACAGATCTTGCTTCGCAGCTCAGCTTAATGTCAACCAACATAGACATTAAGCTGTCCCGCGAGTCTCACTCGTCACACCGCCCGACCCGCCCGTCCCCCTTCCGGGCCTCCCGCACCCCCGAAGGAGCACCCAGCACCATGCCGTCCGGCCCGGATGTCCCCCTCGCCAGCAAGCTCGCCCTGCTGCTGCGCCGCAAGACCGAGGCGGACGGTAAGACTCCGAGCACCCGCGCGCTGGCCGCCGCGACGGCCGAGAGGCCCGGAGAGCGCCCTGCGATGACCCACCAGGTCGTGAACGACCTGCTGAACGGCGTCAAGTCGAACCCTTCGATCTCGCAACTGCGGGGACTCGCACGGGCATTCGACTGTCCGGTAGCTTTCCTACTGCCCAGTTACAACGGTTTGACGTCTCTGTCGGTCTATGAGGAGCAACAAGACGCCCGTGAGGCGCTTCGGCTAGTCCATGACCTGGGCGAGGCTGGAGCCGCTGAACTCCTTGAGGCCGCTCGTGAGATTCGGCTACGTCACGGACGTACCGATCTCACCGTCCCCGAGGTTCCCGAACCGATGCCGCCTGCCGCTGAACCACCGCGGCCAGGCCGGCGACGGCGGCTCAGCTTCACTGAAGCGGCAGAAAGGGCGGTCTCTGATCTGGAAGGAACGTGAATGGACGGCATCGTCTTCGGCTTGTGCGCGCTCTTCGGCATAGCGGGCACAGTGCTCTCTGCCAGGGAAGCCTGGCGCCAGCGCAGCCGGAACGACTACCGCATCGCCCGCTTCGCCCGCACCATAGCGTTCGGCGTCTGCACAATCGGGGTCATCTTCGCCATACCCCCGGTCGAAGATCTCGTCGAGTCCATGACCGGCATGAACAACGCTGCCAAGCTCGGAGCACACTTCTGCGCCGTGCTCTGGTGCGGCAGCCTTCAGCTCATGCTTGTCGACTGGTCGTACAAGCATGAGGTGCTGAAGGCCAGCCTGTATGCGCGGATCGCGTTCGCTGTCTGCGTCCTCGCCGCGATGCTGCCGCTGTTCGTCGAGACCACTGGCGAGAGGATCGAGTTCACGACGGAGTACGCCACAGTTCCAGGCGTCACCGTCTACCTCATGGTCTACCTGGCCTATGTGGCGGTCACGTGCGGCGAGATCGCGTTCCTCTGCTTCGGCATGGCTCTGTCCGTGCAGCGGAGCGGAAACGTCTGGTCGGCGCGCGGCCTGGGCCTGTCGGCCGCAGCAGCCATCCTGGGTGTCGCGTACGCGGCCAGCAAGGGCTCATACCTGGTGACCCACTACCTCGGCCACCCCTGGCCGCTGCACGCCGAGGAGATCGTCTCGCCCGCCCTGGCCGGTCTCGCCACCATCGCGCTCATCTCGGGTCTGACCATGGCGATGGTCGGTAGGCGCATCGCACTGCGCAAGGCGTCCGTTTCAGCGGGCGTCTGACAGGCCGGGCAGCTTGCGCCAGTGCAGGACAACCCTGCCAGGCTCAACGGTGCGCACTCCGCGGGCCCTCGCGGGGAACACTTCGATGTTCTCCAGGAACAACCTCACGATGGCTCTCTTGGACGCGGACGGCGCCGTGTTCCACCACCGCACCAGGTCCTTGGCGTTGCCGAGGGAGAAGTCCGCCATCTGCTCGGCGTACCGCAGGCGCGATCGGGTGTCCTTGATGTTGGCCGTGATCTCGCGATCGGCGGCCACGAATGCCTCGCTGCTGATCTGCCGCTGACCGTAGAGGGTCGCCGCTTCGCCGCGGCGGCCCTCCAACTCTTCGATGGTTGCCTTCATCTTCTCGACCTGCGCGCGGACAGCGGCCTGAGCCTTGAGGATCTGGTCGCGGATGCCGGGCTTGAGGAGTTCGGCCACGACGTATTCGCCGACGTAGTTCTCCAGGAGTTCGCCATCGATGCGGACCTCACCGCAGCCTCCGCGGCCGTCCTTGTCCTTTGGACGGCAGCGGTACCCGGGCGTCCCGGCGTTGGTGCGTGCCCCCTGAAGCGCCCAGGTGCACTTGCCGCACGTGCTGGCGCCATCCACCAGGAGGTAGTCGTAGGGCGGGGCCGCGTCCCCCGTCTTGCGGCTCTGGTCCCGCTCTTGGAGGGCCTTGAACTCTTCCGGAGTGATGGCGCCCGGGTGGCCGGCATCAACGAGTTCACCATCGTTGTCATACCGCAGTCCGGCAATCGCCGGGTTCCGGAAGAGGCGTCCGACCGACGCGTCCTTCCACTCACCCCCGAGCGTGCCCCGGTAGCCCTCACCATTCGCCCACACGGCGATGTCCGCGTTGGACTGGCCGCCCTGCAACGCTCGGCTCACCATCTGGCGAAGCGGGCCCACCTCGTCATCACGTAGCCGACGACGCGACGCGTCGTCGAAACCGTAGAGCCGTGGCATGCGGTCGTCCGTTCTTCTCTGGTGCGCCCCCTAGCCGCCCGATCCTAGATCACAGCCCTGTGGAAGGGGCCGTGAGCTAGGGGAATCGATACGCCAAAGCTACGTGATCAGCCCGCGGGTGGCGTCACTTCGAGCACTCGCCACAGCGCGGCAGTAGGGACCTTCACCGTGCTGCCCATCGTGAGCGTCTGCACGGGGAAAGACCCTTCCTTGATCAACTTGTAAGCCTTGTGCACACCGATACCCAGTGCCCGCGCCGCCGTTGTGACGTTCACCGTCGGCGGCAGTGCAAGCAGTTCCTCCAGGGTCATGGTGCTGGCCCCGGGGTCCGTAGCTACAGAAGCGTTCTTCGTGGTCATTCCCGTTGTCGCGTTCTCCCCCGCGCCAACGTCACATAAGTATACGCCAACACTGGAGTGTTGGGGCAAGATAGGGCATCGGTTCGACAAGGACCGGCACAGAAGTTCCACAACCGAAGGCCACGAAGGGGATATTCGTGTTCAACCCCAGCTACTACCGGCAGTGCGCCTGCCGGGAGCCCGTGATCGGGGACGACGGCACTCCGATACTCGACGCCGATGGCCGCCCAAAGCGGCGACTTCTCGGCGCCAGCTGCCCCAAGCTGGACCAGAAGGGCCACGGCCGCTGGTACTTCTACTTCGAGCTCGAAGCGGGCGAGGGCGGCAAGCGGCAGCGCGTTCGGCGCGGCGGGTTTGCCACGAAGGATGCGGCGAAGACCAAGGCGTCCGAGGTCTACCGCGACGCCGTCAAGGGCACGGACGTGCTCAGCAACGCCACCGTGAAGGAGGACCTGGACGCCTGGCTCAAGAGGAAGAGGAGCCTGGCCCGCACGACCTTCCACGGGTACGAGGAGCACGTCCGGCTCTACCTCGAACCCCACCTGGGGCACATCAAGCGGCGCGACCTCAAGCTGCGGCATATCGAAACGATGTACGACGCGATCGAGCGGGAGAACGCCGAGCGGCTGATCCACCACGCCCGGATAGTCGAGTTGCAGGAAGCTCGCGATGCCGCCTATGCGACGTGGGTCCGCGCCGCGGGGAAGAAGGAGGAGCGCCGCGCCACACGCCGCGCGTACCTCGACGCCAACGCCGCCCTCCGCGAGGGCCGCAAGGGGAAGCGGAAGATCACCAGCGCCGCCACGATGCACCGCATCAACGCCACCCTCAGCTCGTTCTTGGGTAGCGGCATCAAGCGCGGCGACTACATGACCAACTGGGCCGCGATGGTCGAGCTGCCGCCGATCAAGCGGCCCAAGGCGCTCGTCTGGACGCCGGAACGGGTCGCAGAGTGGAAGCGCACCGGTACGAAGCCCAGCCCCGTCATGGTCTGGACCCCGGAGCAGACCGGCGAGTTCCTGGACTTCATCGCCGACGACAGGCTGTGCGGCATGTGGCACGGGTTCATCTTCCGCGGCCCCCGGCGCGGCGAGATGTGCGCGCTGCCTTGGACGGAGGTCAGTCTGACCAGCTCCTGGTTCCGCATCTCCGCGCAGACCGTCGAGATCGCCTACCGGATGTACGACGAGGCCCCGAAGCAGGACAGCGTCCGCACTGTCACGCTCGACGCTCTGACACGCGCACTGTGGGCCACGTGGCGAGAAACCCAGGAACAGGAACGTCAACAGTGGTCCGGGGAGAAGGCGTGGGTTGAGAGCAATCGGGTCTGGACCCACGAGAACGGCGAACCCCTCCACCCCGACTGGATCAGCCGGCGCTTCAACCGGCTCGTCGAGCTATCTGGGCTTCCCCCGATCCGCCTGCACGACACCAGGCATCTATCAGCGACGCTGGCGTTGCTCGGCAAGGCAGACATCAAGGTCGTCCAAGAGCGGCTGGGGCACAGCTCCCGCCAGATCACCTCAGACACCTACACGAGCGTCCTGCCGCAGCTCCTGACCGCCGAGGCGGAGTCCACGAGCGCGGTCGTACCCCGCTCGAAGAAGGTCGCTCCCCGGCGAGACAAGCCGAAGTCGCCGGAGAAGCAAGATGAGGCACGTGAGGCAGACGTGGATGCTGAGGGCGATGAGCCGGACGAGGGAGTTCGTCCCGCCGCGTGACCTGCGTCCCAACATTGTCCCAACACGCGTGATTGCATGATCAGGATGGGCCGCCAAGATCTCTCGGTCATCGCCCCGACCGGCTAAGTGCCTGGTCGGGACGTTTCTGCGCTGCCATTCTGTGGTGGGGCGGGTGGGACTCGAACCCACGGCCGACGGATTATGAGTCCGCTGCTCTAACCGGCTGAGCTACCGCCCCATAACGGCGTGTCGCGTACATGTGTGCGCGCCGTCTGCCGCAGCATAGCCGCTCATACGATCTCCTGCCTCGGATGGTCGACTACGTGCGGGCCTCGGTGACCATGGAGACTGCTCCCAGCCCCACACGGTTCCTGAGGGCATGAAAAAGGACCCCTGAGGGGTCCTCGTTCAGCACTGCTCCCCCGACTGGACTCGAACCAGTAACCTGCCGGTTAACAGCCGGCTGCTCTGCCAATTGAGCTACGGAGGACCGAGCTCCCCCGACTGGACTCGAACCAGTAACCTGCCGGTTAACAGCCGGCTGCTCTGCCAATTGAGCTACGGAGGAATGCCTCGTTGCATCGAACGTACCTACCTGGGTATCCGCCAGGGGGCGCGCGTCCGCTGCGACACATACATTAGCGCAAGCAGGGGGGTGCTCCGCCAATCGGTACTCCCCGGCGCCGACGCCGCACCGGAGACCTACGCAGACCCACGCGGATCTGCGCAGACCTACGCAAGGGAAGGGTGGCCGCCATGCGTTACCGGCTCACGTTCGTCGCCGGAGTCGTCCTGGGTTACGTGCTGGGCACGAGGGCCGGGCGCGAGCGCTACGAGCAGCTGAAGAAGTCCGCTCGGCAGTTCGCGCAGAACCCGGCCGTCCGCAACACCGCGGAGACCGCCGCACAGCAGGGCCGCGAGTTCGCGGGCAAGGCCTACCACGTGGTCAGCGACAAGGTCGGTGACCGCATGCCCGACTCCGTGGCCCAGCGGGTACGGACCCTGCGCGAGCGCACCGCGCACGGCTCGGGCGAGGACGACTGGGGCACCAGCAACACCTGAGGGTCCCTACCCGGCGCCGGTTCGGACGACTCGTCGGGCCATGGCCCGACCCAAGCGGTGCGGTACGGCAGAATTTTCGCCATGGGGATAGTCGCCGGGTTGGACAGTTCGCCCGATTTCACTCGTATCGTCGTCTGCGACGCGGACACCGGAGCCGTGCTCAGGCAGGGATATGCACCGCATCCCGTGGAGAACCCCGACGGTGCCGGTCGTCCCTCCGACGTCGATCCGCAGGCCTGGCTGCTGTCCCTGGGCGAGGCGGCGGGCGGCGGACTGCTGGAGGGCGTGCAGGCCATCGGCGTCTCGGCGCAGCAGAACGCGCTGGTGCCGCTGGACGCCCAGGGCAACGCGGTGCGGCCCGCCATGGTCGGCGGGGACAAGCGGGCGCAGGTCGCGGCGGCCGATCTGGTCGACGCGCTCGGTGGGCGCGAGGCGTGGGCGCAGGCGGTGGGGTGCGTGCCGCAGGCCGCGCAGCCGGTGACCAAGCTGCGCTGGATGGCCCGCACCGAGCCGGAGAACGCCCAGCGCACCGCGGTCGTCCTCCAGGCGCACGACTGGCTGGTGTGGCAGCTGCTGGGCCGGCCGGTGCGCCGGACCACCGACCGGGGCGGGGCCTCGGGCACCGGCTACTGGTCGGCGGCGACCGGCGGTTACCGGCCCGATCTGGTGGAGCTGGCGCTCGGGCACCAGGTGATGCTGCCGGAGGTGATCGGACCCGCGGAGGCGGCGGGCACGACGCCGGAGGGGCTGCTGATCTCCGCCGGCACCGGCGAGACCATGGCGGCGGCCTTCGGGCTCGGGATAGGACTGGGCGACGCGGTGGTGTCGCTGGGCGCGTCCGGGTCGGTGATGGCCGTCCACCCGGAGGCGCTGCACGACCGGAGCGGGATGATCACCGCCCTGGCCGACGCGACCGGCATGCACCTGCCCGTCGTCACCACGCTGAACGCCGTACGGACCCTGCGCGGGACCGCGGAACTGCTCGGGCTGCCGGATCTGGAGAGCCTGTCCGACCTGGCGATGAAGTCGACGCCGGGCGCCCACGGGCTGGTGCTGCTGCCCTACCTGGAGGGCGAGCGCACCCCGAGCCTGCCGCACACCGCGGGCACGTTGGCGGGCCTGCGGCGGGAGTCGATGAAGCCGGAGCATCTGGCGCGGGCCGCGTTCGAGGGCATGCTGTGCGGGCTCGCGGACGCGCTGGACGTGCTGCGCGGCCGGGGCGTGGACGTGCGGCGGGTGTTCCTCCTGGGGCCCGCCGCGGAACTGCCCGCCGTGCAGGCGGCGGCGCCCTCGCTGTTCGGGGCGCAGGTGATGGTGCCGCAGCCCGCCGACTACGCCGCGATCGGCGCGGCCCGCCAGGCGTCCTGGGCCCTCGGCGTCTCCCAGGGCACCCTGGACCCGCGCACCCCGCCGGTCTGGCAGGGGGCGGCGGCACAGGTGCTGGACCCCGGCGAGGAACTGGCGGTGGGACAGGCGGTGCGCCAGCAGTTCGTCTCGGTGCGGGAGCAGACCCACCCGGGCGCGTTCCGGCTGTAGCGGGAGGGGCGGGCCGGGACACGGGGCGATAATCGGTTGAGGTAACGCGGGTGGAGTGTCCGACGATAGGGGCCACGGGCAACCACATGCCTCCGTCGTCCACTCCGAGAGAAGCAGCGTGCTCATACGACTCCTGCGGACCTGTCTCAGGCCCTACAAGAGACCCATCGCCCTCCTCGTCCTGCTTCAGTTCCTCCAGACCTGCGCCACGCTCTACCTGCCCACCCTGAACGCCGACATCATCGACGAGGGCGTGGTGAAGGGCGACACCGGCCACATCCTGGCCTACGGCGCGCTGATGCTCGGCGTCTCGCTGGCGCAGGTCGGGTGCAACATCGGTGCCGTGTACCACGGCGCCCGGACCGCCTCGGCGCTCGGGCGGGACCTGCGGGCCGCGGTGTTCGACCGCGTGCAGTCCTTCTCCTCCCGCGAGGTGGGTCGCTTCGGCGCACCGTCGCTGATCACCCGCACGACGAACGACGTCCAGCAGATCCAGATGCTGGCGCTGATGACGTTCACCCTCATGGTCTCCGCGCCGATCATGTGCGTGGGCGGCATCGTGATGGCGCTCGGCCTGGACGTCCCGCTGTCCGGGGTGCTGGTCGCGGTGGTGCCGGTGCTGGGGATCTGCGTGACGCTGATCGTGCGGCGGGTGCGCCCACTGTTCCGAGCCATGCAGGAACGGCTCGACACCGTGAACCGGGTGCTGCGCGAGCAGATCACCGGCAACCGTGTGATCCGTGCCTTCGTCCGTGACGCGTACGAGCAGCGGCGGTTCCGGAAGGCCAACGCCGAGCTGACCGACCTGTCGACGGGCACCGGCAACCTGCTGGCGCTGATGTTCCCGGTGGTCATGACGGTGGTGAACCTGTCGTCGATCGCCGTGGTGTGGTTCGGAGCGCACCGCATCGACAGCGGCGGGATGCAGATCGGTGACCTGACCGCGTTCCTCGCCTATCTGATGCAGATCGTCATGTCCGTGATGATGGCCACCTTCATGTTCATGATGGTGCCGCGCGCCGAGGTGTGCGCCGAGCGCGTCCAGGAGGTACTGGACACCTCCTCGAGCGTGGTGCCGCCCACCACGCCCGTCACCGGGCTGCGCCGGCACGGCCATCTGGAGGTGCGGGGCGCGGGCTTCAGCTATCCGGGCGCCGAGGAGCCCGTGCTGAAGACGATCGGCCTGGAGGCCCGCCCGGGTGAGATCACCGCCGTCATCGGCTCGACCGGCAGCGGCAAGTCCACGCTGCTCGGGCTGGTCCCCCGGCTGTTCGACGCGACCGAGGGCGAGGTCCTCTTGGACGGCGTGCCGGTCGCGGACATCGAGCCGGCGCTGCTGGCGCGGACGGTCGGACTCGTGCCGCAGAAGCCGTACCTGTTCGCGGGGACGGTGGCGACCAATCTGCGCTACGGCAATCCGGACGCATCCGACGAGGAGCTGTGGCACGCGCTGGAGGTGGCGCAGGCCAGGGAGTTCGTGGAGCGGCTGGAGGGCGGGCTCGACGCGCCGATCGCGCAGGGCGGCACCAATGTCTCCGGCGGTCAGCGCCAGCGGCTGGCGATCGCCCGGACGCTGGTGCAGCGCCCGGAGATCTACCTCTTCGACGACTCCTTCTCCGCGCTCGACTACGCCACCGACGCGGCGCTGCGGGAGGCGCTGGCCCGGGAGACCGCGGAGGCGACCGTGGTGATCGTCGCCCAGCGGGTGGCGACCATCCGGGACGCCGACCGGATCGTGGTCCTCGACGAGGGGCGGGTCGTCGGCACCGGTCGGCACCACGAGCTGATGGCGGACAACGAGACCTACCGGGAGATCGTGCTCTCCCAGCTGACGGAAGCGGAGGCTGCCTGATGGCGGGGCCGATGGGGCGGATGATGGCCGGGGGCGGCCCCGATCAGCGTTCGATGGACTTCAAGGGGTCGGGCCGGCGCCTGATCGCCCAGTTCCGGCCGGAGCGCCTGACCGTCTACGGGCTGGTGGCCTGCGTGGTGCTGAGCGTCGGCCTCAACGTCGTCGGGCCGAAGATCCTCGGTCACGCGACCGACCTGGTGTTCGCCGGCATCGTCGGGCGGGAGATGCCGGCCGGGGAGAGCAAGGAGCAGGTCCTCGAGGCCATGCGGGAGCGCGGCGAGGGCGATGTCGCCGACATGCTGCGCAGCACCGCGTTCACGCCGGGCGAGGGCATCGACTTCACGGCCGTCGGGAACGTCCTGCTGTTCGCCCTGGCGGTGTTCGTGGTCGCCGGTCTGCTGATGGCGGTGGCGACGCGGCTGGTGAACCGGGCCGTGAACCGCACGATGTTCCGGATGCGCGAGGACGTCGAGACCAAGCTGTCGCGGCTGCCGCTGTCGTACTTCGACCGGAGCCGGCGCGGCGAGGTGCTGTCGCGGGCCACCAACGACATCGACAACATCGGGCAGACGCTCCAGCAGTCGATGGGCCAGCTGATCAACTCGCTGCTGACCATCGTCGGGGTGCTGGCGATGATGTTCTACGTCTCGTGGGTCCTGGCGCTGGTCGCGCTGGTGACCGTGCCGCTGTCGTTCGTCGTCGCCACGCGCGTGGGCAAGCGGTCGCAGCCGCACTTCGTGCAGCAGTGGCGCTCCACGGGCAGGCTCAACGCGCACGTCGAGGAGATGTACACCGGGCACACCCTGGTGAAGGTGTTCGGGCGGCAGGAGGAGTCCGCGCGGCAGTTCGCCGAGCAGAACGAGGCGCTGTACGAGGCCGGGTTCCGGGCGCAGTTCAACAGCGGCGTCATGCAGCCGCTGATGTTCTTCGTGTCGAACATCAACTACGTGCTCGTGGCGGTCGTGGGTGGGCTGCGCGTGGCGTCCGGGGCGCTGTCCATCGGTGACGTGCAGGCGTTCATCCAGTACTCACGGCAGTTCTCGATGCCGCTGACGCAGGTGGCGTCGATGGCGAACCTGGTCCAGTCGGGGGTGGCGTCGGCGGAGCGGGTCTTCGAGCTGCTGGACGCGGAGGAGCAGCAGGCCGACCCGGAGCCGGCCGCGAAGCCGGCCGTGCTGCGCGGGCGGGTGGAGCTGGAGCACGTGTCGTTCCGCTACGAGCCGGACAAGCCGCTGATCGAGGATCTGTCACTGGTGGTGGAGCCCGGGCACACGGTGGCCATCGTGGGGCCGACCGGCGCGGGCAAGACCACGCTGGTGAACCTGTTGATGCGGTTCTACGAGGTCACCGGCGGGCGCATCACCCTGGACGGGGTGGACCTGACGCGCATGTCCCGGGACGAGCTGCGTTCCGGGATCGGCATGGTGCTCCAGGACACCTGGCTGTTCGGCGGCACCATCGCGGAGAACATCGCGTACGGGGCCGCCCGGGAGGTCGGCCGGGAGGAGATCGAGGCGGCGGCGCGGGCGGCCCACGCGGACCGGTTCGTGCGCACGCTGCCCGACGGCTACGACACGGTGATCGACGACGAGGGCAGCGGGGTCAGCGCCGGGGAGAAGCAGCTGATCACCATCGCGCGGGCGTTCCTGTCCGACCCGGTGATCCTGGTGCTGGACGAGGCGACGAGCTCCGTGGACACCCGCACCGAGGTGCTGATCCAGAAGGGGATGGCCGAACTCGCCCACGGGCGCACGTCGTTCGTCATCGCACACCGGCTCTCCACGATCCGGGACGCGGACACGATCCTCGTCATGGAGAACGGCGCGATCGTCGAACAGGGCGCCCACGAGGACCTGCTCGCCGCCGACGGCGCCTACGCACGGCTGTACCGGGCGCAGTTCGCGCAGGCGGTGGCGGAGGTCGACTGACCGACGCCCCCGGCGGCGTACGCGGGGAGCGCGGACGCGGGGCGGTGTCCCCGCGTCCGCCGCGGCCGGAACGATCGCCCGTACGTCGCAGGGGGATGCGCGCCCGCACGTCCCGGCAGGCACCCACGCGCACCGCGCCGCGGGGCGCCCACCCATGCCGGACAGCGCTGCCGGGGTGGTCAGTCGAGGTACCCCCTGAGCTGGTCCGCGAAGGCGTGGTCGCGGAGTTTGTTGAGGGTCTTGGACTCGATCTGGCGGATGCGCTCGCGGGTGACGCCGAAGAGGCGGCCGATCTCCTCCAGGGTGCGCGGGCGGCCGTCGACGAGGCCGTAGCGGAGCTGGACGACCTTGCGCTCCCGCTCGCCGAGGGTGGACAGGACCGCCTCCAGGTGCTCCCGGAGCAGCAGGAACGCGGCGGACTCGACGGGGCTCGCGGCGTCGCCGTCCTCGATGAGGTCGCCGAGCGCGACGTCGTCCTCCTCGCCCACAGGGGCATGCAGGGAGACGGGTTCCTGGGCGAGCCGCAGGACCTCGCCGACCCGCTCGGGAGGCAGGTCGAGCTGGGCGGCGACCTCGGCCGGGGTGGGTTCGTAGCCGCGTTCCTGGAGCATGCGGCGCTGGACGCGGACGACGCGGTTGATGAGTTCGACGACGTGGACGGGCACCCGGATGGTGCGGGCCTGGTCGGCGAGGGCGCGGGACATGGCCTGGCGGATCCACCAGGTGGCGTAGGTGGAGAACTTGTAGCCGCGGGCGTAGTCGAACTTCTCCACCGCCCGGATCAGGCCCAGGTTGCCCTCCTGGACCAGGTCGAGCATGGTCAGGCCGCGCCCCACGTACCGTTTGGCGACGGACACCACCAGGCGCAGGTTCGCCTCGATCAGACGGCGCTTGGCCATGCGGCCCATGACGACGAGCCGGTCCAGGTCGTGGGCGAGGCGGCTGTCCAGGTCGGGGGTGACGCGGAGCTTCTCCTCGGCGAACAGGCCGGCCTCGACGCGGCGGGCGAGGTCGACCTCCTCGGCCGCGGTGAGCAGGGGGATGCGGCCGATCTCGCGCAGGTACTGGCGGAACAGGTCCGAGGAGGGGCCACCGGTCTCGGACCGCGCGGGCGGGGCCTCGGCGGCCGGGGCCGCGGCCAGCGGTTCGGACGGCTCGGGCGGGCCCTCGGGCCCTGGCCCGGCCTCGGCCTCGGGCCCCGTCCCCGGGTGGTGCACGACGTGGCTCTGCGCGGGCATCGCCATCAGCACCTCGGCCTGCGGCTCCGCGGCGGCCGCGGCGGTGTCGGTCTGGGTGAGGGTCTGGGTCTGCACGGGGGCGACCTCCAGGATGATCGCTGCCTCGGAGGGCGGCAGCGGTACGTCGGGAGCGGAGTCGGCGGCCTCGCCGCTGTCCGTCCCGTACGCGATGAGCGGAACCGCGGGGGTGGGGGACCCGCCGACGACGGATCGGCCGCGCTCCGAGGACTCAGGCACCGCACCCCAGTGTGGGGTACGACACAACGTCCCCACGAGGGTCGTGCGGTGACTTTTTGCGTCCGGTTCGTGACCGCGTGGTGATGCCGGTCTACAGCGCCGCGGCGCCGTGCTCGCGCAGGGCCTGGTCGTACTGCTGGAGGACCCACAACTCGTTCTGCACCGAGGCCAGTTCGGCCGGGTCGCCGTGGGCGCCGAGGCGGGTGAGACGGCCCTGGATGTCGCGGACGCGGCGTTCGACGGCGCGGCGGCGGACGGTGACGAGCTGGGCGCCCGCGTAGGTCTCGTCGACCTCCTTCACGCCCCGGTGCAGCATGATCGCCTCGACGGCGAGCTCGGTGACCATCGCGCGGACGGTGTCGTCGGGGGCGGCGTCGCGGACCCGGATCAGGTACTCCTGCGGCTCCTGCACGCCGGACTCCGCGCCGCCCGCGTCCAGGACGGCCTGGCGCACGGCCGCGTACGGCGGGGCGGTGAACTCGTCGACGCCGTACGCGTCGAAGGCCGGGGACACCAGCTCGGGGCGCTGGAGGGCGAGCTTGAGCAGCTCGCGCTCGGTGGCGAAGACCGGGTTGCGCAGGTTGAGGGCGGGGCCGCGCGGGGTGGCCCCGGCGGGGGCGTACTGCTGCGGGCCGGGGCCTCCGTGCCGCGCCCGGTCCGTGGGCGCGGGGCCCCGGCCGCCCCGGTCACGGGCCCAACGGGCCAGCTGTGCCACCCGCTTGACGACGAATTGGGTGTCGAGGATGCCGAGCATCCCGGCGAGCTGGACGGCGACCTCGTGCTGGGCGCCGCTGTTCTTGATGCGGGCGACGATCGGGGCCGCCTCGTCCAGCGCCGCGGCGCGGCCCGCCGGGGTGTCCAGGTCGTAGCGGCCGACGATCTGGCGCAGCGCGAACTCGAAGAGGGGGGTGCGGGGTTCGACCAGGTCCGCGACCGCCTCGTCGCCCTTGGCGAGACGGAGGTCGCAGGGGTCCATGCCGTCGGGGGCGACGGCGATGTACGTCTCGGCGGCGAACTTCTGGTCGTCCTCGAAGGCGCGCAGGGCCGCCTTCTGGCCGGCCGCGTCGCCGTCGAAGGTGAAGATCACGCGGGCCGAGCCGTTGTCCATCAGCAGCCGGCGCAGGATCTTGATGTGGTCGCCGCCGAAGGCGGTGCCGCAGGTGGCGATGGCGGTGGTGACGCCGGCGAGGTGGCAGGCCATGACGTCGGTGTAGCCCTCGACCACGACCGCGCGGGAGGACTTGGCGATGTCCTTCTTCGCCAGGTCGATGCCGTAGAGGACCTGAGACTTCCGGTAGATGGCGGTCTCGGGGGTGTTGAGGTACTTCGGGCCGTTGTCCGCCTCGTGGAGCTTGCGGGCGCCGAAGCCGACGACGTCGCCGCCGATGTCGCGGATGGGCCACATCAGCCGGCCCCGGAAGCGGTCGATGGGTCCGCGGCGGCCCTCCTGGGCGAGACCGGACAGCAGCAGTTCCTTGTCGCTGAAGCCCTTGCCGCGCAGGAAGCGGGTGAGGTGGTCCCAGCCCTGGGGGCTGTAGCCGACGCCGAAGTGGAGCGCCGCGGCCTGGTCGAAGCCGCGCTCGGCGAGGAACACCCGGCCCGCCTCGGCCTCGGGGGAGGTCGCGAGCTGTTCCGCGTACCACTCGGCGGCGACCTTGTGGGCCTCGACCAGGCGGATCCGCTCGCCGCGCTGGTGGGAGGGGTTGTAGCCGCCCTCCTCGTAACGCAGGGTGATGCCGGCCTGACCGGCGAGCCGCTCGACCGCCTCGGAGAAGGAGAGGTGGTCGATCTTCATCACGAACGTGATGGTGTCGCCGCCCTCCTGGCAGCCGAAGCAGTGGAAGAGGCCCTTGCTCGGGCTGACCTGGAAGGACGGCGACTTCTCGTCGTGGAAGGGGCACAGGCCCTTGAGGTTGCCGCCCCCGGCGCCCCGCAGCTGGAGGTACTCGGACACCACGGCGTCGATCGGGACCGCGTCCCGTACCGCCTTCACGTCCTCGTCGTTGATCCGTCCTGCCACGCGTGAATTCTACGGGGACGCACCGACACTCAGGAGGCGAGGCTTTCCAGCGGTACGTGCGGGTCCGCGAGCGCCTCGGTGTCCACCCGGGCCCCGGTGCGGATCAGCCGCTGGATCGGGTCCGTGACGTCCCACACGTTGACGTTCATCCCGGCCAGCACGCGGCCCTCCTTCACCCAGAAGGCGACGAACTCGCGCTTGCCCGCGTCCCCGCGGATCACCACCTGGTCGTAGCTGCCGGGCGGCGCCCAGCCGGAGTACTCCATGCCCAGGTCGTACTGGTCGGTGAAGAAGTAGGGCACACGGTCGTACGTCAGTTCCCGGCCGAGCATCGCGCGGGCCGCCGCCGGCCCGCCGTTCAGGGCGTTGGCCCAGTGCTCGACGCGCAGCCGGGTGCCGAACAGACCGTGCGGGAAGGAGGCGACGTCGCCGGCCGCGTGGATGTCGGGGTCGGAGGTGCGCAGCCGCTCGTCGACGAGCACGCCGCCGCCGTCCGCGGGGCCGGCGAGCGCCAGGCCGGCCGCCTCGGCGAGTCCCGTGCGGGGGGCGGCGCCGATGGCGGCGAGGACGGCGTGCGCGGGGTGCTCCTCGCCGTCGTCGGTGCGGGCCGCGAGGACCATGCCGTCCTGGCCGGTGATCTCGGTGAGCGTGGCGCCGAAGTGGAAGCGGACGCCGTGGTCGCGGTGCAGCTCGGCGAAGAGCTGACCGAGCTCGGGGCCGAGGACCGAGTGCAGCGGGGTCGGCGCGCGGTGGACGACGGTGACCTCCGCGCCGTACTCGCGGGCCGCCGCCGCGACCTCCAGGCCGATCCAGCCGGCGCCGGCGATCACCAGGTGGCCGTTGTCCCGGCCGAGGGCGGCCAGGACGGCCTTGAGGCGGTCGGCGTGGGCGAGGCGGCGCAGGTGGTGGACGCCGGCGAGGTCCGTGCCCGGGATGTCGAGGCGGCGGGGCTCGGCGCCGGTGGCCAGCAGCAGTTTGTCGTAGCGGACGGTGGTGCCGTCCTCGCCGAAGCGGACGGTCCTCGCGGCGCGGTCGATCGCGGCGACGGTCTGGCCGAGGTGCAGTTCGACGTCGTGGCGGGCGTACCAGGCGGGCTCGTGCACGAAGACGCTCTCGCGTGCCTCCTTGCCGAGGAGGTAGCCCTTGGACAGCGGCGGCCGCTCGTAGGGGTGGTCGCGTTCGTCGCAGATCAGTATCACCCGGCCGGTGAAGCCCTCCGCTCGCAGCGTCTCGGCCGCCTTGGCGCCCGCCAGACCGCCTCCGACGATGACGAATGTCTGATCCGCGTCGACCACTTGATGCCTCCTCGTAAGAATGCCGCCACTTGCGAGCGTCCCGCACGCAGGGTGATGCGGGAAGAGGGAGTGGCCCGATCAGGCCACGCAGGGTCACATTCGGGGGTGCCCGGGCCCCCGGTGTCCCGGCCGTCTCACGGGTGCCCCGTCAGACGGGCATGCAGGGAGCGGGCGGAGGTGTCGGTGAGGGACGCGATCCGGTCGACGATCACGCGCTTGCGGGCGCAGTCGTCGGGTGCCTTGTCGAACAGCGCGCGGAACTGCGGGTCCAGGCCGTCGGGGGCGCGGGCGGTGAGCGCCTCGGCCAGTTCCAGCACCACGATCCGCTGCTCGGCGCGGAGCCGCTCCTGCTCGGCGCGCTGCATGACGTACCGGTCGGCGACCGCCTTGAGGACGGCGCACTCCATGCGGGTGCCGCGCGGGACGACGAGCTCCGCCGCGTACCGCGTGAGGCGTCCGCCACCGTACGCCCGGCGGGTGGCGCCCTCGGCGGCGAGGCAGAAGCGGCCGATGAGCTGGCTGGTGGCGTCCTTCAGGCGGGCCTGGGCGACGGCGGTGCCGTCGTAGCCGTGCGGCCACCACTCCTGGTCGAGGAGGCGGTCGAGGGCCTCGGCGAGTTCCGCGGGGTCGGTGTCGGCGGGGACGTACCGTCCGACGGCGACGGCGAAGACCTCCCGCCGTTCTGGGTCGGCGTGCAGGCAGTTCGGGTCGATGTGGCCGGCGTGCAGGCCGTCCTCCACGTCGTGCACCGAGTAGGCGACGTCGTCGGACCAGTCCATGACCTGGGCCTCGAAGCAGGTGCGGGTGCCGGGGGCGCCCTCGCGGACCCAGTCGAAGACGGGGCGGTCGTCCTCGTACACGCCGAACTTCGGGGAGGTCGGGTCGGTGGGGTGGGCGCCGCGGGGCCAGGGGTACTTGGTGGCGGCGTCGAGGGTTGCCCGGGTGAGGTTGAGCCCGACGGAACCCTCGGGGGTGAACCGCTTGGGTTCGATGCGGGTGAGCAGACGCAGCGACTGGGCGTTGCCCTCGAAGCCGCCGCAGTCCTCGGCGAACTCGTTCAGCGCCTGTTCGCCGTTGTGGCCGAAGGGCGGGTGGCCGAGGTCGTGGGAGAGGCAGGCGGCCTCCACGAGGTCGGGGTCGCAGCCCAGGGCGGCGCCGAGTTCACGGCCGACCTGGGCACATTCGAGGGAGTGGGTGAGGCGGGTGCGGGGGCTGGCGTCCCAGGCGTGGCCGAGTTCGCCCGGGGTGACGACCTGGGTCTTGCCGGCGAGGCGGCGCAGGGCGGCGGAGTGCAGGACGCGGGCGCGGTCGCGCTGGAAGGCGGTGCGGCCGGGGCGCTTGTCGGGCTCGACGGCCCAGCGGGCCACCGACGCCGGGTCGTAGCCCGGGGGTGGGAGGTGGTGTTCGTACGCGTGCGGGGTGGGGTCGGTGGGGGTGCGGGTGCCTTCCATGTCTCGACAGTACGGGGAGGCGGTGACAGAGGGCTGCGGGTGCGCCTGCGCGTCCGCCGGATGCGGGTGCGCGTCCGCCGGGAGGGCCCGTGCGCCTGCAGTGAGGGCCCGTGCGCCTGCAGTGAGGGCCCGTGCGCCTGGCAGGGTGGGGAGGGTGCGGGGGTGGGGCAGGTGTCTTGTGGCCGGTCGCGTGGCGCGGGTGTCCGGGCCCCGGTGGGGCGGGAGCGGTACCGGACGTCTACCGGACGCCTCAGGCCGATGCCAGTTCCGGTTCCGTGGCGGCCGGCGTGGTGCGGGTCCGGTCGTAGCGGTGGAGGAGGAGGTGGGCCATCGACGGGTGGGTGCCGAGGGGGGCCGCGGCGATCCCGGGGGCCGCCCGGGCGCACTCCGTGGCGAAGCGGCCGGGGGCCGTGAAGTAGGAGGCGACGGCCACCCGGTGCCGGCCCCGGGCGGCCAGGGCGCGTACCGCGTCGGGGACCGTGGGCGCGGCGGCGGAGGCGTAGGCGGGGACGACCGGGACGCCGAGGCGGGCCGCGAGCTGGTCGGCCGTGCGGGACGTGTCGATCCGCGACTCGGGGTCGCGGGAGCCGGCCGAGGCCAGGACGACACCGCTCGCGCGGCGGGCCGCCTCGTCGGCCGGGGCGCACCAGCCGGCCTCGGTGAGGCGGGCGTGCAGGGCGTCCACCAGCAGCGGGTGCGGGCCGAGCGGCGCGGCCACGCGCGTGTGCAGCCGCGCCTCGGCGGCCATCTCGGGGATGTCCCGCTTGACGTGGTAGCCGCGGCTGAGCAGCAGCGGCACCAGGACGGCGGCGTCGGTGCCCCGCGCGTCGAGTTCCGCGAGGGTGTCGGGCAGCAGGGGGGCGTTCAGCTCGATGTGCCCCAGGTGCACCTGGAGACCGGGCCGCAGGGCGCGGACGCGGTCGAGGAGTCCCCGTACGGTGCTCAGGGCGCGCGGGTCGCGGCTGCCGTGGGCCACGACGACGAGGGCGGGCGAGGCCGACGGGCGGCGTCGGCGGCCGTCGAGGGCCACCAGGCCGAGCTGGTCGGCGAGCTGGCTGCTGATGCGGTTCATGAGGTGCGCCGTACTGTCGAGGTGGGTTGCCGGGGGCGGAAGCCGCGTGTCGGTTCTCTTCGTGCTCTTCGCGCTCGTCGCCGTCATGCACCGATGGTGGCGGCGGGACGTTGCCTTCCCGTTGCGCCGTAATGACGGGCGTTTTCCAGTGGTTCACGATGCGGACGCCGGGTGTGTGAGGGCGTTTGAGCTGCGCGTTCGACGCGGGATGTGAAGTCGGTCATACGGGGTGGAGTGAACCGGGGGCGGCACGGGGGCGTCCCCCACCGGAGGGGAGCCGACCGGGGAGGGGCCGTTTTCCATGCGCGACGCGATACGCCGGGTGGTGCCGCTCCGACCGCGCCTGCCGCGCACCCGCACCGGTCGACGGCGGCTGGTGCGGGCGGTGGTGGGGGCGTGCGTGCTGGCGCTGCTGCCGGCCACGTGGCTGCGCCTGACGGCCCGGGACGGGCTGCACACGACCGCCGACGTGCCCCGCACCGAGGTCGCCGTCGTCTTCGGGGCCGGCCTGTGGGCCGGGGAGCCGTCGCCGTATCTCGCGCACCGCCTGGACGCGGCGGCCGAGCTGTACCGCGCCGGCCGGATCGAGGTGGTCCTGGTCACCGGCGACAACAGCCGCGAGGACTACGACGAGCCGGACGCGATGCGCGCCTATCTGAACCGGCACGGCGTGCCCGACGCGCGGATCGTCAGCGACTACGCGGGCTTCGACACCTGGGACTCGTGCGTGCGCGCGAAGAAGATCTTCGGGGTGGACCGGGCCGTGCTGATCAGCCAGGGCTTCCACATCCGCCGCGCGGTGGCGCTGTGCCGGGCGGCCGGGGTCGTCTCCTACGGGGTCGGGGTCGACGAACGGCACGACACGACCTGGTACTACGGGGGCGTGCGGGAGATCCTGGCGGCGGGCAAGGCCGCCGCGGACGTGGTGTTCCGCCCGGACCCCCGCTTCCTCGGCCCCAGGGAGCAGGGGGTGGAGCGAGCCCGGGCGGCGCTCGGCGACGGACCGGACGAGCACTGAACCGGGCCCGCGAACCGCGGTGCGCTCGGCCCGTGGCGGACACGGCGCGGATCACGGTGACGCTCCCGAGCGAGCAGGTCACCGAGCCCAGGAAGCTCACGGACAACGTCCCCGGACACGTCGCCGAAGCGGTGGCGCGTCAGCCGCGGCACCAGTTGCTCCTTGCCGATCTCCCGCGCCACCAGGAGCGGGTGCCGTCCCGTGTCGAGGTCGAGCCGGTGACCGAAGGGGCGGCGAGGGGAGCCGCGGAACTGCTCGAGGCCGCGGGCCCGCACGGCCACACGTACGCGACCGTCACCGGGACGGCGCCGCGCCGGGCGGGGCCGGTCGCCGTGCCGGCCTCCGACGTCGACGGCATGTCCCGCCTCTACGGTGACCGCGTCCGGCTCGTCGGCGTCCGGGCGGACCCGCTGATCAGGGGCGCGTGGCGCCCTCACGGCGGCTTCGCGCCGACGGGGAGGTCGCCGTACCGGTCGTGTAACAGGGACCGGCGCGCCGCGTAACACCGGCCACGCAGGCTGAAGTGCATGCAGAACACCGTGACGCCCACGCACTGCCCCTACTGCGCCCTGCAGTGCGGGATGAATCTGACACCCACCGCCGACGGGACCGTCGAGGTGGGCGAGCGCGTGGACTTCCCGGTGAACCGGGGGGCGCTGTGCGGCAAGGGCCGGACGGCGCCGGCGGTGCTCTCCTCCCGGGTGCGGCTGACCTCCCCGTACGTGCGGTCCGGTGACGGCACGCTGGTGCCGGCGTCCTGGGACGAGGCGCTGGACCGGATCGCCGAGGGGCTCGGCCGGACGCGGGCGGAGCGCGGGCCGGACGCGGTCGGCGTGTTCGGCGGCGGCGGGCTGACCAACGAGAAGGCGTATACGCTCGGCAAGTTCGCGCGGGTGGTGCTGGGCACCTCCCAGATCGACTACAACGGCCGGTTCTGCATGTCGTCCGCGGCGGCGGCCGGCATCAAGGCGTTCGGGCTCGACCGGGGGCTGCCGTTCCCGCTGGAGGACATCCCGAAGACCGGCTGCGTGATCCTGGTCGGGTCGAACCCGGCGGAGACCATGCCGCCGTCGCTGCGCTACTTCACCGAGCTGAGGGAGAACGGCGGCACCCTGATCGTGGTCGACCCGCGCCGCACCAGGACCGCCGAGCAGGCCGACCTGCACCTGGCTCCCCGCCCCGGCACCGATCTCGCGCTGGCCCTCGGTCTGCTGCACCTGATCGTCGCCGAGGGCCGCACCGACGAGGCGTACATCCGGGAGCGCACCGCCGGCTGGGAGGAGACCCGGGCGGCGGCGATGGCGCACTGGCCGGAGTACGTGGAGCGGATCACGGGGGTGTCCGTGCCCGAACTGCGGGAGGCCGTACGGCTGTTCTGCGAGCCGGAGGCGGCGATGGTGCTCACCGCGCGCGGGCCCGAGCAGCAGTCCAAGGGCACGGACACGGTGGGCGCGTGGATCAATCTGTGCCTGGCGACGGGCCGGGCGGGCCGCCCGCTGTCCGGGTACGGGTGTCTGACCGGGCAGGGCAACGGGCAGGGCGGGCGCGAACACGGCCAGAAGGCCGACCAGTTGCCCGGTTACCGCAAGCTGACCGACCCGGCGGCGCGGCGGCACGTGGCCGAGGTGTGGGGCGTGGACCCGGACGGTCTTCCGGGGCCGGGGCGCAGCGCGTACGAGTTGCTGGACGCGCTGGGCACGGACATCCGCTCGCTGCTGCTGATGGGCTCCAACCCGGTGGTGTCGGCGCCGCGGGCCGCGCACGTCGAGGAGCGCATCCGCTCCCTGGACTTCCTGGCGGTGTGCGACGTGGTGCTGTCGGAGACGGCCGCGCTGGCCGACGTGGTGCTGCCGGTGACGCAGTGGGCGGAGGAGACGGGGACGACGACGAACCTCGAGGGCCGTGTGCTGCTGCGGCGGCGGGCGATCACCCCGCCCCCCGGCGTGCGCAGCGACCTGGAGGTGCTGCACGAACTCGCCGCGCGGCTGGGCGTGGAGAAGGGCTTCCCGACCGACCCCGAGGAGGTCTTCGAGGAGCTGCGCCGGGCGAGCGCGGGCGGGCCCGCGGACTACTCCGGGATCACGTACCGGCGCCTGGCGGAGGAGAACGGCGTGTTCTGGCCGTGCCCGACCCCGGAGACCGCGGACGGCCGGGAGCCCGCGGCCCCCGACACGGCGGGGCCGCAGGACGTCGCGCCCGACGCCGCCGATCCGGAGGACGCCGCCTTCGACGTGCTGCCCGACGACCCGGCGCGGGCGGAGGATCCCGGTCACCTCAGCCACCCCGGTCACCCCGGTCACGCCGGCCAGGGGCCCGCCCGGCGGGCCGGGGGCGCCGCTTCCGCCGCCTCCGTTCCCTCCCCCGCCGCCTCCGTTCCCACCCCCAGCGCCTCCCCCGGCGTCCACCCCGGCACCCCGCGTCTCTTCCTCGAGCGGTTCGCCACCGAGGACGGGCGCGCCCGGTTCGCCGCGGTCACGCACCGGGCGATCGCGGAGGAGCCCGACGACGAGTACCCGGTGCTGCTGACCACCGGCCGGGTCGTGGCCCAGTACCAGTCCGGCGCCCAGACCCGCCGGGTCGAGGAGCTGAACGCCGCGGCACCCGGTCCGTTCGTGGAGCTGCACCCGCGGCTCGCCGAGCGGCTCGGCGCGGCCGAGGGTGATCCGGTGGCCGTGGTCTCGCGGCGGGGCCGGGCGGTGGCCCCGGCGCGGATCACCACCGCGATCCGGCCGGACACCGTGTTCATGCCGTTCCACTGGACCGGCGAGGGCCGCGCCAACACCCTCACCAACCCCGCGCTCGACCCCACGTCCCGAATGCCGGAGTTCAAGGCGTGCGCCGTGCGGCTGGAGGCGGTGCGGCCGTAGCCGCCGTGGGGGGGACGGGCCGCAGACCACGATCGACGGGCCATGGAACCCGGCAGGACGGGCTGGGGCGGCGGCCAGGACCGTGTCCAGGTCCTGGCCGTCGCCCGCGGCAGCGTCGGCCTCTGTGTCTGCGGCACGGCCCGCTGGGCTCGGCGCCTCCGACGCGCTCTGCGTCGGCCCCGCTCCCGAACACCGGTGACGGGCCCGCGCTCTCGGGGCCGACACCGCCGAGACGCCGCACCCGTCCGCGGGGCCCCGGCGTCGCCGTGGCGGTCACCGGCCGGGGCGACCTGCCTGCCCCGCCCCGTCAAGTGTCTGAGCCGGCGGAAGCCGTGGGCCACGGTGGGCGGGCGGCGGGGCACGGTGGACCGGTCGAAGGCCGCGGTCGGGTGGCCCGTCGGCACGCGGCCGGCGCGTCAGCCCACGTTCACCGCGCTCCAGGCCGCCGCCACCGCCGCGTACTCGGTGCCGCCCACGCCGTAGAGGTCGCCGGCCGCCTTCAGTGTGGCCGTGCGGGCGCCCGCGTAGTCGGTGGACGAGGTCATGTAGACGGTGAGGGCGCGGTACCAGATCGCGCCGAGCTTGGCCCGGCCGATGCCGGTGACCGTGGAGCCGTCGCAGGTCGGGGAGTCGTGGGCGACGCCGCCGAGGGTCTTGGCGCCGCTGCCCTCGGCGAGCAGGTAGGCGAAGTGGTTGGCGACGCCCGAGGAGTAGTGCACGTCGAGGTTCCCGACGGAACCGGCCCAGCAGTCGGCCGACGTGCCGTCCTTCGACGGCTCGTCCATGTACCGCAGGGCGCTGCGGCCGAAGCCCTCGCGGACGATCTCCTCGCCGATCAGGTAGTCACCGGTGTCCTCGGGGTTGGCGGCGTGGAATTCCACCAGGGTGCCGAAGATGTCCGAGGTGGCCTCGTTCAGTCCGCCGGACTCGCCCGAGTAGGTCAGCGCCGCCGTCTTCGATGTCACCCCGTGGGTCATCTCGTGCCCGGCGACGTCGAGCGACACCAGCGGGCCCATCTGGACGCCGTCACCGTCCCCGTACGTCATGCAGAAGCAACTGTCGTCCCAAAAGGCGTTGTTGTACTTGTTCCCGTAGTGCACGCGGTTGTACGAGCCCTTGCCGTCGCCCGCGATGCCCCGGCGACCGTGGACGTCCTCGTAGTAGTCCCAGGTGACGTCGGTGCCGTACTGCGCGTCCACCGCGACGGTGGCGCGGTCGGCCTCGGTGCCCGTGCCCCAGTGGTTGTCGGTGTCGGTGAGGACGGTGGCCGGGGCGCGGCCGAGACAGAGGCTGAGGACGCACAGGTCGGTCCGGTTGCCCGCGTCGCCGGTGTAGGTGTTGCCGCGGGTGGGGTCCCTGAGCTCGTACGACGGTCCCGAGGACGTCGTCTCCAGCGGAACCGTGCCGCCGTACAGGGACCGTCCGTCGCCGGACGCGCTCTCGAGGCTGTCCCAGGCGTCGATCCGGGCACCGGTGCGCGCGTCGGTCAGCAGGGTGCGGGCGACCGGGTTGCCGAGGGAGTCCTGGGCGACCGCGTCGGTGCGCCAGGCGAGTCGGGGGGTGCCGTGCAGGGCGTCGACGACCAGCTCGGGCCTGGCGGTGAGCCGGTCGAGGGTGTCGCCGAGGTGGGCCGCGCGCAGGGCGTCGGCGGCCAGGTCGGCGACCCTGGGAGCGGAGAGACCCGGGGTGACGGTCGGCAGGTCGATGGCGGCCCGGGTGGCGCGGTCGGCGCCGCGGTATGTGCCGTCCGGCGCCAGATGGACGACGAAGTCGCCGCCCAGGACGGGTAGTTGCCGATAGGTGCGGTCGTAACGGACGTGCTGGGTGCCGTCCCGGTCGACGACGACGTCCCGGACCGTCGTCTCCTGGGCGGCGGTCAGGCCGAGGGCGGCGGCGTGGTCGGCGAGGGCCGACGCGGCGTGCCGGATCGCGGTGGCACGGGTGGGCCGGTCGGCCGCGCCGGCGGTGGGGGAGAGTGCGGTGGCCAGCAGGGCGGCGCTGCTGACGGCCACCGCGGCGGTGACGGGACGGGAACCTCGGGCATGCCGTATCCGGCTCAAGCGGTCTCCTAGAACGGGCGCCCCGACACGGTGGGGGGAGGGGCGGCGGTAATGGTGACCGCGATTCAAGTGGCGCTGAACATGTCATGTCCATAACGTGAATGTGGGGGTGTGTGAGGGGTGAGAATCGTTCCTGCAAGGCTCCGGTGGCACTTCGGTGCAGAGGGGCTCCCCGACCGTCCGTGCAGGTGAAACGAGTGACCCTTCCCTTCTTCGTCTACGGCACGCTCCGCCCCGGCGAGGCCAACCACGACCTCTTCCTGCGCGGCCGCACGCTGAGCGAGGAGCCCGCCCGGCTGCCGGGCGCCGTGCTGTACGACGGGCCCGGTTATCCGTACGCCGTGGAGGAGCCGGGCGGCTCGGTGGGCGGGGAACTGGTCACCGCCCGGCCGCAGGAGTACACGGGGCTGCTGGCCGAACTGGACCGGCTGGAGGGGTACGCGCCCGGCGCTTCGCGCAACCTCTACGAGCGGGTGGCGCGGGACGTGGTGCGCACCGCCGACGGCACGGCCGTACGCGCCTGGGTCTACGTCGCCGCGTCCGCCGTCGCGGCCCGGCTGCGGGTCCGGGGGAAGCCGATCGAGCGCGGGGAGTGGCGGGGGCGGGGCTGAAGCACCCCCCGGTCGGGCGCTGTTGAGCGTCCCCGCCCGCCGCCGGTCTCACCCCGCGTACGGCCCGCGCGCCCGTGCCTCCCGCAACGCCGCGGCCCACCAGACCAGTTGGTCCAGCATCGTCTTGGCCGCCGCGTCCGGACCCGCCGGGTCCCGCGGGCGGCCCTCGTCGTCGAAGGACGCGCCCGCGTTGTGGAAGGAGACGGTGTCGCGCACGGTGACGGCGTGCAGCTCGGCGAAGACCTGGCGCAGGTGTTCGGCGGCGCGCAGGCCCCCGGCGAGCCCTCCGTAGGTGACGAGGGCGACGGGCTTCGCGCGCCACTCGCCGAAGTGCCAGTCGATCAGGTTCTTCAGGCCCGCCGGGAAGGAGTGGTTGTACTCGGGAGTGAGCACCACGAAGGCGTCCGCACGGGCCAGCTTCGGGGTGACCTCGGCGAGCGCGGCGGTGGCCCGCGCGGTCCGCTCGAAGGTGGTGGGCAGGTCGATCCCGGCGACGTCGACGACGTCGACGGTGAGGTCGTCGCGCTCACGGATCCGGTCGAGCAGCCAGTCGGCGACGACGGGGCCGAAGCGCCCGTGCCGGTTGCTGCCGAGGACGACGGTGACATGGAGGACATCGGTCGCTGTCTTCATGCCGCACAGACTCGTACCTCGACTTCGATTGAGGTCAAGCGGTGACCCGCGCGTCCCGGTCACCCGTTCACCGCCGCGCCGTACGGCTTTCCGCGCCGGCACCCGCGACCGCCCGGTGACCTGCCCGAACGCCGACCCGGCGGGGCTCGCCGGGATCCCGGCGACACCCGTTCGGCCCGCCCTCCGACGCCCGCTCAGGAAGCGGTCCGGGCCCGTCGGCACTTACCTCGGAAGTGCAGGGACGCGTCCGACGGCGGCACATGGGGGTGCCGCGGGCCGTGCCCCGCCGTGAAGCCGAGGGAGCATCATGCGTCGTACCGTCCGGCCGCTGACCGGCACCGCGTTCGCCGTGACCGCCGCGGGGCTGCTCGCCGCGGGGGCCACGGGGCTGCTCGCCGTGCCCGCGTACGCCGGAGAGGCCGACGCCCCGGCGGTCCGTCCGGCCGGCCCGCCGGACGGGAGCCTGGAGGTGTACCCGTCGTCGGTGGAACCGGGCGGGCAGGTGACGGTGAACACCGCGGCGTGCGGCCCCGGCGGCACGGCGGCCGGCGACGCGACCGCCGTGGGCGCGGGGCGCTTCACGCTGGCGCCGAGCGCGCACGAGCAGGACGTGATCGGGCGGTTCCGGGTGCCGCCGGGCGCGCATCCGGGGACGTACGAGATCGTCGCCACGTGCGACGGGGGCGGCCGGCGGGTGACCGGCGACCTGGTCGTCACGCTGACGCCCCCCTCGCTCCCGCCCCACGACTCCCAGCAGGTGTATCCCCGGGGCAGTGTGAAGACGGGGGTCGGTGGCGCTCTGGGCCCCGACCCCGTGCAGACCGCGGCCGGCGTGACGGCTCTCGCCGTCGCCGCCGCGGGCGGTACCTGGCTCCTGCATCGCCGGGCGAGAGGCGACGGGATCTGACGGGCACCCTCCGCCGCCTGTCCGCCGGTACCGCACGTCCCCTCCCCCTCCGGGCCCGACGCCCCTCGCGGCCCGGAGGGGGATACGGGCGCCGACTCGAAGAGAGGTCAGTCCGCCATGCCCCGCAGGAACCGCCGGACGGGCAGTCCGGGCAACACGGCCATAGCGGCCGTCACGGTGCTGGCGCTGTGCTCCGGGGCCTGGCTGCTGCACGACGGGGCCCGGACGCATGCCCCGCCGCAGCCGTCGGCCGCCGAGGCCCGCTCCGGGGCGGACGACGAAGGCGGCGCGCAGCGGGCAGCTCCCGCCCTGCCGCCCTCCCCGCCCCACCGCATCCGTATCCCCGCCATCCGCGTGGACGCGCCGCTGACGGGACTCGGTCTGACCCGGACGGGGAGCCTGGAGGTCCCGCCCGCCGAGCGGAAGAACCTGGCCGGCTGGTACGAGGCGGGCACCACGCCCGGCGAGACGGGCACCGCGATCGTCGCGGGGCACGTGGACAACGCCGAGGGCCCCGCCGTCTTCTACTCGCTGGGTGCGCTCCGCAAGGGCAGCACCGTCGAGGTGGACCGGCGCGACGGCGGCGTCGCCGTGTTCACCGTGTACGCCGTCGAGGTGTACTCCGCCCGGGACTTCCCCGACGCGAAGGTGTACGGCGCGGCGAGCCGCCCCGAGCTGCGGGTCATCACCTGCGGCGGCGGCTACCACCGCACGACCGGCTACCAGGGCAACGTGGTCGTGTACGCGCATCTGACGGGCAGCCGGTGAGCGCCGCGGGCGCGCTCACCCGACCGGGTGCGGGCCGGTTCCGCCCAGGACGTTCGCCCTCCCCCACGCGCCCAGCGGTTCCAGGGCCTGGTCGAGGGTGACGCCTCGCGGGGTCAGCGAGTACTCGACGCGCGGCGGGACCTCGTCGTACTCCTCGCGGTGCACGATGCCGTCGCGCTCCATCTCCCGCAGGTGCGAGGCGAGCACCTTCTCGGTGATGCCGGGCAGTTCCCGGCGCAGTTCGCCGAAGCGGTGGGGCCGCTCGTGCAGCGCCCAGAGGATGAGCACCTTCCACTTGCCGCCGATCACGTCCATCGCCGCGTCGATCCCGCACACGTACCCGCCCGGCCGCCGTCCCGCCGCCATGCCGCCACCCCGTCCAACTCCGCTGCCTGCACGCTTTCCCCGGGGTGCGTGCCCACTTCGAAGTGCGTACTTGAGCAGGCCCTTTCCCCGCGGCGAGCCTAGTCGCCATGACCGACAACACCGCCCCGGCCGCTCCCGCTTCCCCCACCCCCGTGACCCTCCTCGGCACCGGTGCCATGGGCACCGCGCTGGCCCGCGCCTGGCTCGCCGCCGGGCATCCGCTGACCGTCTGGAACCGCACCCCCGCCCGCACCGCGCCCCTGGCCGCCGAGGGCGCCGCGGTGGCCGCGGGCGCGGGCGACGCCGTGGCCGCGAGCCGTCTGGTGGTCGTCTGCCTGCTCGACGACGCCTCCGTGGGCGAGGCGCTGGACGGGGCCGACCTGTCCGGGCGGGACCTGGTGAACCTGACCACCGGCACTCCCGGGCAGGGCCGCGCTCGCGCCGCCTGGGCCACGTCGCGCGGCGCCCGGTACCTGGACGGCGGCATCCTGGCCGTACCGCCGATGATCGGGGACGCCGAGTCCGGTGCCCACGTCCTCTACAGCGGCTCGCGCGCCGTGTTCGAGGAGCACCGGGCCACCCTGGCCGTCCCGGCCGGCACCCGCTACGTCGGCGAGGACCCGGGCTTCGCCGCGCTCCACGACGTGGCGCTGCTGAGCGCGATGTACGGCATGTTCGCCGGGGTGGCGCACGCCTTCGCGCTGATCCGCCGGGAGGACGTGGCCCCGAAGGACTTCGCCCCGCTGCTCGTCTCGTGGCTGAGCGCGATGAGCCCGACGGTGCACGAGACCGCCGAACGACTGGAGAGCGGCGACTACACCGAGGGCGTGGTGTCCCACCTCGCGATGCAGGTCGCGGGCACCACCACGCTGCTGCGCACCGCCGAGGAACAGGGCGTCAGCGCCAAGCTGCTGACGCCGTACCTGGACCTCATGGCCCGACGCGTCGCCGACGGACATGGCGACGAGGACGGGGCGGGTCTGATCGACCTGCTGGTGCGGGCGGCTAGGGCCTGACCGCGAGCGCCGGGGGGTACTCGTCGCCGTTGGCGTTGACGATCACCCAGGTGTCGCCGGCGCGGAGCAGCTGCGGGGCCGTGTCGAGCTTCCAGGCGAGGTCGCGCACCGTGATGCCGTCCTCCTCGCCCAGCCGGGTGCCGTCCCCGGCGGTGAGCGTCCACAGCCGCTGGGACTGGCCGAGCACGGCCACGCGGTCCCGGCCCGCCGGAGCGAGGGCGGCCACCGTGGTGCCCAGGTCCGCGTGCCAGCGGCGCCGGCCGTCGTCGAGCGCATAGGCCACGACCCGCTCGCGATCACCCGCACCCGGCTCGGTGGCGGCCACGACCAGGTTGCCGTCGGCGACCACGGCCGGGAACACCGGCCGGGCCGCGAAGCCGGGGCCGGACGTGTCGAGAGCCAGATCCTCCTCGTCGGCGGTGAGCGGGAGCGTCACCGGCTCCCGCTCCGGGTCGTCCGGGTCGGCGTAGGCCAGTACGGCGGTGAGTCCGCGCTCGTCCTTCTCCCGCACCAGCAGGGTGAACGGCTCGGCGGAGAGCACCGCGGCCGCGTTCAGGTAGCTCTCGATCGGCAGCTCGCGCCGGCTCCGTTCCTTGCCGGTGGCGGTGTCGAGGGTGAGCAGCCACGCCGAGTGGAAGTCGCTGTAGGAGCCGCACGTCACGGCCACCCGGGTGGTGCCGCCGGCCGAGGAGGCCGTCACCGGCTCGCATGCGGCGTCGTCCTCGCCACCGGACCGGGGCGCGGTGGGCTGCACGGTCCAGCGCTCCCCGCCGTCGGTGAGCCGGTATCCGTGGACGGAATGCTCCCCCAGTGCCACAGCGACGCCCGCGTCGGCGCCGAGCACACCGCCACCGCCGTACAGCGGCGTCCTCCCGGTGAGGTGCCGCTCCCACACCTTGCGTCCGCTGCTCGCGTCGACACCCCACACGGTGCCGCACGGCTGGTCGTCCCGCGCGAAGGCGACCAGGCCGATGCCGTCGACGATCCGCTCGCTCATCGCGCACACCGACTCCCGCACCGGAGCGGGCAGGACCCACGCGCGGTCCCCGCTGCCGGAGTCGTAGGCGACCAGCGCGTCGGTCCGGGCGCGGACGACCGTGCCCGCGTCCTCCCCCACACCCCAGGCCCCCACCCCACGCACGGTCGAGGGCCGGTCGGGGTTGGCTTCCCAGGCGCCGTCGAGCACCGGCCCGCGCATCCACAGGTAGGCCTGCCAGCCGGGCCACAGCACGACCAGGACACCCACCGCGACCAGGGCGCCGGGCACGGCCTTGCCGGGGCGGGCCCGGGTGAACGCGGCGAGGGCGACGGTGAGCCCGATGAAGCCCCCGAAGGTCAGGAGGAACGCCAGGACGAGAGTCGGCGTCGTGCCCTCCGGGCAGGGACGGTACCTGCCGCCGCAGCCGTTGCCGGGAAAGGACGTCCACCCCAGCCAGTGGAACTCCACCGCGAGCCCGATCAACGCGCCCGCGCCGACCACCAGGGCGGCCTTCTTCAGCGGCCACGCCCCGGACGGTCTGCCGTCCTCGACCATCGTCTCCCCCACACGTGTTCCGTTCCGCGGCGCTCCCCAGCACCGGCCGCCCGCGTCACGGAGCGGCGCTGGAGCCTAACCCGCGCGCGCGGATCATGTCCGCCCGGTCGATCACCGGGCCGTCAGGCCGCCCACTGCTCGTACGCCAGGTTCGCCACCAGGGCGAGGACGACCGTCAGCAGGACGACGCGGACGAAGCCGCTGCCCCTCTTCAGGGCGGTGTGCGCGCCGAGCGTGCCGCCCGCCAGATTGAACACCGCCATTAGCGCCGCCAGTTGCCACAGCACTGCCCCCTGCCAGGCGAACGTGGCGAGCGCACCGGCGTTGGTGCAGCAGTTGACGATCTTGGCGGTGGCGGAGGCGGTGACCAGGTCGAGGTGGAGCAGGGCGGTGAGCGCCAGGACGAGAAACGTGCCGGTGCCGGGGCCCACGAGACCGTCGTAGAAGCCGATGCCGAGGCCGGCGAGGCCGATCGCGGCAAGGATCCGGCGCCGGGTCACCGGGCCGGTGGCGGGGACGGTACCGAAGGCGGGGCGCAGGATGGCGAAAGCGGCCACCGCGAGCAGCACCACCATGATCACGGGCTTGAGCACCTCGGTGCTCATCCCGGCTGCGAGGGAGGCCCCGGCCGACGATCCGGCGAGGGCGGCAAGGCCGATCCGTACGGCGGTCCGTACGTCGACCGGCGCCCTGCGGGCGTAGGTGACCGCCGCGCCCGTGGTGCCCACGATCGCGACGGCCTTGTTGGTGCCGAGGGCGTGTGCGGCCGGGGTGCCGGAGGGCAGTCCCAGCAGCAGGGCCGGCAGGAGCAGCAGCCCGCCGCCGCCGACCACGGCGTCGATCCAGCCGGCGGCGAGGGCGGCCAGGCAGAGCAGGACGACCGCGGTCAGGGAGATGTCGGGCATGGGCGCGAGCCTAGGGACGGAATAGATGGTACGTCCATCGAGATGAGCGTTCCTTGAGCTGGGCGCGGCTGTCCGCCTCCTCACAGCCGTGTCCGCGTCCGCTCCCGGAACCCTCACACGCACCCCCCTCCCCCGCTGAGGGCAGCGTTCCGCGCGGGAAACAGAGGTGATGCTGCCGGGTAACACCCGCACCGCACGCTCAAGGGCATGACCTCGAATGAGCGTGTGGTGGTGATCGGCACCGGCCTCGCGGGCGTACGACTCGCCCGGCGGCTCGGCGAGCTCGGCACGCCCGTGACGCTGATCGGCGAGGAGGAGCACCGCCCGTACAACCGGGTGCTGCTCGCCGACGTGCTGGCCGGACGCTACAGCCCCGAGGTGATCGCCCTGCCGGCGCCCACGGGGATCGTCCGCGGCCGGGTCACCGGCATCGACCGCGCCGGGCGGACAGTCACCTGCGCGGACGGCTCGGTGATCGCATACGACCGCCTCGTCCTGGCCACCGGCTCCAACCCCGTACTGCCTCCGCTGCGCGGCCTGTTCACCGCGGACCGCGAACTTCCCGAGGGCGTGCACGCCTTCCGCACCATGGACGACTGCCTGGGCCTGGCCAAGGCGATACGGCCGGGCGTGCGGGCGGTCGTCATCGGCGGCGGACTGCTCGGCGTCTCCGCGGCCCGCGCGCTCGCCCGGCGCGGCGCGCAGGTCGTCCTCGCCCAGCAGTCCGAGCGGCTGATGGAACGCCAGCTGGACCCGGCCGCGTCCCGGCTGGTCGAGCGGCATCTGACCGAACTGGGCGTCGAGGTGCACACCGAATGCCGGGTGCGCGACGTGCGCTGTGTCGCCGGCGCGGTCCGCTCGGTGGAGATGGCCGACGGATACGCGCTCGACGCCGACATCGTGGTGCTCGCCTGCGGGGTGCACCCGCGGGTGGGGCTCGCGCAGGCGGCGGGCCTCGAGGTCCGCAAGGGCATCGTCGTCGACGACGAACTGCGCACGTCCGACCCGCACGTCCACGCCGTCGGCGACTGTGTCGAGCACGCCGGCACGGTGTACGGACTGGCCACCCCGGCACTCGAACAGGCCGACGCGCTCGCCGCGTTGCTCGCCGGGGACGCGGACGCCCGCTACACCGGCACCCGTTCGCTGACCCGGCTCACCCTGACCGGGCCGGACAGCCCCTTCGACCTGGCCGCGTTCGGCGAGACCCAGGCGCTGCCGGGCGACGACGTCGTCCAGCTCACCGACGCCACCCGGGGCACCTACCGCAAGGTCGTCGTCCGCGACGACCGCCTGGTCGGCGGGGTTCTCGTCGGCGATCTCGGGACCGTCGGCGCCCTCGCCCGCGCCTGGGAGGGAGCAGAGCCGCTCCCCTCCGACGGCGGCCCGCTGCTCCACCTGCTCACCAACGATGGAGGCTCCTGAATGACCGCCAACCCGGGGGGCACCCCCACGATCGTGCTCGTCGGCCACGGCATGGTCGGCCAGCGCTTCCTCGAAGCGCTCGCCGAGCGCGGCCTGACCGCCACGCACCGCGTGGTCGTGCTGTGCGAGGAGCCGCGCCCCGCGTACGACCGCGTCCAGCTCACCTCGTACTTCTCGGGCCGGACCCCCGAGGAACTCTCCATGACCGACATGGAGTTCATCAAGGACCACGGTATCGAGCTGCACGTCGGCGACCCGGCGGAGAGCATCGACCGCGAGGCCCGCCGCGTCACCGCCCGCTCCGGGCTCGTCGTCGACTACGACGTCCTGGTGCTGGCCACCGGCTCCTACCCGTTCGTGCCGCCGGTGCCGGGCAAGGACGCCGAGGGCTGCTTCGTCTACCGCACGATCGAGGACCTGCTCGCGATCGAGGAGTACGCGAGGACGAAGGCGAAGACGGGCGCGGTGGTCGGCGGCGGTCTGCTGGGCCTGGAGGCCGCGGGCGCGCTGAAGGGGCTCGGGCTGAACACCCACATCGTGGAGTTCGCGCCGCGCCTGATGCCGGTCCAGGTCGACGAGGGCGGCGGCGCCGCACTGCTGCGCACCATCTCGGACATGGGCCTGAGCGTCCACACCGGCGTCGGCACGCAGGAGATCCTGACCGACGGCTCCGGCGCAGTCACCGGCATGAAGCTGTCCGACGGCTCCGAACTCGCCGCCGACATGGTGGTGTTCTCCGCCGGTGTCCGCCCCCGTGACCAGCTGGCCCGGGACTGCGGCCTCACCGTCGGCGAGCGCGGCGGCATCACCGTCGACGAGCAGTGCCGCACGGTCGCCGACCCGCACGTCTTCGCGATCGGCGAGTGCGCGCTGGCCGCCGACGGCCGCGTCTACGGTCTGGTGGCCCCCGGCTACGAGCAGGCGGAGACCGCCGCCGCGACGATCGCCGCCGACGAGGCCGCGTTCACCGGCGCCGACCTGTCCACCAAGCTGAAGCTGCTCGGTGTGGACGTGGCGTCCTTCGGCGACGCGCACGGCACCACCGAGGACTGCCTCGACGTCGTCTACTCCGACTCCCGGGCCGGCCTGTACAAGAAGCTGGTCGTCGGCCGCGACGGCACCCTGCTCGGCGGCATCCTGGTCGGTGACGCGGAGGCCTACGGCACCCTGCGGGCGCTGACCGGCTCGGTGCCGCCGGTCTCCCCGGAGCAGTTGGTGCTGCCGGCCGGATCCGGTGGCGGCGCCCAGCTCGGACCGTCCGCGCTGCCCGACGACGCGGTGATCTGCTCCTGCCACAACGTCACCAAGGGCACGATCCGCGGCGCGGTCACCGAGCACAGCTGCACCACCGTGCCCGAGGTGAAGAAGTGCACCAAGGCCGGTACGGGCTGCGGCAGTTGCGTCAAGGTGCTGGGCCAGCTCGTCAACACCGAGCTGGAGGCGAGCGGCATCGAGGTCGACAAGGGCCTGTGCGGCTGCTTCGCGCAGACCCGCGAGGAGCTGTACGAGATCGTCCTCGCCCTGCGCATCACCTCCTACCAGGACCTGCTCGACCGCCACGGCCGGGAGAACGCCCGGGGCGGTGACGGCTGCGAGATCTGCAAGCCGACCGTCGGCTCGATCATCGCCTCCCTCGCCCCGACGATCGGCGCCAGCAACTACGTGCTGGACGGCGAGCAGGCCGCGCTCCAGGACACCAACGACCACTTCCTGGCCAACCTCCAGAAGAACGGCTCGTACTCGGTCGTCCCGCGCATCCCCGGCGGTGAGATCGCCCCGGAGAAGCTGATCGTCATCGGCGAGATCGCCCGCGACTTCGGCCTCTACACGAAGATCACCGGCGGCCAGCGCATCGACATGTTCGGCGCGCGGGTGGAACAGCTTCCGCTGATCTGGGCGCGCCTGGTGGACGCCGGGTTCGAGTCCGGCCACGCCTACGGCAAGTCGCTGCGCACGGTGAAGTCCTGCGTCGGCCAGACCTGGTGCCGCTACGGCGTGCAGGACTCGGTGCGCATGGCGATCGACCTGGAGCTGCGCTACCGGGGACTGCGCTCCCCGCACAAGCTGAAGTCGGCGGTCTCCGGCTGCCAGCGCGAGTGCGCCGAGGCCCAGTCCAAGGACTTCGGTGTGATCGCCACCGCCAACGGCTGGAACCTCTACGTCGGTGGCAACGGAGGCGCCACCCCGCGCCACGCGGACCTGCTCGCCCAGGACCTCTCCGACGCCGAGCTGATCCGGCTGATCGACCGGTTCCTGATGTTCTACGTCCGCACCGCCGACCGCCTGGAGCGCACCTCGACCTGGCTGGAGCGGATCCCGGGCGGCCTGGACCACGTGCGG
Source organism: Streptomyces sp. NPDC005931 (assembly GCF_042871235.1). Lineage (NCBI taxonomy): Bacteria > Bacillati > Actinomycetota > Actinomycetes > Kitasatosporales > Streptomycetaceae > Streptomyces > Streptomyces sp. NPDC005931. The sequence continues at coordinate 740,726 of NZ_JBIAIG010000001.1, forward strand.
GACGTGGTGGTGCACGACTCGCTGGGCATCTGCGACGAGCTGGAGGCCCTGATGGCCGCCCATGTCTCGCACTACCGCGACGAGTGGGCCGAGACCATCAACGACCCGGAGAAGCTCGCCCGGTTCGTGTCCTTCGTGAACGCGCCCGACACCCCCGACCCGGTGGTCGCCTTCGTCCCCGAGCGCGACCAGATCAAGCCCGACCTGCCCCTGCTGAACATCGGCCTGCGACCCTCTGACGAGATCCTGGAAGGAAGCGCCCAGCGATGACCCTGGCACTCGAGACCACCGACCTGAAGGTCCGGCTCCGCCTGGCGGACGACTGGTTCACGGTCTGCGACCTCAGCACGCTGATCCCCGGCCGCGGGGTGGCGGCCCTGCTCCCCGACGGCCGGCAGGTCGCCGTCTTCGCCGACCGGAACGGCCGGCTGTACGCCGTCGACAACCGCGACCCGTTCACCGGCGCTGCGGTCCTCTCCCGCGGTCTGACCGGCACCCACCAGGGCCGCCCCTTCGTCGCCTCGCCGCTGCTCAAGCAGCGCTTCGACCTGGAGACGGGGCAGTGCCTGGACGACGAGGCGGTACGCGTGACGGCGTACGAGGTGAAGGCGGCGTGAGCGCCGCGTAGGACGGGGACCGGCAGGACACCGGGCGCGTGCCTCCCCACCGGGGGCACGCGCCCGTGTCGTGGCGCCCGGCCTCCACCCGGTCGATGCCCGCGTCACCGGCCCCACAGGAGCCCGCAGACCCCGCTGACGACGTCCGCGGCGGTGGCGCAGCACCGGAGGGCGCGGTCAGGGGGCGGCCGGCGCGGCGCAGGTCACGCGCGTCAGCTGCTCGGAGGCGGCCCACAGCCGCTCCCCCGTCGCGTCCTCGCGGTCCAGGGCGCCCGCCAGGACGGTGCGGGCGCCCCGCGCCACATCGCGACGGACGGTCCCCGGTACGCGTCGGGGCGCACGCCGGGCGCGGTCGCGGCGTACAGGCGGCGTACAGCACGGGCAGCGCACCGCCCCCGGCGGGCTGGGCGACGATCCGGTTGGCGCGCCGCATCAGCCGCTCGGCGGCCCGGCGCCCCTCGGCCCGCGGCTCGCGGCCCCGCCGTCTGGAGGCCGGCGGCCGCGTACCCGGGATGGGTGGCGGCCACCAGGTCCGCGCCCCGCGCCGCTCAGCGGTGGGCCGGCTCGTGCGTGCACAACAGGTGGGCGGGCTTGGAGCGCGCGTAGGCGGTCCAGCGCCGGTAGGGCCGTTCACCGTCGAGGTCGCGCGGGTCGATGTCGGCCGGCGCGTGCGTCATGGCGGACACGGTCTCCACCCGGCCCAGGGCGCCGCGAGCAGCGCGGGCAGCAGCAGCCCGGTGAGGGTGAAGTGCCCCAGGTGGTTGGTCCCGGACCGGGTGTCTCGAATCCGTCCGCGGTCGTGCCGTGCGAGTGCGCCATCACGCCGGCGTTGTTGACGAGCGGATCGACCCGCTCGTACGGCAGCGTGGCGGCGAACTCGCGTACGCCGGTCAGGTCGCCCAGGCCGGCCGCCGCACCCCGGCCTCGGCGGCCGGCACCCCGGTCCGCGGCCGGTCCAGGACCGTCCGGCCCCGGGACTCGCTGCGACAGGTCGGCACGACCCGGGCGTCGGCCCCGGCCGGCGCCGTCGCCGGCCCGAGCCCGCCGTTGACCCCGGTGACGCCGGCGACGGGCCCGCTGAGGCCGGGGATGTCGTGCGCCGTCCAGGCGGGACATGACCACTCCCTGCGCTCGGAAACGCTCTCAGCCTACGAGCGGCGGGCGCCCGCGTAGTCGTCCGGCAGGGGCCGGGTGTCCAGGTAGAACCACTCGGCGTCCGGGGCGGGCGGCAGGGGGGCGGTGTGCGGGGCGTTCGCCGCCCCGGAGTACGGGGCCGTGACCGGTGAGGCCGTCACCGGAGCGTCCGTCATCGGTGCGTCCGCCGCCGCCCGCTTCGCCGTGCCCGGCATCAGCAGCTCGACCCGCAGCCCCAGTCCGCGCTGCTGGGCGGTGAACTCCTCGATCTGGTTGCGGCAGGCGTGGTCCAGGTGGGTCACGCCGGTGAGGTCGAGCCGGATCCGCGGCTTCCCGGAGGCCGCGGCGGCCTCCAGTGCCTCGATGACCCCGGGCAGCCGCAGGAAGGTGGCGTTGCCGGCCATGACGACCTTGGCGGTGTCCTCGTCGATGTGCTGCCGGATCACCGTCTGCGACATGCGCAGCGCGGCCAGCACGATCCCGGCGCCGAGGCCGAACAGCACGCCCTCCAGCAGGGCGGTGGCCGTGATGACCAGCGTGGTCAGGGCCATCACGGCGAACTCCCCGCGGTCCTGGCGCCACATCTTGGGAAACTCGGCGGGCGCGAACAGCTTCCACCCGCTGTGCACCAGGACGCCGGCGAGCACCGAGATCGGGATCAGCGCGAGGACCTGCGGCAGCAGCAGGGCGAAGGCGAGCAGCCACAGGCCGTGCAGTGTGCGCGAGAGCCGGGTCTTCGCTCCCGCCTGGACGTTGGCGGAGCTGCGGGCGACGACCGCGGTGACGGGCAGCGCGCCCAGCAGACCGGCGAGGGTGTTCCCGGCGCCCTGGGCGATCAGCTCGGTGTTGTACCGGGTGCGCGGGCCGTTGTGCATGCGGTCGACGGCGGCCGCGGTGAACAGGCTCTCCGCGGAGGCGATCACCGTGAAGGTCAGGATGGAGGTGAGGACCGCCGCGTTCGCGAGCTCGGCGAACTGCCCGGCGCCCGGGGGCTGCACCGAGGCGAGCAGATCACCCACCTGGAGGGTGCGCACGTCCACGCCGGGCAGCGCGGCGACCACGCAGCCGATGCCCACGGCGACCAGGGCGGCCGGGATCTTCGCGACCGGTCCCGGGACCTTCTTCCACACGAAGCTGAGCACGATCGTGACGACGCCGAGCAGGGTGGCGATCATCGCCTGCCGGTCGGTGAGGATGTCCGCCAGCAGCCCCGGGACGCCGGCCATGTTCTCGACCGGGGTGCCGGGGGCCTTGCCGTCGGCCATCGGGTAGAGCTGGCTGAAGATCAGCGGCAGTCCGATGCCGGCCAGCATGCCCTGGACGACGGCGATGGAGATGGCCTGGAACATCCGGCCGAGCCGCACCATGCCGAGGACGATCTGGAGCAGCCCGGAGAACAGGACGATCACGCCGAGCGTGGCCAGGCCGTGTTCCGCGACGGTCTCGGCGACCAGGGCGGCGAGCCCCGCGGCCGGCCCGCTGACCTGGAGCGTGGAGCCCCGGATCGCGCCGACCACCAGACCGCCGATCACCCCGGAGATGATCCCCAGCTCCGCCGGGACGCCGGAGGCGACGGCGACACCGATGCACAGCGGCAGGGCCACGAGGAAGACCACCAGGGACGCGGTGATCTCGGTGGCGAGGTCGGCCTTCGGGCCCTTGTCCCGCGCGGGCGGCGGAGCGGTTCCCCGGGCCTGCTGCCGGGTCTGCGTCCCGGCCTTGCGGGGGGCCGCTCCGCGGGTCCGGCCGCGCGCGTGGGCCCCGCTCACGCGGCGTGCACCCGGAAGCCGCCGGCCTCGTCGAGTTCGTGCACGCTGCCGGTGTCGATCTCGTAGTACCAGCCGTGCAGGCGCAGGGTGTCGTCGGCGAGCCGCTGCCGCACGACGGGGTAGGTGCGCAGCGCGGCCAGCTGGTTGACGACGTTGCTCTTCACGACCTCGGCCAGCGAGGGGTCGTCGGGTGCCGTCTCGAGCACGGGGGCCAGCTCGGGGCGGGCCAGCCGGAGCCAGGCGTCCACACCCGGCAGCGCGGACAGGTCGTCGCCGGACTTCAGCGCGCCCATGGCGCCGCAGTGTGAGTGACCGCACACGACGATGTCCTGAACCCCGAGCACCCGCAGTGCGTACTCGATGGTGGCCGCTTCCCCGGAGGCCCCCGGCCGCCCGTACGCCGGCACGATATTGCCCGCGTTCCGCAGCTCGAACAATTCGCCGGGACGCGCTCCGGTGATGAGCGCTGGAATCACCCGTGAATCCGAGCAGGTGATGAAGAGCGCCTCGGGATATTGCCCCTCGGCCAGTTTCCGGTATGCGTCGCTTTCGAAATCGACCCGTCGGCTGAAAGTCCGGGCGCGATCCAGTAGCGCTTTCAACTAAGCCTCCATGGTGGGGAGTTCGGCTGTGCCGGATTCACCGTAGAGGAGGCATGTACAGCGAGAGGTTAAGCGGTGACCAGCAGGCGGACAGGAATGTGACTTTCTTTGCCCCGGAGCACGGAAAGGCGGGGCGTCTTGTAGCGTGTCGCCCGTGGCGCGTGAAATGGGTGCGCGCTTCCTGGATTTGTTTCGATGATGTTTCACGAAAGAGACAGGACGCATGGGCATACGAGTGCTGCTGGTCGAGGACGACGAGACGATCGCCGAACCGCTCGCCGAGGGCCTCGCGCACTTCGGGCTGGCGGTCGACCGCGTGGCGACCGGCACCGACGGCCTGAGAGGCCCGTACGGCGACGTCGTCCTGCTCGACCTGGGGCTGCCGGACATGGACGGCGTCGACGTCTGCCGGGGCATCCGCCGGGTCTCCGACGTGCCGATCGTCATCCTCAGCGCCCGCGGCGAGGAGGCCGACCGGGTGCTGGGCCTGGAGCTGGGCGCCGACGACTACCTGGCGAAACCGTTCAGCGTACGGGAGCTGGTGGCGCGGGTCCGCGCGGTGACCCGGCGGACCCGGCGCGCCCACCCCGACACCCCGGGGGCCGTCCCCCAGGCCGCGCCGCCGTCCTACGAGCAGGTCACGGCACCGGAACCGCCCCCGTCGTACGAGCCGGCCGGCGCACTCGCACCGCCCCCTTCCTACGAGCCGGTCCTCGCTCCCGAACCGCCCCCTTCCCACGAGGGGTTCCCGTTCCACGAGACCTACGCCCCGCCCGGGCCGGCCGTGTCCGACGAGCCCGACCCGGCGCCCGCGTCCGGCCCCGTGCCGGACCCCGGACCGCTGGTCGTGGACCGCCGCACCCGACAGGTGTGGGTCGGTGAGACCGCCGTGGCCCTCACCCCCAAGGAGTTCGACCTGCTGGCGCTGCTCAGCGAGGACCCGGGCGCGGTCTATTCCCGGCAGCAGATCCTGGACCGTGTGTGGGACCCGCACTTCGACGGGCCCACCAAGACCCTCGACGTCCATGTGGCGGCGCTGCGCAGGAAGCTGGGGCACCCGGCGTGGATCAGGACGCTGCGCGGCGTCGGCTTCCGGCTGGCGGTGCACCCGCGGCCGGAGGGCGGACGGGCGGCGTCGCCGTGACCCGCCGGCTGCTGCTCAGCTATCTGAGCCTGGCCGCGCTGGTCCTGGCGTGCCTGGAGATCCCGCTGGGCTTCGTCTACTCGCGCGCGGAGCGGGAGGGGGTGGTCAACGCGGCGCGGAACGAGGCCGAGGCGGTGTCCGCGTACACCGCCCTGTCCCTGGCCGCCGGCCGGGCCCGGCGGGAGCTGCCCGGGCGGGTGGCGCACTGCGCCCGGCGCATCGGCGGCAAGGTGGTGGTGGTCGACGGCACGGGCCGCCCGCTGGCCGCCTCGCACTCGCTGACCGCCCGTGCCGCGCGGGCGCTGGCCTCCCGGCCCGGGATCGAGGCGGCGCTGCGGGGCACCTCGACCGTGGACGTGCGCACCTCCACGATCGGCGGGGTGGAGTACCTGTCGGTCACCGCGCCGGTCGGCGAGCTCGGGCGGCCGGAGGGCGCCGTGTGGCTGACGGTGCCCACCCGCACGGTCCACGAGCGGGTCCACCGGGTGTGGCTGCTGCTCGGCGTGGGCGGGCTGGGCGTGCTGACTGCGGTCGCCGTGGTGGGGTTCGCCTTCGCCCGCTGGGCGGGCCGGCCCATCCGGCAACTGGAGCGCGCCACGCACGCGTTGGCCGACGGGGGCCGCTTCGCGCCGGTGCCGGTCACCAAGGGGCCGCCCGAAGTGCGCAGCCTGGCGGCGGCGTTCAACCGCACCGCGGCCCGCCTCGCCCATCTGCTCGCCTCCCAGCGGGCGTTCGCCGGTGAGGCCTCGCACCAGCTCAAGACCCCGCTCGCGGCGCTGCGGCTGCGCCTGGAGAACCTGGAGCCGCACGTCTCCTCGCGCGCCCGGGGCAGCCTCGAGGCCGCCATGACCGAGACCGACCGGCTGGCCCGGATGGTCGAGGGGCTGCTGGCGATGGCCCGTCTGGAGGAGCGCGCGGCCACCCCGGTCCTGGTCGACATCGGCGGTGTGTGCGCGGAGCGGCACCGTTCCTGGGCTCCGGTGTTCGCCCGGCAGGACGTGTCCCTGGTGCTGTTCGCGGGCAGTGTGGGGCCGGTGCTCGCGCTGCCGGGGGCCGTGGAGCAGATCCTGGACAACCTGCTGTCCAACGCCCTGCGGGCCTCGCCCGCCGCCAGCACGGTGACCATCGAGCTGCGGCTGCACACACCGGCCCGGCGGGCCCTGCGCGACAGCCGCCCCTGCCGGGTCGACCTGCATGTCACGGACGAGGGCCCCGGCATGACCGCCGAGCAGCGGGCCCGCGCCTTCGACCGTTTCTGGCGGGCACCGGGCGCCCCCAAGGGCGGCACGGGCCTCGGCCTGGCTCTGGTCCAGCGCCTCGCCCACGCCAGCGGCGGCGAGGCCGCCCTGCACACGGCGGCGACCGGCGGCCTGGACGCGGTGATCAGCCTTCCGTCGGCCGCTCCGCCCGAGGACGGCGGCGCCCCGGCCGCCCCCGGCCCCCGCGCCTACGAGGCCCCGGCCCTTCCGGCGTGAGGGCGCCGCTGTGTTGCGGACACGGCATGGCCGGCATCCCGGCGTGGCGGCATCCCCGGCGTGGCGGCGACCCTGCGCGCGTCCCCGCCCGACCGCGACCCCGCGCGCGTCCCTGCGTGACGGCGACCCCGCGCGCGTCCCTGCGTGACGGCGACCCCGCGCGCGTCCCTGCGTGACGGCGACCCCCGTGGCAACGCCCGACCGGGTGCGCGCCCGCGGAAGGTCCCGTAGCGCAGCGCTACTTCCCAGTCACGTCACGTTCGCATCACAGGTGCTCCGTATCCCCGCCGCTGCACGGGTCCCCCAGTAGCTTCGTCACTCCGTGCGAGCGACAGGCACGGGCATCCGCACACGTACCCGCACCGAGCTGGGGGGCTCTCGTCATGAACCCGTTCCGCACCTCCGCCGCCACGGCGGTCCTCGCCGGCCTCGCGCTGGCCGCGCTGCCCGCCACCGCCGAGGCCCACGACGGCACGCACCCGTTCAGGAACTGCACCGAGGCGTACGACCACGGCTACGCCAACATCCCCTCCGGGGACGATCACTACGGCGAGCACCTGGACCGGGACGGCGACGGCATCGGCTGCGACAAGCCGCCCGCGGACTTCGAGCCGCACCCCGAGGACGAGATCGACACCGGCCGGGACACGAGCACCGACGACGGCGCCGGGAGCACCGGCACCGGCGAGCCGGGCGGCTCCGACCTCGCCGAGACGGGCGGCAGCAGCGCCACCCCCTACCTGGCGGCCGGCGGCGCGGCGGTGCTGCTCGCGGGCGGTGGCGTGATGTTCGCGGCCCGCAGGCGGCGCGGCGACCGCTGAGCCGGCCCCGGCGGCACGCGGGGGCGGCGGGAAGACGCAGCACGAAGGGGCGGCACCCCCGCACGGGTGCCGCCCCCTCCTCGTGATCCGGAACCGTTGCCGATCGGTGAGGGTGGTCGGGTGACAGACAACGGTTCCGGGGTCTCGTGCCCCGGAGGGCTAGCGGTGGTCGCTGCCCTGGGAGGTGACCGCCGCGCGGCCGGCCTCCAGCCGGGCGACCGGGATGCGGAACGGGGAGCAGGAGACGTAGTCCAGGCCCACCTCGTGGAAGAAGTGGACGGACTCCGGGTCACCGCCGTGCTCGCCGCACACGCCGAGCTTGAGGTCGGGCCGGGTCTCGCGGCCGGCCTTGGCGGCGAGCTTCACCAGGGAGCCGACGCCGTCCTTGTCGATCGTCTCGAACGGCGACACCCCGAAGATGCCCTTCTCCAGGTAGGCGGTGAAGAAGCTGGCCTCCACGTCGTCCCGGGAGAAGCCCCACACCGTCTGGGTGAGGTCGTTGGTGCCGAAGGAGAAGAACTGCGCCGCCTCGGCGATCTGGCCGGCGGTCAGCGCGGCGCGCGGCAGCTCGATCATCGTGCCGATGGAGAGCTTGAGCGACGTGCCGGTGGCCTCCTCGACCTCGGCGATGACCTTGTCGGCCTCCTCGCGCACGATCTCCAGTTCCTGGACCGTGCCGACCAGCGGAATCATGATCTCCGCGCGCGGGTCGCCCTTGGCGGCCCTGCGCTCGGCCGCCGCCTCCGCGATGGCCCGCACCTGCATGGTGAACAGGCCGGGGATGACCAGGCCGAGGCGGACACCGCGCAGACCCAGCATCGGGTTCTGCTCGTGCAGCCGGTGCACGGCCTGGAGCAGGCGCAGCTCGTTCTCGTGCGGCTCCTGCCGGGACTCGGCGAGGGCCACGCGGACCGACAGCTCGGTGATGTCGGGCAGGAACTCGTGCAGCGGCGGGTCGAGCAGGCGGATGGTGACCGGGAGGCCGTCCATCGCCTCGAACAGCTCGATGAAGTCCTGCTTCTGGAGCGGCAGCAGACCCTTGAGGGACTCCTCGCGCTCGGCCTCGGTGTCGGCCAGGATCAGCCGCTCGACCAGCTCGCGCCGGTCGCCGAGGAACATGTGCTCGGTGCGGCACAGGCCGATGCCCTGGGCGCCGAAGCGGCGGGCGCGCAGCGCGTCCTCGGCGTTGTCGGCGTTGGCGCGCACGCGCAGCCGGCGCTTGCGGTCGGCGAAGGCCATCATCCGGTGCACGGCCTCGACCAGCTCGTCGGCGTCGTCGGCGCCCGGGTGCATCCGGCCCTCGAAGTACTCCACGACCGGGGAGGGCACGACCGGGACCTCACCGAGGTAGACCTTGCCGCTGGAGCCGTCGATGGAGATGAGGTCGCCCTCCTCCACGACGTGCCCGCCCGGCACGGTCATCCGGCGGCGCTTGGTGTCGACCTCGAGCTCCTCGGCACCGCAGACGCAGGTCTTGCCCATGCCGCGGGCGACCACGGCCGCGTGGGAGGTCTTGCCGCCGCGGGAGGTGAGGATGCCCTCGGCCGCGATCATGCCGTCGAGGTCGTCGGGGTTGGTCTCACGGCGGATGAGGATGACCTTCTCGCCGGAGCGGGACCACTTGACGGCGGTGTAGGAGTCGAAGACCGCCTTGCCGACCGCCGCGCCCGGGGAGGCGGCGATGCCGCGTCCGACCTGCTCGACCTTCGCGCTCTCGTCGAAGCGCGGGAACATCAGCTGGGCGAGCTGGGCGCCGTTGACGCGGGTGAGCGCCTCGGCCTCGTCGATCAGGCCCTGGTCCACCAGCTGGGTGGCGATGCGGAAGGCGGCGCCCGCGGTGCGCTTGCCGACACGGGTCTGGAGCATCCACAGCTGGCCGCGCTCGATGGTGAACTCGATGTCGCAGAGGTCCTTGTAGTGGTTCTCCAGCGTCTCCATGATCTGCATCAGCTGGTCGTACGACTTCTTGTCGATCGACTCCAGCTCCGCGAGCGGCACGGTGTTGCGGATGCCCGCGACCACGTCCTCGCCCTGCGCGTTCTGCAGGTAGTCGCCGTAGACGCCCTGGTGGCCGGAGGCGGGGTCGCGGGTGAACGCGACGCCGGTGCCGGAGTCCGGGCCGAGGTTGCCGAAGACCATGGAGCAGACGTTGACCGCGGTGCCCAGGTCGTGCGGGATGCGCTCCTGGCGGCGGTAGAGCTTGGCGCGGTCGCCGTTCCAGGAGTCGAAGACCGCCTTGATGGCGAGGTCCATCTGCTCGCGCGGGTCCTGCGGGAAGTCCCGGCCGGCCTCAGTCTTGACGATCTTCTTGAACTTGGTGACGAGCTTCTTGAGGTCGGACGCCTCCAGCTCCGTGTCGACGGTGACCTTCTTGGCCGCCTTCGCCGCTTCCAGCGCGTCCTCGAAGAGCTCGCCGTCGACGCCGAGGACCGTCTTGCCGAACATCTGGATGAGGCGGCGGTAGGAGTCCCACGCGAAGCGGTCGTCGCCCGCCTGCTTGGCCAGGCCCTGCACCGACTTGTCCGACAGGCCGATGTTGAGGACGGTGTCCATCATGCCCGGCATGGAGAACTTGGCTCCGGAGCGGACCGAAACGAGGAGGGGGTTGTCGGGCTGGCCGAGCTTCTTGCCCATCTTCTCCTCGAGGGCCACGAGGTGCGCACTCACCTCGTCACGCAGTGCCGCCGGCTCCTGACCGCTGTCCAGGTAGACCTTGCAGGCCTCCGTGGTGATGGTGAAGCCGGGCGGGACCGGAAGGCCCAGGTTGGTCATCTCGGCGAGGTTGGCACCCTTGCCGCCCAGCAGGTCCTTGAGGTCCTTGTTGCCCTGGGTGAAGTCGTAGACGAACTTCACGCCCTCAACGCTCGTGCCCGACTGAGCTACGTGGGGATCTTTGTTTTCCGACACGGGTCTCGACTCCTCGAGGACGCGGTGGCTGCCCTGACGGCGAGGAACATACCCAGATCAAAGGCGTCTGGGTACGTCTGCTCACGCGTCATGAGCCTGTAACCACTCGTACGCCAGTGGATCGAAAGTCAAAGCTTGGCAAGCGGTCACGGCCAAGTGTTTTCACCTCTTGAACGCACCGGGCCTCCTGAGAGGCATCCCATCGCTCATGTGAGCGGCAACCGGCACGCATGATTTCGCTCGATGAACGATCAAAGTGTGGCACTGAGTGCCAACCTTTGAGAAGTGCAGCCGCCCAAGATCCGCTCATCTGAGCGCTGCCCCTATCAAGGGTGGCGAGAATCACGCTGTCACAGCCACTGCGATTTCACCATGCGGACGACTCCGGGACACCGCCCCGCCGCGTTCCCGGACGTGCCGCGCAACAGACCACCCGTGGGTTGAACGCGCCGGTCACAGCGCCCGTACGGAACGACGGCGGACCCGGACCCCCACGCCGGGTCCGCCTCCTCACGGGCTCCGTACGGAAGGACCTCCAGGTGTCTCTCCTCGCACACCTGCGCCGCCCGCGACGACCGGCGGCAGCGGCGGAGCGGCGGCCCGCACCGCTGACGGCCGCAGCGGACCAGCAGTCCGCACCGCGGGCCCCCTCACCCCGTGCCCGCCTCGCACGTCTGCGCGCCGCGCATCCCCGGGTGGCCCGCGGCGTCCGCCGGGGCGGGCACGTCCTCGCCGCCGCACTCGTCGTCGGCGCCCTGCTGCTGCCGAACACCACCGATGCCCTGCGCCCGAGCCGGTTCACCCGGATCCCCGCCGAGGCGATCATCGGTGCCGTGGTGCTGCTCGGCCTGCCGCGCCGGCCGCGCATCGTCGTGGCCGCGCTGTACGGGGCGGGCCTCGGCGCCCTGACCGTGCTGAACCTGCTGGACATGGGGTTCACCGAGTACCTGGGCCGCAGGTTCAACCTCGTGCTCGACTGGGGCCTGCTCGACGACGCGCGGGCCTACGTCGAGGACTCGATGGGCGGCACGGCCGCCACCGCGGCCACCGTCGGCGCGGTCGTCCTCGTGCTGCTCCTGATCCTGGTGACGGCCCTCGCGACGGTACGGCTGAGCAACCTGCTGGACCGGCACCGCTCCCGGGCCACCCGGGGCGCGCTGATCGCCGGGACCGTGTGGATCACCTGCACCGCCCTCGGCCTCCAGCTCGCCGGGGTGCCGGTCGCCTCCGACCGGGCCGCGGGGGCGCTGAGGGCGCAGGCCCGGAGCGTGGTGAACACGTTGCGCGACGAGGCGGCGTTCGCCCGGGAGGCCCGCGCGGACACCTTCGGGGCCACACCGCCCGACCAGCTCCTGAGGGGCCTGCGGGGCAAGGACGTCGTCTTCGCGTTCATCGAGAGCTACGGCCGTACCGCCGTCGAGGACCCCCGCGTCGCCCCCGCCGTCACCCCCGTCCTCGACGCGCGCACCGACGCACTGGAGAAGGCCGGCTACCGGGCCCGCAGCGGCTGGCTGACCTCGGCGACCTTCGGCGGCAGCAGCTGGCTCGGCCACTCCACCGCCCTGTCCGGCCTGTGGGTCGACAACCAGCAGCGCTACCGCACCGTCACCGCGGGCGACCACCTCACCCTGACCAAGGCGTTCCGCAGGACCGGCGCCTGGGACACCGTCGGCATCATGCCCGGCGTGCAGAAGGGCTGGCCGGAGGCCGAGTGGTACGGCCTCGACAAGGTCTACGACGCCTTCCACCTCGGCTACCGGGGCCCGAAGTTCAGCTGGTCGACGATGCCGGACCAGTACGCCCTGGAGGCGTTCGAGCGCCTGGAGCACGGCCGGGAACGGGACCGGCCGCTGATGTCGGAGATCATCCTGACCTCCAGCCACCAGCCCTGGGCACCGATCCCGGAGCTCGTCGACTGGGAGGACCTCGGCGACGGCTCGGTCTTCGACGCCGTCCAACGGGCCGGCCGGACGTCCGCCGACGTCATCGCCGACAGCACCGAGTCCCGGCGGGAGTACGGCAGGTCGATCGTGTACTCGGTCACCAGCCTCACCCAGTGGCTCGAGCGCTACGGCACCGACGACACCGTGCTGGTCTTCCTCGGCGACCACCAGCCCATCGCCCGCGTCAGCGGCCCCCGCGCCAGCCGCGACGTGCCCGTGTCGATCGTCGCCAAGGACCCGGAGGTGCTGGAGCGGATCGACGGCTGGCACTGGACGGAGGGGCTCCGGCCCGCGCAGGACGCACCGGTGTGGCGGATGAGCGCCTTCCGCGACCGCTTCCTGACCGCCTACGGCTCCACCCCGCACCCGAGGAGGGACTGACCCCCTCCCGGAGCCGGAGCGCCGAGAACGGGTCAGCCGCCGGAGGTGTCCAGTTCCGCGTCCTCGCCGACGCCGGCGCAGTCGTACGGGTCCTTCAGCCAGCCGTCCGGCAGCACCACGCGGTTGTTGCCGGACGTGCGGCCGCGCGGACCGTCCGCACCGGCCGGCCACGGCTGGTCCAGGTCCAGCTCGTCGAGCCCGGCCCGCAGTTCCGCCAGTGAGGAGGTGATCGCGAGCCGCTTGCGCATCTCGGAGCCGACCGCGAAGCCCTTGAGGTACCAGGCGACGTGCTTGCGGAAGTCGATCACCCCGCGCGCCTCGTCGCCGATCCACTCGCCGAGCAGCGTGGCGTGCCGCACCATCACGTCGGCGACCTCGCGCAGGCCGGGCCGGGCGATGTCGTCGGTGCGGCCCTCGAAGGCGGCCACCAGGTCGGCGAACAGCCAGGGCCGCCCCAGGCAGCCCCGCCCGACCACGACCCCGTCGCAGCCGGTCTCGCGCACCATGCGCAGGGCGTCCTCGGCCGACCAGATGTCGCCGTTGCCGAGCACCGGGATCTCGGGCACGTGCTCCTTGAGGCGGGCGATGGCGTCCCAGTCGGCGGTGCCGCCGTAGTGCTGGGCGGCGGTGCGGCCGTGCAGGGCGATGGCGGTGACCCCCTCCTCGACGGCGATCCGGCCGGCGTCGAGATACGTGAGGTGGTCGTCGTCGATGCCCTTGCGCATCTTCATGGTGACGGGGAGGTCCCCGGCCCCGCTGACGGCCTCGCGCAGGATGGCGCGCAGCAGGTTCCGCTTGAACGGCAGCGCGGAGCCCCCGCCCTTGCGCGTGACCTTGGGCACGGGGCAGCCGAAGTTGAGGTCGATGTGGTCGGCGAGGTCCTCCTCCGCGATCATGCGGACGGCCTTGCCGACGGTCCCCGGGTCGACGCCGTACAGCTGGATGGAGCGCGGCTTCTCGCTCTGGTCGAACGTGATCAGCTGCATGGTCTTGTCGTTGCGCTCGACCAGTGCCCGGGTCGTGATCATCTCGCTGACGAACAGGCCCTTGCCGCCGCTGAACTCCCGGCACAGGGTGCGGAAGGGCGCATTGGTGATCCCGGCCATGGGGGCGAGCACGACGGGCGGCCGGACGGTGTGCGGGCCGATCGTCAGGGTCGAGGTCGCGGTGGGCGTGGGCATGGGCATGGCCCCATTGTCCCGCATGGCGCGGAGTGGACGGCACGACCCTGAGCGCCTGCCCCCCGCCCTCCCGCCGGGTGGCGTGGATGCTGCACACTCCATGTCGGCCCCGAACCGGGGCACAAGAACGGCGACACCCGAACCCTGATGCCGGAGGCACCATGCCGCAGATCGACACCAGCGAGGTCAGCCGGTGGGACCAGCACGGACGGCGGCACGTGGTGCGGGTCTCGCGCACCGGTGTGCAGCGCACGATCAGCTGCGACACCTGCGGGTGGCGCCGCGGAGCGCAGTTCCTGCCGTGGCTGAAGGCCCGGGACCATCTGGCCGAGGCCCACCAGGCGACGGTGGATCCGGCGGGTTCAGCCCCGTAGGCCGCGCACCACCAGGTCCACGACCGCTTCGAACTCCGCGTCGGTGCCGGGCTGTTCCCAGTCCTTGGCGTAGCAGGGGTCGTGGAAGCGGCCGGTGGCCTGGAAGACCGCGCGGGCCGTGGTGACCGGGTCGGCGGCGGCCGTGAAGGCGCCGGACGCGGCGCCCGCCTCCAGGATGCGGGTCAGCTGAGCGGTGAGGTCGGCGATGTGCTCGCCGACCGCCTCGCCGTTCTCACCGGTGAGCACCATGTAGGTGGCGAACAGTTCGGGGTCGTCGCCCGCCTTGCGCCGCTTGGCGTCGAACAGGGTGAGCAGCCAGGCGCGCAGGCGCGCCTCCGGGTCCCTCTCCTCGTCGGCCGCGATCCCGGCCAGCGCCTCGGAGGTGCGGTCCAGCCAGCGCTTGGTGACCGCCTCGCGCAGCGCCGCCTTGGTGCGGAAGTGCCGGTAGACGCTGCCGTGGCTGACGCCGAGCGCGCGGGCCACGTCGACCACGGTGGCCTTGGCCGGGCCGTGGCGGCGCAGCACCTCCTCCGTGGCTTCGAGGATGCGCTCGGCGGTCAGGGTCTCGCTGGTCGATGGCATGAGGTGACGGTACCCGGCCCCCGGGTCAGCGTTCGCTGTCGAGGTCCGCCATCTGCGGTGCCGCGTACCGCTCGCCGGCGGCGGCGTCGGCCGGCACGGCCTCCTCGACGGCGGCGAGGTCGGCCGCGTCGAGGACGACGTCCAGCGCGCCGAGGGACTCCTCGAGCCGCTCCCGGGTGCGGGCGCCGACCAGCGGGACGATGTCCTCGCCCCGGGACAGCACCCAGGCGATCGCGGTCTGGGCAACGGTGACGCCCTTGTGCCAGGCGATCTCGCGCAGCGCCTCCACCAGCTTCAGGTTGTGCCGGAGGTTCTCGCCCTGGAAGCGCGGGGAGTGGGCACGGAAGTCGTGCGCGGCCAGGTGCCGGTCGGCGGAGAAGTGGCCGGAGATCAGGCCGCGCGACAGCACGCCGTACGCGGTGACGCCGATGCCCAGCTCACGGGTGGTCGGCAGGATGTCGGCCTCGATGCCGCGCGAGATCAGCGAGTACTCGATCTGGAGGTCGGCGATGGGGGCGGTGGCGGCGGCCCGGCGGATGGTCTCGGCGCCGACCTCGCTGAGGCCGATGTGCCGGACGTACCCCTTCTCCACCAGCTCGGCGATCGCGCCGACGGTCTCCTCGATCGGCACGGCCGGGTCGAGACGGGCGATGCGGTAGACGTCGATGTGGTCGACGCCGAGGCGCTGGAGCGAGTAGGCGGCGAAGTTCCGTACGGCCTCCGGACGGCCGTCGTAGCCGAGCCAGTCGCCGTCGGGGCCGCGCAGCGCGCCGAACTTCACGCTGGTGAGCGCCTGTTCCCGAAGTGCGGCGGGGGCGGTGCGCAGGGCCTCGCCGATCAGCAGCTCGTTGTGGCCCATGCCGTAGAAGTCGCCGGTGTCGAGCAGGGTCACCCCGGCCTCCAGGGCGGCGTGGACGGTCGCGACGGACTCGGCACGGTCGGCGTCGCCGTACAGGGCGGACATGCCCATGCAGCCCAGGCCGAGGGCGGAGACACGGGGGCCGGTGGCGCCGAGGGCGCGGAAGGACTGGATACGCGTGGTCGTCGTCATGCCCTCACTCTGACATGACGACTGACAGATTTCAATATCTGTCAGTCGTCATTCGTCACCCCGGCGACCGCACCGGGGAGGACGGCATGGACACTGCGTGAAGGGCCACCCATCCGGCGGAGACGTGCGGGGCCGACGAGTGTCGCCGCCCCTGGTCGACGATGCGGTGGCGGCACTGCGGCACGTCCCTCGGAGCCCGACGACGTGGTTGATCGATGGGGACGACGCGAAGCACTGGACCTATGGCGACAACGTCGAGCGACTCCAGGACCGCTGCCGGGGACAGCCTCAGGAATGGCGCCCGGACGGCAACGGAGCGGACTCGAGTCGTTCGTACACGGCCAGCCTGCGGCCCCGGACCTGTTCGTCGGCCACGAGCCTGAAGTACCTCTTCAACACGGAGGCCTTCATCCGGTCCCGTTCCCCCGTGACCGGCCTGGCCACGGACGGTGCGTCCGTCACCAACAGGATCCGCTCCTGCAGCAGCATCGCGGCACGTATGCGCTCCGGGCTCGCCTCGACCCCCTTGAGGGTCGCGGACTTCACCGGGCTCTCGGCGAGGGCGACGTCCCGCAGTCCGACGAAGGCGTCCGGTGAGACGGACCGGGTGTCTCGGCGGGCCGACGGGAGGAAGAGCACCGCGTTGCCGGTCTCCTTCGTCCGCCGCACGTCCGAAGTGATCGCCACGACGTCGTCCACCCGGCTTTCCGGTGATCGCTTCGCCAGCGACTGCGGCATCAGAGCGGCCATGGCCACGGCGACCACCGCGGGCAGGATCCACTTCGACGCACTCCGACTCCGGGCCCCGACCGCCCGAGCTGCCGCGCCGATGACGGCGCCGATCAGCAACGCCAGGCCGAGCAGGCTGTAGAGAACGTACCGGTCCAGGAACAGCGGCTGCACCAAGGACAGTGCCAGCAGGCCGATCTGAGGCACCGCCAGCAACGGCAGCCCGACGGCAGCCACGGATATTCGACCCGGCTGCGGCCGGTCGAGCAGCGCGCCGACCCCGCCGATCGCCAGCAGCACCGCGGGGCCGATCAGCATGTGCCAGGTCAGTGGCGGTATCCATGAGACCTGGGCCGACTGGCCTCGGCTGAACACGATGAGCGGCAGCACGCACACCACGGCGGCGGCGGAGGCCGCCGTCCAGCGTGTCAGGACGTCGCGCCGGGCGCGGCACCAGAGGAGAGTCGCCAGGTGGGCCGGAAGGATCATCAGCGAGAGCCAGTTCAGCAGTCCCATCAGCACGACGGTGGTGCCGTACGCGGCCCAGTGCAGCCCGCGGACGCGCCTCTGCAACGCGCTCACGAGGAGCAAGGTGGACATGCCGGCTCCGGCTGCCACACATGCGTACGGCCGCCCTTCCTGGAGGTAGAACTGCACCGCCGGCAGCAGACCCAGCGCCAGCCCCGCCGCCGATCCCACCCACACGCCCGCCAGCCGGTGCCCGATGACGGCCACGCACCCCGCCGCCACGGCCATGGCCAGCACGGAGGGCACCCGCAGCGTGGTGGTGCTGGCGCCGAAGCACTCGAACAGTGCGTGCATCAGCAGGTAGTAACAGCCGTGCACCACGTCGACGTTCTCCAGCATGCGGCAGATGTCGGCCGTGGAACGCTGGGCCACCTGCCAGGTCGCGGCCTCGTCCCGCCACACACTGCCCTGCCGCGACAGCCCCCACAGGCCGAGGGTGACCGTCCACAGCACCGGAAGGACCCAGACGGGAACGGTGCGACGCCGAGCGGCGGCCTCAGCCGCCGGGGACGTTGCTCCAGCCCTCCGACAGCGAGGTAACGAACGCAAGGTGGGGTCGATCGACATCAAAGAGGGCTTCCAGAGCGGGAGTTGTGGTGGAGCTGTCTCACCGGCCGTTCACTGACCATGATCCGCAAGCACCCTAACGCTCCTGCACTGCTTTATGAATGTTGCGCCTGTCTCACCGGTCCGCACAGGGCTGCGATGCAAGCGACGAGCTCGTTACCCCCAGGTAGCACATTCAGGCCACCGTCCTGATCTTGATCATCTTCTTTCCGTCAGCCTTCCGGCGGTAACCGCCGGTTCTGGTCAACTTATCCGGCGAAAATCACCCAGGTGTTGCCCTCCTGCCGCCTTCTCGATCAAGGTCGTCGCTCGTTAGATCAATCCCGTTCCCGAGAGGTGGTTAAGAAATGAACAAGAGAAATGTGATGAAGGCTACTGTCGCGTCCGCCGCGCTCCTCTTCGCCGCGGCCACTCCGGCCATCGCCACGACCGTCGACGTTGCCGGCGGAAAGTGGAGCTACGACGAGGGCGCCAATTCGGCGTGGTCGAACTACAAGCACCCGAAGAACCGGCACGCCTCCTCGGTGAAGATCGGCAGTCAGACCTTCAAGAGCGGCTGCACGGCTGCGGGTCAGTGGTCTTTGGCCTCGGGCTCCAAGAACGGCGGCGGGATCTCGTACTACTACGACCCGAGCTGCTGATCCTGGTCATCTGATTCGCCCTCAGCGGCGGGTGCGAGCCCTTCTCGCCCCGCCGCTTTCCCAAGCAATTCAATCATTCGACCTTCTCGGACGTGCTCACCGAGCGCCCTCACCTTAGGTTCCAGATGCTGCATCGAGGCATAAGATTTGTTCACGCCGCCGTCTTGGCCTTCTCCGCAGCGCTGACTTTCATGTTCGTGCGAGGGCTGGACGACACTTCGGTGCTGGGGAATTCGGCTCTGGTCGACGTCGTCGACACCGATGGTTCCACCAACGGAGCCCGGGTCATCCACGCCGTCGAGTCCTTCTCGGCCGAGCGGGGAATCGGAGTGGCTCGTGAGGTCGCGGATCTGAGAAACCCCGACGGTCGTCGGCATCTGTACATGGCCCCGGGCAGACCCGGTTCCATGACGGCGGCGTGGCTGGACGAAGGATATCCTGCGTTCAGCAGGAACTACGAAACACGTGTCCATCCGATCTCCGAGATCCGACATCAGGACCCACGAGGCTCCTACTACGTCTTCGGACCACACGCGTCTGCCGATGCCCTGGTGGCCGAGTTGCGCGGCCTCGGTCTCACCACACAGGTGACGCATCCCCTGTCGTACGCGGAGTTGGCCGACCGCTACGCGGATGATCCCCTGATCCGGGCCCTGTGTGTGGTCGCCCTCGCGGCACTGGCGATGACCGGTGCGAGCGTGCTGCTCAACACCAAGACGTACGGGATCCTGCGCATGCAGGGCATGTCCCTTCCGGGCATACTTCTGCGCGATCTGCGTGGCCTGGTGGTCTTTTGGCTCGCCTCGGCCGGCACCGTGGCCGTGACGTCACTCGTTGTGCTCGGCTTCTACAACGGATTCGCCTGGCTGGGGCTTTTCGCCGCTGTGGCCGCGGTGGTCGCCGCCCTCCTGACCGTCCTGGTGGTCGCGACGCACGCGGCAGTGCTCTCGCTGACCTTCAGGGTGGGCATACTGCGCGCGCTCAAGGGTGAACTGCCTTCGCGCGCCGCGTCCGTCAGCGTCTACCTCGTACGGATCCCCGCACTGCTGCTGGCGCTCGGCATCGCCACGAACGTCACCGTCGCGGGCCGGGACGTCATGATGCGTCTTGACAACCGCGACGTCTACGACACCGTGGGTGATGCGGTCTCCATCCGTCTCAGCGGCGCGTTCGCCATGCACACCGACCAACTGGACGCCCATGTGGGGCCGTGGCTGCGTGAAGCCGACAAGCGCGGCGACATCGTCCTCGCCGGACGCAGAGACCTCCAGGTGTCCGCCCCCGGTGCACGTCTACCACCCGGCGAAATCCTCATCGTCAACGACACGTATCTCGAGAAGCAGCCGGTTCTCGACCCGGCGGGGAAGCGGTACGCGTCCGAGGCCCGGACCGGCGAGGCACCCGACGCACGCCCGGTGCGCGTCATCATCCCCGCATCCCTGTCCACGCACACTGCGGCGATCAAGGAGGCGGCATCCGACATCATCGATCAGGGCCGCAGCCGGAACATCCCTCTCAAGATCTTGCACAGCAGCACGGGGCAGAGTCTCTTCGGGTACAACACCGGGGCCTACGCCTACAGTTCGGCCCATGGGCCGGAGGAGGACAGGTCCATGGTGCGCGATCCGGTCCTTCTTGCCGTCCCCAACGGTTCGCACCTCCTCAGCGATGACGCCTACACGACGTATGCCACGCAGGCGGGAGTCGTCTTCCCGGACCCGAACGACGTGATGAGTGGTATCGAGGCACACAAGCTGCAGAGCTACATCAGCGCCATGAGTCCTGTCGGCCAGAAGACCGCCCTGGACCTCCGGAACGCGGTGAACGAACTGCGACTGCAGATGTTCAACCTCATCGTCGCCGTGATGGTTCTGCTGATCGCCGGCGTCGGCGTCTGCATCATCTACTCCCGCAAGAATGCGCAGACCATTTTCGTCCGGCACTTCAGTGGATGGCGGTACGTGGCCATCCATCGCTTCATCATCATCGTGGAAGCGGCGATCGCGGTCGTCTTCGCCACGAGAGTCCCTTTTGAGGCGTGGCAGCAGAGACAGGAACTGAAGGAATTGGCGGCCCTCGGGGCGCCCGCTCCCTTCCAGCCGACGCACCTCACCGGGCTGGACATCGGTGTCCTCACCGGACTGGTCGCTTTCGAATTCGGGGCGGTGTTGCTCGCTCTCGCGTTCTTCCATCGCCGGATCGTGAAGGAGGGGGCGACCGCCGGGTGAACCCTTCCAACCTCGGAGACCTTCAGCAAGCCGGAGCATGGTGTGATATCAGTCGAAAATCTGTCCAAAACCTTCGACGCCCGGGTCCTGTGGCGCGACGTGCATTTCACGGTCGACCGCGGTGAGATGCTCGCCCTCGTCGGTCCGAGTGGATCGGGCAAGTCGACGCTCCTCCACTGCCTCGGGCTGCTGGAGAGACCGACCGGCGGGACCATCCGATACGAGGGGAAGGACATCACCCGGTTCGGGAGAGGCGAGATCCGCCGCTTCCGCCGCGACAGTCTCGGCCATCTGTTCCAGCACTATGCCCTGATCGAGAACGCCACCATCGACGAGAATCTCGAAGTGGCCGCGAGCATACGGCGATCATCGCGAGGCAAGGGTGGCTCGGCCATGGCGGAGGCGCTTGAGCGCGTGGGCCTGGCGGGGCGCGGCACGGAGCGGATCCACCGACTCAGCGGAGGCGAGCAGCAACGCGTGGCCCTGGCCCGCCTCATGATCGCGCGGCCGGCACTGGTGCTGGCGGACGAGCCCACAGGCGCCCTCGACGAGGTCAATGCCACCGCCGTCGTCGACATCCTCCGAGACATGAGCGAGCGGGGCTGCGCCGTGGTCGTCGCCACACATGACGCCGCTGTCCGGGACCGATGCGATGCCGTGTTCGCCGTGCACGAGTCGTCGCTTGATGCCCCCCGGCGGGACGCGATCACTTCCCCAGCAGCGCCGTCCGGTCGCTGACCGCAACGAACGCCGGGCGGGCTGATCACTCAGCCCGCCCGGCGTTCGGCGTTCGCTCACCGACCGACCGAGTCCGTCAGGGACCTAGCAGCCGATCAGACGCGAGGCCAGGTAGCCCTCGATCTGGTCCAGGGAGACGCGCTCCTGCTTCATCGAGTCGCGCTCGCGCACCGTCACCGCGTCGTCGTCGAGCGTGTCGAAGTCGACGGTGACGCAGAACGGCGTACCGATCTCGTCCTGGCGGCGGTAGCGGCGGCCGATGGCGCCGGCGTCGTCGAACTCGATGTTCCAGTGCCGGCGCAGGGTCTGCGCGAGACCCTTGGCCTTCGGCGACAGCTCCGGGTTGCGGGACAGCGGCAGGACCGCCACCTTCACCGGGGCCAGGCGGTGGTCGAGGCGCAGCACCGTGCGCTTCTCCATCTTGCCCTTGGCGTTCGGCGCCTCGTCCTCGACGTAGGCGTCGAGCAGGAACGCCAGCATCGCCCGGCCGACACCGGCCGCCGGCTCGATGACGTACGGCGTCCAGCGCTCGCCGGCCTCCTGGTCGAAGTAGGAGAGGTCCTGGCCGGACGCCTTGGAGTGGGCCGACAGGTCGTAGTCGGTGCGGTTGGCGACGCCCTCCAGCTCACCCCACTCGTTGCCGCCGAAGTTGAAGCGGTACTCGATGTCGGCGGTGCGCTTGGAGTAATGGGAGAGCTTCTCCTTCGGGTGCTCGTACCACCGCATGTTCTCCTCGCGCAGGCCCAGGCCGGTGTACCAGTTCCAGCGCTGCTCCATCCAGTACTCCTGCCACGTCTCGTCCTCGCCCGGCTTGACGAAGAACTCCATCTCCATCTGCTCGAACTCGCGGGTGCGGAAGATGAAGTTGCCGGGCGTGATCTCGTTGCGGAAGGACTTGCCCATCTGGGCGATGCCGAACGGCGGCTTGCGGCGCGAAGTGGTCTGCACCTGGGCGAAGTTGGTGAAGATGCCCTGGGCGGTCTCGGGGCGCAGGTAGGCGATGGAGCCGGAGTCCTGCGTCGGGCCAAGGTGCGTGGACAGCAGGCCCGAGAACTGCTTGGGCTCGGTGAACTGGCCCTTGTTGCCGCAGTTGGGGCAGTTGACGTCCGCGAGGCCGTTCTCGGGCACGCGGCCGTGCTTGGCCTCGTAGGCCTCCTCGAGGTGGTCCGCGCGGAACCGCTTGTGACACGCGGTGCACTCGGTCAGCGGGTCCGTGAAGGTGGCGACGTGGCCGGAGGCGACCCAGACCTCGGGGGCCAGGATCACGGACGAGTCGATACCGACGACGTCCTCGCGCGACGTCACCATGTAGCGCCACCACTGGCGCTTGAGGTTCTCCTTGAGCTCGACACCCAGCGGCCCGTAGTCCCAGGCGGCACGCTGGCCGCCGTAGATCTCACTGCAGGGGAATACGAAGCCACGGCGCTTGCTCAGGCTGACGATGGTGTCGATCTTGTCGGCGGCCACGGTGCTCTCTTCATTACGACGACGGGCGACGAAGCGAGATGCTTCCAGCGAATGCTTCAGGTTACCGGCGTGGCCTGCCCCTCGACCAAATCGGTCCCCGCCATCGGTCCCCGCCGTGGACGTCCCGCCTACTTGTTGACAACGGTTTCCATATTTGTTGAAAATGACTGTCATGAACGTACGACGACGCCTCATACCCGCCGCGGCGGTGACCGCGGTCACCGCTCTCGGCCTCGGCACCCTCTCCGCCTGCTCCTCCGACAGCGCAGCCGCGGGCAACACCGAGAAGTTCGACGTCGTCGCCTCCTTCTACCCGATGGCGTTCCTCGCCGAGCAGATCGGCGGCGACCACGCGAACGTCACCAGTCTCACCGAGCCCGGCCAGGAACCGCACGACCTGGAGATCAGCGCCCGGCAGACCGCGCAGCTCCAGGAGTCCGACGCGGCGCTCTACCTCAAGGGCCTCCAGCCCACCGTCGACGAGGCCATCGGCCAGTCCGGGGTGAAGACGAAGATCGACGCCGCCACCCTGACCTCCCTCGAGGCGCACGGCACCGAGGCCGGCGGCCACGAGGACGAGCACGCCGGGGAGTCCGCCGACGAACACGGCCACGAGGACGAGCACGGCCACGAGCAGGACGGCGGCCAGGATCCCCACATCTGGCTGGACCCGGTCAAGTACGCCGAGGTCGCCGAGGGCGTCGGCAAGGCCTTCGAGAAGGCCGACCCCGACCACGCCGCCGACTACCGCAAGAACACCGAGGCCCTGGTCGGCAAGCTCAAGGCCCTCGACAGCGAGTTCGAGACCGGCCTGAAGAACAAGAAGAGCGACGTCTTCGTCACCACCCACGCCGCCTTCGGCTACCTCGCCGAGCGCTACGGCCTGATCGAGGAGGCCATCAACGGCCTCGACCCCGACTCCGAGCCCAGCGGCGCCCGCGTGAAGGAACTCGGGAAGACGGCCAAGGCCGACGGCGTGACCACCGTCTTCTACGAGACGCTGGTCAGCGACAGGACGGCGAAGACCCTCGCCGCCGACACCGGGCTGAGGACGGACGTGCTCGACCCGATCGAGGGCATCACCGAAAAGTCCCGCGGCGACGACTACTTCGAGGTCATGAGGTCCAACCTCAAGGCTCTCCAGACGGCTCTGGGAGCCAAGTGACCGACTCACGAACGGAGGACGGCATGACCACCGAGCCCGTCATCTCCCTGCGCGGCGTCCGCGCCGAGCTGGGCTCGCGCCCCGTCCTGCGCGGCATCGACCTCACCGTGCGCCGCGGTGAGGTCGTCGCACTGCTCGGGGCCAATGGCTCCGGCAAGTCGACGGCCGTGCGCAGCGTCATCGGCCAGGTGCCGGTCGGTGCGGGCGAGATCGAGCTGTTCGGCATCCCGCAGCGCCGGTTCCGCGACTGGGCGCGGGTGGGCTACGTCCCGCAGCGCACCACGGCCGCGGGCGGCGTGCCCGCCACGGTGACCGAGGTCGTCTCCTCGGGCCGTCTCTCGCGCAGCCGCTTCGGCGTCTTCCGCAGGGCCGACCGCGAGGCCGTCCGCCACGCCCTGGAGCTCGTCGGCATGGCCGACCGGGCCAAGGACTCCGTCGACGCCCTCTCCGGCGGTCAGCACCAGCGGGTCCTGATCGCCCGTGCGCTCGCCGCCGGACCCGAACTGCTGATCATGGACGAGCCGATGGCGGGCGTGGACCTGGCCAGCCAGGAGGTCCTCGCCGAAACGCTTCGCCGCCAGGTCTCCGAGGGCGCCACCGTCCTGCTGGTGCTGCACGAGCTGGGCCCGCTGGAGCCCCTGATCGACCGGGCGGTCGTCCTGCGCGACGGCTGTGTGACGCACGACGGCCCGCCCCCGAAGGCGGTCGGCCAGCACGCGCTGCCCGGCCACGACCACGTACACCCGCACGCACCGGCGGGCGCCGAACCGATCCGCACGGGACTGCTGAGCTGATGGAGATCCTGAACTACGCCTTCATGCAGCGGGCGCTGCTCGCCGCCGTCCTGGTCGGCATCACCGCACCCGCCGTCGGCGTCTACCTGGTGCAGCGCCGCCAGGCCCTCATGGGCGACGGCATCGGCCACGTCGCCATGACCGGCGTCGGCCTGGGCTTCCTGCTCAGCTGGTCCCCGGTGTGGATGGCGACCCTGGTGTCCGTCCTCGGCGCCGTCCTCATGGAGCTCATCCGCTGGTACGGCAGGACGCGCGGCGACATCGCCCTCGCGATGCTCTTCTACGGCGGCATGGCGGGCGGTGTCATGTTCATCAACCTCGCCCCGACCGGCTCCAACGCGAACCTCACCTCGTACCTCTTCGGCTCCCTGTCCACGGTGAGCGAGTCCGACGTCACGGCGATCTGCCTGCTCGCGGCGTTCGTGGTGCTGGTCACCGTCGGCCTGCGCCGCCAGCTGTTCGCGGTCAGCCAGGACGAGGAGTTCGCGCGGGTCACGGGCCTGCCGGTGCGCGCCCTGAACCTGCTCACCGCGGTCACCGCGGCGGTCACGGTGACGGTGGCGATGCGCGTGGTCGGCCTGTTGCTGGTCTCGGCGCTGATGGTGGTGCCGGTCGCGGCGGCCCAGCAGCTCAGCCGCAGCTTCGCCGCCACCTTCGCGATCGCCGTCGCCATCGGCGTGAGCGTCACCATCGGCGGCACCGTCACCTCGTACTACCAGGACGTGCCGCCCGGCGCGACGATCGTGCTGCTGACGATCGGCGCGTTCATCGCCCTGACCGTGCTGGCCGCCCCGCTCGCCCGCCGCCGCGCCCGGGCGCTGGCCGCCGCGCAACCCGCCGGCGACCCCGCCGAGTGCGCGATTCCGGCCAGCCGGAAGTCCGGCGGCGAGGTCGGCGTCTGACCCGCCCGTGCCCGGACTGGCACAATGGCCCGGGCACAGCCAGACGTGAGGAGGCAATCCGGTGACGACCGCAGGACCGCCCGTGAAGGGCCGCGCCACCCGGCAGCGTGCCGCAGTGGCGGCTGCGCTCCAGGAGGTCGACGAGTTCCGCAGCGCGCAGGAGCTCCACGACATGCTGAAGCACAAGGGCGACTCGGTCGGTCTCACCACCGTCTACCGCACGCTGCAGTCCCTCGCCGACGCCGGCGAGGTCGACGTCCTGCGCACCGCCGACGGCGAGTCCGTCTACCGCCGCTGCTCCACCGAGGACCATCACCACCACCTGGTCTGCCGCACCTGCGGCAAGGCGGTCGAGGTAGAGGGCCCGGCCGTGGAGAAGTGGGCGGAGGCCGTCGCCGCGGAACACGGCTACGTGAACGTGGCCCACACCGTGGAGATCTTCGGTACCTGCGCGGAGTGCGCCGCACGGTGAGCGGTCAGCCCCGGTCGACGCAGGTGTAGGTGCCGTCGGCCCCACGGCCCACGCTGTCGTACGACCAGCAGTGGAGCATCGGCGCGAGCGTCCACAGCCGCAGCGCCACCAGGCCGACGAGGACGGCGGCGGCCGTCCGGCCCGCGTACGACCGCCGGCCGGCGAGTGCCACCCCGCCGGCCGCCGCCATCGCCGCGAGGACCAGCAGGTACACGGCGAGCGGCGCAAGGTTCTCCCGCAGCCCGTGGAACGCCTCCATCTCGACGGTGGCACCGAAGCTCAGCAGCACGACGAGCGCGGCGAGCGCGAACACCGCGCCCGCCGCACACCCCCGGGCGGCACCCACCCGCGGGCCCCCTACGCCTGCCGGCCCTCCATGGCCAGCAACTCCTCGTTCGGGATCGCACCGCCGAAGCGGCGGTCCCGCGAGGCGAATTCCAGACAGGCCCGCCACAGGTCGCGCCGGTCGAAGTCGGGCCACAGGACGTCCTGGAAGACCATCTCCGCGTAGGCGCTCTGCCACAGCAGGTAGTTGGAGGTGCGCTGCTCCCCGCTGGGCCGCAGGAAGAGGTCCACGTCCGGCATGTCCGGGTAGTACATGTACCTCTGCAGTGTCTTCTCGTTGACCTTGGCCGGGTCGAGCCGCCCCGCCCGCACGTCCTCGGCCAGCGCCTTGGCCGCGTCGGCGATCTCCGCCCGCCCGCCGTAGTTCATGCAGAAGTACAGGGTCAGCCGGTCGTTGTCCTTGGTCTGCTCCTGCGCCACCTGGAGTTCCTTGGCGACCGACTTCCACAGCTTGGGCATCCGGCCCACCCAGCGCACCCGGATGCCGAGCTCGTCGAGCTGGTCACGGGTCCTGCGGATGAAGTCACGGTTGAAGTTCATCAGGAAGCGCACCTCGTCCGGCGACCGCTTCCAGTTCTCCGTGGAGAAGGCGTACAGGGAGATCGCCCCCACGCCCATCTCGATCCCGCCCTGGAGCACGTCCAGCACCCGCTCGGCGCCGACCTTGTGCCCCTCGGTGCGCGGCAGGCCCCGCTCCTTGGCCCAGCGGCCGTTGCCGTCCATGACGATCGCCACATGGTTCGGGACCAGCTCCCCGGGGAGCTTCGGCGGCCGCGCGCCGGAAGGGTGCGGTTCCGGCGTCCTGTACTCCCGGCGCTGACGCCCCAGGAACCCACGTACGGCCATGTGTCTCTCGTCTCCCTCAGCTCGTGGTGCTTCGGCTCTGGTCACTTCTCGACGTACCGCAGGGAACGCAGCCCGCGCTCCAGGTGCCAGTGCAGGTAAGCGGACACCAGCCCGCTCCCCTCCCGCACGTACCGCGCCTCGCACGCGTCCGCGGTCTCCCAGTCTCCCGTGAGCAGCGCGCCGAGCAGTTCCAGTGCCTGCGGCGAGGGTACGACGCTGCCGGGCACCCGGCAGTCGACGCAGACGGAACCGCCCGACGCCACGGAGAAGAACCGGTTCGGACCGGGCAGCCCGCACTTCGCGCAGTCGCCGAAGCTCGGGGCGTAGCCGTTCACGGCGAGGGAGCGCAGCAGGAACGCGTCCAGCACGAGGTGCGGGGCGTGCTCACCGCGGGCGAGTGTCCGCAGGGCCCCGACCAGCAGCAGGTACTGCTGCACCGCCGGCTCGCCCTCGTGGTCGGTGAACCGCTCGGCGGTCTCCAGCATGGCCGTCCCGGCGGTGTAGCGGGCGTAGTCGGTGACGATCCCGCCGCCGTACGGCGCGATGGTCTCGCTCTGCGTGCACAGCGGCAGTCCGCGCCCGACCAGCTCGCTCCCCTTGGCGAAGAACTGCACGTCCACGTGCGAGAACGGCTCGAGGCGCGCACCGAACTTGGACTTCGTCCGGCGCACGCCCCTGGCCACGGCGCGTACGCGTCCGTGACCGCGCGTGAGCAGCGTGATGATCCGGTCCGCCTCACCCAGCTTCTGGGTGCGCAGCACGATGCCGTCGTCGCGGAACAGGCTCATGCCGTCCATTCTCGCGTACCCGGGCGGCCCTCAGGGCAGCTCCCCCCGGCTGCGTGCGTTGGCGTACGCGGTCGCCGCGCGCAGCCGCTCCGCGGGGGTCGCGTACCGGACGAGCACCGGGTCGGCGTCCCACTCCCGGCCCCCGCCGAACGGTCTCAGCTGGACGTAGGGACCCTCGTGCCCCATGACGATGCCGACCCGCTCGGTCCCGGTGTCCACGACGTACGCGCCGATGGGCGGCTTCACCGCGCCACCGCCGCCGCGATCCGCCGGGCCGTGTCGACGGAGCACCGCCCCATGTCGATCAGCGGGCAGGGGGCCTCCCGTGCGAGACCCACCGGGTCCAGGACCCACGACGACAGGGTAATTCCGGCCTTTGCGAGTGCCGCCCGCAATTCCTTCACCACTTCCTCCGCTTCGTCGACGCGGAGCGCCGAGTGCTGTGCCTTCAACGTGATCCCCTTTCCTTCGCCCTTTCACTCTTCGTATCCCGATGGTGACCGTACGCGTCTACACTCGGGAGTGGTTTGGGCACTACAACTCCGGGGCAGCGCAAAGGAGTTCATCAATGGCCAACGCTTCGCGGCAGGCGGCGTGGGAGTTCTTCGGGACGGAACTGAAGCGCCGGCGGGAGGAGGCGGGGTTCACGCAGGTGGAGCTGGGTGCGCGAGGTTCGTCTCCGGTGGTTATATCGGCCAGTTCGAACAGGCCATTCGCAAGCCCCAATGGGACGTCGCGCAACGGATCGACGAGGTGCTGCAATCCGACGGTATTTTCGAGCGAATGTGGCGGAAGCTCATTGACGACCGGCGGTATGCGGATTACTTCGCGGAGGTCGTGGAGTTGGAGAAGCTGGCCACGAGGATCTGCGAGTTCGCGTCGACGCTGGTGCCGGGGCTTCTCCAGACGGCGGCGTATGCGCGGACGGTGACCGTGGCGGCCAACCCATTCGTCACCGACGAGTACGTCGAGGAGAAAGTGGCGGGTCGACTGGAACGGGCGGAGCTTCTCAAGGACGCAACTCGGCCGGAGTATTGGGTGGTTCTGCACGAGAACGCGCTGCGCGTGCCGGTGAGCGGGCGGGAGGCCATGGCCGAGCAGCTGGGCCACGTCGCCCGTTTGATGCGTGAGCGTCAAGCGTTGGTGACGGTGCTGCCGTACGAGGAGGGCGCCCACCCCTCCATGGGCGGCATGCTGACGCTCATGGAGTTCGACGACGCGCCACCCGTCGCCTATACAGAGACGTCGTTTTCGGGAATGTTGATCGACGATCCCGACGTGGTGAAGCGGGCGCAGCGCGCATACGATCTGCTCAGGGTCGCCACGCTGTCACCGGAGGCGTCCCTGGCCCTGGTCGAGTCGGCGGCGGAGGACCACAGACGATGCGCGAGGATGTCCTGAGCAACGGCTGCTGGCGCAAGAGCAGTTACAGCAACGGCGAGGGCGGAAGCTGCGTCGAGGTCGCCGACGGAGTCCCCGATGCCGTCCCCGTCCGGGACAGCAAGGTGCCGGACGGAGCCGTTCTCGTCGTGGGCCGGGAAGCGTGGCGGACGTTCGTCGCGGACGTCGCGGCACGGTGAGACGCCCGGCCGGGACGGGCCACGCCGCACAAGGTGTCGCGGCACGGGGAGAGGACCCATGGGAAACGCACGCACGTCACTGCTGACGGCCGCCGCCGCGGCGACGCTGCTCACCGTCTCGGGATGCTCGGGGGAAGGCGCGCCGGCGGCGGAGGCGTCGCCGTCCGGGCTGGCTCAGTACACAGCCGCTCCCGACCCGGCCACTCCCGAGCCGAGCCCGACCACGGACGCTCCCGTGGAATGCGTGAAAACGGCCGGGATGGGCGTCAGGCAGCTGACCGCGTATCTGAAGGAACTGCCCAGCGGCAGCGGCGCTTTCCGGAGCAGGGGCCTGACCCTGGACTCCTCCGGCCTGAGGTTCAGCCCGGAGGCGGTCCAGAGACCCTGCGAGGCGATCGCGGTGAAGGTCGCCCACTTCTGGGTCGAGACCGAGAAGACCAGGGACGCGGACACTTTCGGCCCGGCCCGCTACGAGTACCGGTACAAGCGGATCGGCGCCGCTTCCCACAAGGTCGGTCCGAAGGAGGGCAGGGTCCCCGACACCGCACCGCCCCGGGCGACCGCCTGCCGGGGCACGGTTTCCGTGGCCTACCTCGGCAAGGACATCCCGGAGGATTCCCTGCCGTACGACCTGGAACTGATCGATGCCGACGCCCCCGTCCCGGTCGAGGTGGCCGAGGACCGGGCGCTGTCCGCGATCTACGTTTCGCCCCTGTACCCGGGGTCCTGCTGACCAAGGACGGGCACCGGCGACCGCCAGGAGTCCGCGCGTCAGGCGAGTGGCCACGCCGCGCCGCGCCGGGGCAGGGCGACCGCGGCCCGGTGGGCGACCGCCATCCGCAGGCCGATCTCCACGAGCGCCCAGCCGATGCGGCTGCGCAGGTGACGGAGGCGCGCGGGTGCGGCGGCGAGGTGTGACACCTCGCGGGCGGCGCGGGCTTCGGCGAGTCGGGCGTGGTGCAGGGCGAGATGTGTCTCGGGGTGCATCGGTCGGCCTCTCAGTCCGTCTGGACGGGGATGACGTGGCTGT
Source organism: Streptomyces sp. NPDC005931 (assembly GCF_042871235.1). Classification (NCBI taxonomy): domain Bacteria; kingdom Bacillati; phylum Actinomycetota; class Actinomycetes; order Kitasatosporales; family Streptomycetaceae; genus Streptomyces; species Streptomyces sp. NPDC005931. The sequence continues at coordinate 771,527 of NZ_JBIAIG010000001.1, forward strand.
GGACGCGGACCTGCTCGGCCGCCGGGGGGCCGCCGTCGTGAGCGCGGTAGCTCTCCACGAGGTCGTGCATCCGCTCGATGAGTTCGCGGGCGAGCTCGGGCGTGAGGCGGAGCGTCCAGTCGCTCATGTCCGAGCTGCTGCGCCAGGTCTCCGGCCAGTCCTCACGCGTGCCGATCCAGGTCGCGAGCTCCTGGGTGTGCTGGTTGGCGACTTCGTGCAGGAACAGGTCAGCGGCTCCGCGCACGCCGGGGTCGCGGTCCCCGAGCAGGGCGTCGTCGAAGCTCACGCCGTCGTGGACCGCCCTCCACCACCGCTCCCGGCCCTTGCCGTGTTCCGGCGCGTCCTCCACGAAGCCGTGCGTGGCGAGCTGACGCAGGTGGTAGCTGGTGGCCCCGCTCGACTCGCCGAGCCTGGCCGCCAGTTGGGAGGCGGTGGCCGGACCGCCCCGCCGCAGGGCGTTCAGCAGCTGCATGCGCAGCGGATGCGCGAGTCCCCGCAGTGAGCGGGCGTCGAGGCTGCGGACCTTCGGATTCTGGGAGTCCTTCACGCCCCCCACGATAGACATGCAAAGGGTTCATTGCAACGTCTTCTTTGCAACAAACTCTTTGCATGGGACGGCCGTTCGTCGGACCGCACGATGAACTGCCGATGACGCCGTTGGCGTGACGTTTCGCCCGCTCCGCAACCGGGGCGACCGCCCCGCGCCTCCTGTCCTGCAGAACCGACACCCCTTGGTGAGGAGACCGACATGACCGCCACCGCTTTCGAGTACGGCCCGAACCATGCCACCCGCGACCGGGACTACCTGCTGGCCCCGCCGCACCCGGCCGACCGTCTCGGCGCCGACATCTCCCTGGATCCGCGCGACCGCCGCCGCCTGGAGCTGCACGCCGCCCTGACCGCGGCCGGTATCCCGCCCCGAGGACCGCGAGGCCATCGACCGTCTCAGCGCCCTCCCCGGCAGCATCAACTCCACGATTCAGCGCTGGCTGCAGCACACCCTGTGACGGGCCGCCGGCCGCTCACGGCGGACCCGGGGCCACCAGGCCCGACTCGTACGCCACGATGCCGGCGACGAGCCGTGCCGTGGGTGGTGCTCGGCGGCCCCCATGGCTCGGGCCTCCCTCCGGCACGGATGTCCGGATGGTTCCGGACTCCCGGCGCGGGCGGGCCGTTGCGTTGGGCCCGAGGCCGAGTTGCCGCTGACTGCCGGGGGGTGGCGGGGCTGCGTTACTCTCCGGGGAGTAGGGAGAGGGAGGCGGTTCGGCCCCGCTCAGGCCCGGTCGACCATCCAGGTGCCCTTCTCCTGGTCGTCGGCCCGGACCTCCAGTTCGCGGATGCTCATGCCCGCCTCCCAGAGCTCCTCGAACCGCTTCATGCGGTCCTGGACGTGGTCCGGGCGGGCGATGAGGCGGGTTCTGACGTAGACGTCGCGCAGGTCCTGTTCGATCTCCAAGGACACCGCCCCGTCGTAGAGAATGTAGTCGCCGGTGGCGCCGCGCAGCAGATGGGGTGGCAGCTCCGGCAGGACCGCCACGCGCACCTCGATGTGCAGCACCTCCTGCTCCTCGCACAGCCGCAGCAGCCGGTCGTCGAGTTCCCGCGCGCTCTTCAGCAGGAACAGCCGCCGCACCGGCACCCCGTGCTCGTCGATCGCCTCCCGATGCGCGTGCAGGTAGCGGCCGGCGGGCTCGCTGTTCCACAACTCCGGGTCGACGCCGGTGCTGGTGGCGCAGATGGACTCCTCGGCGGCCCGGGTGAGGGTGATCATCCAGTCGTGATTCTCGCCGGGGCACTCGACGTTCAGCGTGGTGAGGTCGGTCATGTATCCGATCACCCGCTTCATCTCCAGCCGGACGAAGGTGGAGAGGATCGGGGGTCCGGGGGCCAGGATCTCGGCGAGGTTGGTGGCCAGGTCGGGAACCGCGTCGACGCACGGCAGGGCCGGGCCCGGGTGGGCGTCCGTGCCCCGCTCCAGCACGACGCGCCGGTGCTCGGCGAGTTGCCTCACGTCCTGGGTGTAACGGGTCAGGACGCTCCGCGGGTCGGCGTGGGGCACCGCTTCGGCCGGTACCTCCGCGGGGGCGCCGGTCTGCGGGGCCTGCGTCGGAGGCGCCCCCGCGGGTGCCCCGCGGTGCGGGCCGTGCAGGTGCTGGACGGCCACCGCGGCTCCGGCGACGAGCCCGGCGGCGGCGAGCTGCCGCACCGCGCCGTCCTCCGGGCTCAGCAGCGCGGCGACGCCCCAGGTGAGCAGCGCCAGGACGAGGCCGACCAGCAGTCTGCGCGTCCAGGGGGTCGGCTTCGGGTTCCGGTCTGGGCCGCCCGCGCGGTCGGCGCCGTTCACCGGGCCGGGCGGACCGGCCGTCTCGTCGGGCCGGGGTGATGGTGCCGTGCTCATCTCGCTGCTCCTTCCGTTGGGACACGCGTCGGATCGGGATGCGGGGATGTGCGTGGGTTCGGGAGTCCGCCCGGCGCCTCGTGGGCGCGTCGGGGGCTCGGGCGTACGGGGCCGGGGCGGGTCAGGGCGCCGACTCCACGTCCCGGTACGGAGCGGGGACGGCGTGCAGGGTGAGCTGGTCGCGGATGCGCTGCACCATCGTCTGCCACTGCCGGGTGAAGCCGGGCCGTTCCTCCAGCGCCTCCCACAGCGGCGCGAGTCGCCTCGCCACCCGGGCCCGCGGCATCCACAGGTGCAGCAGGTGGTCGACGGCCGGCCGCAGCGCCTCCACCACAGCGGGACGGTACTGCGCCGCCCCGGGCAGGGGGCGGGCGGGTTCCCCGGAGCCCAGCCGGATGCCGTCGAGGATGCGGACGACGGTGGTGAGCAGCCAGTCGTGCAGGGCGAGGTCGTCGCAGAGCCCGGCGATCTCGGCGGCGGGCGTCCCCTCGGGCACCCGGAGCCGTACCGTGCGCAGCTCGTCCTCGGCGACGGTGAACCGCTCGAGCACCGGGCCGTCGTCCCGAGCCGTGGGCAGCGCCACCCAGCGGAGCCGGGTCGGCCGGGACTTCAGCGGTGGCCGCTGGTCGAGCAAGGAGTGGCGCAGGAGCCGGGTGAGCAGCCCGCCGGCGATCAGGCCGACGTCGAGTTCGCCGTGCCGCCCGCCGTCGAGCAGCCCTTGGGCGACCGCCTCACGGGGCAGCCTGCCGAACGGTTCGACCACTCCGGGCCGCACCAGGTAGTGCCCCCAGGGTCGCCGGTGGTCGGGGCCGGCGGCGGGGACGCGGAAGTACGCGGAGGTCTGCAGGACGCGTCCCTCGGTGAGGGCGGCCCGTGCGGCGACGGTGCCGACAGCGCGGACCCTGGCGCCGTTGGCACTGGGCAAGGGGCAGTCGACGCCGGTGAGGGTCTCGGGGGAACGCCCGTAGTGGTTGGGGCGCTCCGAGAGCAGGACGCGCTCGTCCGCGCGCAGGGCGAGGAACTGGGCGGCGGACCGGCTGTCGAGGGCCTGCCGGGCGGGCAACAGGCAGGTGCGGACCTCGCCGCAGGCGAGCGCCTCCGGCGGGGCGGGCGGGACCGGCCGCGGGTCCCTTGACGCGCTCCTGTCCGGCCGGGCCGCACTCGGCGCGCTCTCCCCCGGCCCCACGTCAGGCCCCCGCGTAGAAGACGTAGGAGACCCGGTCGGCCACCGAGTCCGGGACGGGCACCGATTCGCGCGTGGCACGCTGGGCGGCCTGGCGCAGTGCTTCCGGCTCCACCTCGATCCGGTCGAGGATCACCCGGACGGCGTGCTCGACGGGTAGGAACCGGTTGGGCAGCACCGAACACGTCCGGTACGCGGCGAACGGGTCCGCGTGCGGGTTGAGCCGCACCAGCGAGGGCAGTTCGTCCCAGTCGTCGGGGAAACCGGACGCGGTGTGCGGCTCGGGGACGAGGACGGCCTCGCCACGGTTGCGCAGCAGCCCGAGCCGGGCGAGCTGCCACACCGCGGCCAGGAAGGGACAGGACCAGGTGCGCTGTCCGTCGGGGCCGTCGCTCCACAGCTCGACGTCGAGGAAGACGGAGTGACGGCGGGCGGCGGTCTCGCTGGGCGGCTGCCAGGCGACGGCCCTCCGCATCGCCTGCGGGGCGTGCGCGGTGGGACTGCGCTCGCCGTTGGCCAGCCAGCCGGTCAGCGTGGCCGGCGGACGCGTGCCGTAGCTGCCCGGCGGCGGCTCCTCGACGATGCGGCCGGCCACCGCCTCGGCGACCGGGACCTTCCCGTTGACCGCGCAGCCGGACTCGCGGGCCAGGTAGTCGACGGCGATCCCGGCCCGGTCGGCCTCCTCCAGCAGGAGCGGGACGAGTGCGGCGGGGCCGGCGAAGCGGGTGAAGTAGTCGTCGATCAGGAAGCAGGTGCTGATCCTGGGGCGGCTGTCGCCCGACGCGGCGGCCGTCGCGGCGCGGGCCGCGTCCGCCCAGGGGCGCACCCGCTCGAAGTGGCGCCTCAGGTGCCCGCGGCCGGCCTCGAAGTCCTCCATGTAGAAGTGGCCCAGCTCCAGGGAGAGGTGGGACAGCGGCACCGCCCGGGTGCGTGGTTCGGCGGTGGTCTCCTGAAACACTGACTCAGTCACAGCGTCTCCGCTCCGTCGGTCACCAACCGGGTCAGCAGCCCAAGTCAGCAATGCCGCAGTCGACTTGACGATATGCTGTCGGAAGCGATGTTCCGTGGTCAAAGGGCCGAGGGGCACGCGCCGATCGGTAGCATGCAACCCCGGAACCTGGGCTGACCGAAACGGACGGACATGGCTGCGTGGTCGACCAGGACAGCCGACCCGGCGGATCTGGCCTCGATTCGCTCCCTCCTGATCGATTCGTGTGAGCCGTCGCTCATCCCCTCGTCGGCTGTGCTCGACACAGCTGTTGGGCGTGGTGCGGTGCGAGTCGCCGAATCCGACGGTGCGTTGCTGGGGTGCGTCGTCGCCGAGACGCCGTCTCCGGGACATGTGCGGCTGTCGGTGATCGCGGTCCACACCGGAGTGCGACGGCAGGGTGTGGCCACTCGGCTCCTGACGGAGACGGTGAAGGTCCACCGGACGTCCGATGCACCGCTCCTATCCGTCCTGGTCACCGCGGAGGACGTTGCGTTGTCGCGGCTCCTCCTGGCATGCGGCTTCCTGGGTACCCGACTCATGCGCGACAGCGGCCCGGGCGCCGATGTCCGGATTCACTACCAGCACAAGTCGCGCGTCGCGTATCTGGATCCGGATTCCCGGCACCTCGTACCCGTCAGTGATCAGGAGCAGCTCGCGGAGTCCCTGGCACCGTCCGATCACGCGGTGACGGCGTTGGTGCCCTTGGGCGATGGTTGGGCGTTCGAGATAGCGAGGTTCGAGCAGGACGATCCCGCAACGCTTCAGTCCGGGGAAGCCGCGGCCGGCATCGCCTTCGCCGGTTCCATTCTCGCCGCCATCACCTTCCTCCTCGGCTTCGCCTTCTCGTCGACCCGCTTCCCGGACGACGTACGCCTGCTCCTCATCGGAGCGACGTTCAGCACCGTGCTCTCCCTGATCGTGTACGCGAGCGCCTCCGGCGAGCTCGCCCGGATCCGCTCCAACTCGTTCGGCAAGATCATGAAGTGGGGGAACGTGCTGTCCGAGTACGGCGGTGTGTTCCCTTTCCTCATCTCGCTCCCCGTGACCTACGCACAGGCCAGTCGGAACCCCTGGACCACCATGGTTCTGGCCCTTGTGGTCAGCGCCGCCATCGCCTGGTACGAACGGTCCGAGTTCTCCATCGCCCGTCGCTTCCGACGGAGTCCGGGCGAACTCACCCTGGTGGTGCTCACTGCGGCTTCGCCGACAGTGGGCGCGGGCCTGGTCGCGGCGAACGCCACGAGCTGGCCGTGGACCACGGTGCTGGTCCTCACCCTTTCGGCCCGGACAGGGCTGTACCTCTTCTACCGAGGCGCCGAGGCGGACATCGCCGAGCGTCGGCAGTGGCAGGCCAGGTAGTCACTGCGATCACACGGCGGATCCCTCCACGACCTCGCGGGCGGATCCCCGGCACGGTCTCGGGCTCCTCGAGGATCCGGGCTCCAGGAATCGACGGTTCCACGGCGGCACAACGCGCGATCGTGCGCCCAGCACCGCAAGCCCCGACAGGGCCGACGCTGCCCGCCTCCGTCATGCGCAGTGGTCGAGGCTCTGCTCGGCCGACACGCTCAAGGCCGCCCCCAGTGGGAGTCGTCGGTCAGGCGCCGGGCGATCTCCTCGAGCGCCTCGAGCGTCTCCTTGTCGGCGATCTGGGTGGAGAGCACGTCCTCCTCGGTGATCAGCTGCTCGCGCCACTGGAGGATGGGCTCCAACGGCACGATGCCGAGGACGACGCTGTCGCCGATGCGGTGTTCGGCGGCGAGCCGGCGCAGCGCCCCGTCGCAGGACTGCATCCAGGCGGCCTGGGCGGGCGAGCCCTGGGACCACAGCGGCGACTCGGGGTCGGGCACGGCGGTCCGGACGAAGCGGACGGCGCCGCGCAGGGTCTCCTCGTCGTGCCCGCGGTCGACGCCGCCCGCGATGATGCCGTTCTCCTGGTGCACGAGTCCGGAGGCGGCGATGACGTGCTGCCGGGTCCAGCGGTGGAAGACCAGCCAGCGGAAGGGGACGTAGCGCATCCGGGGGTGGGCCGTGGCCGCGAGGACCATGTCGACGGCGTAGCTGCGGCCGGCGCTGAGGTCGACGACGATGAGGTCGAACTCGCCGTTGAGCCACAGCAGCAGGTCGACGCAGCGTTCCAGGACGTCCTCGCCGGTGGCGAACTCCCCGCCGCCTGCCTCGCCGGGGAACAGGACGAGGCGGCCGGACTGGTGGGGCCGGGCGCGCAGCAGGGGGCGCTCGGTCTGCCGCCAGACATCGATCCTGGCCGGTTCGGTGACCTCGCCCTCGAGGTAGGAGTGCAGGCCGCATTCCTCGGTGCCGCGCATCGCGCCGGGCACGTCGAAGACCGCGGCGGCCGTGGGCGAGCCGAAGTCGAAGTCGACGTAGGCCACGTGGTCACCGGTCAGGGCGCGCTGGTAGGCCAGGTTGGCGCTGGTGACCGAGCGGCCCGTGCCTCCCTTGTCGGAGGCGGCGAAGACGAGCACGGCTACACCTCCTGGGCGGCGACGCCCCGGGCCTGGGCCAGGGTGTCGAGTTCCCGGAGCACGGGCAGGGCCAGTGCGAACGCGGTGGCGGGCCGTTCGTCGACCAGGCTGCGGGCGTGGTCCAGGCGGCTCTCGATGCTGCGCATGGCCCGGCCCCGGCTTCCGTCGGGGGTGGCGGAGGCCTCGAGCTGCTCCTTGCCGAACAGGTGGGTGGCCTCGCTGAGCGCCTCGCGGGCCAGCCGGGCGAGTTCGGAGCTGCGGATGGGCTGCTGCTCGTACAGGCCGCGGGCGGCGACCAGGCATTCGGTGACGCGTTCGGTGACGCTCCAGGACAGGCGCTTGCCGACACCGCGCGCGTCCGGGTGGACGGCCCGGACGTCGTCCCACAGGCCGGTGCCGTCGCCGTCCTCGATGCGTCGGCTCCACAGGTGCTCGAAGGTCTGCTCGGCCAGGCGCAGCAGCCGGTCCTGGGCATCGACGTTGCGGGAGAGCTCGGCGAGCTGGATGGTCCGCTTGAGCAGTTGGGCGGAGAAGTCGGTCATCCGCCACTGGAGGAGCCCGCCGGAGCGCTCGGAGCCGGCGAGCGGCATGGTCACGCCGGGGTCGTGCAGGGCGACGGCGGGGTCGTCGCGGGTCATCCGGCTGGTGATGCGGCCGCGGTCGGCGAGGCGCTCCATGATGGCGACGGTGCGGGTGAGGTCGTCGTCGGTGGCCTTCCGGCGGACCAGGTCGTGGACCAGGATGGCCGCGACGGTCAAGGAGAAGTACTCCGACTCCAGGCGCAGTCCGGTGGTCTGCCAGGGCAGGTCCTCCAGGGGCCAGCGGTCGCTGCCGAAACGGGCGACGGCCGACCAGTACTGCTGGCTCAGTTCCCAGCGCAGCCGCAGTGCCTCGGCGAGTTTCTGCTGGTCGGCGTCCAGCAGGCCGAGGGTGAGGGTGCGGTCGGAGAACAGGTCCTGGATGCCGTCGAGGGCGACGACGGTGAAGTAGACGTAGGGCAGCCGGTCGGCGATGCCGTCGGGCTGGCCGGGGACCTGCACGTCCAGGTCGGTGATCGTCGGTGCGTCCTTGACCACGCCCCAGGCCCAGCCGCACTCGAAGAGCCGGCTCTCGTCGCGGATGCTCTCGTCGACCTGGATGCCGCGGCTGAGGCTCTCGATGATGGTGGCGCGCAGCGGGCGGAGGCGGCGGGAGAACTGCTGCAGGACGGCCCGGTCGGACTGTCTGTTCCGACCGATGACCTGGATCAGCCGCCGGCCCTGCTCGGACTCGGCGTCGAAGACGTTGACGGTGAAGGAGCGCAGCAGACTGATCATGGCGGAGGTCAGCCGGGTGTGGGTGGCCTCCCTCAGCTCGGCCAGCGCCCTGCGCACTTCGGGTCGGGTGGTGCCGGCTTCGTAGACCTTCAGGAAGCCGAGGGTGGCGAGACAGAGCGTGACGGACATGGAGAAGGAGTCGACGACACCCAACTTGCCCTGCTCGTGGGTGAGTTCCTTCTTGGGGTCGGCGGGTCGGAAGTACGGGCCGCCGGCGAAGGTGGGGCTGTCGTCCGGGTCGGTGTAGGTGCGCATGAACTGGGTGAGCGCGGTGATGAGGTGGGGCGGGATCTCCAGTCGACTGCCGACCCGTTCCAGCGCGCGCAGGACGTCCCGCTCGGTGGTGTCCGGCTGGTCGAGGCGGAACGCGGGGAACTCGGTGGCCGGGTAGAGCAGGCAGAGCAGCCGCTCGGCGTCCGCGACGCTGCTCAGCCCGTCGGTCTCCCCCCGGACGAGCTTTCCGTCGTCGAACGAATGGCGGGCCAGGGCCCGCCAGATGTCCAGCAGGTGCTGGCGTGGCTTGATCTGCATCCCCGTACCCCTCGAACAGACCCGAGTGCCCTGTGTGCAGACATCGTCCCCGTTCCTACGGGGCGGCAATCGCCGCGTTGCGCCGCCCCAGGGCGAGAAGCATTCCCTCGTGCCCCGGCCGCACCATGTGATCCAGACGGTGAATCTCGAGTTCGGCGGCGAACGGTTGCAAAGCATCCCGGACGAGCGTCTCGTTCACCCGACAGGCGGGATACCAGTGTTCACCGACGCAGTATCCGACCGCTTCCTGCATGAACGCCGCGGCGAACGGCGCCTCCTCCTTCAGCGCACCCATGAAGCACTGCACTCCCCGCCGGAACTCCTCGGGGTGCTCGGACATCAATTCGGCGACGAAAAACATGGTTCCGATGTCCCAGCGTCGTTGTCCGTCGAGGTCCAACAGGTTGCCGCGTTCCACCCGGACGATCCCGCCGAACCGGTTCCTCGGCTCGACGTCCCGGTAGGCGGGGGCCTGACTCAGTACGTCCCAGAACGCGTCCCAGACCGTGTCGTATCCCCCATCGGACGCCTGTTTCTCCAGGTACTCGACATTCGGAGTCGCATATTCCAGGAGGAGGACGCTCTCACACCAGGGCAGCATGGAAAGGGCCGGATAGAGATTCGCGCCGGCGCCCATGTCGATCCCCCGGGCCGAGGCCGGAGCACCCTGTTCACAACAGCGGCTGAAATGGTCACGCATGAGCCCCAAGATCAGCAGATCGACTTCGAGCGGGGTCCGGTAATTGAGGTCGACATACGCCTCTGGATCGAACTTCGACCACGGTGCGTCGGCGTTTCGGTCCATCATCACCCTGCCTGGTTGCCTTCCCTGTCGGACAGGACTGTGCACGCGCCTGGTGCTGCGACGCGCCCCGGTCTGTCACGGCGCGGCCGCCGGGCCCCGGTCAGGACGGTGTCCGGGCCGCCGCCAGCAGGCGGGTGACGTCCGTGGAGCAGATGGTCAGGGCCGCGCCGACCGTGGCCAGGGTGTCGCGTTCGGCGGGGGTGTAGGGGCCGTCGGCCAGGGCGATGCGGGCGCCCTGGAGCAGGATCGCCTCGCGGCCCGCGGCGGCGAGGTGCGGGGCCAGGGGATCCAGGGCCTCGTGGAGCTCGATGGCCAGACCCACGGCGCAGGGCTCGGCGGTGAACCGGCCCGTGTCCGCCGCCAGCGCCTCGACGAGCGCGGCGAGCTGTTCCTCCGTGCAGTCGTCGAAGCCGGCCGCGCGCACCGCGGTCACGGCGGTCTCCAGGGCCGCCCGCGAGCCGGTGCCGCCCGCGGCCAGCACCGCGAGCGCGACGGTGTGCACGGCGTCGCGCAGCATCGCGGAGAAGCGGGTGGTGGTGGGGTGGTCCAGGACGTCGGTGCCGAAGTGCCGGCGGCAGGCCGCGCACTCGACGACCGGCCCGGTCTCACCGCGCGGCAGCACCGGCACGCCCAGCAGGGAGAAGCGGCGGTGGCCGGTCAGCCGCTGGTAGTTGCGGTCGCCGCCGCAGCCGGGGCAGAAGAACTCCCCGTCACCGACCGGCGTCCACGACGTGCGGGTGCCCAGGAGGCGAGAAAGCCCGGCGGCACGGCCATTCGGTCCCCGTCCTGGCAGCACGTCGCACCTCCATAACTCCCCCGCTGCCCGATGAGCGCGGGCGGTGCCCCCACGGCACCGTTGCCGCGCTTGCGTGATGTTAGCCACATCCGCGAGGCGGAGTCAGTAGTCCGGAAGTCCCTATCCGTGCCGTGCACAGCAATTGGCCGGTATACGCCGGGGCCCTGTCCGCCGTCCACGGCGGCCCGAGCCCCGGCGCTCCGGGATTCGGCTGATCAGCGCGCCGCGCGGTTGACGGCCGAGACGACCGCCTTCAGCGAGGCGCGCGTGGTGTTCGCGTCGATTCCGATGCCCCACAGCACCTTGTCCTCGATGGCGCACTCGATGTAGGAGGCGGCCTGCGCGGAGGCGCCCTCGCTCATGGTGTGCTCCTGGTAGTCCAGCAGCCGTACGTCGATGCCGATGGACTGGAGGGCGTCGAAGAACGCCGAGATCGGACCGTTGCCGGTGCCGGTCAGCACGGTGTCCGCGCCGTCGACCGTGGCCTCGACGGTGAGCGTGTCGACGCCGTCCCGGTCGGTCGTGGACTGGCCGTTCCTGACCTGGATGCGGCCCCAGGGGTTCTCCGGGTTGGGCAGGTACTCGTCCTCGAAGGTGGCCCAGATGTCCTTCGGCGTGACCTCGCCGCCCTCGGCGTCCGTCTTCGCCTGAATGATCTTCGAGAACTCGATCTGCATCCGGCGCGGCAGGTCCAGCTTGTGGTCGTTCTTCAGCACGTACGCGATGCCGCCCTTGCCGGACTGCGAGTTGACCCGGATGACCGCCTCGTAGGAGCGGCCCACGTCCTTGGGGTCGATCGGCAGGTACGGGACGGCCCACTCGATGTCGTCGACCGTGACGTCCTTGGCCTTCGCGTCGGCCTCCCTGGCGTCGAAGCCCTTCTTGATGGCGTCCTGGTGGGAGCCGGAGAAGGACGTGTAGACCAGGTCGCCCACGTACGGGTGGCGCGGGTGGACCTCCATCTGGTTGCAGTACTCCCACGTACGGCGGATCTCGTCGATGTCGGAGAAGTCGATCTGCGGGTCCACGCCCTGCGAGAACAGGTTCATGCCCAGAGTGACCAGGTCGACGTTGCCGGTGCGCTCGCCCTGCCCGAAGAGGCAGCCCTCGACGCGGTCGGCGCCGGCCATCAGCGCCAGCTCGGCGGCGGCGACGGCGGTGCCCCGGTCGTTGTGGGGGTGGACGGACAGGCAGACGTACTCGCGGCGGGACAGGTGGCGGCCCATCCACTCGAAGCGGTCGGCGTGCGTGGAGGGGGTCGAGCGCTCCACCGTGGCGGGCAGGTTGAGGATGATCTCGCGGTCCGGGCCGGGCTGCCAGACGTCCATCACCGCCTCACAGACCTCCAGCGCGAAGTCCAGCTCGGTGTCGGTGAAGATCTCGGGGCTGTACTGGTAGCCGAAGTGGGTCTCGGGGCCCAGCAGCTTCTCGGCGTACTCCATGACCAGGCGGGTGCCGTCGACCGCGATCTGCTTGATGTCGTCCTTGGAGCCGCGGAAGACGACCCGGCGGAAGACCGGGGCGGTGGCGTTGTACAGGTGCACGGTGGCGCGGTGGGCGCCGCGCAGGGACTCCACGGTCCGCTCGATCAGGTCCTCGCGGGCCTGGGTGAGGACGGAGATCGTCACGTCCTCGGGGATGGCGCCGGGCTCCTCGATGATGGAGCGCACGAAGTCGTAGTCGGTCTGGCCGGAGGCCGGGAAGCCGACCTCGATCTCCTTGTAGCCCATCTTGACCAGCAGGTCGAACATCGCGCGCTTACGGGCGGGCGACATGGGGTCGATCAGGGCCTGGTTGCCGTCGCGCAGGTCGGTGGAGAGCCAGCGGGGGGCGGCGGTGATCCGCTGGTCGGGCCAGGTGCGGTCGGGGATGTCGACCTGGTCGTAGCGGCCGTACTTGTGGATCGGCATGGGGCTGGGCTGCTGGCGGTTCGCCATGATGCGTGGGCTCCTCGATGGTCCGCGGGGTGTCCTTGCCGGGACGGCCGACGGCGCAGCGCCACACTCCGCGGGGAGGGGGTCGGCCTCTACTGCAGGCCCTCGCCGCGGCAGCTAAGGAGAAGCAGCCCGAAACGCATGATGCTCCGCAGCTTAACCGAGCCGTGCGTCACGCGAGGGTCCGTTTCAGTATGCGGGACCGCGGGGAGGAACCGGGCCAAAAGTGCCGTATACCACTTCCGCGTCCGTCGGCGGGCGGGATCGTGCGTACCATTCACCGATCCTGGTTGCCGCCAGTGACAGGCGGATAACGCAGTGCAATGGTGCTTGGCATGACCACCAACGGGGGCTTCGAGCCCGTCTTCTGCACCATCATTCCGCCCCACGTCCTCGACCGGCTGGCGCAGGCCGAGGACCCCGTACTGGCCGGCCCGGCCCGGCGCACCCTCCAGCGCGACGCCTACGAGCGCACCCAGCGCCGGCTGACGACGGTCGTCGGCGCCCCGGCCGTCGCCCAGCCCGCCGCGGCCGAGGCGGGCAGGCCGCACCGCACCGTCCACGACGCCCGGCACGGCACCGACCTGCCGGGCACGAAGGCCCGAGGCGAGGGCGACGAGCCCGGCCAGGACGCCACCGTCAACCGCGCCTACGCGGGCCTCGGCGCCACCTTCGAGCTGTTCCTGTCGGCGTACGCGCGGGACTCGATCGACGGCAACGGGCTGCCGCTGGACGCCACGGTGCACTACGACCGCGACTACAACAACGCGTTCTGGAACGGCGAGCAGATGGTCTTCGGCGACGGGGACGGGGAGATCTTCCTGGACTTCACCATCCCCGTCGACGTCATCGGCCACGAGCTCGCCCACGGCGTCACGCAGTACACGGCGAACCTGACCTACTTCGGCCAGCCCGGCGCGCTCAACGAGTCGGTCTCGGACGTCTTCGGCGCGCTGATCAAGCAGTACACGCTCCGCCAGACCGCCGCCGAGGCCGACTGGCTGATCGGGGCCGGCCTGCTCGCCCCGCGGGTCACCGGCAAGGCACTGCGCTCCATGAAGGCGCCGGGCACGGCGTACGACGACGACGTCCTCGGCAAGGACCCGCAGCCCGCGACGATGGACGACTACGTCCGCACCGGCCGGGACAACGGCGGGGTGCACATCAACTCCGGCATCCCCAACCACGCCTTCTACCTGACGGCCACGACCCTGGGCGGGCATGCCTGGGAGCGCGCCGGGCAGATCTGGTACGACGTGCTGACCGGGGGCGAGCTGAAGCAGGACGCGCTGTTCACCGACTTCGCGACGCTGACGGTGAAGGCGGCCCGGGCCCGGTACGGGGACGGCGAGGAGCTGGAGGCCGTGAGCAAGGGATGGGAACAGGTGGGGGTGCGGACGCTGTAGTTCCGTACTAGACACGGACCCATGCGCATTCAGGTCACACGCACCGGCGGATTCGCCGGCATCGAGCGACGCGCCGAGGTGGAGACCGCGGGCCGCGCCGACGCTCCCGAGTGGCACTCCCTGGCCGAGCGGGCCCTGGCCGCGGGCCGGGGCACGCCACCGGTCGGCGTGCCGGACGGCTTCAGCTACCGGATCACGGTGGACGGCCGGACCGTGTACTGCGCGGACCCCCGGCTGACCGACGACCAGCGCGAGCTGATCTCGAAGGTGCTCAAGGAGGGCGCGTAGGACTCGGCGGCCGGTCGCCACGAGCGCAACGGCCGGTCCGCGCACGGGCGTTGACGCGCCTTACCGCGGGTACGGATGATCCGTGCCATGGCGACGAACCCGATCCCCCGCTTCCCGGCCGGCTTCCTGTGGGGCGTGTCCACCTCGGCCCACCAGATCGAGGGCGCCGCGGACCTGCGCGAGCCCTCGGTGTGGGACGCCTTCGCCGACCGGCCGGGGCGGGTGAAGGACGGCTCGACCGCGGCGGTGGCCTGCGACCACTACCACCGCTACCGCGAGGACGTGGCCCTCCTGGCCGGTCTGGGTGTGAACGCGTACCGCTTCTCGGTGTCGTGGCCGAGGGTGCTGCGCGAGGGCGGCCTGGACTTCTACGACCGGCTGGTGGACGAGCTGTGCGCGGCGGGCGTCGGCCCGGTGGCGACGCTGTTCCACTGGGACCTGCCGTTGGCCCTGCACGAGGCGGGCGGCTGGCTGCGGCGGGACACGGCGGCCCGGTTCGCCGAGTACGTCTCGGTCGTCGCCGGGCGCCTCGGCGACCGCGTCCGGCGCTGGATCACCCTCAACGAGCCCGCCGAGCACACCCTGCTGGGCCACGCCCTGGGCATCCACGCCCCCGGCGAACGGCTGATGTTCGAAGCGCTGCCGGTCGCCCACCACCAGCTGCTGGCCCACGGCCTGGCGGTCCGCGCCCTGCGCGCGGAGGGCGCCGGCGAGATCGGCATCACCAACTCCCACGGGCCGACCTGGCCGGCGTCGTCCCGGGCGGCGGACGTGGAGGCGGCGGACCTCTACGACGTCCTGCTGAACCGCCTGTTCGCGGACCCGGTGCTGCTGGGGACCTACCCGGACGGGTTCGGCGAGCTGATGCCCGGTGACGTCGGGGCCGATCTGGCGGTGATCGCCGAACCGCTCGACTTCTACGGCGTCAACTACTACGCGCCGACGAAGGTCGGCGCCCCGCAGGGCGCCGAGATCGAGTTCGGCGGGGTCGTCATGCCCGCGGAACTCCCCTTCTCCGTGCGGCGGATCGAGGACCGCCCGCTGACCGACTTCGGCTGGCCGGTGGTCCCCGAGGCGCTGACCGAACTCCTCACGGCCTTCCGCTCCCGCTACGGCGAGCATCTCCCCCCGGTCGTCGTCACCGAGAACGGCTGCTCCTACGAAGGACTCGACGACCGGGACCGCATCGCCTATCTCGACGGCCACGTCCGGGCCCTGCACCGGGCCCTGGAGGCCGGGGCGGACGTGCGGGGCTACTTCGTGTGGTCCCTGATGGACAACTTCGAGTGGGCCGAGGGCTACGCCCGCCGCTTCGGCCTGGTGCACGTGGACCACGCGACCCGGGAGCGCACCCCGAAGGCGTCGTACGCCTGGTACCGGGAGCTGCTGCGGGCCCAGCGGTGACCGCGGCCCGGGGCACCGGCGGTGAGCCCTCGGGGACCACCGGGCCGGGGCGGCTCAGAAGCCGAGGCGCCTGAGCTGCTTGGGATCGCGCTGCCAGTCCTTGGCCACCTTGACGTGCAGGTCCAGGAAGACCGGCGTGCCCAGCAGCGCCTCGATCTGCTTGCGGGACTTGATGCCCACGTCCTTCAGACGCTTGCCCTTGGGGCCGATGACGATGCCCTTCTGGCTGGGGCGCTCGATGAAGAGGTTGGCGTGGATGTCCAGCAGGGGCTTGTCGGCGGGGCGGTCCTCGCGCGGGAGCATCTCCTCGACGACCACGGCGATGGAGTGCGGGAGCTCGTCGCGGACGCCCTCCAGGGCGGCCTCGCGGATCAGTTCCGCGACCATGACCATCTCGGGCTCGTCCGTCAGGTCGCCCTCGGGGTAGAGGGCCGGACCCTCGGGCATCAGCGGGATCAGCAGGTCGGCCAGCAGGTCGACCTGCTTGTTGGCGGTCGCCGAGACGGGGACGATCTCCGCCCAGGTGATCCCGAGCTCCTTGCCGAGCTGGTCGACGGCGATCAGCTGCTCGGCCAGGGCCGGGCCGTCCACCAGGTCGGTCTTGGTGACGATCGCGACCTTCGGGGTCTTCCTGATCCCGGCCAGCTCCTTGGCGATGAAGCGGTCGCCGGGGCCGATCTTCTGGTCCGCGGGCAGGCAGAAGCCGATCACGTCGACCTCGGCCCAGGTGGTGCGGACGACGTCGTTCAGCCGCTCGCCGAGCAGGGTGCGCGGCTTGTGCAGCCCGGGGGTGTCCACCAGGATCAGCTGCGCGTCCGGGCGGTGCACGATGCCGCGCACGGTGTGCCGGGTGGTCTGGGGGCGGTTGGAGGTGATCGCCACCTTCTGCCCGACCAGAGCGTTCGTGAGGGTGGACTTGCCCGCGTTGGGGCGGCCCACGAAGCAGGCGAAGCCGGCCCGGTGGACAGCGTCGGCCGGCTGCTCGGATGACTGGGTACGAACACTCATGGCGCCCATTCTCCCTGATGCCGGGAGCCCCGCCGTACCACCGGTCGGCCGGGCCGGACGCCCGGCGGCGTCCGGCCCGGCCGACCGGCCGCGCGGGTCAGTCGAAGACGAACGGGCCCGGCGCCTGCGGGGCGGTCGCCGTGCAGGTGATGGTGATGAAGCCGAACGCGGTCACCTTCAGCGTGCCGCCGAACGCCTCCAGGCTGTCGCCGGGGGCCACGGTCCCGGTCAGCGGGCCGACCTCGAGGGCGTCGCCGGTCGCCATGGCCGGGTTCCTGGTGCCCCTGAAGACGGTGGTGCCGCCGCCGGCCTTCACCATGGTGAGCTCCGAGACCAGCGAGTCCCTGCCGAGCGCGACGGGCGCGGTGACCGCGGAGGTGTGGAGGGTGATCGTGGCGGACGTGCCGTTCTGCGTGGCCGTCAGGGTGGCCTCGCCGCCGCCCCGGGTTCCGCAGTCGGCGTCGACGGTCGCCGACCCGGGGGCGACGGCGGCAGCGGTGGGGGCGAAGGCGAGCCCGCAGACCGCGAGAACGCCTGCGGCCAGGGACACACCTGTTCCGAATCGCTTGCCTCTCATGGATTCCGGCTCCCTTTCCGTGTGGGGGGAACTGCTCGCAGGGGGTCCGGACCCGGCTGCACCGGGGAGGGCCGCTGACATTCCGTCAGCGGCGCCGGTTCCATTGATGCGCGGGAGGCGGTGCGGGGCAAGGTCGGTATCCGGCCTATTTACCGCTGGTAACAGCAGGTCGTCAGCCCGCGGTCAGCATCTCCCGTACGGTCCCGTCCGGCCCGGCCACGAGCACCGGGGTCCGAGGTCCGCCGAGGTCGCGCACGGCCGCGCGGTCCTGCTCGGACGCCGATCCGGCGTCGGTCACCACCGCCGCCGCCTCCAACGAGGTCGCCCCGGACGCCACCGCCATCGCCACCGCCGTCTGCAGGGCACTCAGCTTCAGGGAGTCCAGGGCCACGGTTCCCGCGACGTACGTCCGCCCGGTCTCGTCACGCACGGCTGCCCCCTCGGGCACGCCGTTGCGGGCCCGCGCGGAACGGGCCAGGGTGACGATCTTGCGGTCCTCGGGGTCGAGCGCGCTGCTGTCGGTCATGACAGGAGCATACGTAGCCGCTCGGGCACGGATCATCACGGCCGGTCGAGGCGGAGCCGCTCGGCGCGCGGCAGGCCGGCGACGACCAGGTCGTAGGAGTCCTCGACCAGTTCCCTGACCAGGCGGTCGGGGAGGTCGCCGTCCGCGGTCACCGTGTTCCAGTGCCGCTTGTTCATGTGCCAGCCGGGGACGATCAGCCCCGGGTGCTCGGCCCGCAGCCGGAGCGCGTCCTCCGGGTCGCACTTGAGGTTGACCTTCAGGGGCCGCGCGTCCAGGGCGGACAGGGCGAACATCCTGCTCCCCACCCTGAAGACCGAGGTCTCCGTGTCGAAGGGGAAGTCCTCCACCGCCGCGTCGAAGGACAGGCACAGGGCGTGCAGCTCCCGCGGGGTCACTCCGGCTTCTCCTCCTCGTCGCCGGGCGGGTCCGCCGGACCGACCGGCTCCGCCAGCACGGTGACGATCTTGTTGCGGCGTCCGGCCGCGGCCTCCGCGGTCAGGCGCAGTTCCCGGCCGTCGGGGAGTTCGACCACCGAGGACGCACCGGCGATCGGCACCCGGCCGAGCGCCTTGGCGAGCAGCCCGCCGACGGTCTCCACGTCCTCGTCGTCGAACGCCTCCAGGCCGTACAGCTCGCCGAGGTCGCCGATGTCGAGACGGGCGGTGACCCGGTAGCGGTCCTCGCCCAGCTCCGCCACCGGCGGCAGTTCCCGGTCGTACTCGTCGGTGATCTCGCCGACGATCTCCTCGAGGATGTCCTCGATGGTGACGATGCCGGCGGTGCCGCCGTACTCGTCGATGACGACGGCGACGTGATTGCGCTCCTTCTGCATCTCGCGCAGCAGGTCGCCGGCGTTCTTGGTGTCGGGCACGAAGAACGCGGGACGCATCGCCGTGGACACCAGCTCGCTCTCGGCGTCCCGGCTGATGTGCGTCTTGCGCGCCAGGTCCTTCAGGTACACGATCCCGACGATGTCGTCCTCGCTCTCGCCCGTGACGGGGATGCGCGAGAAACCGGATCTCAGGGCCAGGGTCAGGGCCTGCCGGATGGTCTTGTAGCGCTCGATCACCACGAGGTCGGTGCGCGGGACCATGACCTCCCGCACGAGGGTGTCGCCCAGTTCGAAGACCGAGTGCACCATGCGCCGCTCCTCGTCCTCGATCAGCGACTCCTTCTCGGCGAGGTCGACCAGCGCCCGCAGCTCCGCCTCGGAGGCGAAGGGGCCGCGCCGGAAGCCCTTGCCGGGGGTGAGCGCGTTGCCGATGAGGATCAGCAGCGACGGGATCGGTCCCATGATCCGGGCCAGCGGCAGCAGCACGTACGCCGCCGCCGTGGCGGTGTTCAGCGGGTGCTGGCGGCCGATGGTGCGCGGGGAGACACCGACGGCGACGTAGGAGACGAGGACCATGATCGCGATGGCGATCAGCAGGGCCTCGGCGGTGCCGTCGAACTCCCGCAGGCTGGCGTAGGTGACCAGCGCGGCGGCGGCCATCTCGCAGCCGACGCGGACCAGCAGCGCCACGTTGAGGTAGCGGGTGGGGTCGGCGGCGATCTGGGCGAGTCCGGCGCTGCCGCGCCGGCCGGAGCGCACGGCCTCCTCGGCGCGGAAGCTGGAGACGCGCGCGATGCCGGCCTCCGCGCAGGCGAACAGCCAGGCCAGCACGACCAGGAGGAGCGCGCCGAGGACGAGTTGCGGGCTCATGAGACGGTCGGGGCCGGGGACGGGCCGGTCAGGCCCTTCTCCGCGCGCCAGCCGTCCACGATGGCGGCCTGGAGGCCGAACATCTCGGCCTTCTCGTCCGGTTCCTCGTGGTCGTAGCCGAGCAGGTGCAGCACACCGTGGACGGTGAGCAGCTGGAGCTCCTCGTCCATGGTGTGCTGCGTCGGCGCCTCGGCGCCCTGCCCGGCGGCGACCTCGGGGCACAGCACGATGTCGCCGAGCAGCCCCTGCGGGGGCTCGTCGTCGTCCTTGGACGGCGGCCGCAGCTCGTCCATGGGGAACGACATGACGTCCGTCGGCCCGGGCAGGTCCATCCACTGGAGGTGCAGCTGCTCCATCGCGCCGGCGTCCACGATGATCACCGAGAGCTCGGAGAGCGGGTGGATCCGCATCCGCGCGAGCGCGTAGCGGGCGATGTCGAGGATCGCCTGCTCGTCGACCTCGGTTCCGGACTCGTTGTTGACGTCGATCGACATCTGGTGCTCGGTCTACTTCCCCTTGTGCGCGGACTTGCCCCGGCCCTTGTGCGTGCCGTTCTGGGTGCCGTGCTTGCTGTCGTACTGCTCGTACGCGTCGACGATACGGCCCACCAGCTTGTGCCGTACGACGTCGTGGGACGACAGCCGGGAGAAGTGGACGTCCTCCACTCCGTCGAGGATCTCCTGTACCTGGCGCAGACCGGACCTGGTGCCGTCCGGCAGGTCCACCTGCGTCACGTCACCCGTGATCACGATCTTCGAGTCGAAGCCGAGGCGGGTGAGGAACATCTTCATCTGCTCGGGGCTGGTGTTCTGGGCCTCGTCGAGAATGATGAAGGCGTCGTTGAGCGTGCGTCCGCGCATGTACGCGAGCGGGGCGACCTCGATCGTGCCCGCGGCCATGAGCCTCGGGATCGAGTCGGGGTCGAGCATGTCGTGCAGGGCGTCGTAGAGCGGGCGCAGGTACGGGTCGATCTTCTCGTAGAGCGTGCCCGGGAGGAATCCGAGCCGCTCCCCGGCCTCGACCGCCGGGCGGGTCAGGATGATGCGGTTGACCTGCTTGGACTGAAGGGCCTGGACCGCCTTGGCCATCGCCAGGTACGTCTTGCCGGTGCCGGCGGGACCGATGCCGAAGACGATGGTGTGCTTGTCGATCGCGTCCACGTAACGCTTCTGGTTGAGCGTCTTGGGGCGGATCGTGCGGCCGCGCGAGGACAGGATGTTCTGCGTGAGCACCTGGGCCGGGGTCTCCTGGCCGTCGCTCTCCCCGTTCTCGCTCGCCTTGAGCATGGCGATCGAGCGTTCCACTGCGTCCTCCGTCATCGGCTGCCCGGTGCGGAGCACCAGCATCATCTCGTCGAACACGCGCGAGACCAGGGCGACCTCCGTGGCGTCGCCGACCGCGCTGATCTCGTTGCCCCGGACGTGGATGTCGGCCCCGGGGAAGGCCTTCTCGATCACGCGCAGGAGGGCGTCGCCGGACCCCAGCACGGTCACCATGGGGTGCTGGGCGGGGACGGTGAACTGCACTCTCGCCTGCCCCTGCGCGGGGTTGTGAGCTGTGGGTGTCTGAGTCATGGGCCGGCGCTGAAGGCCTGCGGTTCCTCCTCGTCACGGCCGCGCAGCTGAGGGCGGCCTCGCGATTCCCAGGGTACGACGCGGCGGTGACAACGCCGTAGGGCTTTTCGGCGCCCGGCTTCTTTCCCGGCCGAGCCGGACCCGGCCCCGCTCACCGCGCGCGGCGACGCCCGCACCCGGGTCACGCCGACCGGCGGAAGCCGATCGTCGGCACCGCCCGCCGCCGCGGCCACGGCCGCACCGGCTCCTCCGGCACCAGCCCGGCCAGGAACGCGTACCGCCGCAGCGCCGCCGGGTCCTGCCCCTCGACCGACTGCACCCTGCGCCACCACGCCCCGATCTCCGCCCACCCCGGCGCCGACAACGACCCGCCGAACTCCTGGACCGACAGCGCCGCCGTCAGCCCCGCGAAAGCCAGCCGGTCCGCCAGCGGCCACCCCGCCAGCGTCCCGGTGACGAAGCCCGCGACGAACACGTCCCCCGCCCCGGTGGGATCCAGCGCCTCCACCGCGATGGCCGGCACCTCCGCCGTCTCCCCGGTGCGCCGGTCCACCGCGTATGCCCCCTCCGCCCCGAGCGTCACCACCGCCACCGGCACGTGCTCCGCCAGCGCGTGCGCGGCGGCCCGCGGGCAGTCCGTGCGCGTGTACCGCATCGCCTCCTGCGCGTTCGGCAGGAACGCCTCGCAGTGGCGCAGGTCGGACAGCCCCGTCAGGTCCCACGCCCCGGTGTCGTCCCAGCCCACGTCCCCGAAGATCCGCGCGCCCTTCCGCACCGCCTGGGCGATCCACGGAGCGCTGCGCCCCGGGATGAGCGAGGCGACCGCGGCACGGGCCCGCGGCGGGCAGTCCGGCGCGGGCTCGTCGGGGGGCGGTTCGTGACCGTGGGAGACCATCGTGCGCTCCCCCTCGTACGCCATGGACACGGTGACCGGCGAGTGCCAGCCGGGCACGGTCCGCGACGGCGTGAGGTCGATGCCCTCCCCCTGTTCCAGGGCGTCCCAGCAGTATTCGCCGTAGTGGTCGTCGCCGAAGGCCGCCGCGAGGGAGGTGCGCAGGCCGAGACGGGCCAGGGCGGTGGCCATGTTGGCGACCCCGCCGGGGCTCGAGCCCATGCCGCGCGCCCAGGACTCCGTGCCGCGCACCGGCGCGGAGTCGAGCCCGGTGAAAACGATGTCGAGGAAGACGGTCCCGGTGAGATAGACGTCCCACGGCGGATCGTGCCGGGTGCGCAGCGCGGCGAGCGGGTCGACCTGGGCCGACGGCGGCGCCTGCGCGCGGCTCGACCCGACGGACGCGGCGGTCCTGTCTCCGGCGGACGCGGTGGACCCGGTGGACGCGATCACGGTGCGCTCCCTGGAATGGTGCGGATTCAGACAGTGTGCACCACCCCACCGACATCCCCCAGGGAGAGTGGGAGCGCAAACTTTTACCCACCCTCCAACGGCTCAAACTCCGGAGTGGTCCACATCACAGCATCAGCGCTCCCGCGGGAATGCCCCGGCTTGATGCAAAGTGCCCGCGCGTTCCTGTCCGTCGACGGTCGTCGCTCCTCCCCTCCCGGGATTTCTTCCGTCATTCCCGTCATTCCCTCCGTCCCTTCCGCATGCTCCGGGAACGCACGTGTTCGCCCCTCGCACCACTCCCTGGCCCCTCGTCGCCCTTTTCACGGCCGGATACCTCGCCCCGTATCTGCTGCCGACCACCGTCGGCCGGCTGGAACGCGGGCTCGCCCTGTCGGCCACGCAGGCCGGTGCCGTCGGCAGCGCCCTGCTGCTGAGTTCGGCGACGGCGGGGTTCCTCCTGGCGTCGCGCGTGGAGCGGGCCGGGGCCCGGACGGTGGCGCGGTTCGGTCCGGTCCTGGCCGCCCTCGGCTGCGGAGCCGCCGCGCTGACCACCAGCGTCCCCCTCCTGATCGCCGGTGCGGTGGTCGGCGGCTTCGGTTCGGGCACGGCCACGACCGTCGCCGCGACCGGGATCGCCGCGCTGGGGGTCCTCCCGCGCGAGGGTGTGCGAGCGTGGGGGAGCGATCCGCACCGGGTCTCCACGCTGGGGCTGCTCAGCGTCTCCGCGCTGGCCGGCGTGGTGTACCTGACGGTTCCGCACCTGCCGGGACACGGTCTCACCCTGGCCGCCATCGCCCTGACCGCGCTCGCGGTGTGGCCGCTGACGTCCCGCCTCCCCGCCGACACGGCCGCTCCACGCCCCGCCCTGTCCGGCGCCGGCACTGCCATCACGACCACCACCTCCCCAGCCGCCTCCCGCCTCCCGCCTCCCGCACCGGCGTTCGGGGCTGGTGCTGACGGGCGCCATGCTGCTGTGGTCGCTCGCCCAGAACGCGCTGTGGGGCGTGAGCGGGCGGATCGGCGTCACTCAGGCGCACCTCGGCGAGGCGGCCGTCGGTGCCGTCTTCGCCGTGGCGCTGGGTGCCGGTCCGGTCGGCGTGCCGGCGGCGGGCGCGCCGGGGGCACGGCTGGGGCGGGCGGTGCCCATCGGGGGCGGCACGGTCCTGATCGCCGGCTGCATCGTGCTGAGCGCCTCCGCGACCGGGCCGGTCGGTTTGGCAGGCGGTGGGATCGCCTGGAACACGCTCTACCCGGTCGTGCTGTCCTACCTGATCGGGCTCGCCGCCTCGCTGGATCCACGGGGCCGGTGGGCGGTGCTGGTCGGCTCGGCGTCCTCACTGGGCACGGCGGCCGGGCCGCTGACCGGGAGCGTGCTGTCTACGCAGGCGGGGTTCCCGGTGATGGGCGCGGTGCTCGGCGCCGGTCTGCTGCTGGTCGCGCTGCCGATGACCGCCGTCGCCCGGCACACCGGCGGGCGCCCGCTGCTGCCCGGCGCGGTCCGCCGCCGCGGCGGCCACCCGGCCGCCCTGCTCGCCGCCGCCACGGGCGCCCCCAGCGGCACCGTGCTCGAGATCGGCGCCCCCGAGCAGCCGGTGGTGGAGATCGCCCTCGACGGCACCCCCGCCCCGGCCCGAGGCGCCTACGACAGGACAGCCGCCACGACGGCCCCGTCGGCCGACTGACCCCCACGGCCGACGGCGCATCGCGCCCTCCCCTGCCGCCCCGGGACGACCGGCGCAGCGAGCGCCGCCTCCGCGCCCACGTGTCAGCGGCGCTTGGGAAGCGGCACCCTCAGCAGATCGTGCGCCACGGTCAGCTCCCCCTCGTACCCTGCGGCCAGCGCCTGTCGCCCGAACTCGTCCGGGTCGTCATAGCGCTGGCTGAAGTGGGTGAGGACGAGGTGCCGTACGCCCGCGTCGCGCGCGACCCGCGCCGCCTGCCCGACGGTCAGATGGCCGTGCTCGACGGCGAGATCCTCGTCCTCGTCGAGGAAGGTGGACTCGATGACGAGCAGGTCGCAGCCCTCGGCGAGCGCGTCCACCCCCTCGCACAGCCGGGTGTCCATGACGAACGCGAACCGCTGCCCGCGCCGGACCTCGCTGACGTCCTCCAGCGAGACACCGCCGAGCGTGCCCTCGCGCTGGAGCCGGCCGACGTCCGGGCCCGTGATGCCGTGCGCCGCGAGCCGCTCGGGCAGCATGCGCCGGCCGTCGGGTTCGGTCAGCCGGTAGCCGTACGACTCGACGGGGTGGGACAGCCTGCGCGCCTCCAGCGTGTAGCCCGGGGTGCGGGCGAGCGGGCCGTCGGTGTCGACCGGGGACTCGCTGAGCGCGACGGTCTCGCGGTAGGCGGTGGCGTACCGCAGCCGGTCGAAGAAGCGCTGCCCGGAACGCGGATAGTGGGCGGTGATCCGGTGCGGCACCTGATCGAGGTTGATGCGCTGGATCACCCCGGCGAGGCCGAGCGAGTGGTCCCCGTGGAAGTGGGTGACGCATATCCGGTTCAGGTCGTGCGCGGCGACCCCGGCGCGCAGCATCTGGCGCTGGGTGCCCTCGCCGGGGTCGAACAGGATGCCCTCGCCGTCCCAGCGCAGCAGATAGCCGTTGTGGTTGCGGTGCCGGGTGGGGACCTGGCTGGCGGTGCCGAGTACCACCAGTTCTCGTACGGACAAGGCACCTATCCCGGGGGCCACTCGAGGCCGCGTCCGCCCAGCACGTGGGCGTGCGCGTGCCAGACGGTCTGTCCGGCGCCGCTGCCGGTGTTGAAGACGACCCGGTAGCTCTCCAGCTTCTCATCGTAGGCGACGGCCTGCGTCTCGCGCAGCACGTCCGCGGCGATCCGGGGCTCGGCGGCGGCGAGGGCCGCCGCGTCCCGGTGGTGGGCCTTCGGGATCACCAGGACGTGGGTGGGCGCCTGGGGGTTGATGTCACGGAACGCGACGGTCGTCTCCGTCTCGCGGACGATCGTCGCCGGGATCTGCCCCGCGACGATCTTGCAGAACAGGCAGTCGTCCTGCGGTTCCCCTGCCATGCGGTGCCTCCTCGCGCCGGTGATCTCGTACCCGGGCATCGTATCCAGGACGTCAGTCCAGGGCGGGCGGGGTCCTCGCGGGCGTCGTCTCCAGTGCCTCCAGCGCCATCCGGATCGCCTCGTCCAGCTGCGTGTCCCGGCCCGCCGCGTGGTCCTGCGGGCGCTGGACCACCTCCACGTCGGGATCCACGCCGTGGTTCTCCACGCCCCAGCCGTAACCCTCCAGCCAGAAGGCGTACTTGGGCTGGGTGACGAGGGTGCCGTCGACCAGGCGGTAACGGCTGTCGATGCCGATGACGCCGCCCCAGGTGCGGGTGCCGACCACCGGGCCGATGCCGAGGGCCCGGATCGCCGCGTTGACGATGTCGCCGTCGGAGCCGGAGAACTCGTTGGCGACGGCGACGACCGGCCCGCGGGGCGCGTCGCGCGGGTAGCTCTCGGGCCGCATGCCGCGCGGCAGGTCCCAGCCGACGATCCGCCGGGCCAGCTTCTCCACGACGAGCTGGGAGGTGTGGCCGCCGCGGTTCTCCCGCACGTCCACGACGAGCCCCTCGCGGGTCACCTCGACGCGCAGGTCCCGGTGGATCTGCGCCCAGCCGGGGGCCTGCATGTCGGGGACGTGGATGTAGCCGAGGCGGCCGCCGGACCTGTCATGGACGTAGGCCCGCCGGTCGGCGACCCAGGCGTGGTAGCGCAGCGGCTCCTCGTCGGCGACGGGCACGACCACCGCGTGGCGCGGCTCGCCGCCGCCGGACGGGGAGACGGTCAGCTCGACCGGCTTGCCCGCGGTGCCGACCAGCAGCGGGGCGGGGCCGGTCACCGGGTCGACGCTCTGTCCGGCCACGGCCACGATCGCGTCGCCGGGGCGGACGGCGACGCCGGGCGCGGCGAGCGGGGAGCGGGCGTCGGGGTCGGAGGTCTCCGAGGGCAGGATGCGGTCGACGCGCCAGCTGCCGTCCTCGTGGCGGGAGATGTCCGCGCCGAGCAGTCCCTGCCGGGCGCCGCCGCCGTGGCCGCCGCGCGGGGTGACGTAGGCGTGCGAGGTGCCGAGCTCGCCCTGCACCTCCCAGAGCAGGTCGACCAGGTCGTCATGGGTGGCGAGCCGGTCAAGGACGGGGCGGTAGCGGTCGAGCACGCCGTCCCAGTCGACGCCGTTCAGGTCGGGGCGCCAGAAGTTGTCCCGCATGATGCGGCCGGTCTCGTCGAACATCTGCCGCCACTCGGCCGCCGGGTCGCAGAACTGGCGGACCCGGCCGAGGTCGACGGTGATGTTGCTGTCGCTGTCGTCGTCGCCCGACGCGCGCCGGTCGCTGGGGACGACCTTCAGCCGCCCGTCGGTCCACAGCAGCACCCGCTTGCCGTCGCCGCTGACCTCGAAGCGGTCGGCGTCGACGGCCAGGTGCTCGAGGCGCTGCTGGGCGAGGTCGTAGCGCTCCAGCTCGGTCTTGGGGTCGGGGTCGTCCGGGGTGGCGCGGGAGGCGCCGAGCACCCCGCGCACCGGGTGCCTGAGCCACAGCACCCCGTCCTTGGCGGCGCGCAGGTCGGAGTAGCGGGCCGCCTCGACCGGGAACGGCACGATCCGGTCGGCGAGCCCCTCCAGGTCGATCCGGGTGGTGGGGGTGCCCTCGCTGTCGGGGGTCTCCTCCCGGTCCGGCGTCTCGAAGGGGCGGCCGTGCCGCTGCGGGCCGAACGGGGACGGGGTGGTCGCGGCGAGCGTGATGAGGTGCGGACGGGCGCCCTCGACGAAGGCCAGGTCGAAGACGTGCTCGTCGTAGACCGGGTCGAAGGAGCGGGTCGACAGGAACGCCAGGTGCTTGCCGTCGAGGGTGAAGGCGGGCGCGTAGTCCTGGAAGCGCAGCGGGGTCGCGTCGGTGACCGACAGGTCGGTGGTGTTGGCGAGCCGGAGCTGGCTCAGCGGGCGCGGGCCGGGGTGGGACCAGGCCAGCCATGCGGAGTCGGGCGAGAAGACCAGCCCGGACACGTCCCCGTCCTCGCTGCGGTCGACCTCGCGCACCTCGCCGGTCTCGCGCTCGACGAGCAGGACCCGGCCGTCGTGCGAGGCGACCGCGGCCCGGCTGCCGTCGGGGGCCATGGTGAGCTCCAGTACCCGGCCGAGCCGCCCGGCGGCGACCCGGCGCGGGGTGGTGCCGAGGGCGGGCCCGGTGGCGGGCGCGAACTCCAGGGCGTCGTCGCCCTCGGCGTCGGTCACCCACACCACCCACTCCTCGCCGTCCGCGCGGAAGGCGCACGGCTTGCGGGCCCGTACGCCCGGGGTGGCGGCGAGCGCGCGGGCGGGCCCGGCGCGGTGGGTGACCCAGTGGACGGCGCCGCGCACGCAGACGGCGCTGCCGCGCGCGGTGTGGTCGGGCGAGGCGGAGCCGAACCAGCGGGCGGCGTTGACCGGGAACGGCTGGAGGTCGGCGCGCTGCCCGCCGAGCCGGACGTCGAGCCGGCGCGGCTCGGCCCCGTCGAGGTCGTCCAGCAGCCACAGCTCACCGGCGCTGGAGTAGACGACCCGGGTGCCGTCGGTGGCGGCGTGGCGGGCGTAGAAGCCACCGAGGGGCGTGTGCCGGCGCAGGTCGGAGCCGTCGGCGAGGGAGGAGTACAGGGCGCCGGTGCCCTCGTGGTCGGAGAGGAAGGCGAGCCTCTCCCCCACCCACAGCGGGTACTCGATGTTCCCGTCGAGGTCCTCGTGCAGCCGGACGAACTCGCCGTCGTCCCGCTGGTCGATCCACAGCTTGCCCGCGGTGCCGCCCCGGTACCGCTTCCACGAGGCCGCCTCGCGGCCCATCGTGGCCGACAGCAGCGCGGTGTGCGGCCCGTACGCCACGTCGCCGACCGGCCCGTACGGCAGGGTGGCCGCCGGTCCGCCGTCGAGCGGGACGGCACGGGCCCAGGTGCGGCGCAGGCCGGCCTGGCCCTGTGCGGAGATCGCGAGGACCTCGCCGTCCGGGGTCCAGCCGCGCACCTGCGTCTTCCCACTGCCCCAGTACGTCAGGCGCTTGCCGGCACCGCCGTCGACCGGGGCGATGTGCACCTCGGGGGCCCCGTCCCGGGTGGAGGTCCAGGCGACGGTGGTGCCGTCGGGGGAGATCCGGGGCTGCGTCACCGGCACGTTGTCGGCGCTGACGCGCCAGGCGCGGCCGCCCTCGAGCGGCGCGAGCCACACGTCGTCCTCGGCGGTGAAGGCGACCAACTCGCCGTGCAGATGCGGGAACCGGAGATACGCGGAGGCGACCGATGCAGGCTGTGTCACGCGATCACCCTATGCAAGCGGGGACGGCGCGGACAGGGGTTTCGATCACTTGCCCTCGACGGGACGGCAGGACGGGTACTGGTCGCACCACACGGTCGTGGTGACGGTCACCGTGACGGTGGGGTTCGGCCCGCGGTCGGTGGGCCCGCCCACCGGCGGCGCGCTGGTGGCGTCGCAGTTGCCGAGACCGTCGACGCGGAACCACTGCTTGCCGTCCACCTTCGCGGTGATGTCCCCGCGCACACAGGCGCCGTCGACCGCGTGCGTCACCTTGCCGGTGACGGTGATCTCCTTGCCGTCCTCCGTCTCCCCCTGGCAGTCCACGGACGCGACGGTGTCCTCGCTCGCGGACGCCGACGAGCCGCCCCGGTCGCCGAAGGACGCGGTGCAGCTGAGCCAGCGCACCCCGGCCTTCTGCCGGTTGAGCTCCTCGGTCACCGTCTCGTCGGTCGTGTAGGCCACCGCGGCCGAGCTCAGCCCACCCGGCTCGCACGCCACGGCACCGGCCACGGCCACCACCGCGCACCCCGCCACGGCCACCGACCGCCGCCACCGTGCCCCGTACCGCATCCTCTTCGACACCCCCATGCGGGGCAGCCTGCCACCGTCCCGGGCGGGACGGTAGGGCGCATACGGCCACATGGGCACCCGGCGGTCCGCGGACCGCCGGGCACACCGTCCCGGATGACGCGCCGTCAGGACCAGCGGCCGGTGCGGCCCAGCAGCAGCGCGGACGCGGCCGTACCCGCCGTGGACGTGCGCAGCACGCTGGGGCCGAGCCGGTGGGCACGCGCGCCGGCCTGCTCGAAAAGCGCCAACTCCTCCGGGGCGACGCCGCCTTCGGGGCCGACGACCAGCACGACGTCGCCCGAGGCGGGGAGTTCGGCGGTGGCCAGGGGCAGCGTGCCGCTCTCGTGCAGCACCGCGGCGAACGCCGCGTCGGCGAGAAGTGAGGCAACCTGCTGGGTCGTCGCCGCGTCCGCGACCTCGGGGAAGCGCGCCCGGCGGGACTGCTTGCCGGCCTCCCGCGCCGTCGCCCGCCACTTCGCGAGCGACTTCAGGCCCCGCTCGCCCTTCCACTGGGTGATGCAGCGCGCGGCCGTCCACGGCACGATCGCGTCCACCCCGACCTCGGTCATCGTCTCCACGGCCAGCTCGCCCCGGTCGCCCTTGGGCAGCGCCTGGACCACGGTGATCCGGGGCTGCGGGGCGGGCTCCTCGGCGACCGGGCCCATGCGGACGACCAGCCGGTCCTTGCCCTCGGTGTCGAGCACCTCGCACGGCGCCGAGCGGCCGGCCCCGTCCGTGAGGACGACGTCCTCACCGGGCCGCAGCCGCTTCACGGAGACCGCGTGCCGCCCCTCGGGGCCGTCCAGCACGTAGCGCCCGTCGGGGCCCGCGTCGAAGTGGTCCACGACGAACACCGGCGCGGTCATCGCGCACCCCCGGCGGCCAGCGCGGCGCGGGCGGTGGCGAGTTCCGCCACCAGCACCTCCACCAGCTGCCCGGCGGGCAGTTCGCGGGCCATCCGGTGGCCCTGCCCCGCCCACAGCGCCATGCCCTGCGCGTCCCCGGCGCGGGCGGCGGCCTTGCGCAGCGGCGCGGTGAGGTGGTGGACGTCCGGATAGGCGGCGGGCGCGTACGGGCCGTGCTCGCGCAGGAACCGGTTGACCAGACCGCGGGCCGGGCGGCCGGAGAAGGCCCGGGTCAGCTCGGTGCGGACGTACAGGGGGTTGGTCAGCGCCTGCTTGTGGAGGGCGTGCGCGCCGGACTCGTGGGCGGCGAGGAAGGCCGTGCCGAGCTGGGCCGCGTCGGCGCCGGCCGCGAGCACCGCGGCGATCTGGCTGCCGCGCATGAGGCCGCCGGCGGCGACGATCGGGATGCCGACGGCCTCCCGCACCTGGGCGACCAGCGACAGCAGTCCGACTCCCGAACCGTCCGCCTCGGGGACGTCCCGGTGCGTGCCCTGGTGGCCGCCGGCCTCGACGCCCTGCGCGACCACCGCGTCGGCGCCGGCCCGCTCCACGGCCCGTGCCTCCTCCGCGGTGGTGGCGGTGACCAGGGTGAACGTGCCGACCCGGCGCAGCGATTCCAGCACCTCGCGCCGCGGCACACCGAAGTGGAACGACACCACCGGCACCGGGTTGTCGAGCAGTACGGCGAGCTTGGCCTCGTAGCCGTCGTCGCGGCCGCTGTCCGGGTCGCCGAGCTCGGTCTCGTACCAGGACGCCTCGCCGGCCAGCTGATGGGCGTAGACGTCGACGGCGGCCGGATCGGCGGTCTCCGGCTGGGGCAGGAAGAGGTTGACGCCGAAGGGCCGGCCGGTCAGTCCGCGCAGCTGTTTGATCTCCTGGTACATCCCGTCGGCGGTCTTGTAGCCGGCGGCGAGGAAACCGAGTCCGCCCGCGTCGGACACGGCGGCGGCGAGCTGCGGCACGGAGACTCCCCCCGCCATGGGGGCCTGCACGATCGGGTGCGGGAAGAGATCGGTCAGCGCGGAGGACATGACGGCATGTTGTCACGTCCTCCGACCGGGGCCGAATCCGCCCTTCCCCTTGACCGGGCAGGGAAGGAAGGGCACGGAGCCGCTGCGGAACCGGCCCTTCCTCAATGCCTCAGCGCCCGTTGAACGCGTCCTTCAGCCGCGAGAACAGGCCCTGCTGACCGGGCTGGAACTGGCCCTGGGGCCGCTCCTCGCCGCGGAGCTTGGCCAGCTCGCGCAGGAGGCCTTCCTGCTCGGGGTCGAGCTTGGTGGGGGTCTGCACCTCGACGTGGACGATGAGGTCGCCCCGGCCGCCGCCGCGCAGATGCGTGACTCCGCGGCCGTGCAGCGGGATCGACTGGCCGGACTGGGTGCCGGGCCGGATGTCGACCTCCTCCATGCCGTCCAGCGTCTCCAGCGGCACCTTGGTGCCGAGGGCCGCCGCCGTCATCGGGATGGTGACCGTGCAGTGCAGGTCGTCGCCGCGGCGCTGGAAGGTCGGGTGGGGCAGTTCGTGGATCTCCACGTACAGGTCACCTGCGGGACCGCCGCCCGGGCCGACCTCGCCCTCGCCGGCGAGCTGGATGCGGGTGCCGTTGTCCACACCGGCCGGGATCTTCACCGTCAGGGTGCGGCGCGAGCGCACGCGCCCGTCGCCCGCGCACTCCGGGCACGGGGTGGGCACGACGGTGCCGAAGCCCTGGCACTGGGGGCAGGGGCGGGAGGTCATGACCTGGCCCAGGAAGGAGCGGGTGACCTGCGAGACCTCGCCGCGGCCCCGGCACATGTCACAGGTCTGCGCGGTGGTGCCCGGCGCGGCGCCCTCGCCGCTGCACGTGGCGCAGACGATCGCCGTGTCGACCTGGATGTCCTTGGTGGTGCCGAACGCTGCCTCGTCCAGCTCCACCTCGATCCGGATCATCGCGTCCTGGCCCCGGCGGGTGCGCGAGCGCGGACCGCGCTGCGACGCCGTGCCGAAGAAGGCGTCCATGATGTCGGAGAAGTTCCCGAAGCCGCCGGCCCCGAAGCCGCCCGCGCCCCCGCCGGCCTGCGAGAGCGGGTCGCCGCCGAGGTCGTAGACCTGCTTCTTCTGCGGGTCCGACAGCACCTCGTAGGCGGCGTTGATCTCCTTGAACCGCTCCTGGGTCTTCGGATCCGGATTGACGTCCGGATGCAGCTCGCGGGCGAGCCGCCGGAAGGCCTTCTTGATCTCTTCCTGCGACGCGTCGCGGCGCACGCCGAGTACGGCGTAGTAGTCGGTGGCCACTACGACTCCGCCAGGATCTGTCCGACGTACCGTGCCACTGCGCGTACCGCTCCCATCGTTCCCGGGTAGTCCATGCGGGTCGGTCCGACCACGCCGAGCTTGGCAACCGCCTCGCCGCCCGAACCGTAGCCGACCGACACGACGGACGTGGAGTTGAGTCCTTCGTGGGCGTTCTCGTGACCGATACGGACGGTCACGCCCGGATCCTGCGCCTCGCCGAGCAGCTTGAGGAGCACGACCTGCTCCTCCAGCGCCTCCAGCACCGGCCGGATCGTGAGGGGGAAGTCATGAGCGAAGCGGGTCAGATTGGCGGTGCCGCCGATCATCAGCCGCTCCTCGTTCTCCTCGACGAGCGTCTCCAGCAGCGTGGAGAGCACCGTGGAGACCGTACCGCGGTCCTCCGTCCCGAAGGCGTCGGCAAGATCCTCCACCAGGCCCGGCACGTCCGTGAACCGACGCCCCGCTACCCGGCTGTTGAGCCGCGCCCGCAGATCCGCCAGGGACGTCTCGCCGAACGGCGCCGGGCAGTCCACCACCCGCTGCTCGACCCGGCCGGTGTCGGTGATCAGCACCAGCATCACGCGGGCCGGCGCGAGGGAGAGCAGCTCCACGTGCCGCACGGTCGAGCGGGTCAGCGAGGGGTACTGCACCACGGCGACCTGCCGGGTCAGCTGCGCCAGCAGCCGCACCGTGCGGGCCACCACGTCGTCGAGGTCGACGGCGCCCTCGAGGAAGTTCTGGATGGCCCGCCGCTCGGGCGGGCTCATCGGCTTGACACCGGCCAGCTTGTC
The DNA here is from genome assembly GCF_042871235.1 of Streptomyces sp. NPDC005931. Classification (NCBI taxonomy): domain Bacteria; kingdom Bacillati; phylum Actinomycetota; class Actinomycetes; order Kitasatosporales; family Streptomycetaceae; genus Streptomyces; species Streptomyces sp. NPDC005931. The sequence goes on from NZ_JBIAIG010000001.1 coordinate 804,623, forward strand.
GACGAACAGGCGGTACCCCTTGTCGGTGGGGATGCGCCCGGCGCTGGTGTGCGGCTGGGCGATGTACCCCTCGTCCTCCAGCGCCGCCATGTCGTTGCGGACCGTGGCCGGGGAGACGCCGAGGTTGTGCCGCTCGGTGAGGGCCTTGGAGCCCACGGGCTCCTCGGTGCCGACGTAGTCCTGGACGATGGCGCGCAGCACCTGGAGCCTGCGTTCACTGAGCATCGCGCACACCTCCAGAAGCCTTCCGCCCGGCACCTTCCCTGGCACTCTTCACTCCCGAGTGCCAGACTTCCCCGGCCCAGTGTACGGCCGGGTAGTACGCCCCGGGCAAGGGCGGGCCCGTCACACCGGACCGTCGGCGGGCGGGACCGCTAGCGTCGCGGTATGACGGTGACTTGGGAAGAGTCGGGATGGGAGCAAGTGGCTCCCGGCGTGGGCCGGTGCCGGCTGCCGGTGTGGGACTGCACGAGCGGGCTCGTCGTCGGCCCGGACGCGGTGCTGCTGATCGACAGCGGGTCGAGTCTCGCCGAGGGCGCGCGGTTGCGGGCCGAGGCGCAGGCGCTCACCGGCCGCCGTGTGACGCATGTCGCGCTCACCCACGCCCACTTCGACCACGTCCTGGGGACGGCGGCGTTCGCGGGCGCCGAGGTGTTCGGCGCGGTCGGTCTGGACGCGGCGCTGGCCGGCGGGCGCGAGGAGCTGCGGGTGAGCGCGGTGCGCCACGGCCTGGACACGCGGGCGGCCGACGCGGCCGTGGACGCGCTGGTCGTCCCCCGGCACGCGGTGTCCGGCGAGTGGACGCTCGACCTGGGCGGCGGCCGGCAGGCGTTGCTGGCCAACGTGGGCCCGGGGCACACGCCGCACGACCTCGCGGTCCTGGTGCCCGGCGACCCGGAGGTGGTCTTCTGCGGCGACCTGGTGGAGGAGTCCGGCGAGCCCCAGGCCGGGCCGGACGCCGTGCCCTCCCGGTGGCCGGCCGCCCTGGACCGGCTGCTCGCGCTCGGCGGCGAGGACGCGGCGTACGTGCCCGGTCACGGAGCGGTGGTGGACGCGGCGTTCGTCCGCGCCCAACGCGAGGCGCTGGCGGCCCGTTTCGGCGTGTCGCCGTGATCACGCGCGGGCTTCTCCTATCGTCGTTCGAATGCGCCAGTACTCTCCGGACCTGACCCCTCCGTGGAAGAAGCCCCGCCCCGTACCCGAGGTCGCGGCCGAGCCCGGCCTGGTGGTGGAGGAGCCCGGCAGCGGTTTCTGCGGCGCGGTGATCGGCTGCGAGGCGGGGACGGTGACCCTGGAGGACCGCTTCGGCAAGCACCGCGTCTTCCCGCTGGCGCCGGGGGGCTTCCTGCTGGAGGGCCGCGCGGTGACGCTCATGCGGCCCGCGTCCGGGCCGGTACGGCCCACCCGCACGGCCTCCGGTTCGGTGGCCGTCCCCGGCGCACGGGCGCGCGTGGCCCGCGCGGGGCGCATCTACGTGGAGGGGCGGCACGACGCGGAGCTGGTCGAGAAGGTGTGGGGCGACGACCTGCGCGTCGAGGGCGTGGTCGTGGAGTACCTGGAGGGTGTGGACGACCTCCCGGCGGTGGTCGAGGAGTTCGCCCCCGGCCCCGACGCCCGCCTCGGTGTCCTGGTGGACCACCTGGTCCAGGGCAGCAAGGAGTGGCGCATCGCCCGGGCGGTGACGAGCGAGCACGCACTGGTGGTGGGCCACCCGTACATCGACATCTGGCAGGCGGTGAAGCCCTCGTCCCTGGGCATCGCGGCGTGGCCGGGCGTCCCGCGCGGCCAGGACTGGAAGACGGGGGTGTGCCGGGCCCTGGGCTGGCCGGAGAACACGGGGGCGGCCTGGCAGCACATCCTGTCGCGGGTGCGGTCGTACAGGGACCTGGAGCCGGCACTGCTGGGCCGGGTCGAGGAACTGATCGACTTCGTCACGGCTCCGCCCGCCTAGCCCTCGGGCAGTCGGGCCGCCGGGCGCTGGGGGGTGCCCCCGCGCGAGCGAAGCCGAGCGTGCGGGAGGGCGGACGCGGGCGGCACCTCGCAGCGCCGAGCCGAGCGTCCCACCCGCGCCCGGCCGTGCCGGGCCGCGTCTCAGTCCACCAGGTCCCGCACCACCGCGTCGGCCAGCAACCGCCCGCGCAGGGTCAGCACCGCACGCCCCTGCGCGTACGGTCCCTCCTGGAGCAGTCCGTCCGACCGAGCCCGGCGGGCGGCCCTCAGGCCCTCCGCACGGAGCAGGGAGAGAGGCACGCCCTCCCTGAGCCGCAGCTCCAGCAGGATCCGCTCCACCCGCCGGTCCTCGTCCGACAGGACCTCACGGCCCGCCCCCGGCGAGCGCCCCTGCGCCAGCGCCGCCGCGTACGCGCCGGGGTGCTTCACGTTCCACCAGCGCACCCCGCCGACGTGGCTGTGCGCGCCGGGGCCCGCGCCCCACCAGTCGGCGCCGCGCCAGTACAGCTCGTTGTGCAGGCAGCGGGCGGCCTCGGAGGTGGCCCAGTTCGACACCTCGTACCAGTCGAAGCCCGCCGCCGCGAGGGTCTCCTCGGCGATCAGGTAGCGGTCGGCGTGCACGTCGTCGTCGGTCGCCGGGACCTCGCCGCGCCGGATGCGGTGGGCGAGCCGTGTGCCCTCCTCGACGATGAGCGCGTAGGCCGACACGTGGTCGGGCCCGGCGCCGAGGGCCGCGTCCAGGGAGGCCCGCCAGTCGTCGTCCGACTCACCGGGCGTGCCGTAGATCAGGTCGAGGTTGACGTGCTCGAAGCCGGCCGCGCGGGCCTCGGCGACGCAGGCCTCGGGGCGGCCGGGGGTGTGGGTGCGGTCGAGGACCTGCAGGACGTGCCGCCGGGCGCTCTGCATGCCGAAGGAGATCCGGTTGAATCCGCCCTCGCGCAGCTCCGCGAGGTAGGAGGGGTCGACCGACTCCGGGTTGGCCTCCGTGGTGACCTCGGCGTCCGCCGCCAGTCCGAACTCGTCGCGGACCGCGCCCAGCATCCGTACGAGGTCGCGGGCCGCGAGCAGGGTCGGCGTACCGCCGCCGACGAAGACCGTGCGGACCTCGCGCGGGTCGTCGCCGAGCACCTTGCGGGCGAGGCGGATCTCGTCGGTCAGGGTCTCGCCGTAGTTGTCGCGGGAGGCGAGCAGTCCGCCGGTGCCGCGCAGCTCGCTCGCGGTATACGTGTTGAAGTCGCAGTAGCCGCAGCGGGTCGCGCAGTACGGGACGTGCAGGTAGAACCCGAGGGGGCGGTCGGCCGCCCCGGCGAGCGCGGACGTGGGCAGCGCGCCGTCGGCGGGGACGGGCTCGCCGTCGGGGAGTGCGGAAGGCATGTGCTCCATTGTCCCGCACCGGCGGTCTCACTCGGCCTGGAGCACCAGCAGAGCGAGGTCGTCGGCGGGCGGACGGGCGCCGAACTCGTGCACGAGCCGGACGATACGTTCCGCTATCGGCTCGGCGTCCAGCCCCGCACAGCCGGCCAGCGCGGCGGCGAGCCCGTCCCCGTCGTCGAACTGGCGCGAGCCGGAGCGGCGCTCGGTGACGCCGTCGGTGACGCAGAGCAGGGTGTCGCCGGAGCACAGGTCGAAGGTGTCGCTGGTGTACCCGGCGTCCTCGACGACACCGAGCAGGGTCTGCGGCTGGGCGACGGTACGGACCGTGCCGTCGGGGGCGAGCAGCAGCGGGAGGGGGTGTCCGGCGGAGGCGACGGTGCAGCGGACGCCTCCGTCGAAGGGGACGAGTTCGCCGTAGAGGAGGGACAGGAAGCGGGTCTGGGGGCCGTCGCCCGGGGCGGTGGGGCGGGCGCCGGCGGCGACGAGCGCGCGGGCGGCGGCGTCGGCGGCCTCGGTGGCGTCGTCGAGGAGGAGCTGGTTGAGGCGGTCGAGGACGTCGGCGACGTCGTAGCCCTCGCGGGCGAGCAGCCGCAGCCAGGGCCGGGCGAGCCCGATGACGACGGCCGCCTCCGGGCCCTTGCCCTGCACGTCGCCGACGGCGAAGCACCAGCGGCCGCGGCCGGCCGGGAACAGGTCGTAGAAGTCCCCGCTGGGGCCGCCCTTGTCGCAGGGTTCGTGGACCAGGGCGCTGCGCAGGCCGGGGATCTCGGCGACGGCGCCCGGCAGCAGGCCGCGCTGGAGGACGGCGCTGATGGTGGCCTGCCGGGCGTACTGCCGGGCGGCGCCGATGGCGAGGGCGACGCGGCGGCCCAGGTCCTCCACGAGCCCGGTGATCTCGTCGGGGAACCGGTCGATGCCCGCCCGCCCGATCACCAGGGTGCCGAGCGGCCGCCCACCGGCGACCAGGCGGTAGGCGAGGGCGGTGCCGGCGGTGGGGCGGGCGTCGGGGGGGTCGATGGGGCGGGGGTGGGGGGCGCCGGCGGAGTCGGGGTCGTCGAGGGTCTTCTCGGGCCAGTCGAGGGCCTTCTCCGGCCAGGGGTAGGGCGTGGGGCCGGGGCTCGGCGGGTCGTCGGGGTGCGGGGGGTTGATGTCCAGGTCCCGGCGCAGTTCCTCGATGCGGTTCTCACTGGCGTGCCAGACCCGGGCGAGACGGGCCCCGGTGGTCCGCGCGCCGTCGCTCCAGCCGGCGTGTCCGCCGGCCTCGTCCTCCAGCCACACCGCGCACCAGTCCGCCAGCCGGGGCACGATCAGCTGCCCCGTGAGCGCGGTGACGAGATCCTCGTCCAGCTGCCCGGCCAGCAGGTCGGACGCCTCGGCGAGGAACGCGAGGGCCCCGCGCCCCAGCCAGACCCCGTCCCGCCGCTGCCGCCGCACCCGCCAGTCGTCACCGTAGGCACCACCGCGCCAGCCGTCCCCGCAGGGCCCGCCCGTCCGGCCGGCACGGCAGCAGCCGCACGGCGCGCCGCTCGGGTGGGCGTGCGAACCGCCCGGTTCCGGATCACCGCGCACCTGCCGGACGGCCGCACCGCAGCCACCCCGTTCCTCACCGGCACAGCCGTCCGCCCCCTCCCCGCCGCAGGAGCGGTCCCCGCCACCGGCACCGCGGCACCCGTCCCGCTCACCGGCCGGGTGCGCGCCGTCCGGACCGGTGCCGCGGGAGCCGCACGTAGCTCCGCCGTCGCGCCGACGGACTCCGTCGCCGCCCCGGTGCGCGCCTTGCCACCGCCCGGCATCGCGGGGGCCGCCCGGGCCGTCGTCGCCGTAGGCGCCGTCCGGGCCGTCGTCGCCGTGGGCGTCGTCCGGGCCGTGGGCGTCGTCCGGGCCGCATGCCCGGGCGGCGGTCTCCGGGGACCGGTCGTCCCGGCCTTCGGCTTCCGGCGCGCTCGGGGCTTCGGGCCGGAGCGGGGCGCCCGGCGTACCCGGTGCTTCCGGCCCGAGCGGGGCAACCGGCGTACCCGGTGCTTCCGGCCCGAGCGGGGCCACCGGGGCGCTCCCGGCGAGGATCCGGGCGACCCGCAGGTCGTCCGTCAGCGGGTGCTCCCCGGCGTACGCCTCGATCTGCTCGCCGGGCGTGCCACCGCCCACGGGAAGCCGGGCCCACACCGTCTTGGTGCCCGGGCGGTAGGTGATGCCCCAGGACTCGCAGAGGGCGGCGACGAGGCGCAGGCCGCGGCCGTGGTCGGGGGCCTCGTGCGGTGCGTCCGGCCCGTCGCCGCGGGGGGCGCGCGCGGGGTGGTGGTCGCAGACCTCGACGACGAGCGCGCCCGTTTCCTCCTCCAGCCGGCAGGTCAGCCGTACATCCGTCCCGGCGTGCACCACGGCGTTGGTGACCAGCTCGCTGGCGACCAGCATGGCGTCGTCGCCGACGCGTCCGGTGAGGTGCTCGGCCCCGGGCAGCCCGAGCCGCGCCCACTCGGCGAGCGCCCCCCGCACGAGCGCCCGCGCGGACCCCGGCGCGAGGGAACTGCCGGCCAGGGTCGCGTCCGCCCGCGCGGGCGCCCCGTCGGCACGGGACACCAGCTCCCGCTGCGTAGGAATGGCCCCCATGTGGCAGCTCCCCGAACAGTGACGAATGCTGCCGACAGGGTGACAGACAGAGCCCGTACATAAGCGGGGAGTTACCGAAGTGAGTCAGCATGGGTGAATACAGCGCCATGCCTGTGGTCAGAAATCGGCCCGAAAACGGTCGTTTCCGAACAGTCCGGGACCTCAGGACACACGTCGGCCCCGGAACGCCGCATGCGTCCCGGGGCCGGTGTGCCGTCAGACCTCGCGTGCGCCCTCGTACATCTCGTCGATGAGGTGCTTGTACTCCCGCTCCACCACCGGCCGCTTCAGCTTCAGGCTCGGAGTGATCTCACCGTGCTCGACGTCGAGGTCGCGCGGCAGCAGGCGGAACTTCTTGATGGTCTGCCAGCGCTGGAGACCCTCGTTGAGCTGCTTGACGTAGCCGTCGACCATCTCCACGGTGGCCGGCGCGGCCACGATCTCCGCGTACGACTTGCCCTCCAGGCCGTGCTCCGCGGCCCACGCCGTGATCGCGACCTCGTCGAGGGCGATCAGGGCGGTGCAGTAGTTCCGGTCGGCGCCGTGCACCAGGATGTTGGAGACGTACGGGCACACCCCCTTGAACTGGCCCTCCACCTCCGCGGGCGCGATGTACTTGCCGCCGGAGGTCTTGATGAGGTCCTTCTTGCGGTCGGTGATCCGCAGGTAGCCGTCGGGCGACAGCTCGCCGATGTCGCCCGTGTGGAACCAGCCGTCGGCCTCCAGGACCTCGGCGGTCTTCTCGGGCAGTCCGTGGTAGCCCTCCATGATGCCGGGGCCGCGCAGCAGGATCTCCCCGTCGTCGGCGATGCGCACCTCGGTGCCGGGCAGGGGCTTGCCGACCGTGCCGGTGCGGTACGCCTCGCCCGGGTTGACGAAGGACGCCGCGGAGGACTCGGTGAGGCCGTAGCCCTCGAGGATGTGGATGCCGGCGCCGGAGAAGAAGTAGCCGATCTCGGGGGCGAGGGCCGCCGAACCGGAGACGCAGGCGCGCAGTCTGCCGCCGAACGCCTCACGGATCTTGGCGTAGACGAGCCGGTCGGCCACCGCGTGCCTGGCGGACAGGCCGAACGGCGCGGTGCGCACGCCGGTGCGGCGGAAGTTGTCCTGGGTGACCTTGGCGTACTCGCGGGCGACGTCGGCGGCCCACTGGAAGATCTTGTACTTGGCCCCGCCGCCGGCCCGCGCCTTGGCGGCGACGCCGTTGTAGACCTTCTCGAAGATGCGGGGCACGGCAGCCATGTACGTCGGCTGCACCACCGGGAGGTTCTCGATGATCTTGTCGACGCGGCCGTCGACGGCGGTGACGTGACCGACCTCGATCTGCCCGGAGGTGAGCACCTTGCCGAAGACGTGGGCGAGCGGCAACCACAGGTACTGCACGTCCTCGCCGCTGACCAGCCCGGTCGCGGCGGTCGCCTTGGCCATGTACGACCAGTTGTCGTGCGGCAGGCGCACACCCTTGGGGCGGCCGGTGGTGCCCGAGGTGTAGATGAGGGTGGCGAGCTGGTCCCTGGTGATGGCGGCGACCCGTTCCTTGATCAGGTCGGGGTCCTTCTCCAGCCGGGCCGCGCCGCGGCTCTCCAACTCGGCCAGGCCGATCACCCAGTCACCGGTCTCTACGCCCTCGGAGTCGATGACCACCACGTGCTTCAGCTCGGGCAGCTCGGCGCGCTTCTCCACCGCCTTGGCGACCTGCTCGGCGTTCTCCGCGATGAGCACCCGGCTCTGGGAGTCCGAGAGGATGTACGCGGACTCCTCGGCGTTGGTCTGCGGGTAGATCGTGGTGGTGGTGGCGCCCGCGCAGAGGATGCCGAGGTCGGCGAGGATCCAGTCGACGCGGGTCGAGGACGCCAGCGCCACCCGCTCCTCCGGCTGCACGCCCAGTTCGATCAGGCCGGCGGCGATGGCGTTGACCCGCTCGGCGGTCTGCCCCCAGGTGAGCGACTTCCAGTCGTCGGGGCCCTCGCCGGAGGCGGGTGGGACGGGGTAGCGGTATGCCTCTGCGTCCGGTGTGGCCGCGACACGCTCCAGGAAAAGGGCCGCCACGGACGGCGGACGGTTCTCGATCAGTGTCTGTGTGTCGCTCACGACATCCTCCGGGGCCCGCGACGGTGCGGCTGGCTCAGTGGGGCTGGTTTCACTCGCGTGCCGTTGTTTAACTCGCGAGTAACTATCGAGCAGGGACAGGGTAAGGGTCGACCGGCCGCCGCGTAAGGGGCCGCGGCCTGTCACTTCCTACAGAGAGCCGCGGGCGCACGCACAGGGGCCCGCCGCGCTTTCGCACGACGGGCCCCTGTTCCGCCCGGTTTGCGGAGTGACCCGCGGTAACCCCTCGGTTACTTCTTGGCCTTGCCCGATCCCGCGCTGTCGTCGCTGGACAGGACGGCGATGAAGGCCTCCTGCGGAACCTCCACGGAACCCACCATCTTCATCCGCTTCTTGCCTTCCTTCTGCTTCTCCAGCAGCTTGCGCTTGCGGGAGATGTCGCCGCCGTAGCACTTGGCGAGGACGTCCTTGCGGATGGCGCGGATGGTCTCGCGGGCGATGACCCGCGAGCCGATGGCCGCCTGGACCGGCACCTCGAAGTTCTGCCGCGGGATCAGCTCCTTGAGCTTGGCGACGAGCCGCACGCCGTACGCGTACGCCTGGTCCTTGTGGGTGATCGCCGAGAAGGCGTCCACCTTGTCGCCGTGCAGCAGGATGTCCACCTTGACGAGGCTGCTCGACTGCTCGCCCGTGGGCTCGTAGTCCAGGGAGGCGTACCCGCGCGTCTTCGACTTCAGCTGGTCGAAGAAGTCGAAGACGATCTCCGCGAGCGGGAGGGTGTAGCGGATCTCGACCCGGTCCTCGGAGAGGTAGTCCATGCCGAGCAGGGCACCGCGCCGGGTCTGGCACAGCTCCATGATCGCGCCGATGAACTCGGTGGGCGCGAGGATCGTGGCCCGCACGACCGGCTCGTACACCTCGGCGATCTTGCCCTCGGGGAACTCGCTCGGGTTGGTGACGGTGTGCTCCTCGCCGTCCTCCATGATCACGCGGTAGACCACGTTGGGCGCGGTGGCGATCAGGTCGAGACCGAACTCGCGCTCCAGGCGCTCACGGATGACGTCCAGGTGCAGCAGCCCGAGGAAGCCCACGCGGAAACCGAAGCCGAGGGCGGCGGAGGTCTCCGGCTCGTAGACCAGAGCGGCGTCGTTGAGCTGGAGCTTGTCCAGCGCCTCGCGCAGCTCGGGGTAGTCGGAGCCGTCCAGCGGATACAGACCGGAGAAGACCATCGGCTTGGGATCCTTGTAGCCGCCGAGGGCTTCCGTGGCGCCCTTGTGCTGGCTGGTGACGGTGTCGCCGACCTTGGACTGGCGGACGTCCTTCACACCGGTGATGAGGTAGCCGACCTCACCGACGCCGAGACCGTCGGCGGGCAGCATCTCCGGCGAGTTGGTGCCGATCTCCAGCAGCTCGTGCGTGGCGCCGGTGGACATCATCCGGATCCGTTCGCGCTTGTTGAGCTGACCGTCGATGACACGGACGTACGTCACCACGCCCCGGTACGAGTCGTAGACCGAGTCGAAGATCATCGCGCGGGCGGGGGCGTCCTTGACGCCGACCGGGGCGGGGATCTCCGCGACCACCTTGTCCAGCAGCGCCTCGACGCCGAGACCCGTCTTCGCGGACACCTTGAGCACGTCGCCGGGCTCGCAGCCGACCAGGTTCGCCAGCTCCTCGGCGAACTTCTCCGGCTGCGCGGCCGGCAGGTCGATCTTGTTGAGCACCGGGATGATCGTGAGGTCGTTCTCCATCGCCAGGTACAGGTTGGCGAGGGTCTGCGCCTCGATGCCCTGAGCGGCGTCCACCAGGAGGATCGTGCCCTCGCAGGCGGCGAGCGACCGCGAGACCTCGTAGGTGAAGTCGACGTGCCCGGGGGTGTCGATCATGTTGAGGATGTGCGTGTTGCCCTTGTCGTGGGTCGGGGCCCACGGCAGCCGCACCGCCTGGGACTTGATCGTGATGCCGCGCTCGCGCTCGATGTCCATGCGGTCGAGGTACTGAGCGCGCATCTGCCGCTGCTCGACCACACCGGTCAGCTGGAGCATCCGGTCGGCGAGCGTGGACTTGCCGTGGTCGATGTGCGCGATGATGCAGAAGTTGCGGATCAGAGCCGGGTCGGTACGGCTCGGCTCGGGCACATGGCTAGGGATCGCGGGCACGCAGGGTCCTGATTCTTGAGGCGTCCGCAGTGTCTGCGGTCTCGGGTCGGATCGATACGTAGCTTCCATGGTCCCACGGGTGGGGACCTGGGACGGGTTTGGGCCGCTGAACGGGCCGCTGCTAGTGTGGGGGGCTGTGTCTCATGCCCTCTCAGCACGAGGCACACCTCAAGAAATCACCGGTACGGATCCGTGCGGCACCCGTGCGGCCATGTGCCAGAACCTGTAGAGGCTCATTCGTGGCGAACATCAAGTCCCAGATCAAGCGGAACAAGACGAACGAGAAGGCCCGGCTGCGCAACAAGGCCGTCAAGTCCTCTCTGAAGACCGCGATCCGCAAGGCCCGTGAGGCCGCTGCCGCGGGTGACGCGGAGAAGGCCGTCGAGTACCAGCGCGCTGCCGCGCGTCAGCTCGACAAGGCCGTCTCCAAGGGCGTCATCCACAAGAACCAGGCCGCCAACAAGAAGTCGGCGCTGGCTCAGAAGGTCGCGTCCCTCAAGGGCTGAACCCCCTGTCTGGTCTGATCGCCGGAAGGACCCAGGGCGGGCCCTCTCTCATCCGCCCCCGACCGGCACCCCGAGCTCGCACGCGGCCTGCGTTCGCCACGCGGGTGTGAGCTCACCGGCTTCATCCGAGGGCCCCGTCCACGCACCCTTCCCCGGGGCGGTGGGCGGGGTCCTCGGCTTGTTGCGACCCGGGCGGTGGGCGGGGGTCCTCGGCCTGCTGCGCCGTGTCCGGCGACGGAGTCACGCCCAGAAGTCGTTCGCCGTGTCCAGGTCCTCGACGCACTCGTCGAGATCCGTGATCTTGTCTCCGACGACCCGGAAGACGATGCAGCCGTCGTCGTCGAGGTGCTTGCCCTTCCGGTCGGCCGTGAAGCGGTGCAGGGCGACCGCGTGTCCCCGGCCGTCGACGAGGACGGTCCGCAGCTCCACCCTCATCGACCCGCCGGTCTCCTCGCCGAGCCGGCGGTACATGTCGAGAATCGCGTCCTGCCCCTTGAAGTCGCCCGAGAGGATCCCGGTCCCGGGCACATGATGTGTGGCGTCCGCCGCCATCAGACCGCGCAGGGTGTCCATGTCCCCGCTGGTGAAGGCCTCGTAGCCCCTGCGGACGAGCTGTGCGTGCGGGTGTTCGGCCATGGCGCTCGCCACCTCTCCACTCCATGGCGACCTACGGCTGATACACCGATTCTCCTCTTCGGAGGCAGGAAGGCGACTCGATCAGGGGAGCCCGAAGCGGGCCCGACTCGTCCGGCGGCGGTCCGTGGTGTTACGCCCGTCCCCTCGACCGGGCGGCGCGGGCGATGACGACGACCGCCTTCTCCAGGGCGTACTCGGGGTCGTCGCCGCCGCCCTTCACGCCCGCGTCCGCCTCGGCCACCGCCCGCAGCGCGACGGCGACCGCGTCCGGGGTCCAGCCGCGCATCTGCTGCCGCACACGGTCGATCTTCCAGGGCGGCATCCCCAGTTCCCGGGCGAGGTCGGCCGGTCTGCCCCCACGCGCCGACGACAGCTTCCCGATCGCCCGCACACCCTGCGCCAGGGCACTGGTGATCAGCACCGGTGCCACGCCGGTCGCCAGCGACCAGCGCAACGCCTCCAGCGCCTCCGCCGTCCGCCCCTCGACCGCCCGGTCGGCGACCGTGAAGCTCGACGCCTCGGCCCGCCCGGTGTGGTACCGCCCGACCACGGCCTCGTCGATGGTCCCCTCGACGTCCGCGACCAGCTGGGACACCGCCGACGCCAGCTCCCGCAGATCACTGCCGACGGCGTCGACCAGTGCCTGGCAGGCCTCCGGTGCGGCCGACCTCCCGGCGGTCCGGAACTCGCCCCGCACGAACGCCAGCCGGTCCGCCGGCTTGGTCATCTTCGGGCACGCCACCTCCCGCGCCCCCGCCTTGCGCGCCGCGTCCAGCAGACCCTTGCCCTTGGCGCCGCCGGCGTGCACCAGGACGAGCGTGATCTCCTCGGCGGGCGCCCCGAGATACGCCTTCACGTCCCTGACGGTGTCGGCGGAGAGGTCCTGCGCGTCGCGCACGACCACGACCTTGCGCTCGGCGAAGAGCGACGGGCTGGTCAGCTCGGCCAGGGTGCCGGGCTGGAGCTGGTCCGGGGTCAGCTCGCGCACGTCGGTGTCGGCGTCGGCGGCCTTCGCGGCGGCCACCACCTCCCGCACGGCGCGGTCGAGCAGCAGGTCCTCCTGACCCACGGCGAGCGTCACCGGGGCGAGGAGGTCGTCAGAAGCGGTCTTCCTGGCCATCGCGCCAAGCATCCCACGCGCCACCGACAACACGGCCCGCCACGGGTCGCCCGAGCCCCCCGGCTCCTCCTGCCTCGGGGAACAGCGGACACCATGAGCGCTCAGCGCAGGATCTGGAACGCGAAATGGGCCCCTCGCGGACGCTGGACCCGGTTCGCGTCGGTGCAACGTCGGTCGCAGCACTCGCAGCCGGGCGGCAGCCGCAGGCATCCGCCCCGACGACGGCCGGGCGGGACCGTCGCGACGGCGGGCCGGGACCGTCGCGGCGGCGGGTGCGGAACAGTCCTTGCCCCGCCGGGCTTCGCGGCCATCCTTGACCGCGACGGCGGCGATGACGAAGGCGGCGACGGGTCGGCCCGGAATCAGCCGGGGGTGTCGTTGAGGACCGGGCCGAGCAGGAGCACGGCGGAGTCGCGAAGTGGTCTGACGACAAGGAGGTGATCTGCCTCGGCGTAGGCTGCCCCCGGACACGAACGGAAGGTCGAAGACTGTGGCGGACGAGCGGGAGCTGGCCGAGATCCAGCGGCGGCACTGGCAGGACATCTACACCGCCCACCCCGGTATGTACGGCGAGCAGCCCTCCGCCCCCGCCGTCCACGCGGCCGACGTGTTCCGCAGGGCCGGGGCCCGGGACGTGCTGGAACTCGGCGCCGGGCACGGCCGCGACGCCCTGTACTTCGCCCGCGAGGGATTCACCGTCCAGGCCACCGACTTCAGCCCCATCGGCCTGGAGCAGCTGCGCGACGCAGCCCGGTCCCAGGGCGTGGCCGGGCGGGTCACCACTGTGGTGCACGATGTACGCGGCCCGCTGCCCCTGGGGGAAGCCGCGGTGGACGCGGTTTTCGCGCACATGCTGCTGTGCATGGCCCTGTCCACGCAGGAGATCCAAGCGGTGATCGGCGAGATCCGCCGCGTCCTGCGGCCCGGCGGCACCCTCGTCTACACCGTCCGGCACACCGGCGACGCCCATTACGGCGCCGGCACCGCGCACGGCGACGACATCTGGGAGCACGGCGGCTTCGCGGTGCACTTCTTCGACCGCGCTCTCGTCGACGCCCTCGCCGACGGCTGGACCCTGAACGAGGTACACGCCTTCGAGGAGGGCGACCTGCCCCGCCGCCTGTGGCGCGTCACCCAGACCCTGCCGCGATGACCGCGCTCCCCCCACCGGACATCATGGTCGACGGCACCGGCCTGCTCTGCGTCACCCTCCTGCTCCGCCTGCGCAAGCAGATCGACGGCGCCGCTCCGGGCACCGTCGTGCACGTGATCGCCACCGACCCGGCCGCCCCGCTCGACCTGCCCGCCTGGTGCCACATGACCGGCCACGCCTATCTCGGCCCCGTCCCCGGCACCGCACAACCCTCGTACGCGCTGCGGCTGGCCGCCGACGCGCTGCCCACCCGGGCTGACGCGCCCTGGCACCCGGCCACGCCTTGACCTGCGCCGCCCGTGCTCACCCGTCCTCGCCGTGGTCGGCCGTAGTGGGTCCTGCAGCCGGCGCAGGCCGCCGCCGGAGGGGACAGCGGTGCGGAAGCTGCAGCGGCCCTACGGCTCCTCCCGCCAGCCCTCCCACCGGGCCGCGAACTCGTCCAGCTCCGCCGGGTCCAGCCGGTCCTCCTCGTCCCGCAGGACGACGAGCCACTGCGCGTCCTCCGCGTCGTCCTCACCGGCCAGGGCGTCCCGCACCAGCCGGGGCTCCTCCTCCACGCCGAACCGCTCGGCGAGCGCCTCCACCACCTCCTCGGCGGCGTCGCGGTCGGGCAGCACCAGCACATGTCGCACATCGCTCACGTGCGCCATTGTCCGCCAACCGGCCGACCGCCTCGCCCCGGTGCCCGGGTCAGCCCCGCTGTCCCGGACCCCGCACGACCGGCACCGTGTCCAGCTCGATCCCGAACCGGTCCCGGTACACCGCGAGCACCTCCTCGTCGGCCCCCAGCTCCCGCTCGTCCCGCGTCCCGTCCGGCGCCGTGACGGTGTACCGGCGACCGCTGAGCGTGATCCTCCCGCCGTCCTCGGTGACCCGCGAGCACACCAGCGAGCGGGTGAAGTGCGAGGCCGGGGAGGTGCTGTGCCACCACGCGCCGACCGCGAAGTCGCCGAGCACCCGCGGCCGTACCTCGAGCCGGTACACCGGCACCCCGTCCCGGCTCACGTCGAGATCCGCAGCCTCCACCGTGTCGTACCCGCCGCGCACCCCCGCCGCGTCGGGGCCCGCCTCGACGATCCGGAACGTCCCCCCGGCATCGGGCTGTTCACCCCGGTCCCCGAGCGCCAGGGGCAGATGGCAGTGCGCCCCGAAGCCCACATCGGCCAGCCAGTCGCCGCCGTCCACCGTCCGCACCCGCAGCGCGAGATGGTCGTACGGGATCCCGAGCCGGCCCCCGTCCCCGTACACCCGCGCCGCGAGCAGGGTGACGTCGTAGCCGAGCGCGGTCAGCAACGCCCCGAAGGCGCCGTTGAGTTCGTAGCAGAATCCGCCCCGCCGTGCCACGGTCACCTTGTCCAGCAGCCGCTTCTCCTCCAGGACGATCTCCTCGCCGAGGTGGAGGGAGAGGTTCTCGAACGGCACGGCCCGCAGATGGCGCAGGTGCAGCTCGCGCAGTACGTCCACGGTGGGCCAGGCCGGCTGCTCGACGCCCAGTCGGCGCAAATAGGCTTCGATCCGCGTTGCAGTCATGCCGTCAGTGTCGCGCGCCCCACGATGCGCGGTCCGCGAAGGTGCGGGCTCTCACGGGCCACCGGCGAGCGGACCGGTGGGTGAGGGACGCGGTCGTGACTGCAGCGGCGCGCTCCCGTGCCGCCGGGCTCGGCAGAGGAGCGCCGCGCGGACCGACCGCTTTCCTCAGCCCCGCGCCACCCTCAACTCCCCTCTCCCCTCCCCGCCCCCGACGACCACCGCCAGCGCCCCGTCACGGTCCGTCCGCAGCACCGCCGCGCCGCCGGAACGCAGCGCGGCGACCGTGCCGGGAGCGGGGTGGCCGTACCTGTTGTCCGCGCCGCAGGAGATGAGCGCCAGCCGGGGCGACACCCGGCGTATGAGGTCCGGGTCCTGGTACGCCGAGCCGTGGTGGGCGACCTTGAGGACGTCCACGTCCGCCAGGGTGGCAGCCGCCGGTGAGGTCGACAGGGCCCGCTGGGCCGGGGGTTCCAGGTCCCCGAGGAGGAGCAGGCGCAGGCCCGCCGTCCGGACCAGCATGGCCACGCTCGCGTCGTTCGGGCCTTCCGGCTCGGGGGACGACACGAACGGTGGGAGTACCGGCGCGCCCGGGGCGGTGGAGGCGCCCGGTGGAGGGCTCGGCGGTGGCCACACCACGTCCCAGGACAGTGGCCCCAGGCGTCGCCGCTCTCCGGTGACGGCATGCCGTACCGGGATGTCCCGGGCCGCGGCGAGTCGGCGGACGAACTCCACCTGATCGGCGGGCTCCTCGAAGCCCGTCGTCTCGATCGCGCCCACCGAGCGCCCCCGCAGGACACCGGGCAGGCCGGCCACATGGTCGGCGTGGAAGTGGGTCAGGATCACGAGCGGGACCCTGGTGACGCCGAGGGAGCGCAGGCAGCGGTCGACGCGGGCGGGATCGGGGCCGGTGTCCACCACCACGCCGGTGGACCCACCCGCCGCGAGCACCATCGCGTCGCCCTGACCCACGTCGCACATCACCATCCGCCAGCCCGGCGGCGGCCAGCCCGTGATGACCCGGTTGAGCGGCGGCGGCTGCACCACGAGGAGCACCAGCAGCATCGCGCAGACACCACACCACCAGGGGTGCCGCAACAGTCGCCGACCGACCAGCAGCGCGAGCGGGGTGGCGGCGGCGAGCAGGGCCGCCCCGGTCCAGCTGCCGGGCCAGTCCACTCCCGCGCCGGGCAACGCCGCCCCGGTGCGGGCGACCCGCGCGATCCACTGCGCGGGCCAACCCGCGCACCACGCCAGCGTCTCGGCCACCGGCATCGCCCACGGCGCCGCGGCCATGGCCAGGAAACCCAGCACCGTGGCCGGCGCCAGCGCGCACTCCGCGAGGAGATTGCACGGCACCGCGACCAGACTCACCCGCGCCGACAGCACGGCGACCACCGGCGCGCACAACGCCTGCGCGGCACCGGCCGCGGCCAGCGCCTCCGCGAGCCGTGGCGGCACCCCGCGCCGGCGCAGCCCCATGCTCCAGCGCGGCGCGAGCGTGAGCAGTGCCCCGGTGGCCAGCACGGAGAGCAGGAACCCGTAACTGCGGGCGAGCCACGGGTCGTAAAGCACCAGCAGCAGGACGGCCGTCGCCAGGGCCGGGATCAGGGATCTGCGGCGGCCGGTGGCGAGCGCGAGGAGCGCGACGGAGCCGCAGGCCGCCGCCCGCAGCACGCTCGGATCCGGCCGGCACACCACGACGAACCCCAGCGAGAGCGCCCCGCCGAGCACCGCGGTGGCCCGCAACGGGATGCCGAGGCGGGGTGCGAGCCCGCGACGCTCCACGCGCTGTGCCAGACCCGGCGGGCCGAGGAGCAGCGCGAGCAGGATGGTGAAGTTGGCACCGGACACGGCCAGCGTGTGCGTGAGGTCCGTCTCCCTGAACGCCTCGTCCAGGTCCGGGGTGATCCGCGAGGTGTCCCCCACGACCAGCCCGGGCAGCAGGGCCCGGGCGTCCGCCGGCAGGCCGTCGGTCGCTTCCCGCAGCCCGGCCCGCAGGCGCCCCGCCAGCCGCTGCGGCGCCGACGGCCTCCCGACGACCTCCGGTGCCGCCCGGCCCCGGACCCGCAGCACCGCCGCGAACCGGTCGGCGCCCGCCCTCGGCGGCGCGAGCCTCGCCTCGACCCGCAACCGGGTGGAGGGCAGCAGTCCGAGCCAAGGCGAGTGGCCCCGCACGCCGGGGGCCGTCGGCCGGGCCGAGCGCGCGTCGACGATCACCAGCACCGGCGTGCGGGTCGTCGCCTCCCCCACCCCGGCCGCGCTCGCGATGCGCCGCACCTCGGCCTCGATCAGTACGGCCGTGGGGGCCACGTGGTCGCCGCCGGTCCCGGGCCGGGTGAGCCGGGGATCGGAGGTGATCTCCACCTCCGCGGTCACCGTGGCGTACGCCCGGGCCAGTGCCGGTACCGGACCGCGTCGCAGGTCGGCCCCGTGCAGGCCCGCCGACGCGGCGGCGGCGGCGACGCACAGCAGTACGGCGGCAACGGAAGTTGCCGACCAGGCAGAACCGTTGGCGCGTCCCCGACCCGCCCGAAGGCCGGGCGCCACGAGCAGGAAGCCCGCCACCGACAGGGTCACGGTCACGGCGGCCGCCACCCAGCCGGGCGAGGCGTACAGCATCACAACTGCCGTCGCCCAGGCCGCCAGCGCGGGCGGCACGAGGCGGAGGTCCGCCGGACCCTCCTGCCGCGGATGAGCGGCGCCGAGCCGGTTCCCCGAACGGGCGTGGACGGGCTGCCGGGCGACCGGCTCCGCGGGTGCTTCCGCCCTCCGCGGCGCGACATCCGGCCCGCTCCTCATGGCCGTACGAGGTTCCGCAGGTCCGCGAAGCGGCGGTCGCCGATCCCGTTGACCTCGCGCAGTTCGTCCACCGAGCGGAAACCGCCGTGCCGGGTGCGGTAGTCGACGATGTGCCGGGCCAGCACGGGACCGACCCCGGGCAGGGTGTCGAGCTGGTCCAGCGTGGCGGTGTTGAGGGACACCGGTGCCGCGGGCCCTGCCGCACCCGCCGTACCGGCCGCTGCCGTCGCGCCGCCGGGAGGGGTCCCGCCTGCTCCCGTCGGCGGTGCCGGGCCACCGACGACCACCTGCTCGCCGTCCACGAGGAAGCGGGCCCGGTTCAAACCGTCGGTCCTGGTCCCGGGGCGCACTCCGCCCGCCGCCCGCAGCGCGTCCTCCACCCGGGATCCGGCCGGCAGCCGGTGCACCCCCGGGTCACGCACCTTGCCGCTGACGTCGACCACGATCTCCGGGGCCGCCGAGCCGGTGGCCGCCACCGCACCGGCGGCCGGCAGGGGCGGGCTCTCCCCCTCACCGGGCCCGCCCTCCCCGGGCACGGCGAAGGGCGCTGCCTCCCGCGCCACCTCCGGTTCCCGTACCGGCTGGGTCCGTCCCGCCCAGAAGTGCTGCACGGCGAAGCCCACGGCGGCCACGAGGACCACCGACAGCGCGACCACGCTCCGCCGTTCCAGCCCGCACCGCGCCTGCACCCACAGCGGCAGCCGCTCCCGCAGCGCGAGCCGAAGGCGCACCCCACGGCGGCCCTCGGAAGCCGTCGCGCCCACCGGCTGGGGCAGTTCCTCCGCCTCCGACGTCGACTCCCCGTCAGCGGCACGCTCGTCGCCACCGGGTGCCGGCGTCTCCGCACGGACAGCCCGTCCCGTCGTGCCGTTTGCGGCCCGGCCCGGCACCCGCCCGGCGTCCCCACGCCCGCCGGCGCCGCCGTCCCCGAACAGCACCCCCGCCCGCCGCCGCAATTCCTCCGCGGAGGCATGACGGTCACGGTGCCGGCCCCGTGAGCGGGTCGGGCGGCGGTGGCGGACCCGGCTGTCGGACGCGGGCGCACGGCCCGGGCCGCTGGTCGCCGTCGCTGTGCCTGAACGTGATCGAAGTGCCATGCGACGAGGATCGGGCACCGCGCCGCATCAGCGATGATCTTGTGCGATTCCCGGGGACTACCGCCCGGTTGTGGACAACTCCGTCACCCGCACGAGGGGTCGCCGCCGCCCCGAACGCGAACGCGAACGGTCCTCGACGCACCCGACGCACCCGACGCACCCGACGCACCCACGAACACCCTCACCGTCCGGAGACCACGACCCCCAGCAGCCCGGGCCCCGTGTGCGCCCCGATCACCGCTCCGACCTCACTGACATGCAGGTCCGCCAGTCCGGGCACCCTGCGCCGCAGCCGGTCCGCGAGGGCCGACGCGCGGTCGGGGGCAGCGAGATGGTGGACGGCGATGTCGACCTCGCCGCCTCCCGCCCGTTCCGCCGCGATCTCCTCCAGGCGTGCGATCGCCTTCGTGGCCGTGCGCACCTTCTCCAGGGGTTCGATCCGGCCGCCCGCCAGCTGCAGCAGCGGCTTCACGGCGAGAGCCGAGCCCACCAGGGCCTGGGCGGCACCAATGCGGCCACCGCGGCGCAGATAGTCGAGCGTGTCCACGTAGAAGTAGGCGGACGTGCCCGCCGCCCGCTTCTCGGCGGCGGTGACGGCCTCGTCCACCGTGCCGCCCGCCTCGGCCGTCTCCGCCGCGGTGAGCGCGCAGAAGCCGAGCGCCATCGCGATCATCCCGGTGTCCACCACCCGCACCGGCACGGGTGCCCGCCGGGCGGCGACGACCGCCGCGTCATAGGTGCCGGAGAGTTCGGCGGAGAGGTGGAGGGACACGATGCCGCCGGCGCCGGACTCGGCGACCTTGCGGTACGTCTCGGCGAAGACCTCGGGGCTCGGCCGGGAGGTCGTGACCGAGCGCCGCTTCTGCAAAGCCTGGGCCAGGGAGCGGGTGGAGATCTCGGTGCCCTCTGCCAGCGCGCGGTCGCCGAGGACCACGGTCAGGGGTACCGCCGTGATGCCGTGCCGCTCCATCGTCCGGGCCGGCAGGTAGGCCGTTGAATCGGTGACGATCGCGACATGGCGGGACATGAGCTGGAGGTTACCTGGCGTAGCGCCCTCGCGGCAGCCCGGGCCCGCGCGCCGGGCGCGGCAGTGACCTGATCAAGTGGTGCTCTCGGGGCGGGGCTTCTTCTGCCAGGGGTAGGTGGGGCGCGGTGCGGGCGGGGTGATGGCGGGTCGCTCGGGCTCCCGCTCCGGCGCCGGCCCGGGGGTCTGCGGCCGTGCCTGCCCGGCCGCCGGGGTGTCGGCGGCGGGGGCTTCGGGCCAGGGCGGCGGCGTGGGCCGCTGCTCGGTGGTCGTCCAGTGGCGCAGCGCCCCGGCCTCCATGTCGATCTGGGCGCTGAGGGTGTCCAGGTCGTCGTCGGCGAAGTGGCGGGCACGGTCCCGGGCCGCCCAGCGCAGGGACTCCGCCGAGGCGGTGATGCGCTCGGTGCGCTCGCGCAGTGCGGGCAGCCGCTCGGCGAGGGTGGCGCGGTCCGGTTCGGACTCCAGGCGCCTGAGCTCGGCGTCCAGTTCGTGTCCGTGCGCGCTGAGGCGCTCGAAGAGGCCGAGGGACTCCTTCAGGGACTCGTCCTCGGCGACGGCGGCGTGCAGCGCGTCCTGGGTGGCGCGCATCGACGTGCGCAGCTTGAGCCGCAGTTGGGCGATCTCACCGGCCGGTCCGGGCTGGGCGAAGGACTTGACCTTCAGGGTGTGGTCCTCGACCGTGCGGCGGGCCTGGGTGAGGTGACGGTCCGCGGTGCGCTTGGCGGCTCCGACGGCCTTCACCGTGGCGTAGGCGCCGAGCACGAGCAGGAGCACGAAGAGCAGGGCCATCACTGCGATCACTGCTTCCACTGCGCTCCTCCTCGCACCGGACGCGGCGGCCACCGCGTCCCTCCTCAACGGTAAACGCAAGGGGCAGGTCCGGAGTTCCGGATGGACCCCGAACCTGCCCGTAGGGGGATACCCCGAACCCGCACCTACGCCGGAACGATGTTCACCAGCTTCGGCGCCCGCACGATCACCTTGCGGATCCCGGCCCCGTCCAACGCGGCGACGACCTTCTCGTCGGCCAGGGCGACCTTCTCCAGCTCGTCCTCGGAGATCGACGGCGACACCTCCAGCCGCGCCTTGACCTTGCCCTTGATCTGCACGACGCAGGTCACCGTCTCGTCGACCACGTACGCCGGGTCGGCGACCGGGAAGTCCCGGTGGACCACCGAGTCGTCGTGGCCCAGGCGGCGCCACAGTTCCTCGGCGATGTGCGGGGCCAGCGGGGCGACCATGAGCACCAGTGACTCGGCGACGGAGCGCGGGACCGCGCCCTGCTGCTTGGTCAGGTGGTTGTTCAGCTCGGTGATCTTGGCGATGGCGGTGTTGAAGCGCATGCCCTCCAGGTCGCCGCGCACGCCGTCGATCGCCTTGTGCAGGGCGCGCAGCGTGTCCTCGTCGATGTCGGCGTCCTCGACGTCGACGACGGTCACCTCGCCGGTCGTCTCGTCGACGATGTTGCGCCACAGCCGCTGCAGCAGGCGGAACTGACCGACCACCGCGCGGGTGTCCCACGGCCGCGACACGTCCAGCGGGCCCATGGCCATCTCGTACAGGCGCAGGGTGTCGGCGCCGTACTCGGCGCAGATCTCGTCCGGGGTGACGGCGTTCTTCAGGGACTTGCCCATCTTGCCCAGCAGCCGGGAGACCTTCTCGCCCTGGTAGTAGTAGGCGCCGTCGCGCTCCTCCACCTCGGCGGCCGGCACCGCGATGCCACGGCTGTCGCGGTAGACGTAGGCCTGGATCATGCCCTGGTTGAACAGCTTGTGGAACGGCTCCGCGGAGGAGACGTGCTCCAGGTCGTACAGCACCTTGGACCAGAAGCGCGCGTACAGCAGGTGCAGCACGGCGTGCTCGGCGCCGCCGACGTACAGGTCGACGCCTCCGTGCGGCATGCCCTCGCGCGGGCCCATCCAGTACTGCTCGACGGCCGGGTCGACCAGCCGGTCGCTGTTGCGCGGGTCCAGGTAGCGCAGCTCGTACCAGCAGGAACCGGCCCAGTTGGGCATGGTGTTGGTCTCGCGGCGGAACGTGCGCGGACCGCGGCCGTCGCCCAGGTCCAGGGTGACGTGGACCCATTCCTCGTTGCGCGACAGCGGCGTCTCGGGCTGGGTGTCGGCGTCGTCCGGGTCGAAGGTGCGCGGGGAGTAGTCCTCGACCTCGGGCAGTTCCAGCGGCAGCATCGACTCGGGCAGGGCGTGGGCGACGCCGTCCTCGTCGTAGACGATCGGGAAGGGCTCGCCCCAGTAGCGCTGACGGCTGAACAGCCAGTCGCGCAGGCGGAAGTTGACGGTGCCCTCGCCGTAGCCCTTGCCCTCCAGCCACTCGGTGATGCGCGCCTTGGCCTCGGCCACGCCCAAACCGTCCAGGGAGACGTCCGCGCCGGTGGAGTTCACGAGCGTCGCGTCGTACGAGGTGAAGGCGTCGTCCCAGGCGGCGGTGTCGGTGCCGCGGCTGTCGGTCGGCTCGACCACGCAGACGATCGGCAGTTCGAAGGCGCGGGCGAACGCGAAGTCGCGGCTGTCGTGCGCCGGGACGGCCATGATGGCGCCGGTGCCGTAACCCATCAGGACGTAGTCGGCGATGAAGATTGGGACCCTCTCGCCGTTGACCGGGTTGGTGGCGTACGCGCCGACGAAGACGCCGGTCTTGTCCTTGGCCTCGGCCTGCCGCTCGACGTCGGACTTGGACGCGGCCTGCGCGCGGTAGGCGGCGACGGCCTCGGTGGGGGTGGCGTGACCGCCGGTCCACACCTCGTGGGTGCCCTCGGGCCAGGCGTCGGGGGTGAACTTCTCCACGAGCGGGTGCTCGGGGGCCAGCACCATGTAGGTCGCACCGAACAGGGTGTCGGGGCGGGTGGTGAAGACGGTGATGTGCTCGCCGTCGATCGGGAAGTCGACCCGGGCGCCCTCGGAGCGGCCGATCCAGTTGCGCTGCTGGAGCTTGATGGCCTCGGGCCAGTCCAGGGCGTCCAGGTCCTCCAGCAGCCGGTCGGCGTAGGCCGTGATGCGCATGTTCCACTGGCGCAGCTTGGCCTTGAACACGGGGAAGTTGCCGCGCTCGGAGCGACCCTCGGCGGTGACCTCCTCGTTGGCCAGCACGGTGCCCAGGCCGGGGCACCAGTTGACGGGCGCGTCGGAGGCGTAGGCCAGGCGGTACTCGCCCAGGACGTCGGCGCGCTCGGCCTCGCTCAGCTCGCTCCAGGCGCGACCGCCGGGTACGGCGCGCTCACCGGACTCGAACCGGGCGATCAGCTCGGAGATCGGGCGCGCCCGGTTCGCCTCGTCGTCGTACCAGGAGTTGAAGATCTGGAGGAAGATCCACTGGGTCCACTTGTAGTAGTCCGGGTCGATCGTGGCGAACGACCGGCGCTTGTCGTGGCCCAGGCCCAGCCGGCGCAGCTGGGCCCTCATGTTCTCCATGTTGGCCTCGGTGGACACGCGCGGGTGCGTGCCGGTCTGCACGGCGTACTGCTCGGCGGGCAGGCCGAAGGCGTCGAAGCCCAGGGTGTGCAGGACGTTGTGCCCGGTCATGCGCTGGAAGCGCGCGAAGACGTCGGTGGCGATGTAGCCGAGGGGGTGGCCGACGTGCAGTCCCGCACCGGAGGGGTACGGGAACATGTCCATGATGAACTTCTTGGGCTTGGCGGCCGTCTCCGGGTCGCCCGCCAGGTCGCCGCTCGGGTTGGGGGCGGCGTAGGTGCCCTCGGCGTCCCAGAAGTCCTGCCAGCGTGCCTCGATCTCGGCGGCCATGGCGGCCGTGTAGCGGTGCGGCGCGGCATCCACCGACGTGCCAGTGGCGGCCGCGGGGTTCGTCTCGCTCATGATCCTCAAAGCTCCATCGATCGTCTCTGCCTGCGACTGCGACTTCCAAGAAATGAAAAATCCCCTCGCACAGGAGGGGACGCCGCGCCGATTCCGATCTGCCGGTCACCTGTCGGTCACCCGGCGGTCGGGACTGATCAGCGCGGCTCGCTAAGCAGAAGGCGTACGGCACGCATGGCGCAAGGGTACCGCAGGCCCCGAGCCGGTCGCGACGCGCTCACCGGGGGCCTCCGCGGCCGGCGCGGCTGCCGTCGGCCCGCGGGCAGTCCTGAACCTCGGTCAAAAGTTACTTCGCGTAACGACCTCTAAGGGGCATCACAACGACCACATTGTCTTTTGATAACAGCGCAATAACTCAAACCTCGTACTCATCGGTATGACGGCGCTTAGAGTGCGGCAGCGGGACCGCTTTCCCGAACGTTCGGAGTTGCCCCCATGAACTCTCGTCCACACAGCAGCCCACCCCCCGCGCGGGTCAGGTCGGCTGCCGCTCCGCTCTGCCCGCTCTTCGCCGTGACGGGGGGAGGTAGGTCGTGAGGCCGGACGACAGCACGGCGGACGACTGGTTCGCGGAGTTCCTCAACTTCGGTGTGGGCGTCCTGTCGCTCGTCTGCCTCACCTGCTCGGTGATCTGGGGGCTCGTGGCTCAGGACCGGGTCCTGCTCGGCCCCCGCCAGCGGATCCTGGCGCAGGCGGTGCACCGGACGACCGCCGTCGCCTCGATCGCCTTCCTGCTGGTCCACATCGTCATCAAGCTGGCGCTGGACCACACCACGTGGATCGCCGCGGTGATCCCCTTCGGCCTGGCCCTCACGGACGACGAGGCCGTCACGGGCCGGGCCTTCCTCGTCGGCCTGGGGACCACGGCCGCGCTGCTCATGGTCTTCGTGGGCATCACCGGCGTCCTGCGCAACCGCTTCGCCTCCCCGGCGCCCGTCGCGGCCCGCTGGCGCGCCATGCACATGCTGGCCTATCCCGCCTGGTGCGCCGCGCTCGTGCACGGCCTCTACGCGGGTCGAGCGGCCAAGCCGATCTTCACCATCCTCTACGGCCTGTCCGTGCTCGGCGTGCTGGCGGCCCTCGTGCTGCGGGCCTCCCCCCGCCCGGTCAAACGCAGGGTCGCCGACCGCGTCGCCGCGCTCCTCGGCACCGCCGTGCAGCCGGACCGCGAGGAACTGGCCGAGAGCCGGTTCCGCGCGGCGGAAGGCCGCGCGGGAGAGGCCGAGTCACCCTTCCCCGGTTCCGGGGGCCGGCGCGGGTCCCGCTCGCGCGCCAAGCCCTCCGGGCCGCTGTTCCAGAGCGCCGAGCGCCCCGCGCCGGAGCCCGCGAACGGCTTCGCCGCCGCCTACCGCGCGGTCTCGACGCCCTCCCGTCCCGCGCAGCCGCCCGTCGGCGCCGATCCGACCGCCCGCATGGAGCTGCCGCCGGACATGCAGCCCACCCAGAGCATGCCGAGCTTGGGCGACGATCGGGTGGACGGCCCGTCCAGCACCTCGGGCAACTGGCCGATCCCCTCCCCGCCGCCGGTCGGCGAGGCCCCGCCGTCCGCCTACGACCCGCTCAACGACACGGGATACACCATCCCGGCCTATGACAATTCGCACGCTTCCGGCTACGGCTCGAGTGATGTATACGACACCGTTGAGACGAACGGCCTCTACGGCACGTACAACCCGAGTGACACGTACAACAGCGGTCCCGCCACTGAAACACTGCCCGGTGCGTCCTACGACTTCGACGCACCGGGTTCGGGCGAACCTTGGAACACGCCTTCCGGAGGCTTTAAGTGAACGAGGCCCTGCCCGACGTTCCCGAAGTCCGCGTCGTCGGACTTCCTCAGCTCACGTCGGGCTTCGACCTTGTCGACCGGCTCGATCTGCCCATGCACCTCAAGGTGCACGGGCCCTTGGAACCCATGGGCGGTGAGCAGCTCGCGCAGCTCGCCGACCGCATCAACCTCAGGGGCCGCGGCGGCGCGGGCTTCCCCTTCCACAAGAAGCTGCGCTCGGTCGCCGAATCGGCGATCAAGCGCGGCGTCCGGCCGGTCGTCGTCGTCAACGGCAGCGAGGACGAACCGGCCTGCCGCAAGGACACGGTGCTGATCAACCGCGCCCCGCACCTCATCCTGGACGGCGCCCTGCTGTGCGCCGAGGCCCTCGGCGCCCGCACGCTCGTGGTGGGGGTCACCCGGGAGTCCACCCAGCGCTCGATGGAGGCCGCGCTCGCCGAACGCGGCCTGAGCAACGGACGCCGGTCGGCGCTGCGCGCCCGCGTGCAGCGCAACCCGGTGCGGATGGTCACCGGTGCCGCCGCGTCCCTGATCCGCTCGATCGACGGGGGTCCGGCGATTCCGCCGGGCCGCAAGATCAGCGCCTCGAAGAGCGGCGTCGGCGGCGCTCCGACGCTGCTGTCCAATGCCGAGACGTTCGCCCAGCTGGCCATCGCCGCCCGCATCGGCCCGGACCGCTACGGCAACACCGGGCTGTACGACGAGCCGGGCACCGTGATGCTCACGGTGTCCGGGGCGGTGGCCCGCCCGATGGTGATCGAGGTCCCGACCGGCGTGCCGTTGCGCTACGTCCTCCAGCTCGCCGGTGCGCCACCGGTGCCGCAGGGCGTGCTGACGGGGGGTTACCACGGCAAGTGGATCGACGCGGCAACCGTCAACGAGGCGATCGTCTCGCGCAACTCCCTGGACGCCGTGGGCGGTTCGCTCGGCGCGGGGGCGATCCTGCCGATCAGTCAGGACACCTGCCCGCTGGGCGAGTCGCTCAGGGTGGCGCAGTGGCTGGCCGAGGAGAGCGCGGGCCAGTGCGGCCCCTGCTACCTGGGCCTGCCGGCCGCCGCGCGGGGCCTGGAGGACATCCTCAACGGGGGCGGCCCGGCCGCCCTGGAGGCCCTCAAGCAGGTCACCAAGAACGTGAAGCGGCGCGGCGCGTGCTCGCACCCCGACGGCTCCGCGATGTTCCTGGAGTCGACCATCAAGGCGTTCACCGACGACCTCGCGGCGCATGTCCTCGGCAACGGCTGCGGCCGGCCCGTGGCGGGCGTGCTGCCCCTCTTCGCGGCAGGCAGGGCCCCCACGGGCATCCCGGGCGGCCAGTCCGAGGAGGAGAACGGGCCCAGCCGCCAGAAGATCTACGTCGACTGGACGCTGTGCCGCGGCCACGGCCTGTGCGCGGACATCCTCCCGGAGGTGTTCCAGCTGGGCGCCGACGGCTTCCCGACCGTGGCCCAGGCGCAGGTGCCGCGGTACGCCGAGGCCAAGGCACTGCGCGCGGTGCGCCGCTGCCCGGCGCTGGCGCTGCGCATCGAGGAGGAGGCCCAGGCGAAGGCCCCGTCGCGCAACCTGCCAGTGCTGTCCCAGGGCCGGGGACGGCGCGCCCTGGGCCGCTGACGCGGACCGCCAACCGCAGAGGGCGGACCATCCGTTCGGATGATCCGCCCTCTACTTCTGTGGAGCTAAGGAGAATTGAACTCCTGACCTCCTGCATGCCATGCAGGCGCTCTACCAACTGAGCTATAGCCCCTTGTGGTGCCGCCCTCCGGGTTTCCCCGGCGGCGACGCCAACTTTACACGGTCCACCCGGGCCAACACCAAATCGGTTTCGCTTCGCTCGCTTCTGCCCGAAATGACCTCACGCCGTCACGAACGAATAGAAGCGTTTGAGCGTGCAGTGCTCCTCCAGCAGCCGGCCATAGATCGGCTCACCCTCGAGTTCGCGGTACGTCTCGATGGGGTCGCCCTTTATGATCAGCGCCCGCGCGCACTCCTCGCACCAGTACTGGTAGTCCGGATTGATCGGTTCCATGTCCCGGACGATCGGCGTCCCGCTGCCGCACCAGTCGCACTTCCGCCTGTGTGCACCCATCGATCAGCTCCAGCTGTGGCCGCAGGCCGTGCACACGTAGGAGATCCCGCCGTTGTCGCCGAGGACCTGGGCGACGTGCGCGGAACCGCAGGAAGGGCAGGCGAGCCGAGTCGAGGTCCGTGGTGTCAACGCCGCTCCGAGGAGGCGATCGACCTCCTCGTGGATGCTCGCAGGCATCGCAACTCCCTCCCGTCGGGCCGCGCCCCCTTCCGGCCGTTTGATTCTGCCACGACCGGGCCGACACGGTCAGCGACGCCGTGGTACCGGTCGGGACACGGCCCGGCGTCCCGTAGAGGTATACGCCCGCCGGAGCCGGACTTCTCAAGGGAAGACGACGAAAAAATCCCGCCTCCTGCGGAGGACGGGATCTTCGTCACGTGGAGCTAAGGAGAATTGAACTCCTGACCTCCTGCATGCCATGCAGGCGCTCTACCAACTGAGCTATAGCCCCTTGCGTCACACGGGAGGCCCGTGCGGTGTTCGTCCCGCTCGGCGGGGCGAACAAGAAGAACTTTAGCCTGCGACCTGCCGGAAAGTGAAATCCGGTCCCCCGGGCCGCCCCGGGGGACCCTCAGTCGTCGTCGCCCAGCACCGGCTCGGGCAGCGTGCCGGCGTTGTGCTCGAGCAGCCGCCAGCCGCGCAGGCCCTCGCCGAGGACGGACCAGCAGCAGTTGGTGAGGCCGCCCAGGCTCTCCCAGTTGTGCGGCGCCAGGCCGAGCAGCCGGCCGATGGTGGTGCGGATGGTGCCGCCGTGGCTGACCACCACCAGCGTGCCGTCCTCCGGAAGCTTCTCGACGTGCCGGAGCACCACCGGGGCGGCGCGGTCGGCGACCTCGGTCTCCAGCTCGCCGCCACCGCGGCGCACCGGCTCACCGCGCTTCCACGCGGCGTACTCCTCGCCGTGCCGGGCGATGATCTCGTCGTGCGTCAGGCCCTGCCAGACGCCCGCGTAGGTCTCCCGCAGCGCCTCGTCGAGGGTCACCTCGAGGCCGGTGAGCGCGGCCAGCTCGGCGGCGGTGTCGGCGGCCCGCTTGAGGTCGGAGGCGACGATCGCGTCGGGCCTGAGGCCCGCGAGGAGACGGGCGGACCGGCGGGCCTGGGCCACGCCGGTCTCGGTGAGCTCCACGTCCGTGGAGCCCTGGAAGCGGCGCTCCACGTTCCAGGACGTCTGGCCGTGCCGCCACAGGATGACGCGGCGGCCCCGGCGCCCGGGACCGCCCACCTCACCGGTGGCGCTCACCGCCACTCACCGCCCGGCTCCGTCGCCTCCTCGGCCTCCTGCATGCGGGCGTGCTCCGCGGCCTTGCCGCGGGTGGCCAGGGCGTCGGCGGGCAGCTCCAGCTCGGGGCAGTCCTTCCACAGTCGCTCCAGGGCGTAGAAGACCCGCTCCTCGCTGTGCTGGACGTGGACGACGATGTCGACGTAGTCGAGCAGCACCCAGCGGGCCTCGCGGTCGCCCTCGCGGCGGACCGGCTTGGCGCCGAGCTCCTTGTTCAGCCGCTCCTCGATCTCGTCGACGATGGACTTGACCTGGCGGTCGTTGGGCGCGGAGGCCAGCAGGAAGGCGTCGGTGATGGACAGCACGTCACTGACGTCGTAGGCGACGATGTCGTGCGCGAGCTTGTCGGCGGCCGCCTGGGCGGCGGTGGTGACGAGCTCGAGGGAACGGTCGGTTGCGGTCACTACAAGGCTTTCGGTCGGCGGACGATGGTCACTCACTCGTCACCAAGGGTCTCACGGACCGCCGGGCGGACCCCACGTGATGAGGGGCGCACCCCTGGAGATCACGGGGGTGCGCCCGTGGGCCGGTCCGCGGCCCGGCTACGTCGCGGGGTCGTAGTCCTGGCCGAGGACGACCGAGACGCGGGTGTTCGCGAAGACCTCGCCCCTGGCGACGGAGCCGGCCGGCAGGCCCAGGGTCTTGGCGACCTCGACGGCGTTCTGCTTGTCGGCGGCGTCGGCGTACAGGACCCTGGAGGTCGCCCGGGCGTCCGCGGTGCCGCTCTCCCGGAAGGTGAAGCCGCCGTTGAGGAGCACCACGCGGGCCTTCTCGGTGTTGTCCTTCACTCCGGTGGCGTTGCGCACGGAGACGCTGACGGCGGCGTCCTTGTCGGGGCTCTTCGCGGTGCCGCCGAGGACGTCCTCGACGACGCTGTCGCTCGCCTGCGCGGTGAGCGTGCCGTCCTCCTGCACGGGCAGGGTGGCGGTGCGGTGGTCGCCGCCCTTGGCGAGGTCGGAGAGGCGGGCGAGGAAGGAGCCGAGGTCCTTGTCGGTCAGGGGCGGCTCGATGATCTGACCCAGCGTCTGGATGGTGGTGGTGGCGGCGTCGGGCTCGGAGGTCATCTTGCGCAGCACCCCGTGCATGACCTGCCCGAACCGCTCCAGCTGGGCGTTCGGAGCCTCGCCGGGGGCACGGTGGGTGGCGTAGGCGACGGCCATCTTGCCGCTGAGGGTCTGGTTCTCGCCCTTGTTGACCAGCGGGGCCTCGCCCTTCTTCTTGGCGTCCGGGTCGGCTACGGCGGCGTTGGTGTCGATGTCGATGTTGCCGACGAGGTCGACGAGGTTCTGAAGATAGGGGGTGTCCAGGCGCCAGGTGCCTTCGATGTCGGTGCCGAGGACAGAGTCGAGCGCGGTGCGGGTGCCGTCGGAGCCGTCGTCCTCGACGGACTTGGCGAGCGTGGTGGTGCTGCCGTCCTCGGCGGTGAGGGCGAGGGAGTTGGGCAGCAGGACGGTAGTGCCCTGCTTGGTGGTGGTGTTGCCGACGAGCAGGGCGGTGGCGGTGCCGCCCTTCTTGGTGTCGTGCAGGTGGACCACGATCACGTCGCGCTTCTGTGCGCCCGCGGCCGCGGTGGTGCCCGTGCCGGAGCCGGAGTCGGACAGGCCGGGGAGCTTCCCGGCGTACCAGAGGTAGCCGACGCCGCCGACCGCGACCAGGGCGAGGACCACCACCAGGGCGACGATCCGGCTGCGCGCCCGGCGCCGGGCCTCCTCGCGGCGCTCGGTGCGGTTCTCGGTGAACTTGAGCCAGTCGATGACGTCCTCGGAGTCGTCGTCGGGCTCCTCGACGAACGCGAACTGCTCGGTGCGGTAGTCCCGTCCCGGTTCCGGGTCGGGAGCCGGGCCGTCGACGGCCGGGCCGGCCTGCTGCGGGATGTGCGGGGCCTGCTCGGCGACCCGGTGCGTTCCGGTGCCGGCGGGCGCGCCCTGCCCGTAGGGGTCGTACGGGGCCGCCGCCGGGCCGGCCTGGTGGGTACCGGTGCCGTAGGGGTCGTAGGAGCCGTAGCCGGGGGCGTGGGGCTGGTGGGCGGTCCCGTAGGGGTCGTAGGGCTGTGCGGGCTGCTGCCCGCCGGCGGCGTAGGGGGCGTAGCCGTAACCCTGCTGTCCCTGCTGACCCTGTTGCGGCGCGTGTCCCTGTTGGGGCTGCTGGGCGTAGGGGTCGTACGCCTGCTGTGGCGCCTGCTGGGCCGGGACCTGGCGGTAGACAGGTCGGCCGTACTCGTCGTAGCCGACGAGTTCGTACGGGTCGGCTCCGTAGCCCGCGTCGTATCGGTCGTTCACCGGTGCCCCTCTCGGCTCACTCGCCGCGGTACAGCTGACGCTTGGCGATGTAGCGCACGACTCCGTCCGGCACCAGATACCAGACGGGGTCTCCCTTGGCGACTCTCGCACGGCAGTCCGTCGAGGAGATGGCGAGGGCCGGGACCTCGACGAGCGACACGCCGCCCTCGGGCAGACCGGCGTCGCTGAGATGATGTCCGGGACGGGTCACCCCGATGAAGTGGGCGAGGGAGAACAGTTCCTCGGAGTCGCGCCAGGTGAGGATCTGGGCCAGGGCGTCGGCGCCGGTGATGAAGAACAGGTCCGTGTCGGGGTTGAGCGCCCGCAGGTCGCGCAGGGTGTCCACGGTGTAGGTGGGGCCGCCGCGGTCGATGTCGATACGGCTCACCGAGAACTGCGGGTTCTCGGCGGTCGCGATGACCGTCATCAGATAGCGGTCCTCGGCCGCGGAGACCGTGCGGTGGCTCTTCTGCCACGGCTGGCCGGTGGGAACGAACACCACCTCGTCGAGGTGGAACTGCGCGGCGACCTCGCTGGCCGCCACCAGGTGACCGTGGTGGATCGGGTCGAAGGTGCCGCCCATCACGCCGAGGCGGCGCTTGCCCGGCCCGGCCGGCCCGCTGCCGGGGCCGTCGGCCCTGCGGGGCGCCGGACGGCGCGCGTCGCCGCCCGCCGTGCGCCCGGCGGCGTCCTCGGCCGTACCCGGGGCCGTGTTCCCGGCCGGATCGTTCACCGGGCCGGTAGGCATGTCCTGCTCTCCCATGCGTGCAGACCCTACCGGCCCGGCAGGAGCGCCCCGGCTGCCGGTCTCCGGCGGGCTCAGCGGTCGCGGTTGAAGCGCGTGGTGATCCACAGCAGGAGCAGCAGCACGAGGAGGGCCCCGCCGCCGGTGACGTAGGGGTTGAGGCTCTCGTGGTTGCCGCCGTGCTCTCCGCCCTCGGCGGCGAGGGTGACCAACTGGGCAGCGGTGCTGTGGAAGCTCATCTTCGGCAGGACCTATCGCGTGTGGGCGGGATAAAGACGTCGGCTCATCGTAAGCGGGCGCGGTCGCGGCGATCACGCCGACTCCGCGGTTGCGGGGCGGCAGGCAACCATCGTGGTGTCCTGGGTCGTCCTTCCCCACGATCGGGACCGCACTTCCCCTCCTGCCCGTCCACGGTGTCTCGGCCTAGGCTGGGCTTCGCCCCGGGGGAGCAAAGGGCCGCACAGGCCACACAGACGCACTTGGGGGACACATGTCCGACGGCCACCACGACAGCGGGCACGAGAACGTGCCGAGCAGGCAGCGCAGGCGTTTCCCCGGGATCTCCTCGCGCGCGTACGAACACCCGGCCGACCGTTCCGCGCTGGTGGCGCTGCGCAGGCTGAGCGGCTTCGACACGGTGTTCAAGACGCTGAGCGGACTGCTGCCCGAGCGCAGCCTGCGGCTGCTGTTCCTGTCCGACTCGGTTCGGGTCTCGGACCGGCAGTTCGCCCATCTGAACGACATGCTGCGCGACGCCTGCTACATCCTGGACCTGAAGAAGGTCCCGCCCATGTACGTGAACCAGGACCCGAACCCGAACGCGATGTGCATCGGCCTGGACGAGCCGATCATCGTGGTCACCACGGGCCTGGTGGAACTGCTCGACGAGGAGGAGATGCGGGCGGTCGTCGGGCACGAGGTCGGCCACGCGCTGTCCGGCCACTCGGTGTACCGGACCGTCCTGCTGTTCCTGACGTCGCTGGCGGTCCGGGTCGCGTGGATCCCGCTGGGCAACGTCGCGATCATGGCGATCGTGACCGCGCTGCGCGAGTGGTTCCGCAAGTCGGAGCTGTCCGCGGACCGCGCCGGGCTGCTGGTCGGCCAGGACCTCCAGGCGTCGATGCGCGGCCTGATGAAGATCGCCGGCGGCAACCACCTGCACGAGATGAACGTGGACGCGTTCCTGGAGCAGGCCGAGGAGTACGAGGCGGGGGGCGATCTGCGCGACTCCGTGCTGAAGATCTTGAATGTGCTGCCGCGCTCGCACCCGTTCACCACCGTGCGGGCGGCCGAGCTCAGGAAGTGGGCGGCCACCCGGGACTACCAGCGGATCATGGACGGCCACTACCCGCGCCGGGAGGAGGACAGGGACGCCTCCGTGCGCGAGTCATGGCGGCAGTCGGCGAGCAGCTACGCCAGTGACGTGCGCGATTCCAAGGACCCCCTGATGAAGCTGGTCAGCGACCTCGCGGGCGGCGCCGGCGATCTGGGCGACCGGGTGCGCCGCGGCTTCGGCGGCTTCACGTCGTCGGCGCAGCCGCGGCCGGACGAGCCGGGCACGTCGGCGGACACCGGCGAGGACCGCCCCCCGCGCGACGCCGACTGAGCCGCCGTCGGCGCCGGGTGCCGGTACTCGCCGGCCCCGGGGCCTCGCCGCCCGCCGGGGCCGGGGGCGCGGTGCTTCACCTGCGCCGGGCCTCACACCATGGTCTGCACCCCAGCGCCGGGCCTCACACCTTCGTGCGCCCTGCGCTGGGTCCTACACCATCGACTGCGCCCCTGCGGCGGGCCTCACACCCTCGGCTGCGCCCCCGGTGCCAGGGAGCCGCACAGGGCCGGGGCGCTGCCCGTGGCGTAGGGGTCCGTGCCCGCGGGACCCGCGTCCTCGGCGGTCTGGCCGGCCAGGAGGGGACGCAGCCGGGAGGCGGAGTCCTCGGCGCAGGACAGGGGGCCGGCCTGGGCGTGGGAGGCGGCGAGCCGGGTCTGGTGCAGGCGCAGGTCGTCGCGGTCGAAGCGGAAGGTCAGCTCGCGCCGGACGGTGAACAGCGACGCCTCGGCGTCCCGGCCCGCCCCGGCCGGGCGCAGCGCGTAGACGAACGTGTGGTCCGCGGTGACCTCGAGGGTGGAGGAGTCGCTCTCGGCGGCCTGGAGGGTGCCCTGGACGCGGACCGTGCGGTCGGCGAGTTCCGCGCGGGCGGGGTCGAAGCGGACCAGCCAGCCGGTGGGCGCGTGCCGCCCGTCGGCGGTGGGCCGGGCGAAGCTCTGGTCGAACTGTTCGAGCTGGTCGGGGTTGAGCAGGACCCGCACCGAGCGCGTCTCGCCGCCGGTGAGCACGTCCGGATCGAGGGAGGACCGCACGAGGTAGTCCTTCGCGGTGACGAGCGCGGTCACGACCTGCCCGTCGGAGAAGTGCGCGGTGCGCCGGGAGGCCGGCAGCGGGATCCCCTCGGCGCCGTTGCGGAACTGCGCCGCCGGGCTGTGCGCGTACAGCCGCTCCGGGTCGGCGGTGCCGGGCACCTTGCCCCGCGGGGCGAGCGGGATGACCGTCATGCGCAGCGGCTCGGCGGGCCTCTTGGCGACCGGTGTCTGGTACGGGTGGCGTACGCCCATGTAGATCGCGGTGCCGAAGGCCACGGCGATCAGGACGACCAGTACCAGCGCCTGCCGGGACAGCCCCCGGTGCCGGGGCGGACGGCGGCGTACGGCGGGTGCGTGGTCGGTGATGCGCTCCTGTGCGGAGTACTCCTGGAGGCGGGCAGCGCGGACGAAGGACTCGTCGAAGACGACGGACCTGTACTCGTCCTCTCCACCTCCGGGGGCTCCCTCAGGGGTCCCCTCGGGTGGGTCCGAAGGCCCTCCCATACCTTCAGGGTAGGTCCCACGGCCCTCGCATAAACGCCCCGCCGCCCGACAAGTTCTGACAGGTTCTCACCGGGCTGACACCCGGTCTCAGGGGCTTCGCGGGATGACCGGCACGGGCGGCTGGGAGTAGTCCGCGGAGGCCGACGGGGCGGCCCCGCCACCCTGCTCCAGGCCGGTCGAGGCGGGTGGCGGTACCTGCTCCTGGCGGTTGGAGGAGGCACCGCGGTAGACGGCCGAGAAGGCGAGCACGACCATGCCGATGCCCATCACGAGGGCGAGCACCCAGGCGACCGGGCGGTGCCAGCGGACCTGTCTGCCGTAGGGGCCCGGGGAGCCGTAACCGTCCTCGAGCAGGTCGAGGTCGTCGTCCGGGTCGTCGAAGTCACCGTCCCTCCGGTAGAGGCGGTACCCGTCGTCGTAGCGCTCGCCTCTGGCGTGCGTGCGGTGGGCCTCGGCCTCCGAGGCCTCGGCTCTCGCCTGCGCGGCGGCCAGGAGGCGTTCGACGGCGGTCGGCTCGTGCACCACGGCCGCCCGTACGAAGTCCTCGTCGAAGACCACGGAGGCGAACTCTTCGTCCGACACTCCGCGGTCGTGGTCGTCGTCGGGCTCCCAGCCGTCAGGGAACGGCGTACCCCCCACGTCCTCCGGCACAGGATCCAGAGTAGTCGCGGGGGGTCAATTTGGGCAGACGGTATGGAAATTCATCCGGCTGCGAGACGCCTTCGCGGCGCCCGAGCGGCCGTCCGCGGCTCAGCGCCGCACGTGCCCGTCGCCGGTGACGATGTACTTCGTGCTGGTCAGCTCCGGCAGGCCCATGGGGCCGCGGGCGTGCAGCTTCTGCGTGGAGATGCCGATCTCCGCACCGAAGCCGAACTGGCCGCCGTCGGTGAACCGGGTGGAGGCGTTCACGGCGACCGTGGTCGAGTCCACCCATTGGGTGAACCGCCGGGCGGCCTGCTGCGAGGTGGTGACGATGGCCTCGGTGTGGCCGGAGGTCCACAGCCGGATGTGCTCGACGGCCTTGTCCAGCGAGTCCACCACCGCGGCGGCGATGTCGTACGACAGGTACTCGGTCTCCCAGTCCTCCGCCGTGGCCTCGACGACCGTCGCCTTCGAGTCCTTGGCGTACGCCATCACGCGCTCGTCGGCGTGCACGGTCACCCCGGCGTCCGCGAGGGCGTCCAGGGCACGCGGCAGGAACTCGGGCGCGATGTCCTGGTGGACCAGGAGGGTCTCGGCGGCGTTGCAGACGCCGACCCGCTGGGCCTTGGAGTTGACCAGGATCTCGACGGCCATGTCGAGGTCGGCCGCCGCGTCGACGTAGACGTGGCAGTTGCCGGTGCCGGTCTCGATGACCGGGACGACCGACTCCTGGACGACCGTGTTGATCAGGGAGGCGCCGCCGCGCGGGATGAGCACGTCGACCAGGCCGCGGGCGCGCATCAGCTCGCGCACGCTGTCCCGGCTCTCGCCGGGGACGAGCTGGATCGCGTCGGCGGGCAGCCCCGCCCCGCCGACGGCGTCGCGCAGCACGCGCACCAGCGCGGTGTTCGAGCGGTACGCCGAGGAGGAGCCGCGCAGCAGGACCGCGTTGCCCGACTTCAGGCACAGGGCGGCGGCGTCGACGGTGACGTTGGGCCGGCCCTCGTAGATGATCCCGACGACGCCGAGCGGCACCCGGACCTGGCGCAGGTCGATGCCGTTGGGCAGCGTGGAGCCGCGCACCACCTCGCCGATCGGGTCGGGCAGCGCTGCGACGTCACGCACGTCGGAGGCGATCGCGCGGACCCGTTCCGGCGTGAGCGTGAGCCGGTCGATCATGCCCTCGCTGAGCCCGGCCTCGCGCGCCTTGGCCACGTCCTGGGCGTTGGCCTCGACGATCTCGCTCGCCCGGACCTCGAGCGCGTCCGCGACGGCGAGCAGCGCGTCGTCCTTCGCGGCCCGCGGCAGTGGGGCGAGGGTGGCGGCGGCGGCCTTGGCCCGGTAGGCGGCCTGGCCGACCGGGGACATCGAGTCGTACGGCGAGAACGTGGTCATGAGGGAAGGGTAGTGCGGCCGGGCGGCCCGGTCGGCGGTCATCCCAAACCGCGAGACACACGCTCAAAACGGATGGCCCGGGGGCCGGCGGGACTCAGAAGGGGTGCACGCCCACCGGGCGGGCCGGCGGCGGGCCGTAGCCCTCGGCGACGCGCTGGTGGTAGGTGGCCCGGTCGATGACCTCCAGGCCGACGATCTCCCAGGGCGGCAGCCCCGCGGTCTGCCGGTGCTCGCCCCACAGGCGCAGGGCCACGGCGGCCGCGTCGTGCAGGTCGCGGGCCTCCTCCCAGTAGCGGATCTCCGCGTGGTCCTCGGCGTACCGGCTGGTCAGCAGGAAGGGGTGGTCGTGGGCGAGCTGTTCCAGGGCGCGCCGCACGTCCGTGATCGGGGCCCGCCGGCCGGAAACGCTGAGGGTGACGTGCCACAGGCGGGGGGTGTCGACGGGTTCGCCACCCTTGAAACGGTCACCCGTCGCGACGCTGGTCAGGGCGCGTTCCTCGCCGGCCGCGCGGGAGCCGGCACCACCGCGGGACGCCGTCCCAGGGCGCACTCGTCTCACGACGGCCTCCTTCACGCACGGACCGACCGGGGTCGGGCGGGGATGTCTCCGGGACAAAGTTGAGCAGGCCGCGAGGGATCGTGGGGCGGTTTTGCGGAACGTCCACCACCGGGGGCGGACGTTTTGGAGCATTACGGATGCAGGACCACCAGATCGTCCCTGTGTACGACCTCGCGTTCGTACGCCGGGCCGAGGTCCCGGGCGAGCTCGTGGGTCGAGCGGCCGATCAGCCGCGGGATCTCCTTGGCGTCGAAGTTGACCAGCCCGCGGGCCACGGCCCGCCCCGCGCGGTCCCGCAGCTCGACCGGGTCGCCCGCGCTGAAGTCGCCCTCGACGGCGGCGATCCCGGCAGGCAGCAGCGACTTGCGGCCCAGGACGACCGCGCGCACCGCCCCGTCGTCGAGGGTGAGCGAGCCCTGCGGGGTGGAGGCGTGCTGGAGCCACAGCAGCCGGTCGGCGGAGCGCTTGCCGGTGGGGTGGAAGTAGGTGCCGGTGTCGCCGCCGGTCAGGGCGTCGGCCGCGTGGACGGCGCTGGTCAGCACCACCGGGATGCCGGCGGCGGCCGCGATCCGGGCGGCCTCGACCTTGGTCACCATGCCACCGGTGCCGACGCCGGCCTTCCCGGTGCTGCCGATCTCGACGTGGGCGAGGTCCCGCGGTCCGCGCACCTCCGCTATCCGGGAGGTCCCCGGCCGGCCCGGGTCGCCGTCGTAGACGCCGTCCACGTCGGAGAGCAGCACCAGCAGGTCGGCGCGCACCAGATGGGCGACGAGGGCGGCGAGGCGGTCGTTGTCGCCGAAGCGGATCTCGTCGGTGGCGACCGTGTCGTTCTCGTTGACGACCGGCAGGGCGCCCATCGCGAGCAGTTTGTCGAGGGTGCGCGAGGCGTTGCGGTGGTGGGCGCGGCGGCTCATGTCGTCGGAGGTGAGCAGCACCTGGCCGACCCGGACGCCGTAGCGGGCGAGGGAGGCGGTGTAGCGGGCCACCAGCAGGCCCTGGCCGACGCTGGCCGCGGCCTGCTGCCGGGCGAGGTCCTTGGGGCGGCGGCGCAGCCCCAGCGGGGCGAGACCGGCGGCGATGGCGCCCGAGGAGACCAGGACGATCTCCTTCTCCC
Organism: Streptomyces sp. NPDC005931; assembly: GCF_042871235.1. Classification (NCBI taxonomy): domain Bacteria; kingdom Bacillati; phylum Actinomycetota; class Actinomycetes; order Kitasatosporales; family Streptomycetaceae; genus Streptomyces; species Streptomyces sp. NPDC005931. The sequence continues at coordinate 843,204 of NZ_JBIAIG010000001.1, forward strand.
CGCCGCTGCGCACCTTGGCGAGGACGTCGACGAGCGCGTCCACCCGGTCGGCGTCCAGACCGCCGGACGCGGTGGTCAGCGACGAGGACCCGACCTTGACGACGATCCTGCGGGCCTCGCCCACGGCCTGCCTTGCCCCAGCCACTGTGCCGCCCGTCCCCTCGCCTCGTCGTGCTCCGCGCCGATGCGGTCGCCCGCCTGGCAATCTACGCGAAGCGGGCCCGGTGACGCGCACCGGTCCAGCCTGTGGGCAGGGATTCCGACAGAGCGCGGCCGGGAGCGGCGCGGGTCTTCCCGGGGGCCCGCGCGGACCCCACGCGGACACGCGCGTGTCGTTGGGAGGTCGCCGCGCGTTAACCCGTACGGCCGACCGGCTCCGAACCGACGCTCCTGGAGTGACCGCAGTGCCCGTACCGATCCCCCGCCCGCAGACCCTTCTGAAGGGGCTGGTGACCGCCGTGCTCGCCGGCGCCTTCGTCACGCAGGCGGTCGCGGCGCTGCGGCCGCACGTGCCGCTGCTGGTCGCCGCGACCGCCGTGTCCCTGGTGGCCGAGGGCGTGCTGTACCGCTGGCAGCCCGGGATGCTGTCGCTGTTCGCCAAGTCGCACGCGGACCTCACGGTCCGCCATGTGCTGCGGGACCTGCTGCTGGTGGTGGGGCTCGTGCGGCTCGGCGAGCAGGACCGGGAGACGCAGTACGCCCCGCTGGTCGGCGGGCTGCTCGCCTTCTACGCGCTGCACTGCGCGATCCAGGCGGTTTCGGTGCTGGTCCGCCGCACCCGGACGCTGCCCGTGGTGACCCGGAACATCGACGCCTCGGCACTGCGTCTGTCCCCCGCGCCGGCCGTGCTGCTGCGCCGCCCGGGGCACCGGCTGCTGGTGTTCGGCCTGCCCTCGACGGCCGGGCTGCTGGTCACGGCGGCGCTGGAGGAGCCCCGGTGCGCGGCGGCCGGCGTCGCGCTGTCGCTGCTCGCGGCGCTGACCGGCCTCGGCGCGCTGCTGCTGCGGCTGTTGCCGTCGCGGCGGCCGGCGGGCGAGCAGGAGGTGCTGGACTGGTTCGACGCCTGGCTGGCCGGCTACCGGCCGACGGTGGGCCTGTACTTCTCGGGCGGGATCTCCTCGGCGTACCAGGCCAACATGTGGCTGGAGCCGCTGGCGAAGCTCGGCGGGCGGCCGGTGATCGTGCTGCGGGAGCGGTTCATGGTGCCAAGGATCGCGGCGACCGACATCCCGGTCGTGTGCCTGCCGAAGGTGTCCACCCTGATGCGGCTGGAGCACTCCTCGCTCCAGGTGCTCGTCCACCCGTCGAACTCCGGCAAGACCTCACAGGTGCTGCGCATCCCCACGATCAGGCACGCCTTCGTCAACCACGGCGAGAGCGACAAGCTGTCGTCGTGCAACCCGTACGCCAAGGCGTACGACGAGGTGTGGGTGGCCGGTCCGGCGGCGCGGGAGCGGTACGCGCTGGCCGAGGTCGGGGTCGAGGACAAGGACGTGGTGGAGATCGGCCGGCCCCAACTGGACGCCGTGCTCCCGTACGCGGGCCCACCTGCCGGGCGGTGGACCACCGTGCTGTACGCGCCGACCTGGGAGGGCTGGGACGGCAACCCGGGCAACACCTCGGTGATCGCGGCCGGCGAGAGCTTGGTGCGGGCGCTGCTCGCGGACCCGGGGGTGCGGCTGCTCTACAAGCCGCATCCGCTGACCGGCTCGGTGGATCCGCGGGCGGGCGCCGCCGACCGGCGCATCCGGGAGCTGATCCGCGCGGCGAACCGGGACCGGTCCGGGCCGCGTCCCGCACCGTCGCCCGAACTGATTTCACTGGCCGCGGAGTTGGAGCGGCTGACCGCGGCCTCGTCGCGTCCGGGCGCCGACCAGGTCGAGCGGATGCTGCTCCAGTCCGCCCCGGAGCCGGGCCGGGCGGAGGCGGTGGCGCGGGTGACGGCGGCCTGGGAGGAGGCGTACTGGGCGTCGCTGCCGGAGTGGGAGCACCAGGTGATCACGGACGTCAGACCGACACTGTACGGCTGCTTCGACGTCGCCGACCTGTTGATCAGCGACGTGTCCAGTGTGATCAGCGACTTCCTGGCGAGCGGAAAGCCGTACGCGGTGGCGAACACCAGCGGCCTGTCCCCAGAGGCGTTCCGCGCGGCGTTCCCGACGGTGGCGGCGGCGACGGTGCTGTCACCGGACGCGACCGGGGTGCCGGCCCTGCTGGAGTCGGTCCGTCGTCCGGAGAAGGACGCGTGGGCCAAGGCCCGCGCCGAACTGAAACTGCGGCTTCTGGGCCCGGCCGAGCCGTCGGCCCAGGCCCGCTTCGACGCCGCGGTACGGGCGCTGTGCGCGGCCGCCGCGGAGCACCGGACGCGGGTGGCGGGGCGCCGGGCGGCCGAACTGCCGGGGCAGCGCACGGGCCGCGCGCCGCGGGCCGTGCCTCCGGCGGAGGGACGGCCGCCCAGGGTGACGGCCTGAGGACCGGGGCGGACCCGCTCCGGGCGGCGCGGGCGGCCCGTCCCCGCCGGGGGTGAACGGCCCACCGGGTCAGGGGCGGTGGTGCCGCCACCCCTGCCAGGCCGACTCGATCATCTCGTCCAGCCCGTACCGGGCCGTCCAGCCCAGTTCCTCGCGGATGCGGTCCGCCGCGGCCACGACACGGGCCGGGTCGCCGGCGCGGCGGGCGGTCACCTCCGGGGTGAGGTCCTCGTGGGCGGTGACCTTGAGGATGCGGTCGACCATCTCGCGCACGGAACTCCCCTCCCCACGCCCGATGTTGAGCGTCAGGGCGGTGCCCCGGGGGGCCTCGTCGAGCCGCCGCGCCGCCGCCAGGTGGGCGGAGGCGATGTCCTGCACGTGGATGTAGTCGCGGACGCAGGTGCCGTCGGGCGTCGGGTAGTCGTCGCCGAAGATCCGCGGCGCCTCCCCGGCCTCCAGCCGCTCGAACACCATCGGCACGAGGTTGAAGACGCCCGTGTCGGACAGTTCGGGGGACGCCGCTCCCGCCACGTTGAAGTAGCGCAGCGAGGCGCCGCGGATGCCGTACGCGGTGGCCGCCGCCTTGATCAGCCACTCGCCGACCAGCTTGGTCTCCCCGTACGGGCTCAGGGGCGCGCAGGGCGTGTCCTCCGTGACGAGGTCCACGTCCGGCATGCCGTAGACGGCCGCGGAGGAGGAGAACACGACCTTGTCGACGCCGGTCGCGGACATGGCCTCCAGGAGGGTCTGCACTCCGGTGACGTTCTCCCGGTAGTAGTGCAGCGGCCGGTCGACGGATTCGCCGACCTGCTTCTTGGCCGCGATGTGCACCACACCTGTCACAGCATGGTCACGAATCGCCTGCTCCAGCAGGTCACCGTCCAGGACGCTGCCGACGACGAGGGGCACCCCGTCCGGCACCCGGTCCGCGCTGCCGGTGGACAGATCGTCGTAGACGACCACAGACTCACCGCCGTCGCGCAGGGCCCGCACCACATGCGCGCCGATGTATCCGGCTCCACCCGTGACCAGCCAGCTCATCCTCATGCCTCCAAGGTCGTAGTCACTGCATGCAGACTCTTCCGCGGGCCGCGGAAAATCGAATCCGACACATGGGGCATCAGGGAGAAAGCGACCCAATCCCCTGCCGCCGGGGCCGCCGTTCCCCCGCTTCAGGAGGGAGAGAACAAGGGCAACAAGAACCTTACGAAATCGGGTGATTCCGACACTGGCCAGTCTTCGGACATCCCGCTACCTTGCCCACGGAAACTTCACGTGAATCCTTTACGCTGATGCGGCGACGCACTCCAGGCCCACGGACGCCCGGAGCACAGACCGACCCCCGTGCGCACGTGGTCAGTTCTCGGAACAGGTTGTAAGGATGCCCAGACTCTCTCTCGTTGTCCCTGTGTTCAAGGTGCAGGGCTATCTGCCGGAGTGCCTCGACTCCATACTCGGGCAGAACTACACGGACTTCGAGATCATCGCCGTCGACGACTGCTCGCCGGATGGCTCGGGTGCCATTCTCGACCAATACGCGGAAAGAGACTCCCGCATTCATGTGATTCACCTCACGGAGAATGTGGGCCTGGGACGTGCGCGCAACGCGGGACTGGAGAAGGTCCAGGGCGACTACGTCCTGTTCCTGGACAGTGACGACACCCTGTCCGACGGTGCGCTGGAGGCGATATCCGAGCGCCTCGACGCCACCGGGGATCCGGAGATACTCGTCTACGACTACGCGCGCACCTACTGGGACGGCCGGGTCCGCCCCAACCAGCGTGCGGCCCTGCTGAAGCAGGAGGGTCCGGACGTCTTCACCCTCGCCGACCGCCCGGAGCTGCTCCACCTGCTCCAGATCGTCTGGAACAAGGCCTACCGCCGCGACTTCGTCGCCCGCACCGGGCTCACCTTCCCGCCCGGGTACTACGAGGACGCCCCCTGGACGTTCTGCTCGATGATCAGCGCCGGGCGCATGGCGGTGCTGGACCGCGTGTGCGTGTACTACCGCCAGCGGCGTGAGGGCGGCAACATCCTCAAGACCGTCAGCCGCAAGCACTTCGACGTCTTCGACCAGTACGGCCGCGTCTTCGACTTCCTCGACGCGCACGAGGAGCTCGGGCGGTGGCGCGGCCCGCTGTTCCGCAAGATGGTCGACCACTACCTGACCGTGCTCGAAAACCCGGGCCGGCTGCCGCAGAACGCCCGCGCGGAGTTCTTCCACCGCGCCGCCGCCGACTACCGCGCCCGTCGTCCGGAGGGCTTCCAGCGGCCGCCCGGCGGCCGGGGCCACAAGTACGCGATGCTGGAGCGGGACGCCTACGCGGCCATGGTGAGCGCCACCGCGGCCGTGAAGCTCAGGCGTTCGGTCACCAACCGCGCCCGGACCGCGATCGGCCGGTCCAAGCGCAGCGCGATGGGCGTCTTCTACCAGTCGCAGCTGCGGCTCCCCCTCGACGAGAACCTCGCGCTGTTCTCCGCCTACTGGAGCCGCAGCGTCTCCTGCAACCCCGCGGCCGTCGACGCCGAACTCGCCCGGCTCGCCCCGCACATGCGCCGGGTGTGGGCCATCCGGCCGGACGCGGTGGACCAGGTGCCCGAGGGGGTGGAGTACGTCCCTGTCGGTTCGCGCGAGTACTGGGCGGCCCTCGCCCGGGCCAAGTACCTCGTGAACAACGTGAACTTCGCGGACGCCGTGGTGAAGCGGGAGGGCCAGGTGCACCTCCAGACCCACCACGGCACCCCGCTGAAGACCATGGGCCTGGACCAGCAGAAGTACCCGGCCTCCACGCACATGGACTTCGAGAAGCTCCTCGAGCGGTGCGACCGCTGGGACTTCAGCCTCAGCTCCAACCGCTTCTCCACCGCCGTGTGGGAGCGGGTCTACCCCTGCTCGTACGTGTCCCTGGAGACCGGCTACCCGCGCAACGACATCCTGGTGAACGCCACGGCCACGGACGTCCGCCGGGCACGCGCGGCGCTGGGCCTCGCCGACGGCGGCAAGGCGTTCCTGTACATGCCCACCCACCGCGAGTACCAGCCCGGGTTCACCCCGAGCCTGGACCTCGCGCGGCTCGCCGAGGAACTGGGCCCCGACGTCACGCTGATGGTGCGCGGGCACTACTTCTACGGCACCTCCCCGCACGTGGCCGAGCTGCGCCGCAGCGGCCGGATCGTCGACGTCTCGGCGCATCCCCGGGTGGAGGAGCTCTACCTGGCCGCGGACGCGCTCATCACGGACTACTCGTCGGCGATGTTCGACTACGCGGTCCTGGACCGGCCGATCATCATCTACGCCCCGGACTGGGACATCTACTCCGCGGTCCGCGGCACGTACTTCAACCTGCTCCAGGAGCCGCCCGGTGCGGTCGCCACCTCGCAGGCCGCCCTGATCCAGCTGCTCGGCTCGCAGGAGTACCGCGGAGCGGACGCCGCCGAGCGCCGTGCCGCGTTCCGGCGCCGGTTCTGCGAGTTCGACGACGGGCGCGCAGCCGAACGAGTGGTGCGACGCGTCTTCCTCGGCGAGGAGAACCCGCTGCCGTTCCTCCCGTTCACCGAACGATCCCACGCACCGACCCCCGACCAGGCGCTCGAACCGGTCGAGCGGGCCTGACCCCCGGAAGGAGACCGAAAAGCCATGGCCCCTCGGCTCAGTGTCATCGTCCCCATCTACAACGTCGAGCGTTATCTGCCCGCGTGTCTGGACTCGCTCGCCGCGCAGACGTTCAAGGACATCGAAGTCCTGATGGTCGACGACGGCTCCCCCGACGACTCCGCCTCCATAGCCGCGGCCTACGAGAGCCGCGACCCGCGCTTCAAGCTCATCCGCAAGGAGAACGCCGGACTCGGAGCGGCCCGCAACACCGGCATCGCCCACATGTCGGCCGAGGCGGAGTTCCTCACCTTCGTCGACAGTGACGACGTGATCCCGCCGGACGCCTACCGGCTGATGATCGCCAGCCTGGACGAGTCCGGCTCGGACTTCGCCACCGGCAACGTCTTCCACCTCAAGGGCGAGAAGTCGTGGCAGGTGCCGCTGCTGAAGATGCTCGCCGGCGAGGCGCGCAAGGGGACCCACATCTCCAGGTACCCGAAGCTGATCGCCGACCGCATCGCCTGCAACAAGATCTTCCGGCGCACCTTCTGGGAGAAGGAGGGCTTCGTCTTCCCCGAGGGGATCCTGCACGAGGACATCCCCGTCGTCCTGCCCGCGCACTACCGGGCCGAGGCCGTCGACATCATCGGCGAACCGACGTACTTCTGGCGGCTGCGCGAGGGCGAGTCGGCGCCGTCGATCACCCAGCGTCGCAAGGAGCCGCAGGCCATCCGGGACCGTGTGACCGCGGTGAGCATGGTCAGCGACTACCTCGCGCAGCAGCCGGGCGCGGAGTTCGCCGAGTACAAGCGCCAGTACGACGACCGCGTGCTCCGCGACGACCTGCGTCTGTTCCTGCGGGTGCTGCCGGACGCGACGGCGGAGTTCCACGAGGCGTTCCTCGAGGCCGCCAACCGCTACCTCGACATGATCGACCCGAAGATCGTCATGGCGCTGCCGACGGACCTGCGGGTCCAGTGGCTGCTGGTGCGCAAGCACGCCATGCCGGAGCTGATCGCCCTGCTGGCCTCCCAGCGCCGCAAGGAGCCGATCGAGGTCTCCGGGACGTTCCGCAAGTACGCGAGCTTCCGCACGCTGGAGGAGAGCGGCTTCGAGCTCCCCAAGGCCGCCCTGCGCATCGACGGCGACCTGGACCTGCGCGCCCCGCTGCGCTCGGTGGTCTGGCAGGACGGCAAGCTGGTGCTGTCCGGCGACGCCTACATCGACAAGATCGACGTCTCCACCAGGCGCAGCAGCGTCAAGATCGTCCAGCTCAAGCGGCACGGTTCCCGCCGCCGTATGTTCCTGCCGGCCAAGAACGTCCACCGTCCGGAGTGCACCACCGACTCCGGTCAGCAGCGGTACAACTACGACTGGGCGGGCTGGGAGCTGGCGTTCGACCCCGCCAAGCTCCGCAAGGGCGGCACCTGGCAGGAGGGCCTCTGGCACGTCGGCATCAATGTCTACGCCTCCGGCCTGGTACGGCGCAGCGGCGTGTGGACCCGCGGCGGCTCGGCCGCGAACTACCCTCCGTACCAGTGGCTCGACGAGGACTTCCGGCTGCTGCCCACCGTGGAGCGCAGCGCGCTGAAGCTGCGCATCGAGAAGGTGCGCGCCCTGATCACCGACCGCCGCCTGGACGGTGACGCGATCGAGGTCAGCGGTGACATCCGGGTTCCGCTGAAGCCCGGGGAGACCCTGTCGTTCCGCCTGAGCCACGCCAAGAGCGGTGAGGTGCGCAAGTACCCCGTCGAGGTGGCTCAGCAGGCCGGCGGGACCACGTTCCGCACCAGGGTGCCGCTGGAGGACGTGGCGCTGCTGCACGCCGAGTCCGTCGACGACAAGGCCCAGCCCGACCGCCGCCAGTGGAGCACGGCCCTGCTGGCCGTCTCCGCGGACGGCGAGGAGCGCCAGTTCAGCAGTGTGGTCCGGGAGGGCCTGGAGGACCTCTCCTTCGACCTGCCGGCCTCCTTCGGCGAGGCGGGCGCCCACCGGGAGATCGCCCTGATATCCGGCCACAACGGCTATCTGAAGATCATCGGCCGGACGCGCCGCGCGGTGATCACCGGGATCGGCCTGGAGGGCGGGCAGATCGTGGTCCGCGGGCGCGGCAGCCGCGAACTCGACGGATCGGACCTCGTGCTGAAGGCGACCAACCGCTTCGACGAGCGCAAGGCGGCCGCCGACTGGTCCGAGGACGGCACGTTCACCGCGGCCTTCGACCCGTCCGTGATGGGCGGCTCCGGCCAGGTGCCGCTGAAGGCGGGCCGCTGGAACCTGCTGCTGCGCTCATCGGACGCCCAGGTGCCGGACGCCCCGTTCGTCATCGACCGGCTCGCCCTGGGGCAGTTCCCGCTGCACACCGAGCTGAGCGGTCGCCGTTACTGGTTCGAGAACCGCTGGGGCGGCTTCCCGCAGCTCAACTGCCGCTCCGAGCTCAGCGACCTGGAGCGCGGCCCGTACCGCCAGCTCCAGCTGCGCCGCGAGGTGTACCAGCCCGGCCGCCAGGAGCCGCTGCGCGACCAGGTGTTCTTCCTCAGCTACAACGGCAAGCAGTACTCCGACAGCCCGCGCGCCATGCACGAGGAACTGCTGCGCCGCGGCAGCGACATGAAGTTCCTGTGGGCCGTGCGCGACGGCCAGGTGGTCCTGCCGCCCACCGCGGAGAAGGTGCGCATGTGGGGTCGCGAGTGGTTCGAGGCCCTGGCCACCTCCCGCTACATCGTCACCAACGGGCACCTGCCCGAGTGGGTGGAGCGCCGGCCCGGTCAGGTCATCGTGCAGACCTGGCACGGCACGATGCTGAAGAAGATCGGCCACGACATCGAGACGCTCTACTTCGACCGCGAGTACCAGAACCGCCTGGCGCTCGAGGCCAAGAACTGGAGTCTGCTCGTCTCCTCCAACCGGTTCTCCACGCCGATCCTGAAGCGTGCCTTCTCCTACGACGGGGAGATCCTCGAGGCCGGTTACCCGCGCAACGACTACCTCTACTCGCCCGACCGCGACAAGATCGCGGAGAAGGTGCGGGAGACGCTCGGCATCCCGAGCGGCAAGAAGGTCGTGCTGTACGCGCCGACCTGGCGGGACGACCAGTCGCACAGCGCCGGTCAGTACCTGTTCGACCTGCGGATCGACCTCGAGGACGCCCGTCGCCGGCTCGGCGAGGACCACGTGCTGCTGATCCGCCGCCACTCCAACGTCGTCGACGCCGTGCCCGGCGCCGGCAACGGCTTCGTGTGGGACGTCTCGGAGTACCCGGACATCGCCGACCTGTACCTGGCCGCGGACATGATGATCACGGACTACTCGTCCGTGATGTTCGACTACGCCCACCTGGGGCGTCCCATGCTGTTCTTCACGTACGACCTGGAGCACTACCGGGACACGCTGCGCGGCTTCTACTTCGACTTCGAGAAGGACTCGCCCGGACCGCTGATCGCCACCTCCGAGGAGCTGGTGACGGCGATCCGCGACATCGACGAGGTGTCGGCCGAGTACCAGGAGCGGTTCGAGCGGTTCCACCACCTGTTCTGCGACCTGGACGACGGCCACGCGTCCCGGCGGGTCGTGGACCGGATGCTGGAGCAGGCCAAGGAGGTCTGAGCGCCTCGGGCGGCCGGGAGGCACCCGAACCGCTGAGGGCCCGGCCGGGGCGATCGCCCCGGCCGGGCCCTTCTCCCTGCTGCGGAGGTCAGCGCGACAGCCACCTGCGGACCCGGCCGCGCAGCCGTGGGGTGGCCCTGGCCGGTCGGGTCCGCGTCTGCTTCTCCTGGGTGGGCGGCGGGGACGGGGACGGAGCCTGGGACTGCGTCTTGGCCGGCTGGGCGGCAGGCCTGGGCACGAGGGTGCTGAGGGCCGTGAGTTCCTCCACGAGCCCCTCGGAGATCAGCAGGCAGCGCAGCCGGGCGAGCGCGGGCAACGAGGCCACCAGGTCCGGCGGGAAGTAGGCACGCAGCAGTTCGCCGGCGAGCTTCACGTGCAGCGCCCGCGTCCCTTCCGGCAGTTCGGCGAAGGGGGCGTTGAAGCGGCCGAGCACCTCCAGGGTGAGCCAGCGGTACAGCAGGTCGTTGCGCCCGCGGCCGGGCGGGACGTGCTCGGCCACCACGTCCAGCACCCGGCGCACGTTCGCGTAGAACGGTTCGGGGTCGGGCGCCTGCTGCGTCAGGTGCGCGACGCCGTCCCGGCGGACCAGGTGGTAGCAGTCGTAGTCGGCCACGACGGAGATCGACCGGGCCAGCAGGTACGCCGGCACCACGAACACCTGCTCCTCGGCCAGCCTGAGCCCCTCGGCGAAGCGCAGCCCGTGCTCCTCGACGAGGGAGCGCCGGAAGAGCTTGTGCGCGGTGAGGGTCCAGACGGCCTTGGTGGTGAAGACGTCACCGGCTTCCACGTTCTTCCGGAACGGTGTGACCGGGGCCTTGCGGCCCACGCCCCGGATCTTCCCGAGCACCACGTCGGAGTCGTCGCGGCGGGCGGCCGCCACCATTCGCTCCAGCGCCTCGGTGCCGAGGTAGTCGTCGGGGTCGGCGAAGAACAGGAACTCGCCGCGGGCCATCTCGATGCCCCGGTTGCGCGGACCCCCCGGCGCACCGGAGTTCTCCTGGTGAACGACCCGGATCCGTCCCGGGTGACGTCGCGCCCACTCGTCGAGCAGCGGTCCGCTCCCGTCGGTGGATCCGTCGTCCACGCCGATGACTTCGAGGTGGTCGAGGCCGATGGACTGGCCGACGATCGATTGCAGGCATTCCGCCAGGTGGTCGGCGGTGTTGTAGACCGGAACGACGACCGAGACGGTGAGACCTGTGGTGGGCTCGAGGCCCATGCGTCCCCCCTGGAGCATAGGTTGTGACGATCGACGAGGCTCAGGAAAGGGTCAGTTTCTGGGCCTTGTCAGTCTTTTCACCGTAACTCCCGTTCATCTTCGGCACGTTGCGTAGACCCGTCGGTTGCCACAAGGTGCTGTAACAGTTGACACCTCGTCACTTCTGGAACAACGTACGGACGGTGTTCGCTTCTCAGCCCCGGAGAGATGAGCGGTACGGAGGGCGCGCGGTCGTCGTCCTCGGTCGCCGCGATCCCCCCGGCGAAGACCGACGAGCCGTGGGGGGGCCCCCCGGGGGGGGAGCCCGGGGCCCCCCCCCCGCCCCCCCCGGGGGGGGGGGGGGGGGGCAGGGGCGGGGGGGGCGGGGGGCGGCCCCCCAAACGAACCCCCCCCCCGCCCCGGGGGCCCCC
>NZ_JBIAIG010000002.1:0-260976 GCF_042871235.1 Streptomyces sp. NPDC005931
CTGCTGTCCCTGCCCGGCTCGCCGATCATCTACTACGGCGACGAGATCGGCATGGGCGACAACATCTGGCTCGGCGACCGCGACGCCGTGCGCACTCCCATGCAGTGGACCCCGGACCGCAACGCCGGATTCTCCTCCTGCGACCCGGGGCGGCTGTTCCTGCCGGCCATCATGGACCCGGTCTACGGCTACCAGGTCACCAGCGTGGAGGCGTCGATGGCGTCGCCGTCGTCGCTGCTGCACTGGACCCGGCGCATGATCGAGATTCGTAAGCAGAACAAGGCGTTCGGGCTCGGCTCCTACACCGAGCTGCCCTCCTCCAACCCCGCGGTCCTCGCCTTCCTGCGCGAGTACGAGGACGACCTGGTGCTCTGCGTGAACAACTTCTCCCGCTTCGCCCAGCCCACGGAGCTGGATCTGAGCGCCTTCGAGGGTCGTCATCCGGTCGAGCTGTTCGGCGGGGTGCGCTTTCCCGCCATCGGGGAACTGCCGTACCTGCTGACGCTCGGCGGGCACGGCTTCTACTGGTTCCGGCTCCGCAAGGACGCCGCGTAGAACCCGGGGCGGGGCGGTTTCTCCCGCCCCGCCCGGGGCACGCATCAGTAACACCCCGCCCGCCGGCGGCGCCCTCCGGAGGCGGGCCGAACCTGGGGAAAGGACGCGACGCCATGTCGGAAGCCCTCACCCGCACCGTCACCGCTCCGCCCGGGCTCCTTTCATCACTCGATCCACTGCTGCGGGAGTGGCTGCCGCGGCAGCGATGGTTCGCGGGCAAGGGCCGCCCGGTCACCGGATTCACCCTGGTCCAGGCCACCGAGCTGCTGCCGCCGAGCTCCAAGCTGGGCCTGTACCACCTGCTGGTGCGCGCCCACCAGCCGCTCGGGCCCGCCCTCGGTGCCGCCGACCACCCCGGCGACTGCTACCAACTGCTGATAGGCGTGCGCGAGGCGCTGCCGCCCCGGCTCGCGCCCGCGCTCATCGGACACGTCACCCAGGGTCCCCTTGCCGGACGGACGGTCTACGAGGCCCTGCACGACACCCGGCCCGCCGAGCTGCTCCTGGAGGCCCTCCGCACCCAGGCCCGCGTCGGCGGGCTCCGTTTCGAGCGGGACCCGCACCAGGAGATCCGCTCCGGACTCGTCCCGCGCCTGATCACCGCCGAGCAGTCGAACTCGTCGGTCGTCTATGGCGATACGTTCATCCTGAAGCTGCTGCGCCGGATCGTGCCCGGGATCAACCCCGACCTGGAGCTGCCGCTGGCACTGGCCCGCGCGGGCTGCCCCCGGGTGCCCCCGCCCACCGCCTGGCTGGTCGCGGAGCCGGACGGCACCGCGGGCACGGCCGAGCCGGACGAGCCGTTCGTGCTGGGGGTGCTCCAGCCGTTCGTACAGGGCGCGACCGACGGCTGGGAACTGGCGCTGCGCAACCTGGCCAAGGGCGAGGACTTCGTCGCGGAGGCGCGGGCGCTGGGCCGGGCCACCGCCGAGGTGCACACCGCGCTGGCCCGTGCGCTGCCGATGGTCACCCTGGGCCATGCGCAGCTGCGGCTCATGGTCGACGGCATGACCGAGCGGCTGGAGGCCGCCGTGCACGCGGTGCCCGCGCTGCGGCCGTACGCTCCCGGGCTGCGCTCGGCGTTCACCGCCCTGGGCGACCTCGCCGCCGAGGGGCGCACCTGGACCGCCCAGCGGGTGCACGGCGACCTGCACCTCGGGCAGTGCCTGCGCTCCCCGGCCGGTGACTGGTCGCTGATCGACTTCGAGGGCGAACCGGCCCGGCCACTGGCCGAACGGCGGATGCCGCAGCCGGTGGTGCGGGACGTGGCCGGCATGCTGCGGTCCTTCGACTACGCGGCGCGCTCGGTGGACCCGGCCCAGCCGGAGTGGGCCGAGCGGTGCCGTGCGGCCTACTGCTCCGGGTACGCGGAGCCGGCCGGCCGCGATCCGCGCACCGATCCGGTGATGCTGCGGGCCTACGAGACCGACAAGGCCGTCTACGAGGTGCTGTACGAGGCCCGGCACCGCCCCGAGTGGCTCCCGGTGCCGCTGGCGGCCGTGCACCGGCTGGCCGTGTCCGACCAGACCTGACCCACCCGACCTTCGTCCAGGAGGCTTCGCCCGTGACCCCCCGCCCCGAGTCCAGCGGTTCGCAGCCCGAGCAGCCGGCCGAGCAGCGCATCGAGCCGCCGGCGACCGCCCGGAAGAAGAGCGCCGCCGCCGCGAAGAAGCAGCCCGCAGCGGCGAAGGCGGCGGCCAAGGCCGTGACCAAGAAGGTGACGGCGACCAAGACGAAGGCGACGTCGAAGAAGACGACGGAGAAGGCCGCCGAGAAGGCCCCGGCCAAGGCCACCGGGCGGAAGGCGGCGCCCGGGAAGCCGGCCGAGAAGGTCGCGGCGACGGCGGCCCGGAAGAAGCCGGCGGCGAAGAAGGTTACCGCGGCGAAGGCCACCGCGAAGCGGAAGGCGACGGCCCCGTCACCCGCCGCGGCGCGGGCCACCGCACCTGCGCAGGAGTCTCCGCAGCCGGAGGCCTCCCAGCCGGAGAACCCGCAGGTCGTCGCCCCGCCGGAGGCGGAGATCGCCGTCTCCCCCGCCCTGGACGCCGGGGACCGGGAACGGCTGCTGGAAGGCACGCACCACGCCCCGCACTCCGTGCTCGGCGCGCACCCGGTGCCCGGCGGCGTGGTCTTCCGGGTCTTCAAGCCGTACGCCCTGGCGGTGACCGTCCTGTCCGGGGGCCTGTCCGTCGACCTGCACGACGACGGAGACGGCTTCTTCTCGGGGCTGCTGCCGCTGCACGAGGTCCCGGCGTACCGGCTGCTCGTGACGTACGAGGGGACGGTGCAGGAGACCGAGGACGCCTACCGCTTCCTGCCCACCCTCGGCGAGTTCGACCTGCACCTGATCGGCGAGGGGCGGCACGAGGAGCTGTGGACGGCGCTCGGCGCACATCCCATGACGCACCAGGGCGTGACCGGCACCCGCTTCTCGGTGTGGGCGCCGAACGCGCGCGGGGTGCGAGTGGCCGGCACCTTCAACTTCTGGGACGGCACCGGCTTCCCCATGCGCTCGCTCGGCTCCTCCGGGGTGTGGGAGCTGTTCGTGCCGGGGATCGGCGAGGGCGAGCTGTACAAGTTCGAGATCACCCGTCCCGACGGTTCGAAGACCCTGCGCGCCGACCCGCTGGCCCGCCGCACCGAGGTGCCGCCCGCCACCTCCTCGATCGTCACCTCCTCCCAGTACGAGTGGGGCGACGACGAGTGGCTGGAGCGCCGGGCCGAGAAGCCCGCGCACCAGGGGCCGTTCTCGGTGTACGAGGTCCACCTGCCCTCCTGGCGACCCGGCCTGACGTACCGTCAGCTGGCCGAGCAGCTGCCGGCCTACGTGAAGGACCTGGGGTTCACGCACGTCGAGCTGATGCCGGTCGCCGAGCACCCGTTCGGCGGGTCCTGGGGCTACCAGGTCACCGGCTTCTACGCGCCGACGGCCCGCCTCGGCACCCCCGACGACTTCCGGTACCTGGTGGACGCGCTGCACCGGGCGGGGATCGGGGTGCTGATGGACTGGGTCCCGGCACACTTCCCGCGCGACGAGTGGGCGCTGGCCGAGTTCGACGGCCGTCCGCTGTACGAGCACGAGGATCCGCTGCGGGCCGCCCACCCCGACTGGGGCACCCTGGAGTTCGACTTCGGGCGGCGCGAGGTCCGCAACTTCCTGGTGGCCAACGCGCTGTACTGGTGCGAGGAGTTCCACATCGACGGGCTGCGGGTGGACGCGGTCGCCTCGATGCTCTACCTGGACTACTCGCGCGAGCCCGGCCAGTGGACGCCGAACGAGCACGGCGGCCGGGAGAACCTGGACGCGGTGGCGTTCCTCCAGGAGATGAACGCCACCGTGTACCGCAGGGTGCCGGGCGTGGTGACGGTCGCGGAGGAGTCCACGGCCTGGGACGGCGTCACCCGCGCCACCCACCACAAGGGCCCGAGCGGCTTCGGCGGGCTGGGCTTCGGGCTGAAGTGGAACATGGGCTGGATGCACGACTCGCTCAAGTACATGAGCCACGACCCGATCCACCGCCGCTACCACCACCACGAGATGACCTTCTCGATGGTGTACGCCTACAGCGAGAACTACGTGCTGCCGATCTCCCACGACGAGGTGGTGCACGGCAAGCGTTCCCTCGTGTCGAAGATGCCCGGCGACTGGTGGCAGCAGCGCGCCAACCTGCGCGCCTACCTGGGCTTCATGTGGGCCCACCCCGGAAAGCAACTCCTGTTCATGGGACAGGAGTTCGCCCAGGGGGCGGAGTGGTCGGAGGCGCACGGCCCGGACTGGTGGCTGCTGGACCCGCACTACGGCGCGGAGGCCGACCACCGGGGGGTGCGCGACCTGGTGCGCGACCTCAACGCCGTGTACCGGCACACCCCGGCGCTGTGGCAGGGCGACACCGAGCCCTCCGGATTCCGCTGGGTCGTCGGGGACGCCGCCGAGGACAACGTGCTCGCCTTCCTGCGCTACGACAGCGACGGCAGCCCGCTGCTCGCGGTCTGCCACTTCGCCGCCGTGGTCCGCGAGGACTACCGGCTCGGCGTCCCCGACGACGTGCCCGCCTGGCACGAGACCCTGAACACCGACGCCGGCCGGTACGGCGGCAGCGGCGTCGCCCAGCCCGACCCGGTGAAGCCCGAGCCGCAGGGCCGGCACGGATACCCGGCGAGCATCCGGCTGACCCTGCCGCCGCTGGCGACGGTGTGGCTGCGCCCGGCCTGAGGCCGGGCCGGGCGGTCACTCCAGGGCGTCGGCCAGTGCCTTCGGCAACGGCTCGGTGTGCAGGACGCCGAGCCGCTGGGTGGCGCGGGTGAGGGCCACGTAGAGGTCGCTGGTGCCGTAGCGGCCGGGTTCGACCACCAGGACCGAGTCGAACTCCAGGCCCTTGGCCTGGCGCGGGTCGAGCAGGACGACGGCGTGCGTGAGGTCGGGCTCGGCGCCGGCCGTCACCCCCTCCAGCCGGGCGGCCAGGGCGCGGTGCAGCGCACGCGGCGCGATCACCGCGAGCCGGCCCTCGGACGGGGTGAGTTCCTCCACGGCCTTGGCGACCGCGCCGGGCAGGTCGTCGGTGGCGCGGGACCAGGGGCGTACGCCCGTGGAGCGCACCGAGCCGGGCGGCTCGAAACCGGGGTGCTCGGCGCGGACGACGGCCGCCGCCACGTCCATGATCTCCGCCGGGGTGCGGTAGTTGACGCCCAGCCGGGTGTGCTTCCAGCGATCCTCCACGTAGGGGTGGAGGATCGTCGACCAGGAGCCGACACCGGCCGCCTCCGAGGTCTGCGCCGGGTCGCCGACCAGGGTCATCGAGCGGGTGGGACTACGCCGCATGAGCAGCCGCCACGCCATCGGTGACAGCTCCTGCGCCTCGTCGACGATGATGTGCCCGAAGGCCCAGGTGCGGTCGGCGGCTGCGCGCTCGGCGGCGCTTCGGTGGTCCTCCTCCTCGTGCCGCTCGGCGAAGCGCTCGGCGTCGATGATGTCGTGCGCGGACAGCACCTCGGACGACTCGGGGTCGTCCTCCTCCTTGTCCTCGAACTCGTAGGTCCGGGAGGCGTAGGAGACGTCCAGCACGCCCTGCGCGTAGGCGATCTGGGACTGCCGCTCGCGTTCGGCGCGCTCGCGCGCGAGCCGGTCGTCCTCGCCGAGGAGCTCGGCTGCCTCGTCGAGCAGCGGCACGTCGGCGACGGTCCAGTGCCGGGTCACCGGGCGGCGGATCGCGCCGGCGTCCTCGTCGGGCAGGAAGGCCTCGGGGGCGGCGAGGAAGTCGGCGACGAGGCGCTGCGGGGTGAGCCGGGGCCAGAGCTGGTCGATCGCCGACCAGACCTCGGGGTTCTCGGCGAGTTCGTCGCGGATCTGGGTGATGTCGGCGGCGTCGAGGACGTTGGAGCCGTCGTAGGGGTCGGTGCCGATGCGCTCGGCGACCATGTCGGTGAGCGTGTTGAGGATGTGCCCCTCGAAGTGCTCGCGGGCGACGTTGTGCGGCAGCTTCACGGCCCGGGTGCGTTCGCGGGCGACGTTCACCAGGCCGTCGTCCAGCATCAGGATCTCGCGGTCGTGCTCGATGGTGATCACCGGGTCGGGCAGCGCCTGCCGGCTGCGGACGACCTCGGCGAGCACGTCGGCCATCTCCGCCCGGCCCTTCACGGCGGCGGCCCCGGGGGTGTCGGCGCGGGTCGTCCGCACCCCGGGGAACAGCTCGCCGACGGTCGCGAGGAGCACGCCGGTCTCGCCGAGGCTGGGCAGCACCTCGCCGATGTAGCCGAGGAAGGCCGGGTTGGGGCCGACGACCAGGACGGCGCGACGGGCCAGCAGCTCGCGGTGCTCGTAGAGCAGGTAGGCGGCGCGGTGCAGGGCGACGGCGGTCTTGCCGGTACCGGGGCCACCCTCGACCACCAGCACGCCGCGGTGCGGGGCGCGGATGATGCGGTCCTGGTCGGCCTGGATGGTGCGCACGATGTCGGCCATGCGGCCGGTCCGCGCGGAGGTGAGCGCGGCCAGCAGCACGGCGTCGCCCGCGGGGTCCTCGTGGCCGGTGCGGGTCGCGTCACCGAGGTCGAGGATCTCGTCGTGCAGGGCGGTGACCCGGCGGCCCTCGGTGGAGATGTGCCGGCGGCGCCTGAGCCCCATCGGGGTGTGGCCGGTGGCCAGGTAGAAGGGGCGGGCGACGTCGGCGCGCCAGTCGATGAGGACGGGAGTGCGTTCGGCGTCGTCGGCGCGCAGACCGATGCGGCCGATGTGGTGGGTGGCACCGGAGGCCAGGTCGATGCGGCCGAAGCACAGGGAGCCGTCGACGGCGTTCAGCGCGGCGAGAAGGCCGGAGCGCTCGGCGACCAGGATGTCCCGCTCCAGCCTGGCCTGCATGGGCGTGTTGCCCTGGGCGAGCGCGTCGGTGACGGCCACCTCGGTGTCGCCGCGCAGGGCGTCCACGCGTGCGTAGAGCCCGTCGACGAATTCCTGTTCCTGGCGCAATTCGTCGTCCGGAAATTCGGTGTTTGACAATTCCGCTCCCGCCCGGATATACTGTGTTCACTGAACTTCACCGCGCCTTCTTCCACTAGAAGGCGCGAATCAATGAATATACGCAAGGAAAACCCCCGGGCGCAATTGCCCGGGGGTTTTTCGCGAGCGTTTCTCCGTGCAGGCTCGCCGATTGCGGCACGTGTCCGCCCGTGTCGGTCAGAGCACCTCGGCCAGTTCCTCCAGCAGCCGCCGCTTGGGCCGGGCCCCCACCATCGACCGCTGCGGCTCCCCGTCGCGGAACACCATGAAGGTCGGCATCGACAGCACCTTGTACGCGTTGGTCGTGTCCGGGTTGGCGTCCACGTCGAGCTGGACGACTTTCAGCCGGTCGCCCTCCTCGGCGGCCAGCGCACTCAGCACCGGCGCCATCTGCCGGCACGGCGGGCACCAGTCGGCGGTGAACTCCACCAGCACCGGCAGTTCCGACTCGATCACCTCCGCCGCGAAGTCCGCGTCGGTCACCTCGGTCACACCGCTCGTCCTGCTCACGTCTGCCGCCCTCCCAGTTCGCACACCGGTTCCGGACCGCCCGGAACCTCCGCCTCGGCGGCCAGTTCGTCCCGTGCCCGCTCGGCCCGGGCCAGCTGCTGCCCGACCTTCGCCCGCACCGCCCGCAACTCGCCTATCAGGGAGTCGAGTTCCTCCAGCTTGCGCCGGTAGACCTGGAGCGAGGCGGGGCACGAGTCGCCCTCGGGGTGACCGGCCCGCAGGCACTCCACGAAGGGCCGGGTCTCCTCCAGGTCGAACCCGAAGTCCTGGAGCGTGCGGATCTGCCGCAGCAGCCTCAGGTCGCTCTCGTCGTAGGTGCGGTAGCCATTGCCCGCCCGCCGCGCGGGCAGCAGTCCCCGCGACTCGTAGTACCGCAGTGTGCGCGTGGTGGTCCCGGCGCGTGCGGCCAGCTCGCCGATTCGCATGCCGACGAACGTAAGCGTTGACGTCGGGGTCAAGGCAACGGCCGGTTGTCAGTCCGCGGCCGGGACCGCCCCGGTGAGATGCGGCACGGCGGCGTAGGCGCGGCCGGTCAGCAGGAGCAGCAGGGCGCCGACGGGACCGCGGATCTCCTCGCCCTCGCCGCGCGTCCAGTCGATGTCGGTGGCCACGAGCCGGGCGCGCGGGAGCGGCCAGGGGCGGGGCGGGAAGCGCATGGTCCACACGCGGTCGGCGGCATCCCGGGCGGCCTCGCGGGGCATCTCCCGGTGCCGGCCGAGGGCGAGGGCGATGTCCTGGCCGTGGACGAGGATGTCGAGCAGGGGCTCGCGGGATGTGGTCGTGGGGGCGAGCCGACGGGAGCCGATGACGGAGCGCAGGGCGCCGACGATCTCACCGACGGGGCGCTCGCCCTCGCGCACCGCCGAGTCGTGGATCATGCGGTCGATGTTGCCCCTGGCGCGGAGGCACTCGCGCAGCACCCTGCTGTGGGAGAAGCGGGCGGCGACGGTCAGATGGGCGGCGACGTCCCGCACCCGCCAGTCCCCGCACCGGGTGGGCGTGTCCCACTCCTCGGGGCGCAGCCCCTCCAGCAGCTCGACCAGGCTCGCCCGCTCCCGGTCGACGATCCGCCAGCGCTCATCGGTCCCCAGTACGACTGACACGGGAATCACCGCCCATGGGAATGGTAAGATTCTCTGACCAAAGTAGTCAGAGAGTCTGACCGATGTCAAGCGGTGAAGCGGTCGGACGACCGCACGGAGGAAGGAGGGAGCGGCGGTGACGGAGAGCGGAGAGCAGGTCGCCGAGGGGGACGCGCGGGCCGAGGACCGGCTCAGCACCGGAGTGCTGCTGTTCCTCCCGTACCGGGCACTGGAGAACCGGGTCTTCGCCGCCCTCGCCGACGCGGGGTTCGACGACTTCACCCCCGCCCAGGGCCGGGTGATGCAGCGCATCGGCCCGCACGGCACCCGGCTGACGGAACTGGCCGAGCAGGCGCAGATCACCAAGCAGACCGCCGGTTTCCTGGTCGACCAGCTGGAGAAGGCCGGGTACGTGCACCGCGTCCAGGACCCCACCGACCGCCGGGCCCGCCTGGTCTGCGGCTCGGCGAAGGCATGGGCGGCGAAGGAGGTCGCGGACGCGGTGGTCGCCGAGGTGGAACGGGAATGGGAGGCGCACATCGGCCCCCGCCGCATGCGGCACCTCCGCGAGGCCCTGATGCTGCTGCGGGAGATCACGGATCCGTGGGCATGAGGGGTGCGGGGAGGCTGCGGGTGCCCGGGTAGGTCGCGGGGTGCCCGGGATTGTCCGCGGGGTCATGGGATGCCCGGGTGTGAATGCTGCGGGGCCACCCGCCGGGGCGTAATACCTACGGGCACGGACGCCCGGGCGTGAATGCTGCGGGGCCCGCCCGCATGGACGACGTACCCATGCCTACGGGCCCCGTTCCTGGACATCATGCACTACGGCTCCCGTGCCGGACGGAATGCCTGCGGGCACGGACAGCCCGGGCGTGATGGCGTGGGTTCCGCGGGGAATGGATCTCCGGGGCATGCGTCCGGCTGGAAGCGGATGCCCGGACGTGCGTCCCGCGGGAGGCGGAGGCACCGGGGCCTGCATGCCTGCCATCCACACCCAGGGCGTAAGCCACCCGAGGGATGCGATACCCGCCGCCCCTCGCCGCCCCTTGTGAAGTCACGTCACGGGCGACAAGACCGAGCGGCCAGGCCCACGGGGGCGGAACCTGGCCGCTCGGCGGCGGGGGGGACCTCAGGAGCTCGGGCCCGGGTGCGTCCGGGGCCGAGGAGAGCGGTCCTCGGGTGCCCGCGCCTCGGGGCCCCGAACAGGAGCGGATCCCCGGTGGCCCGAGACCCCGGGGCCGGTGGCCTCGGAGTTCTGGACCAGCGACGGGGCCGGGGGCCCGGGGCCGGTCCTGTCCGACCCGGGTGTCCACGGGCGGCCGGGCGGCCGGGCCACGGGGAGCGTCCCGGCCGCCCGGGTCCTGGGGCGGGGCCGGCCCGGCGAGAGGTGGCGGCCGGGCCGTGGGGCCCTGGATCGGGGCCCCACCCGCACCCCGCGGGCGGGGATGTCACTCCCGGGGCAACCCGGCCGCAGCAGGCGTCACGCCTTGGCCAGTTCCTTCTCGGTCGCCGGCTCGGGGAGCTGCGTGCGGTCCGGTGCGGTGGCCTGGTCGGAGTCGTCCAGCAGGGTCTGCTCGTCGAAGGGGAGCCGGCCGGCGAGGACCTCGCCCACCCTGCCCTTGTCGATCTCCTTCGTCCACGTGCCGACCAGCACCGTGGCAACCGCGTTGCCCGCGAAGTTGGTCAGGGCGCGGGCCTCGCTCATGAAGCGGTCGATGCCGACGATCAGGCCGATGCCGTCCACCAGGGCGGGCTTGTGCGACTGGAGACCGCCGGCCAGCGTCGCCAGGCCCGCGCCGGTGACACCCGCCGCGCCCTTGGACGCGACCAGCAGGAACAGCAGCAACGGGATCTGTTCGCCGACCGACATCGGCGTACCCATGGCGTCGGCGATGAACAGCGACGCCATGGTCATGTAGATCATGGTGCCGTCGAGGTTGAAGGAGTAACCGGTCGGGACGGTGATGCCGACCACCGGCTTGCTCACCCCCAGGTGCTCCATCTTCGCGATGAGCCGCGGCAGCGCCGACTCGGAGGAGGACGTCGACAGGATCAGCAGGAACTCACGGCCCAGGTACGTGAACAGGGTGAGGATGTTCAGCCCCGCGACGACCCTCAGCAGCGTGCCCAGCACCAGGAAGACGAACAGCACACAGGTGACGTAGAAGCCGAGCATCAGCACCGCGAGGCTCTTCAGCGCGTCCAGGCCCGCCGAGCCGGTGACTGCCGCCATGGCGCCGAACGCACCCACCGGAGCAGCCCACATGATCATGGCCAGGACCCGGAAGACCAGGCGCTGGATGTGCTCGATGCCCCGCAGGACCGGCTGGCCGGCGTTGCCCATGGCCTGGAGCGCGAAGCCGCACAGCAGGGCGATCAGCAGGGTCTGGAGCACCTCGCCCTCGGTGAAGGCGGACACGATGGTCGTCGGGATGATGCCCAGCAGGAACTCGGTGGTGTCCTTGGCCTCCGCGTCGACCTGTGCGTGCCCGGTCTCCTTGACCGCGTCGGTGATCGCGAGCCCGGTGCCCGGCTCCAGGATGTTGCCGACGACCAGCCCGATGCCCAGCGCGACCAGCGACATGACCAGGAAGTAGGCCAGGGCGATGCCGCCCACGGCGCCGACCTTCGCGGCCTTGCGCACCGAGCCGATGCCCAGCACGATCGTGCAGAAGATGATCGGCGAGATCATCATCTTGATCAGGTTCACGAACCCGGTGCCGATCGGCTTCAGCTCGACCGCGAAGTCCGGCGCGATCAGGCCCACGGCGATTCCGAGGGCGACCGCGACGATCACCGCGATGTAGAGGTAGTGCGTACGGTCCCGCTTGGCTCGGGGTGCGGCTGGTGCCGTATCGGCTGCGCTGGTCACGGCGGCCCTCCTTGACGACGTCGTCGGCATCACCGGCGTGCGGCTCACGTCCGGGACGGGGGTTTGGGGAATGCCGTGACTATGGCGTGCCCCTGTGAGGGCGGTCACCCTTCCGTTCATTGAGTTCATCGCGGAACCGAGGGGCAGACTGGCCGCATGCGCCTCCCCGTCCCCCGGCCCCGCAGCCTCGCGGGCCAGCTCTTCGCCATGCAGGCCGTGCTGATAGCGGTGGTCGTGGCCGGGTACGCGCTGTTCACCTACGTCGGCGACCGCAGCCAGGCCGAGGAGGGCGCGGGCCGCCAGGCCACGGCGGTGGCCCGCTCGGTCGCCGACTCCCCGTCCGTGCGGGAGGCGATCCGCACGTCCGACCCCTCGGCGCGGCTCCAGCCGTACGCGCTGGCGGTGGTGCGGGACACGGACGTCGACTTCGTGACGATCATGAATCCGCGGGGCATCCGCTGGACCCACCCCGACCCCCGCCAGATCGGCCTGCCCTTCCGCGGTCACACCGCCCCGGCGCTCGCGGGCCGGACCTTCACCGAGACCTACACCGGCACCCTCGGCCCCTCCGTCCGCGCGGTCACCCCGGTCCGGGACGGCGAGCGCATCGTCGGCCTGGTCAGCGCCGGGATCCGGGTGGAGGAGATCAGCCAGCGGGCGCGGGGCCGGCTGACCGCGCTGCTCGCGGTGGCGGCCGGCGCCCTCGGGCTCGGCGCGATCGGCACGTACGTCATCAACGCCCGTCTGCGCCGGCACACCCACGGCATGAACGCGACCGAGCTCAGCCACATGCACGACTACCATCAGGCCGCGCTCCACGCCGTGCGCGAGGGGCTGCTGATGCTGGACGGGCAGTACCGCGTGGCATTGATCAACGACGGCGGCCGGGAGCTGCTGGGCGTGGCCCCGGAGGAGGACGTGGTGGGCAGGTCGGTCGCGGAGCTGGGACTCCCGGCGCCGCTGACGGGTGCGCTGCTGGCGTCCGAGCCGCGGGTGGACGAGGTGCACCTGACCGCGGACCGGGTGCTGGTGGTGAACACCTCCCCGGTGTCGGGCGGTCAGCGGCGCGGGTCGGTGGCGACCCTGCGGGACGTGACCGAACTCCAGTCGCTGATGGGCGAGCTGGACTCCGAGCGGGGCTTCACCCAGGCGCTGCGCTCGCAGGCGCACGAGGCGGCGAACCGGTTGCACACGGTCGTCTCGCTGATCGAGCTGGGCCGCGCCGAGGAGGCGGTGGAGTTCGCGACCGCCGAGCTGGAGCTGGCCCAGGCGCTCACCGACCAGGTGGTGGCGGCAGTGAGCGAGCCGGTGCTCGCGGCGCTGCTGCTGGGCAAGGCCGCGCAGGCCAACGAGCGGGGCGTGGAGCTCGTGGTGTCGCCCGACAGCCGCCTGGACGACGGGCTGCTGCCGTCCTCGCTGCCCGCCCGCGACCTGGTCACCATCCTCGGCAACCTGATCGACAATGCCGTGGACGCGGCGCAGGGTGGGGTGCGGCCCCGGGTGACCGTCACGGCGCTCACCGAGGAGGGCGCGGAGCTGATCCTGCGGGTGTCCGACACGGGCCCGGGGGTGGCCCCGGACCACGTCGAGGAGGTCTTCCGGCGGGGCTTTTCGACCAAGCCGTCCGGTCCCGGCGGCCGGGGACTGGGCCTGGCGCTGGTGCGGCAGGCGGTGACCCGGCACGGCGGTTCGCTGACGATGGCCTCGGCGGACGGGGGCGGTGCCCGGTTCGAGGTGCGGCTGCCGCTCGGGGGCGCCGTGGCGGGCAGCACGGCCGCGCGGGCCGCGGAGGACGACGCATGAGCGCCGGGAGCCCCATCCGCGTGCTGGTCGTGGAGGACGACCCGGTCGCCGCCGACGCCCATGTGCTGTACGTGGGCCGGGTGCCGGGGTTCGTCGCCGTCGGCAAGGTGCACACGGGCGCCGAGGCCCGCCGCGCGCTGGAGCGCACCCCCGTCGACCTGCTCCTGCTCGACCTGCACCTGCCGGACGTGCACGGACTCCAGCTGGCGCGCTCGCTGCGGGCGGCCGGGCACCACGCGGACGTGATCGCGGTGACCTCGGCCCGGGACCTGGCCGTGGTGCGCGAGGGGGTGTCGCTGGGCGTGGTGCAGTACGTGCTCAAGCCCTTCACCTTCGCCACGCTGCGGGACCGGCTGGTGCGTTACGCCGAGTTCCGCGCCGCGGTCGGCGAGGCCAGCGGCCAGGACGAGGTGGACCGCGCCCTGGCCGCCCTGCGCGCCCCCGGGCCGGTGGCCCTGCCCAAGGGCCTGAGCGCACCGACGCTGGAGCGGGTGACCGTCGCCCTGCGCGAGGCCGAGGAGGGTCTGACGGCCGCGGGAGCGGCGGAGGCGGTCGGCATCTCCCGCATCACGGCCCGCCGTTACCTGGAACACCTCGTCGAAGCGGGCCGCGCGGCCCGCCGCCCGCAGTACGGGACCGTGGGGCGCCCGGAGCTGTGGTACCGGTGGGTACCGGGGCCCTGACGGCGTGTGGGGTCCGTTTCTCGCCGCGGTCCGCCGGGCCCTTGACCGCCGTTCCCCGAAGGGACCCGGAGGCCGCATGCCTCCGGCCACGGCAGGCGCCCTGCCGCCGGTAGCCGACCGGCCGGTAGCCGTAGCTTCCTACAATGAGTGATCCTGGCCGAACAGACCGTAGTCACATGCCCGCGGCAGCCCTACGTTGTGGCGCGTGCACCGACCCTCCGCCCGACCGGCCCCCCACTCGTCCCCGCCCTTTGACACCTCCGCCGCCCGCCGGCTGCGCGCCGCGCTCGGTCTGGGGCCCGAGCACGTCGCCCACACCCTGCGCGCCTCGTACGGGCTGCCGTACGCCACCCCGGATCTCGTGCTCGCCTGGGAGCGCGGGACCGTCGCCCCCTCCAGTGCCCAGCTCACCGCGTTGGCAGGTGTGTTGTGGTGCTCCCCCGGTGAACTCATCGGCCGGCCGCGCACCCTGCGCGAGCACCGTGTCGCCCGTGGGCTCGCCCCCGAGGACGTCGCCCGCGCGGTCGGGCAGGAACTCCACGCGTATCTGCGCATGGAGGAGACCGGCCAGTGGCGCGGGACCGACCGCCAGTCCGCGGCCCTGGCCGGGCTGCTCGAACTGTCCCTGGCCGACGTGGTCACCGTCACCGGACGGGAGGACCGGCTGGCGGAGCTGCTGCGCAGTGCGGCCACGACACGCTGGCAGGCGTACGTGCGCCCGGTGGCGAAGATCGCCCCGCTGGACCGCCGGCTGCTCGAAGGAGTGCTCCAGCGTCTGCACCAGCACTACCAGGGCCGCATGGCCGCCACCCTCAGCTGGGGCGGCGGCAGCGACGACGCGGGCGACGGCGGGCGGGAGTTCCTGGACCGGATCGTCGACCACTTCTGGCAGCAGGTCGAGGAGCGGGGGTGACACGGGCGGGCGTCACCCGGGAGCGGCGTCCGGCGGCGTGCGAGGCCACGCCGGGAACGATGCGGGTCCGCGGCGCCGTCTAGAAGACCGACTCCGCCTCGTCCATCCGGTCCTTCGGGACCGTCTTCAGCTCGGTCACCGCCTCCGCGAGCGGCACCATCGTGATGTCGGTGCCGCGCAGCGCGGTCATCATGCCGAACTCGCCCCGGTGCGCGGCCTCCACCGCGTGCCAGCCGAAGCGGGTGGCGAGCACCCTGTCGTACGCGGTGGGCACGCCGCCGCGCTGGACGTGGCCGAGGATGACCGGCTTGGACTCCTTGCCCAGGCGCCGCTCGAGCTCGTGCGCCAGGGCCGTGCCGATTCCCTGGAAGCGCTCGTGGCCGAACTGGTCGATCTCGCCCTTGCCGTAGTCCATGGAGCCCTCGGCCGGATGCGCGCCCTCGGCGACGCAGATGACCGCGAACTTCTTCCCGCGGGCGAAGCGCGCCTCGACCATCTTGACCAGCTGCGCCGGGTCGAAGGCGCGCTCGGGCAGGCAGATGCCGTGGGCGCCGGCGGCCATGCCGGACTCCAGGGCGATCCAGCCCGCGTGCCGGCCCATCACCTCGACGACCATCACGCGCTGGTGGGACTCGGCGGTGGTCTTCAGGCGGTCCATCGCCTCCGTGGCGACCCCGACGGCCGTGTCGAAGCCGAAGGTGCGGTCGGTGGAGGAGATGTCGTTGTCGATCGTCTTCGGCACGCCGACCACCGGCAGGCCCGCGTCGGACAGCATGCGGGCCGCGGTGAGCGTTCCCTCGCCGCCGATCGGGATCAGGGCGTCGATGCCGAAGTCGCTCACTATGTCGGCCGCGTTCTCGCAGGCCTCGCGCAGCCGGTCGCGCTCCAGGCGCGAGGAGCCGAGGATGGTGCCGCCACGGGCGAGGATGCCGCTGACCGCGTTGAGGTCGAGGCTGCGGTAGCGGCCGTCCAACAGGCCCGCGTAACCGTCCTCGAAGCCGATGACATCGTCGCCGTAGTTGTCGACCGCGCGGTGCACGACCGACCGGATCACGGCGTTCAGGCCGGGGCAGTCGCCGCCTGCGGTGAGAACTCCGATACGCATCGTGCTGTGTCTCCTGGTCGCTGGGGATACCGGTGAGCCGGATCCGATTCTTTCACGTCGCCCGGGGGGCCGCCGTCGTCGTCCCCGCTTCGACCCGTCCCCGAGGACCATCGGACCGCGTGAGAGGACCTTCGGCTCAGCAGGACGGACGGCGCCCTAGCCACCCCCGGAGGTATTGTCAAGAGGGTTCGGCTCGCCTCGGTAGGGCCTTTTTTGTCAGCCGTGACATCGCGAAAATCCCGACGGAACGGAGAGCGCGCGTGACCCGCAGCGTGTACGTCACCGGTATCGACCGCGGAGACGGCCGCCAGGTCGTCGAGCTGGGGGTCATGGAGCTTTTGACCCGGCAGGTCGACCGGGTGGGTGTCTTCCGCCCCCTCGTCCACGACGGGCCCGACCGGCTCTTCGAGCTGCTGCGTGCCCGCTACCGGCTCACCCAGGACCCGGCGACCGTCTACGGCATGGACTACCGGGAGGCGTCCGCCCTCCAGGCCGAGCGGGGCACCGACGAACTGGTGTCCACCCTGGTCGACCGCTTCCACCAGGTCGCCCGCGACTACGACGTGGTCCTGGTCCTCGGCACCGACTACGCCGACACCCAGTTCCCCGACGAGCTGTCCCTCAACGCCCGGCTGGCCAACGAGTTCGGCGCCTCGGTGCTGCCGGTCGTGGGCGGACGCCGGCAGGCCGCCGCCGCCGTGCGTGCCGAGACCCGCAACGCCTACCGCGTCTACGACGCCCTGGGCTGCGACGTGCTCGCCATGGTGGTCAACCGGGTGGCCCGCGAGGACCGGGACGAGATCGCCGAGCGGCTGGCCACCCGCCTGCCCGTGCCCTGCTACGTGCTGCCGGACGAGCCCGCGCTCGCCGCCCCCACGGTCTCCCAGATCGCGCACACCCTGGGCGCGAGGATCGTGCTCGGCGACGACTCCGGACTGGCCCGCGACGCGCTGGACTTCATCTTCGGCGGGGCCATGCTGCCGACCTTCCTCGCCGCCCTGACCCCGGGCTGTCTGGTCGTCACCCCCGGCGACCGCGCCGACCTGGTGGTGGGCGCGATGGCCGCGCACAGCTCGGGCACCCCGCCGATAGCCGGCGTGCTGCTCACCCTGGACGAGGTCCCCGGCGAGGACATCCTCACCCTGGCCGGCCGGCTCGCGCCCGGCACCCCGGTGCTGTCGGTGCCCGGCAACAGCTTCCCCACCGCCGAGCAGCTGTTCTCCATCGAGGGCAGGATGAACGCGGCCACCCCGCGCAAGGCGGAGATGGCGCTCGGCCTCTTCGAGCGGTACACCGACACCGCGGAGCTGACCCGGCGGGTCTCCGCGCCCAGCAGCGACCGCGTGACCCCGATGATGTTCGAGCACAAGCTGCTCGAACAGGCCCGCTCCGACCTGCGCCGGGTGGTGCTGCCCGAGGGCACCGAGGAGCGGGTGCTGCACGCCGCCGAGGTGCTGCTGCGCCGGGGCGTGTGCGAGCTGACGCTGCTCGGCCCCGAGGACCACATCCGCAAGAAGGCCGCCGATCTCGGCATCGACCTCGGCGACACGCTGCTGATCGACCCGGCCACCTCCGAGCTGCGCGACTCCTTCGCGGAGAAGTACGCGGCCCTGCGCGCCCACCGGGGCGTCAGCGTGGAGCTGGCCTACGACGTCGTCTCCGACGTGAACTACTTCGGCACGCTGATGGTGCAGGAGGGGCTGGCCGACGGCATGGTGTCGGGCTCGGTGCACTCCACGGCCGCGACCATCCGCCCCGCTTTCGAGATCATCAAGACCCAGCCCGAGGCGGGCATCGTCTCCTCCGTCTTCTTCATGTGCCTGGCCGACAAGGTCCTCGTCTACGGCGACTGCGCGGTCAACCCCGACCCGGACGCCGAGCAGCTCGCCGACATCGCCGTGCAGTCGGCGGTGACGGCCGCACGGTTCGGAGTGGAGCCGCGGATCGCGATGCTGTCCTACTCGACCGGCACGTCCGGCACCGGCGCCGACGTCGACAAGGTGCGCGAGGCGACCGAGCTGGTGCGCGAACGCCGCCCCGACCTCAAGATCGAGGGGCCGATCCAGTACGACGCCGCCGTGGAGCCGTCGGTCGCGGCGACCAAGCTGCCGGGCTCGGAGGTCGCGGGCCAGGCGACCGTGCTGATCTTCCCCGACCTGAACACCGGCAACAACACCTACAAGGCCGTGCAGCGCTCGGCCGGCGCGATCGCCGTCGGCCCGGTGCTCCAGGGTCTGCGCAAGCCGGTCAACGACCTGTCCCGGGGCGCCCTGGTGCAGGACATCGTCAACACCGTCGCCATCACGGCGATCCAGGCCCAGTCCCCCGCCCCGTCCCCGAGCGAGAAGGCAGCCGCCCAGTGACCGCGACCCGTGTCCTCGTCCTCAACTCCGGCTCGTCGTCGGTGAAGTACCAGCTGCTCGACATGAGCGACAGCCGCCGGCTGGCCGCTGGCCTGGTCGAGCGGATCGGCGAGCGGACCTCGCTGGTACGGCACACGCCCCTCGCGGCGGGCGGCGCGAGCCGGGAGCGCACCGGCCCGATCGCCGACCACGACGCCGCGCTGAAGGCGATGGCCGAGGAACTGGCCGCGGACGGGCTGGGCATCGACTCCCCCGGGCTGGCCGCGATCGGCCACCGGGTGGTGCACGGCGGGAAGCGCTTCACCGAGCCGACCGTCATCGACGACCGGGTGTGCGCGGAGATCGAGCGGCTGATCCCCGTCGCGCCGCTGCACAACCCGGCCAACCTGACCGGCATCCGCACGGCGCGCACGCTGCGTCCGGACCTGCCGCAGGTGGCGGTCTTCGACACCGCCTTCCACACCACGATGCCGGAGTCGGCCGCCCGCTACGCGATCGACGTGAAGACCGCGGACGAGCACCGCATCCGACGCTACGGCTTCCACGGCACCTCGCACTCCTACGTCTCGCGGGAGACGGCGCGGCTGCTCGGGAAGGCGCCGCAGGAGGTGAACGTCATCGTGCTGCACCTGGGCAACGGCGCGTCCGCCTCGGCGGTGCGGGGCGGACGCTGCGTGGACACCTCGATGGGGCTGACGCCCTTGGAGGGGCTGGTGATGGGTACGCGGTCGGGAGACATGGACCCGGCCGTCATCTTCCATTTGATGCGTGTTGGTGAAATGTCCGCCGACGAGATCGACACTCTTCTCAACAAGAAGAGCGGTCTCATCGGTCTGTGCGGGGACAACGACATGCGGGAGATCCGCCGCCGGATCGACGAGGGCGACGAACAGGCGCGGCTGGCCTTCGACATCTACATTCACCGTCTGAAGAAGTACATCGGTGCCTATTACGCCGTTCTCGGGCGGGTGGACGCGGTGGCCTTCACCGCCGGTGTCGGGGAGAACGCGGCGCCGGTGCGCGAGGCGGCCGTGGCGGGTCTGGAGGGGCTGGGCCTGGCGGTCGACGGCGAGCGCAACGCGGTGCACGGCGGCGGGGCGCGGCTGATCTCGCCCGAGGGCGCACGGGTCGCGGTGGCCGTGGTACCCACGGACGAGGAAATGGAGATCGCCACACAGACATACGCACTGGTCGGAAAGAACAACTGAGCGCCGACGTCCTCATTTGTACTTTCCGCCAGACGGAATATTCCGTAGCGAAACAAACGGATAGGATCGCCCCATGCGCCGTTCGAAAATCGTCTGTACTCTCGGCCCCGCGGTCGACTCCCACGAGCAGCTCGTCGCTCTGATCGAAGCCGGCATGAACGTGGCCCGCTTCAACTTCAGCCACGGCACCCACGCCGAGCACCAGTCCCGTTACGACCGGGTCCGTGCCGCGTCCAAGGAGACCGGCCGGGCCATCGGTGTCCTCGCCGACCTCCAGGGCCCCAAGATCCGCCTGGAGACCTTCGCCGAGGGCCCGGTCGAGCTGGTGCGCGGTGACGAGTTCACCATCACCACCGAGGACGTCCCGGGCGACAAGACGATCTGCGGGACGACCTACAAGGGCCTGCCGGGCGACGTCTCCCGCGGCGACCAGGTCCTCATCAACGACGGCAACGTCGAGCTGAAGGTGCTGGACATCGAGGGCACCCGGGTCAGGACGATCGTCATCGAGGGCGGCGTCATCTCCGACCACAAGGGCATCAACCTGCCCGGCGCGGCCGTCAACGTGCCCGCGCTGAGCGAGAAGGACGTCGACGACCTGCGGTTCGCCCTGCGGATGGGCTGCGACCTGGTCGCCCTGTCGTTCGTCCGGGACGCCAAGGACGTCGCCGACGTGCACCGCGTGATGGACGAGGAGGGCCGCCGCGTCCCGGTCATCGCCAAGGTGGAGAAGCCGCAGGCGGTGGAGAACATGGAGGACGTCGTGATGGCGTTCGACGGTGTGATGGTCGCCCGCGGCGACCTCGCCGTCGAGTACCCGCTCGAGAAGGTCCCCATGGTGCAGAAGCGCCTGATCGAGCTGTGCCGGCGCAACGCCAAGCCGGTGATCGTGGCGACCCAGATGATGGAGTCGATGATCACCAACTCCCGCCCGACCCGCGCCGAGGCCTCCGACGTGGCCAACGCGATCCTGGACGGTGCCGACGCGGTCATGCTGTCGGCCGAGTCGAGCGTGGGCGCGTACCCGATCGAGACCGTGCGGACGATGTCGAAGATCGTCCAGGCGGCCGAGCAGGAGCTGCTGTCCAAGGGGCTCCAGCCTCTGGTGCCGGGCAAGAAGCCGCGCACCCAGGGCGGTTCGGTGGCCCGCGCCGCCTGCGAGATCGCCGACTTCCTCGGCGGCAAGGGCCTGGTGGCCTTCACCCAGTCGGGCGACACCGCCCGGCGGCTGTGCCGCTACCGCGCCGTGCAGCCGATCCTGGCGTTCACGACGGACGAGTCCACCCGCAACCAGCTCACCCTGAGCTGGGGCGTGGAGCCGCACGTCGTGCCGTTCGTGAACAGCACCGACGAGATGGTCGAGCTGGTGGAGCAGGAGCTGGTCCGGCTGCACCGGTTCAACGAGGGCGACATCGTGGTGATCACCGCCGGCTCGCCCCCCGGCGTCCCGGGCACCACCAACATGGTCCGGGTGCACCACCTGGGCGGCTCCCGGGGCTGACCCCCCGTGAACGGCGCCGAGGGCGCCCCCTGCGCACAGGGGGCGCCCTCGGCGTTTACCGCGGCTCCCGGAAGGGTCCGGATCCGGGCACACGGCCCGGGTGGTGCGTCCCGCGCCGCGGTCAGTCCGTGGTGAACTGGTGCAGTCCGGGCACGTGCAGGGTCCCGCCGAACTGGCCGGCCTGCGTGACCGTCACGTCGGTGAAGTAGATCAGCGGGATGTTCAGCGGCGGCGGGTGCTCCGGGTCGAAGGTGATCGGGATCAGCCCGAGCAGCTTGCCGGAGATGCGCTCCGTGTACATCACGGTGTCGCCGTCGCGGATGGTGGACGTCGAGCCCTTGGCCGCCTGCACGTGGTAGGTCGTGCCGGACTGCGGGTCCTTGACCGTCTGGTGCAGGTCGCCGATGTCGGTGCCGTCGGAGATGACGTACTTCAGCACCTTCTTGGTGGTGCCGTTGGCGGTTTTCACCTCCACGATGCCCTTGTAGTCGGCGCCCTTCAGCAGCAGCGAGCTGGCGTTCAGGTACCAGGGGTCGTCGGGCAGCGGGACCTTGTTGTCGATCCCGCCCTCGGCGTCCGTGGCGACCGGGCACTCCTCCAGGTCGGCACCGGCCGACTCGGAGGGGCTCGGCGAGGCGGTGGCCTCCGGGGTGGGGGCCGCCTCGGCCGCCTTCTCGACGGTGTCCTCGACGGCCTTCTTCGGGTCCTCGGCCTCCTCGACCGGGCTCGGCACCTCGCCGGCGGTGCCCTCGGCGGTGTCCTGCACCGCGTCGGTGGCCTTGTCCGCCGTCTCCTCGGCGGTGCCGGACGGTTCCTGCTCCTCGGTCCCGCCGGCCGTGGCCGACGCGGACGGCGTGGGGCTCGGGCTCGCCTCGGCGGTCTTCTCCCCGCCGGTGAAGATGCCGGTGATGGCGTCGCCGACGTCCTCCAGCAGGTTGCCCCCGTCGTCGGTGGCCGACGGCGCCGGCGCGGGCTCGGCCTGCGCGTCGGCCTCCGCCTCGCCCGTGGACGGGGCCGGGGCCGGAGCCGGTTCGGCCTCGTCGCCGGAACCTGAATCCGGCGAAGTGGGCGTCTCCTGCTCCGTGTCGGTGCCCGTGCCCGGCGCCTCGTCGCCCCCGGAGGGAGCCGACGGGGCCGGCTCGGCGGTGGGGTCCTCGTCCGGGGACGCGTCGTCGCTCGCCGAGGCGGACGGCGTGGGCGACGCGGACTCCCCCTTCTCGGCGTCCTCCAGCGCCTCGATGCACTCCTTGTACTCGTCCGCGGTCAGGCTCCTGGACGACGGCTGGTCGTCGGCCTGGGCGAGCGTCGGCGTGAACCCCATTCCCATGAGGACCGCCGTCGGCATCGCGGCGATGGCTATCGCCTTTCCGGCCGGCATGTGGAACCGGGTGAACAGCGGCTTCTTGGGTGCCGCGTGGCGCGGCCCGGTTCTCGCACGGGACTCCACATCAGCCCCGTGGGTCACCTCGTCAGCCGGCACTGTGCCTCCCGTTCGCCCCGTTGGCCGGGCTCGTTCCTGACAGATCGTTGGGCTCGTCCCCCGCGACCGGGCCGTCGGCCGGGCCCTTCACGGGCTCCAGGACCGTGGTGCCGGAGTCCTCGGGGGTGGCAACCTCCGGGTCCACACCCGCGGGGGTGCCCGCCGGGTCCGCGGAGGCCGCCTTCACCGGCTCCTGCGCGGGCGGTTCGCCCGGCGCCCACGACACGGCCATCGCCCCGCCCACGAGGGAGAGGAGGAAGCCGATGAGGAAGCCGCCGATGTTGGACACGGGGATGGACACCAGCGCCAGGAGGATCGCCGCGACGCCCGCGAAGACCCGGACGTGCTTCTGGAACCAGAGGCTGACGCCGAGGACGACGAGCAGCACGCCGATGATCAGGGACCCGGCGCCCGCGGTGGTCGCCATGGCCAGCGTCAGATGGCCGATCTGGAGGTTCGCGTACGGGAAGTAGGCGATGGGGAGTCCGCCGAGGATGACGAACAGACCGGCCCAGAACGGCCGCTGGCCCCGCCAGGCGCGGAACTGCAGCCTCCGGCGAGTGAACTGGCCGGATGCGGCAGGAGTCTCGGCGCTCATGGAAAACAGCTCCCTGGTACGGCGTTGCTGTGGTGGTGATGTGCGCCGCCCGTGAAGGCGCGGCCGTGAAGGTGGACGGGCGGGGGCGCCACCGGCTCCCCCGCCCGTCAGCGAGTGCTTAGTAGCACTCCTTGACACCCGTCGAGAGCGACATCTTCAGGCCGCTGAGCTTGAAGGTTCCGGCGGTGGTCGCCCACGCCGTCTGCTTCACGTCCTTCAGAACCGCCTTCTCGGCCTGCTGGGCGAAACCGAACGGGTTCGCCTGCTCCTTGCCGCCCTTCATGCCGGGACCCTTGGTGGCGTCCTTGGCGGCAACACCGATGTCGATGTTCGTGAACGTCGCGTCGGCGTTCAGGTCGGCGACGTCGATGTACAGGTTCTCGGCCTCGACCGGCTGGGCGCCGTCACCGGCGCGCAGGATCAGGCTGACGTTGCCGAGCACCGGGATGTCGGGGGTGACGACCGACTGGCACAGGCTCTTGATGGTCGCGGACTTGAACGCCGAGACGGCGACGGGGTGAACCGTCTTCTTGCCGCTGAGCGTGTAGCCCTCGTCGAGGGCGCCGTACTGCGAGAAGCCCTCGCCGACGAGCTCCTTCGTCGTGACCTTGAACGACTGGCCGGAGACGCTGAACGACGCGGCGAGAGCGCCCTGCGCGAGGGCGACACCTATCGCGGCCGTAGCGGCGACGCTGGGCACCATGACCACAGCGAACCGCTTCCATCTGGTCCCGCCACGCACCTGGGACTCCATATTTCCTCCTTCTCGGACGTACATCGCCTGACCTGACCGGCCGCCAGTCGGCGGCCGAAGCCGGACAGGGATGGGAGAAGTGCTACGTCCTCGGGAAGGGGAGCGCCCGCGCTCGGCGGCGCACACAGCGCCCGAATCACCGGCGATCACCCCCGAGCGACAACCACTGGTCGCGCCTGACACGCATCACGCACAACCCTGCTGGACAGGCTTCGCCGGACAAGCGAAGACCCCCCTGTCCAAGAGCCGGCGCCACTGCCGCCGGCTCTGCTCGGTGGGGACCCAGGAGATCCCGCGACCCGACAGGCTGTCGGGGTACGGGCAACGGACCGAGCGTGGCCGATCGTGGTGCATTCTCGCCGCCCGCACAAGGGGGTTCGTTACTCGCTAGTAACGGCCGGATAACCGAAGAACGACCCGGTGGTCTCGGTCGGCGACGCTGGGTGTCACGAAGGGGGCGTACAAAACTGTTGATCGCTGGACAGAACCCGACAGATCAACACCCTCGATTTACTGGCAGTAACAGCGGCCGCGATTACCAAGATTTGGTAAAGCGCGGCCGCATCAACCTCTGGTGGCCAATTCACCACTCGGGCACCAGGCGCCGGAGGAACCGGCAAAACCGCCCGAACCAGGCGCCCTTCGAGCTCAGAAGAGGGCGCGGGCCAGCGCCCTGCGCGCGGCGATCACGCGCGGGTCGTCGGCGCCGACGACCTCGAACAGCTCCAGCAGCCGCACCCGCGCGGCCTCACGGTCGTCACCCGCCGTGCGCCCGACCGTCTCGATGAGCCGACCGAAGGCGTCCTCGACGTGACCGCCCACCAGGTCCAGGTCGGCGGCGGCGATCTGCGCCGCGGAGTCCTGCGGCTTCTCGGCGGCCTCCTTGCGCACCCGCTGCGGGTCCATGCCCTGCACGCGCTGGAGCAACTCGGCCTGGGCGAGACCCAATGCGGCCTCCGTGTTGCCCGGGTCGTCGGCGAGCACGTTCTTGTACGCCTGGACGGCGCCGCCGAAGTCCCCCGCGTCCAGCGCCCGCACGGCGGCCTCCAGGAGCGCGTCGTACGGTCCGGCCTGTCCGGCCTGCGCGGCCTGGGCCGCCGGCGCGCCGCCCGGTTCGGCCTCGGGGTCGACGGTGAGGCCGGTCAGGCCGAAGCGCTGCTCGGCGACCTGCACCAGCTGGTCCAGGGTCTGGCGGATCTGCGCTTCTCCGGCCGCCCCCTGGAAGAGCGGCAGGGCCTGGCCGGCCACCACCGCGAACACCGCCGGGATTCCCTGGACGCCGAACTGCTGCATCAGCATCTGATTGGCGTCGACGTCGATCTTGGCGAGGAGGAAGCGCCCGTCGTACTCGACGGCGAGGCGCTCGAGAACGGGGCTGAGCTGCTTGCAGGGCTCGCACCACTCGGCCCAGAAGTCGATGACGACCGGGACCTCGGTGGACCGCTGCAGGACGTCGCGCTCGAAGCCGGCCTCGTCGACGTCGATGACGAGATCGGCCGGGGAGACGGCGCCGGTACCGCCCCGCCGTGCCGCTTCGGCGCGGGCCTGCTCCGCCTTCGCCTTGGCCTCCTGGGCCGCCTTCACCGCGGCGAGGTCGACGACTCCGCTCATGGACATGTTCCGTGGCTGCATGCGTCTATCCTCCCCCGTACTGCGCGTGCGTGTGAAAAACGCCGGGAAAGCCAGGCGTTCGTGTGCTGCTGGCGCCGGGTCCCCACCCGCGCCGGTGGCTGTCGCTCGGGCACGCCGGTCCCGCGTGCTTTCGCTACGAGTCGTAGCGTAATACCAAGCGGAGGTCCTCGGCGACACCGCCCCGGTGATCTCCCTCACGAGCTCGCGGGAACGGCCGGTTATCGTCGTGCCATGCAGCGCCGCACCCCAGCCAGTCGCACCGGACGCCCGCGCAGTGCCGCCGCGGACGCCGCGATCCTGGCCGCGACCCGCGAGGCTCTGGTCGAACTGGGCTGGTCCAAGCTGACCTTGGGAGACGTGGCGACGCGCGCCGGGGTGGCGAAGACGACCCTCTACCGGCGCTGGGCGGGCAAGAACGAACTGGTGGTGGACGCGGTCGCGGAGCTTTTCGACGAGTTGTGCCTGCCCGACCGCGGCTCCCTGGCCGACGACATCGAGGGCGTGGTGCTCCAGTTCGCCGCGATCCTGGCCCGCCCGGAGGCCAGGAGCGGGCTGATGGCGGTGGTCGCGGAGGCCACCCGCGACGAGGCGCTGCGCGAGCGCATCCGGGCCTCGATCGTCGAGCGGCAGAAACGCCTGGTGCTCACGGGCCGGGCGCGGGCCCAGGAGCGGGGCGAGCTGCCGCCCGAGTCGGACCCCGCGGAGACGGCCCGCACCGTGGACCTGATCTTCGACATGGTGGCGGGTGCGGTGGTGCACCGCACCCTGGTCAGCGCGGAACCGGCGGACGCGGAGTGGGTGCACGCCTTCACCCGGATCCTGCTCTCGGGCCTCGCCCCGGCCGGTTCCGCCGCCGACCCCGCCGCCGGTCCGGCTTCGTAGACGAAGTCCACACGTGGACCCCTGAAAAACTGCTTATGATGCCCCGTGTTCGATTCCCGGCACATCAAGACCTTCCACGAAGTGGTCCGGACCGGTTCGTACTCGGCCGCCGCACGCAGCCTCGGCTACACCCAGCCGGCGATCACCCAGCAGATGAAGGCCCTCGAACGGGACACGGGCAGCGCCCTGTTCGTCCGTGTCGGCCGTGGCCTGCGCCTCACCGAGGCCGGTGAAACGCTGGCCAGGCACACGTCGGCCATCCTCGAGGCCATGGCCGTGGCGCGGGAGCAGATGAACGCCCTGACCCGGCTGCGCGCCGGCCGCGTCCGGCTCTGCGCCTTCCCCAGCGCCAATTCCACCCTCGTCCCCGAGACGCTGGCCACCCTGGCGGCCGACCACCCCGCCGTCCGCGTCGAGCTGCTGGAGAACGAGCCGCCCGAGTCCCTGCGGCGTCTCTCCCGGGGCGAGTGCGACATCTCGCTGGCCTTCACCTATCCCGGTCTGCGCGAGCAGGTACCCGAGGAGCTGGTGGAGCTTCCGCTCCTCGAGGACCAGCTGACGGTGCTGCTTCCCGCCGGGCACCCGCTGGCCCGGCGGCGCGTGGTCCGGCTCACCGACCTGGCGCAGGAGCGCTGGATCGCGGGCTGCCCGCGCTGCCGGGCGAATCTCCTGCACGAGTGCGCCGAGCAGGGGTTCGTCCCGGACATCGCGTTCATGACCGACGACAACCTGGCCGTGCAGAGCCTGGTCGCCGAGGGACTCGGCGTGGCCATGCTCCCCTCCCTCGTCCTGAACTTCATGCGCCACGCGAAGGTCGCCGGCCGCCCGCTCCAGCCCACAACCCGGCGCAAGATCTCGGCCTACGTCCTGCCCGAGCACCTGCGCATCCCGGCGACGGCCCAGGTTCTCGACCGGCTGAAGGCGGTCGCCGCCGCGAAGGACGGCTGCTGAGCGCCGGGCACATCGATAAGCCCCCCTTGGGAGAGGCGAAGAAACCGGCGTTGGACCCCGTGCCTGGGCCGGTCCGACGCTGACGGCATGACTTCCGCTCCCAGCGCCCCGAGCGCCTCCACGTCCCCGCGGACCACCGATCGCCTCGCCGCCCTGATCGCGGACATCGGGCGGGTGGCCGGACGCGGGCTGCCGCCCGACCCGACGGCCCACCTCGTCGCGGAGTGCCTGGCCCCGCACCTGGGCGCCCCCGACCTGCTCACCCCGGAGCAGTGCGCGAGCGACCCGGCACGTTATCGGCAGCACCTGCTGCACGCGGAGGACGACGGCAGCTTCTCCCTCGTCGCGCTCGTCTGGTTACCCGGTCAGGGCACGTCCGTGCACGACCACATCTCCTGGTGCACCACCGGGGTGCACCAGGGGCGGGAGCACGAGCGGCGCTACCGGCTCCTCCCGGCCGCGTCCCCGGACGGCGCCCCCCGGCTCGTCGCCACCGAGGACGCGGTCAACGGCCGGGGCGAGGTCTGCGGCTTCGCGCCGCCCGGGGACATCCACCGGGTCTGGAACGACGGTCCCGGCACCGCGATATCGCTGCACGTCTACGGCGCCGACCTGTCCCGCCTCGGCACCAGCGTCCGCCGGGTCTACCGGATGCCGACCGGCCGTTGACGGCCCTGCTGAAGGAGCGGGCCGCCTCGGTCGTCCGCGGCGGCGCGGCACCCGCCCGCCGCCCCGGGCTCGCGCTCGCCGGTCTCGGGGTGGCGGTCGCCTGGTGCGTCCACCGGGTGCTGCCGGGCGTGCCGATGCTCACCGCCGCCGTCGTACTGGGGATCGTGGCCGCGCACCTGCCCCGGCTGCGGGGCGCCGTACGGACCACCGCGCGGCCGGGGCTGTCGTACGCGGGCAAGCGGCTGATGCGGGCCGGAGTCGTCCTGCTCGGGCTGCGGCTGGCGTTCGACGACGTCCGTGCCCTGGGCTGGGCGACCGTGGGCGTGGTGCTCGCCGTGGTGACGCTGACGCTGCTCGGCACGTGGTGGCTCGGCAGGCGTCTGGGCCTGCCCGGCGACCAGCCGCTGCTGATCGCCGCCGGGTACGCCGTGTGTGGCGCGTCGGCCATCGGTGCCGTGGGCGAGGCGCGCAACAGCGACGAGCGGGACGTGGCCGCCTCGGTCGCGCTGGTCACCCTCTGCGGCAGGCTCGCCATCGCCGTACTCCCGCTGCTCCAGGGTGCGCTCGGGCTGAGCGACGCCGAGTTCGGCCGGTGGGCGGGTGCGAGCGTGCACGACGTCGGCCAGGTGGTCGCCACCGCCCGGACCGCCGGTGACGCGGCGCTCGGCGAGGCGGTCCTGGTGAAGCTGATGCGGGTGGCGCTGCTCGCGCCGATCGTCGCGGCGGTCGCGCTGGGCGTGCGTCGCCGGTCCCCGGCGGCGACCGCCGGCCGGGGCGCAGGCGGTCGGCCGGCGAGGTCGGGCACGGCGGCGCGGGTGCCGGTCGTGCCGCTGTTCGTCGTCGGCTTCCTGGCCGCCGTCGCCGTGCGCAGCACCGGCCTGGTGGCCGCGCCGGTGCTGGCCACGGCACACGTCGTCCAGGAACTGCTGCTCGCCGCGGCCCTGTTCGGGCTCGGCAGTGCGGTCGACCTGCCCCGCCTGGCCCGGACGGGCGGCCGGGTCGCCGCGCTCGGCCTGTGCGCGTGGCTGGTCGTGGCGGGGCTGTCGTACACCGGTGTGCTGCTGGTGTCGCGGTGAGGCCGGGCGGCCGTACGGACCCCGGCCCGGCCCGGCCGGCGCCGTGCCGGCCGGGGCGGTGTCCCCGGGCGTGACCCCGGGGGCTCAGAACCCGGCGGGCTCGGTGTAGACGCCCCACTCGTCGCGCAGGGCACCGCAGATCTCGCCGAGGGTGGCCTCCGCGCGCACGGCCCGGAGCATCGGCTCGATCATGTTGGCGCCGGACCGGGCGGCGGCGACCATGGCGTCGAGGGCGGACCGCACCGCCGCGTCGTCGCGGGCGGCCTTGCGCTCGCGCAGCAGCCGGACCTGCTCGCGCTCCACCTCGTGGCTGACCCGCAGGATCTCCAGGTCACCGGTGACGGAACCGGTGTGGACGTTGACGCCGACGACCTTCTTGTCGCCCTTCTCCAGCGCCTGCTGGTACCGGAACGCCGACTCGGCGATCTCGCCGGTGAACCAGCCGTCCTCGATGCCGCGCAGGATGCCGGAGGTGATCGGGCCGATCGGGTGCTGTCCGTCCGGGTGGGCCCGCAGGCCCCGCTCCTTGATCTGCTCGAAGATCTTCTCGGCGTCGGCCTCGATGCGGTCGGTGAGCTGCTCTACGTACCAGGAGCCGCCCAGCGGGTCGGCGACGTTGGCGACGCCGGTCTCCTCCATGAGCACCTGCTGGGTGCGCAGGGCGATCTCGGCGGCCTGCTCGCTGGGCAGCGCGAGGGTCTCGTCGAGGGCGTTGGTGTGCAGCGAGTTGGTCCCGCCGAGCACCGCGGCCAGCGCCTCGACGGCGGTGCGGACCACGTTGTTGTACGGCTGCTGGGCGGTCAGCGAGACACCGGCGGTCTGCGTGTGGAACCGCAGCCACTGCGCCTTGTCGGACCGCGCGCCGTAGACGTCCCGCATCCAGCGGGCCCAGATCCGGCGTGCGGCGCGGAACTTGGCGATCTCCTCGAAGAAGTCGACGTGCGCGTCGAAGAAGAACGAGAGGCCGGGGGCGAACACGTCCACGTCCAGCCCTCGGCTGAGCCCGAGCTCCACGTACCCGAAGCCGTCCGCGAGGGTGTACGCGAGCTCCTGGGCGGCCGTCGCCCCGGCCTCGCGGATGTGGTAGCCGGAGACCGACAGCGGCTTGTAGGCGGGGATGCCGGCCGCGCAGTGCTCCATCAGGTCGCCGATCAGGCGCAGGTGGGGCTCGGGCTGGAAGAGCCACTCCTTCTGCGCGATGTACTCCTTGAAGATGTCCGTCTGGAGCGTGCCGTTGAGGACGGCCGGGTCCACGCCCTGGCGCTCGGCGGCGACGAGGTACATGCAGAAGACGGGCACGGCGGGCCCGCTGATGGTCATGGAGGTGGTGACGTCCCCGAGGGGGATGTCCTTGAACAGCACCTCCATGTCGGCCGCCGAGTCGATCGCGACCCCGCAGTGGCCGACCTCGCCCAGGGAGCGCGGGTCGTCGGAGTCGCGGCCCATGAGCGTCGGCATGTCGAAGGCGACGGACAGGCCGCCGCCGCCGTTGCCGAGGATCATCTTGTAGCGCTCGTTGGTCTGCTCGGCGTTCCCGAACCCGGCGAACTGCCGGATGGTCCACGTCCGCCCCCGGTAGCCGGTCGGATACAGACCGCGGGTGAAGGGGTACTCACCGGGCCAGCCGATCCGCTCGAACCCCTCGTAGGCGTCCCCCGGCCGGGGCCCGTACACGGGCTCCACGGGATCCCCGGAGAGCGTGGTGAAGTCTGCGTCCCGCTTGCGGGCGGCGTCGTACCGGGCCTGCCAGCGTCGGCGGCCCTCCTCGATGGCGTCAGCGTCCATACCCTCGAATTTACTTGGACGTCCTAGTAAATGTCGATGGCCGACCGCCGCACGCTGCTCCGTACGGCGGCGGGACGGTACGTCTAGGCCTTGGCGACCGCGGGCGAGTCGTCCCGGACCGCCGCCTCGAGCTCGCGGCTGACCCGGCGCTCGACGAAGAACGCGGCCGTCGGAATGGTGCCCGCGAGCAGCACCCACAGCTGCCTCTTGACCGGCCACTTCGCCTTGGAACCCAGGTCGAAGGCGAAGATCAGGTACACCACGTACAGCCAGCCGTGGGCGATGCTGACCACCTGGGTGAAGTCGGCCGCGGCATCCATCTCGAGCGCGTACTTGCCGATCATGCCGAGGGTCAGCGCGACGAGCAGGACACCGGTGACGTAGGCCATGACCCGGTAGCGGGTCAGCACGCTCTTCTTCATGGGGTCGAGCGTAACCGGCCGTTCCGGTGGATCCCGGACCGGGGGAGGGTGCCCCGGGTCACTCCTCCTCGAAGTCCCCCGCCGCCAGCCGCAGCGGACGGAGCATCGCGAAGACCTCCGCGCACTCCTCGGCGTCGTAGACACCGAGCCCGAAGTCCATCGCCATCAGGTCGCGGGTGGCCGCCTCCACCACCTCGCGACCCTTGTCGGTG
Organism: Streptomyces sp. NPDC005931; assembly: GCF_042871235.1. Taxonomy (NCBI): domain Bacteria; kingdom Bacillati; phylum Actinomycetota; class Actinomycetes; order Kitasatosporales; family Streptomycetaceae; genus Streptomyces; species Streptomyces sp. NPDC005931. The sequence goes on from NZ_JBIAIG010000002.1 coordinate 31,547, forward strand.
ATGCTCGCGAGCGTGCCGCGGCCGTCGTTGGGGTTCGGGCGCTTGTCCACCAGGCCGGACCGCACCAGGCGGTCCACGGTGTTCGTCACGGACGTCGGGTGCACCATCAACCGCTCGCCGATCTTGGACATCGGCAGCTCACCCGACTTGGAGAAGGTGAGCAGGACCAGCGCCTCGTACCGCGCGAAGGTGAGCCCGTAGGGCTTGACCACCGCGTCGACCTCCGCCAGCAGAATCTGGTGCGCACGCATGATCGAGGTGATCGCGGCCATGGACGGCACGCTCCCCCAGCGCTGCTTCCAGAGCTCGTCGGCACGGGCGATGGGATCGAACGAGAGACTGAGCGGCTTCGGCACGAAGTCGACCTTACCGGGCGGTCACATGCTGGTCAGCCCCGTCTCGCCCTTCGGTCCGGCCCCTGGCGCATCCTCACCGTTTGAGCGACCGCTCAACTTCGCGTACGCTCACACCCACATCGTTTTGAGCGAGTGCTCAAACAGGCAGCCGACCCGGGGGAATCACATGGGGCTGTACATAGAGACACGGGTACGCGCGGACCTCGACGAACTCTGGGCCCGTACCCAGGACCCGGGCGCGCACCAGCGCTGGGACCTGCGCTTCACCGAGATCCGCCACCTCCCGCGCGCCCAGGGCGAGCCGCAGCGCTTCCGCTACGCCACGCGCGTGCTGCCGTTCCTGACCGTCGCCGGCACGGGCGTGTGCGCCGGTGAGAAGGAGCGCCCCGACGGCACCCGCACCTCCGCCCTGCGCTTCTCCTCCCCGCACCCGCTCTCCCTCCTCGCCGAGGGCAGCGGCTACTGGCGCTACGTCCCCGACGGCGACGCCGTGCGCTTCCTCACCGGCTACGACTACCGGCCCCGCTGGGGCGCCTTCGGCGCGCTGGCCGACCGGCTGGTGCTGCGGCCCCTGATGGGCTGGGCGACTGCCTGGTCCTTCGACCGTCTGCGGCTGTGGCTGGAGCACGGGATCACCCCCGAGCGGGCCCGCCGCAGCTGGCTGGCCGAGCTGGCGGTCCGCGCCCTGCTGATCGCCGCCGCGGGCGCCGCGCTCACCCTGGAGCCCGCCCTGACGAACCCGGCAGTGGCCTACCTGTGCCCGCTACTGCTCGTCCTGACGCTCTCCGCGGCCCTGTTCGCCCCGCCGCTGCCGGGCACCCCGGCCGCCCGTCGCTGCCTGCGCGGCGCGCCGGCCCCGGCCCGCTCCCCCCGGCTGCTGCACACCCTGGAGCAGCCGCGATGACGTCGATCTTCCGCACCGCGATGGGCGCCGGCTTCGACCGCCTCCACCCCGAGCTGCGGCGCCGCTTCTCCGTCGGTCTGGCGAGCGGCGAGGCGTGCACCGGTCACGGGGTGATGGACCGCATCTGGCACGGCGGCGCCTTCGTCAAGCCGTTCCTGGCGCTCGGCGCCACCCGCAACATCCTCGTCCCGCGCCAGGGCCGCCAGGTCCCCTTCACCATCGAGAACGTCCCGTACACCGACGGCTTCGGACGCGAGACGGTGAGCTTCGTGCGGACCTTCCGGCTGCCCGGCGGCCCCCGCCGCTTCGACGCCCAGATGGTCCTCGGCCCGCGCGGCGACCGCGTCCTCGACTACCTCGGCACCCACCAGCACCTTGCCACCGACCTGTACTTCCGCGCGGAGCCGGACGGGTCCCTGCTGATCCGCTCGGGCGAGCACCGGTTCCGGGAGGGGCCGGTCGACGTGCGCGTCCCCGAACTGATCGGTGCCACGGCCGAGGTCCGGGAGTCCTACGACGACACCGCGGGCCGCTTCCGCGTACGCGTCCGCGTCACCAACCGGCGCTTCGGCCCGCTCTTCGGCTACGAGGGCTCCTTCACCGCCGTCTACACCGACGTGCGAACCTGTGGCGTGCGCCCCGGCCTGCGCCCCGTCCGGGAGGAGTGCCGCGCGTGAGCCCCGCACGGGAAACGAGGACCAAGCTCCTCGAGGGCGCCCTGCGCACGCTCGCCGAGCAGGGCATCGCCAAGGTCTCGGCGCGGAGCGTCGCGGCGGCGGCCGGCGTCAACCAGGCACTCGTCTTCTACCACTTCGGGTCCGTGGACGAACTGCTGTCGGCGGCCTGCCGGTACGGGGCGGAACAGCGGGTCGCCCGCCACCGCGCCCGTCTGACGGCCGTCGGCTCGCTGTCCGAGCTGCTCGCCTTCGGCCGCGAGATGCACGAGGAGGAGCGCGCCTCGGGCCATGTGACGCTGCTCGGCCAGCTGCTGGCCGGCGCCCAGACCCACGACGCCCTGGGACCGGCCACCGCGGCGGGCCTCGACCTGTGGATCACCGAGATCGAGCAGGTCCTCGGCCGGGTGCTGCCGGCCACGCCGTTCGGCGAGTTCACCGACACCGCGGGCCTCGCGCGGGCCGTCGCGGCGTCCTTCGTGGGGCTGGAGCTGTACGAGGGCGTGGATCCGGCGGGGGCGAACGCCGCCCTCGACGCGCTGGAGCAGCTGGGCCGCCTGGTCGCCGCACTGGAGGACCTCGGTCCCGTCGCCCAGCGCGCGGTCCGTCACCACCTGCGGCGCGCGGGCCGGAACTGAGGCGGAGGGCGGCCGGCGGGATCCATGCACCCTTCCCGGCCGCCCCCGTACGGCGGTCAGTCGGCCGTCTCGGCGAGGTGGCGCTCGACGGTCTCCACCTTGGACGTGAGGCCGTCCCGGACCCCTGGGCGGATGTCCGCCTTGAGGACCAGCGAGACCCGCGGGGCCCGCGCCTCCACCGCGGCGACGGCACGCCTGACGACGTCCATCACCTCGGCCCACTCGCCCTCGATCGAGGTGAACATGGCGTCGGTGCGATGGGGCAGCCCGGACTCGCGGACCACGCGCACGGCGTCGGCGACGTACTCCCCCACGTCCTCGCCGACGCCGAGCGGCGTCACGGAGAAGGCGACGATCACGCGTTCACGATCCCTTCCTTGCGGGCGCGGGAGGCGATCACCGCGTCCTCGGCCTCGCGCTTGAGGCGGCGGTCGGCGAAGAAGCCGCCGGTGGGCAGGACCGACATCAGGAAGTAGAAGGCGGCGGTGCCGGTCGGCCACTTGGCGCGGTTCCAGGCGTCGGCCCAGAAGACCACGTAAAGGACGAACAGGAAGCCGTGGATCGCGCCCACCACCGGGACGGCGTTGAAGTCCGTGGTCCGCTTCAGGACCGAGCAGACGAGCAGGATCAGGAAGGAGATCGCCTCGGGGCCCGAGACCAGGCGGAGACGGCGGAGGGCGGCGGCGGTCTTGATGTCCACGGGTCACCTTCGATGGGAGAGACGTCGGCGTCGACGGGTCGGACGACGGGCGCGCGGTGCGTTTGTGAACGCGCGCACAAGGCGCCCCCATTCTGGCAAACGCCGGGGGCGATCACCGGAGGGGGTCCGTCCTGCGCCCGGTGGGCCTTCCCCCCGGAGGGGACTCAGGGTCCGTCTCGTCCCGGAGGATCTGTCGGCGGGGCGGGAGGGCGGCTACCGTCGCCCTCGTGGCGATGTTCCGACTTCAGAGCAGCAAGGTGCTCGCCGTCGACATGACCGGGGATGCCGTGAGGGCGAAGAACGGCTCGATGGTCGCGTACGACGGCGACATGGCCTTCAAGAAGCTCAGCGGCGGCGGTGAGGGTCTGCGCGGCATGGTGACCCGGCGGCTGACGGGTGAGCAGATGACGGTGATGGAGGTGAAGGGACTCGGAACCTGCTGGTTCGCGGACCGGGCCGCCGAGATCAGCCTGGTCGGGCTCCAGGGCGACACACTCCACGTGGAGTCGAGCAATCTGCTGGCCACCGACGGCGGCCTGCGCACCGGGACAACCTTCACCGGCCTGCGCGGCGCCTCCCAGGGAAACGGCCTGTTCACCACCACCGTCGAGGGACACGGGCAGGCGGCGATCATGTCGGACGGGCCCGCGGTGGTGCTCCGGGTCAGCGCACAGTACCCGCTGACCGTCGACCCCGGTGCCTACGTGGCCCACCAGGGGAACCTCCGGCAGTCCTTCCAGTCCGGGGTGACCTTCCGCACCCTCATGGGCGAGGGCGGCGGCGAGGCCTTCCAGCTCCGGTTCGAGGGCGACGGGCTGGTCTACGTGCAGCCCAGCGAGCGCAACACGATCGCGGGGGATGTGTGACATGCCGTTCCGTGAGATCAACGCGAAGATGGTCGAGGCGACCGTCGTGCCGGGCCGGCGGCTGTTCAGCCAGCGCGGCGCGATGCTCGCGTACAAGGGAGAGGTCACCTTCACCCCCAACAGGGCGGGCGGCCAGGGCGGGCTGGTGTCGATGATCGGGCGGCGCGTGGCCGACGAGGACACGCCCCTGATGACCGTGGAGGGCAGCGGCACCGTCCTGTTCGGGCACGGCGGCCACCACGTCCAGGTGATCAACCTGGCCGGGGACACCCTCTACGTCGAGGCGGACCGCCTGCTGGCCTTCGAGGACACCCTCCAGCAGGGCACCGTGTTCCTCGGCTCCCAGGGCGGGGTGATGGGCATGGTCCGGGGCCAGGTCTCGGGCCAGGGGCTGATCACCACCACGCTCAAGGGCCACGGGTCCGTCGCGGTCATGGCGCACGGCGGCGTCATCGAGATCCCGATCACCCCGCAGCGCCCGGTGCACGTGGACCCGCAGGCGTACGTCGCCCACCACGGCGACGTGCGCAACAAGCTGTCCACCGCCCTGGGCTGGCGGGACATGGTGGGCCGCGGCTCCGGCGAGGCGTTCCAGCTGGAGCTCAGCGGCAGCGGTGCGGTGTACGTCCAGGCGTCGGAGGAGAAGCTGTGAGCACCTACGGAACCCCGGGCGCCGGCCCCACCGTCCACGACCCGGTGACGCTGCCGTCCGACGACAACGTCGATCACTACACCTTCTGCGTGGAGCTCAAGGGGAGCCAGTGGTTCCTCCAGAAGGGGAAGATGATCGCCTACTACGGCACGATCGAGTTCAACGGCATCGGGCACGGCCGGCTCGACCGGCTGGTGCGCACGTCGTTCCATTCGCCTCTGCACGCGAGCGACTGGGTCGTGGCGGAGGGCTCGGGCAAGATGCTGCTCGCCGACCGGGCCTTCGACGTCAATTCCTACGACCTGGAGGACGGCAATCTGACCATTCGCTCGGGCAACCTCCTCGCTTTTCAGCCAAGTCTCTCCCTCAAGCAGTCGATCGTGCCGGGTTTTCTCACGCTCATCGGAACCGGAAAGTTCGTGGCCGCGTCAAACGGTCCGGTGGTGTTCATGGAACCTCCTGTCCGGGTGGACCCGCAGGCACTGGTGGGGTGGGCCGACTGCCCCTCTCCGTGCCACCACTACGACCATGGGTACATGACCGGCGTCATGGGCGGTCTACGTGCGATGACGGGCCTCGGCGGGGTCTCCGGCGAGGAGCACCAGTTCGAGTTCGTGGGCGCAGGAACGGTGCTGCTCCAGTCGTCGGAGACCCTGATGCCGGAGCAGGCCACGGGGGTCGCTCCGCACGAGCCGGGTGTGCCCGGTGGCGGGGTGTCCGGCGGGCACGGGCAGGGCTCGGGGGCACCGCGCCTTCCCGGACAGCTGGGCGACCTCCAGCGTCGCTTCGGGCTGTGAGCGGTAGTCTGCGGAGTGTGACATCGAACGCGTGCACGCAGTCACATGACCACCCTCACTAGTTCGCCTTTCAACTTCTTAGGTAGACTTCATTCATGGAGACCGAGACGGCCACGCGCTGGCTGACCGATGCGGAGCAGTGCGCCTGGCGCACCCACCTGGAGGTCAACAGGCTGTTGACGTACCAGCTCGAGAAGGACCTGCAGCCGTTCGGCCTGACAATGAACGACTACGAGATCCTGGTGAACCTCTCCGAGTCGGAGGACCTGCGGATGCGGATGAGCGACCTCGCCTCCGCCACCCTCCAGTCCAAGAGCCGCCTCTCGCACCAGATCACGCGGATGGAGAACGGGAACCTGGTCCGCCGGGAGAACTGCGAGTCCGACCGCCGCGGGCTCTACGCAGTCCTCACCGAGCACGGCATGGAGACCATGCAGAAGGTCGCGCCCCATCACGTGGCGTCCGTGCGCCGGCACTTCATCGACCTGCTCTCCCCCGAAGCCCTGACCGAACTCGACAAGGCCCTCAAGCCCATCGCGGAGCATCTGCGGGGCCAGCGGGGACGCCTCTGACCAGGGCCGTTTCCCCGTCAGGCGAGCGGCAGGCGGAGCTCGAACAGGGCTCCGCCGGTCGGCGCCGCACCGGCGGTGAGCGTGCCGCCGTGCCGTAGGGCGACGTCCCGGGCGATGGCCAGGCCGAGCCCCGCGCCGCCGTCGTCGCGACTGCGGGCGGCGTCCAGCCGCACGAACCGCTCGAAGATCCGCTCCCGGTCCGCCTCCGGAATTCCTTCCCCGTCGTCGGCGACCCCGACGACCGCCCGGTCACGTTCCCCGCGCACCGTCACGGTGACCGCCCCGCGGGCGTGGCGCTGGGCGTTGTCGAGCAGATTGGCGAGGACCCGTCCCAGCTGCCCCCGCGATCCGGCCACCTCCACCGGCTCCGCGTCCACCGTGACGCCGGCCCGCCCCGCCGCCTCCTCCCGGGCCAGCGCGGCCAGGTCGACCCGGGTGCCGACGGGCCGCTCCCCCGCGTCCAGCCGGGCGAGCAGCAGCAGGTCGGCGGCCAGCCGCTGGAGTCGCACCGTGTCCTCGACGGCGCCGTCCAGGTCGAGCAGTTCCGGGTGGGCGGCGGCCACCTCCAGCTGGGTCCGCAGCGAGGCGATCGGGCTGCGCAACTCGTGCGAGGCGTCCGCGACGAACCGCCGCTGGCGCTCCACGGATGTCTCCAGGGCGGCGAGCGTCTCGTTGGTGGTGCGGGCGAGGCGGGCGATCTCGTCGTGGGTGTCCGGCTGCGGCACCCGGCGGCCGAGGTCCTCGGATGCGGTGATCGCCGCCATCTCCCGGCGGATGCCCTCGACCGGACGCAGGGCCCGCCCGGTGACCAGCCAGGTCACCCCGGCGACGACCCCCAGCAGCAGCGGGAGGCCGACGAGCATCACCGTCAGCGCGGTCCGCACTGCGCCGTGCTCGGCGGCGAGCGGGGCACCGGCGTGCACGGTGAGCCGGCCCCGGTCGGGCGTCTCGACCTCCACGGCGGCGAAACGGTAGTCCTCGGTGTCGCCGTCGATCGTGGCGGAACCAGTGCCGAAGGTGGTCCGCCGGGCGATCTCGCCGGGCTCGAGGGACGCGCCGGAGTCACCGCCGTCGTCCGGATCGCCGTCCGGATCGCCGTCCGGGTCGCCGTCCCGGCCGGCCGCGTCGTCGGAGTCGGCCGCGTCGTCGTCCTCCTGTCCCATGGGCTGTGGCTGCGGCCTGCGGGGGTTCACCTCGGTGGTGGCCGTGCCGGTGATCCGCTCCAGGTCCTCACTGGCGGCGACCAGGACTCCGTTCCCGTCGACGACCTGTACGGGCCCGTCGTCGCCGTCGAGTCCGGACAGCCTGCCGTACGGCGTCCGGGCGGCCAGTTCGGAGGCGACCGCCCGCGCCGAGCGCTCCGCGCGGGTGCCCGCCTCGCCGATCAGATTGGACCGCAGCGACAGCAGTACGGCCGTGCCCGCGGCGACGAGCGCCACCGCGACGACGAGGGTGGCACCGAGCGTCGCCCGGGCCCGGACCGAACCGAACAGCCTGCTCACGGCGCCGTCTCCAGCCGGTACCCGGCTCCGCGCACGGTGTGGATCAGACCGGCGCGCAGCTTGCGGCGCAGTGCGCTGACGTAGACCTCGACGATGTTCGGGTCGCCCTCGTAGGCGAAGTCCCAGACGTGCTCCAGGATCTCCGCCTTGGACACCACCTCCCCGGCCCGCAGCACCAGTTGCTCCAGCACGGAGAACTCCTTGGCGGTGAGCGCCACCTCCTCGTCGCCGAGGAAGACCCGGCGGGCGGCGGTGTCCAGCCTGAGGTCGCCGTGCACATGGACCGGCGAGGCCCCGGTGCCCGGTCGGCGGCGCAGCAGTGCCTTGATCCGGGCGACGAGGACGACGTAGGAGAACGGCTTGGTGAGGTAGTCGTCGGCGCCGGTGTCCAGTCCCTCGGCCTCGTCGTACTCGCCGTCCTTGGCGGTGAGCACGAGGATCGGCACCTCGTGGCCGGCCGCGCGAAGGGCGGCGCAGACCCGGTAGCCGTTCAGGCCGGGCAGCATGATGTCGAGGATCACCAGGTCGTACGTGCCCAGCGTGGCCCGGTGCAGGCCCTCGCGGCCGTCGTGGACCACGTCCACCGCGTAGCCCTCGGCCGTCAGGCCCCTGGCGAGCGACAGGGCCAGCCGTTTCTCGTCCTCCACAAGCAACAGGCGCATGTGCCCAGGGTGGCAAAGGAACCCTGAAGATCCCTTCAGGCGGCTTCAGCTTCCCCTCAGCGTCGGTCGGCGAGATTGAGGACGTCACAGAACGCGAAGTGACATGACTCGGGAGGAATGCGGATGAAGCGCAACATCGTGATCGCCGCCGTGACGGCCGCGGCGCTGATCGGCGGAGGCACGGCGACGGCTCTGGCGTTCTCGGGGGACGAGGCGCCGACGACGCGGCAGACGGACGTACGGGCCGGGGACGACGACGGGCGGGCGGACACCGGCGACGACCGGGACCACACCGGCGACGACCGGGCCCGCGGCGGGGACGACGACGCGGACCGTGACGACGCCCGCGTGAGCTCCGCCGACGTGACCGCGGCGGCCGCCGTCGCCGCCGCGCTGAAGCACACGCCGGGCACCGCCGTCGCCGTCGAGCGGGACGACGCGGTGTGGGAGGTCGAGGTCCTCGGCCGCGGCGGCAGCTGGACCGGCGTGCGCGTCGCCCCGGGCAGCGGCAAGGTCCTCGGTACGCAGGAGGAGGACGACGCGGACGGCGACGACACCGCCGGTGCACGGGCCGCGCTGAAGGGGACGTCCGTGACCGCCGTGCAGGCCGCGAAGGCGGCTGCCGCCCGGGGCACGGTGACGTCGGTGGAACTGGACGACGACGGCACCGAGGGCTGGGAGGCCGAGACGACCTCCCCCGGCGGTGCCGAGCGCGCCTGGCGGATCGATCCGGCCACGGGCGCGGTGACACCCGACCGGAGCGGCGCCTCCGACGACGACTGACCGGGCCGGGGACCGGTGCCCGGCCGCTGTTCCGTCCCCGAGCGGCCCGCCCCCGGCAGGCGACTGGCCCGACGAGGCGGCACATCTCCGGACGAGAAGGCCCGGCGGGCGTCGGCACGCCTGCGAGCAGACACACCTGCCGAGCGAATCGCGGACGAGCAGGCGCCCCTGGCCGGCACCCGGCGAACAGTCGCACTCGGCGGCCACGTACACCCGGCTGTGCCGGCCGTGCCCAGCGGGACGCGGAGCTGGCGGGACGGACACCGTCGCGGACACGCAGACCCGACGGGCGGTACCCCCCTGCACGCCACGACACGCCCTCTGAGCAGCGCATCCAGCAGCAGGTGCCGGCACGTCGAGCGCGAACGGGCGACCTGCGCGGGCACCCCGCAGGCATCGGCGAGCCGCCGATGGGTCCGTGCATGGTGGCGTGGGTCCCGTGCGTGGTGGCGCCACCACGCACGGGTGGGCCCCACCGGGGACCGGCGGGTCCCGGCGGACGCACCGGCCGACGCTCGGCGGTGCGGCAGGGAACGTACGCCCGCACGCCCGGCCGGGCCGGGGCGCGGGAGGACCCCGCCGGAGGCGGGGTACCTCAGCCCTGCGTCAGCCCCGTGACCAGTTCGTCCGCCGCGCGGTACGGGTCCAGTTCGCCCGCGATGATGCGCTCCGCGAGAGCGCCGAGGCGGCGGTCGCCGTGCAGATCGCCGATGCGTTCACGCAGGGCCGTGACGGCGATCGTCTCCACCTCGCGGGCGGCGCGGGACAGCCGGCGCTGCGCCAGCACTCCGCGCTCCTCCATCCACGCACGGTGCTTCTCCAGCGCCTCCACGACCTCGTCGACACCCTCGGCACGCGCGGCGACCGTCTTGACGATCGGCGGGCGCCAGTCTCCGGGGGCCCGGGACTCGCCGAGGCCCAGCATGTGGTTCAGCTCGCGGGCGGTGGCGTCCGCGCCGTCGCGGTCGGCCTTGTTGACGACGTAGACGTCGCCGATCTCCAGGATTCCGGCCTTGGCGGCCTGGATGCCGTCGCCCATCCCGGGGGCCAGCAGCACGACCGAGGTGTCGGCCTGGGAGGCGATCTCCACCTCCGACTGGCCGACACCGACCGTCTCGACCAGGACGACGTCGCAGCCCGCCGCGTCCAGCACCCGGATGGCCTGCGGCGCGGCCCACGCGAGGCCGCCCAGGTGCCCGCGCGTCGCCATGGAGCGGATGTAGACACCGGGGTCGGAGGCGTGCTCCGACATCCGGACGCGGTCACCGAGCAGAGCGCCGCCGGAGAAGGGCGAGGACGGGTCGACGGCCAGGACGCCGACCCGCTTGCCCTGTTTGCGGTACGCGGTCACCAGCGCCGAGGTGGACGTCGACTTGCCGACGCCCGGCGAACCGGTCAGGCCGACCACATACGCGTTGCCGGTCAGCGGCGCGAGAGCCGCCATGACCTCCCTCAGCTGCGGGGACGCCCCCTCCACCAGGGAGATCAGCCGGGCCACGGCACGCGGCCTGCCCTCCCTGGCCTGGGCCACCAGAGTGGAGACGTCCTGCATCACAGCTCCGTTCACGAGAGAGAAGACCAGCAGACAAAACCAGGCTCAGGCCTTGGGTACCCGCACGATCAGCGCGTCACCCTGGCCGCCGCCACCGCACAGCGCCGCGGCGCCGACCCCGCCACCGCGCCGCTTGAGCTCCAGCGCCAGGTGCAGCACGAGACGCGCACCGGACATCCCGATCGGGTGACCCAGGGCGATCGCGCCGCCGTTGACGTTCACCATTTCCGTGGAAACGCCGAGGTCCTTCATTGACTGCACGGCGACCGCGGCGAACGCCTCGTTGATCTCGATGAGGTCCAGGTCGGAGACCTCCAGGCCCTCCTTCTTGAGGGCGTGCAGGATCGCGTTGGACGGCTGCGACTGCAGGGAGTTGTCGGGACCGGCCACGTTGCCGTGGGCGCCGATCTCCGCGATCCAGTCCAGGCCCAGTTCCTGCGCCTTGGCCTTGCTCATCACGACCACGGCCGCCGCGCCGTCGGAGATCTGCGAGGAGGAGCCGGCCGTGATGGTGCCGTCCTTGGAGAAGGCGGGGCGCAGCTTGCCGAGGGACTCCGCGGTGGTGTCCGCGCGGATGCCCTCGTCCTTGCTGAACAGCACCGGGTCGCCCTTGCGCTGCGGGATCTCCACCGGGGTGATCTCGGCCTCGAAGATGCCGTTCTTCTGCGCGGCGGCGGCCCGCTGGTGGGACAGCGCGGCGATCTCGTCCTGCTCGGCGCGGCCGATGCCCAGGCGGGTGTTGTGCTTCTCGGTGGACTCGCCCATCGCGACGTTCTCGAAGGAGTCCGTCAGGCCGTCGTACGCCATGGCGTCGATCATCTGCACCGCACCGTACTTGAAGCCCTCGCGGGACTTCGGCAGCAGGTGCGGGGCGTTGGTCATGGACTCCTGGCCGCCGGCGACGACCACGTCGAACTCGCCGGCCCGGATCAGCTGGTCGGCCAGGGCGATCGCGTCGAGGCCGGACAGGCACACCTTGTTGATCGTGAGTGCCGGGACGTTCATCGGGATGCCGGCCTTGACCGCGGCCTGGCGCGCCGGGATCTGCCCCGCCCCGGCCTGGAGCACCTGCCCCATGATCACGTACTGGACCTGGTCGCCACCGATCCCCGCACGGTCGAGGGCGGCCTTGATCGCGAAGCCGCCGAGGTCGGCTCCGGAGAAGGACTTCAGCGAACCGAGCAACCGACCCATCGGGGTGCGGGCGCCCGCGACGATGACGGACGTCGTGCCGTTCGTTGCGGAAGATGCAGAGGACATGGGCTGCGATCTCCTATCCGGCCTGCACAGCCGAGGAGTGAACGAGGGTTTACTTCGAATGTACTGACGCGCGGTGGACCGCGTCACCGGCCTTTCGGTGTGATCGCGCGCACGTTGCGTAACCACGCCCGGAGCGCTGCACTGAATCCATGCTGACGCGAATCGACCACATCGGAATCGCCTGCTTCGATCTCGACCGCACCGTCGAGTTCTACCGGGCCACCTACGGCTTCGAGGTGTTCCACTCGGAGGTGAACGAGGAGCAGGGCGTGCGCGAGGCCATGCTCAAGATCAACGACACCTCGGACGGCGGCGCCTCCTACCTCCAGCTCCTGGAGCCCACCCGCGAGGACTCCACCGTCGCCAAGTGGCTGGCGAAGAACGGCGAGGGCGTGCACCACATCGCCTTCGGTACGGCGGACGTCGACGCCGACGCGGCCGACATCAAGGACAAGGGCGTACGCGTTCTGTACGAGGAGCCCCGGCGCGGCTCCATGGGGTCACGGATCACCTTCCTGCACCCCAAGGACTGCCACGGCGTACTGACAGAACTGGTCACTTCGGCGCCTGTTGAGTCGCCTGAGCACTGACCCACGTACATATGGGCCGGTAGGGTTGGGTGCGGTCGCCGCTCGATCCAGGGCGACCGCTTTTCCGGGGTCCAGGGTTTCGGGGGGCGAGCGCCGGGGCAGCAGCCCATGCTCCGCCGTTGATCTGACACCATTCCCCCGGGGGCCCCGTTCGGCGGATGGACGGAGCTCGGCCAGACTTGCGACCAGGGGACGGATGGGACCGCGCAGTGCGGGGCTACGAGAGCCAGGAGCGAGAGCCGGCGGCTGACGTCGACCACCTCTCTCGGTTCGAAGCCGAGATGAAGCGGCTGAAGACCGAGCGGGAAAAGGCGATCCAGCACGCCGAGGACCTCGGCTACCAGGTCGAGGTGCTGCGCGCCAAGCTGCACGAGGCGCGGCGCACCATCATGTCCCGGCCCGCCTACGACGGCGGCGACATCGGCTACCAGGCCGAGCAGTTGCTGCGCAACGCGCAGGTGCAGGCCGACCAGCTCCGCGCGGACGCCGAGCGCGAGCTGAGCCAGGCACGCGCCCAGACCCAGCGGATCCTCCAGGAGCACGCCGAGCAGGCGGCCCGGCTCCAGGCCGAGCTGCACCAGGAGGCGGTGACCCGGCGCCAGCAGCTCGACCAGGAGCTCGCCGAGCGCCGCCAGACCGTCGAGTCGCACGTCAACGAGAACGTGGCCTGGGCGGAGCAGCTGCGGGCCCGCACCGAGCAGCAGGCCCGCCGGCTGCTCGAGGAGTCCCGCGCGGAGGCCGAGCAGGCCATGGCCGCCGCCCGCGCGGAGGCCGAGCGGCTGACCGCCGAGGCCCGCCAGCGGCTGCGGAGCGAGGCGGAGTCCGCCCGCACGGAGGCCGAGCAGATCCTGCGCCGCGCCCGCGCGGACGCCGAGCGGCTGCTGAACGCCGCCTCCACGCAGGCCCAGGAGGCCACCGACCACGCCGAGCAGCTGCGGACGTCGACCGCCAGCGAGTCGGAGACGGCGCGCCGCCAGGCACAGGAGCTCAGCCGGGCCGCAGAGCAGCGCATGTCGGAAGCCGATACGGCGCTGCGCGAGGCCCGCACCGAGGCGGAGAAGGTGCTCGCCGAGGCGAAGGAGGCCGCCGCCAAGGCGCTCGCGTCCGCCGAGTCCGCCAACGAGACGCGCACGCGCACCGCCAAGGAGCAGGTCGCCCGGCTGGTCGAGGAGGCCACCAAGGAGGCCGAGCAGACCAGGTCCGAGGCCGAGCAGTTGGTCGCCGACGCCCGCGCCGAGGCCGAGAAGATCGTCACCGAGGCGGCCGAGAAGGCCCGCACGATCACCGCCGAGGAGACGGCGACCCAGCTGTCCAAGGCCGCCAGGACCGCCGAGGACGTGCTGAACAAGGCGTCCGAGGACGCCAAGAAGACCACCCGGGCCGCCGCCGAGGAGGCCGAGCGGATCCGCCGGGAGGCCGAGGCCGAGGCGGACCGGCTGCGCGCCGAGGCGCACGACATCGCCGAGCAGCTCAAGGGCGCGGCAAAGGACGACACCAAGGAGTACCGCGCCAAGACGGTCGAGCTCCAGGAGGAGGCCCGGCGGCTGCGCGGCGAGGCCGAGCAACTGCGCGCCGACGCGGTCGCCGAGGGCGAGCGGATCCGCGCGGAGGCCCGCAGGGAGGCCGTGGCGCAGATCGAGGAGGCGGCGCGGTCCGCCGAGGAGCTGCTCGCCAAGGCCAAGGCCGACGCGGACGAGCTGCGCTCCACCGCGCAGACGGACAGCGAGAAGGTCCGCACCGAGGCCATCGAGCGCGCCACCACGCTACGGCGGCAGGCCGAGGAGACGCTGGAGCGCACCCGCAAGGATGCCGAGCAGTACCGCGCGGAGGCCGCCGAGCAGGCCGAGGCGCTGAAGGAGGACGCCGCGCGGGCGGCGCGCGAGCTGCGCGAGGAGGCCGAGCGGGCCGTCGCGGCCCGGCGCGCGGAGGCCGCCGAGGAGCTGGCGCGGGTCCAGGGCGAGGCCGAGGAGCGGCTCGCCGCCGCCGAGCAGGCGCTGAGCGACGCCCGCGAGGAGGCGGCAAGGATCCGCCGGGAGGCGGCCGAGGAGACCGAGCGGCTGCGCACCGAGGCCGCCGAGCGGATCCGCACGCTCCAGCAGCAGGCGGAGGCGGAGGCGGACCGGCTGCGCACCGAGGCCGCCGCCGACGCGTCCGCGTCCCGCGCGGAGGGCGAGACCGTCGCGGTCCGGCTGCGGTCGGAGGCCGCGGCCGAGGCCGAGCGGCTGAAGTCGGAGGCGCAGGACAGCGCCGACCGGATGCGGGCCGAGGCGCAGGCCGCCGCCGAGCGGCTGGGGGCGGAGGCGTCGGAGACGCTGGCCGCCGCGCAGGAGGAGGCGGCACGCCGCCGCCGCGAGGCCGAGGAACTGCTGGGCGCAGCCCGGCAGGAGGCCGACCAGGAGCGCCGGCGGGCCCGCGAGCAGAGCGAGGAGCTGCTGGCCTCGGCGCGCAAGCGCGTGGAGGAGGCTCAGGCCGAGGCCGTGCGCCTGGTCGAGGAGGCCGACCGGCGCGCCACCGAGATGGTGTCGGCGGCCGAGCAGCATGCCCAGCAGGTGCGGGACTCCGTGGCGGGCCTCCAGGAGCAGGCCCAGGAGGAGATCGCCGGGCTGCGCAGCGCGGCCGAGCACGCGGCGGAGCGCACGCGCCGTGAGTCCGAGGAGGAGGCGGACCGGGTCCGCGCCGACGCCTACGCGGAGCGCGAGCGGGCGAGCGAGGACGCGGGCCGGCTGCGGCGCGAGGCGCAGGAGGAGTCGGAAGCCGCCAAGGCCCTCGCCGAGCGCACGATGTCCGAGGCGATCAACGAGGCGGAGCGGATCCGCGCGGACGTCGCCGAGCACGCCCAGCGGGTGCGCACCGAGGCGGCGGACGCCATCGCCGAGGCGGAGCAGAACGCCGCCCGCACCCGGGCGGACGCCCGCGAGGACGCCAACCGGATCCGTTCGGACGCGGCGACGCAGGCGGACACCCTCATCACCGAGGCGCGCAGCGAGGCGGAGCGGCTCACCGCCGAGACGATCACGGAGACCGACCGGCTGCGCGTGGAGACGGTCGCCGAGGCAGAGCGGGTGCGGTCGGAGTCGGTCGCCAAGGCGGAGAAGCTGATCGCGGACGCCACCGGCGACGCGGAGCGGCTGCGGGCCGAGGCCGCCGAGGCGGTCGGCTCGGCGCAGCAGCACGCGAAGCGGATCCGCGTCGAGGCCGAGCGGCTGAAGGGCGACGCGGAGGCGGCGGCCGACCGGCTGATGAGCTCGGCGCGCGAGGAGGCCGAGCGCACCCTGGACGAGGCCCGCAAGGACGCCAACAAGCGGCGCTCCGAGGCGGCCGAGCAGGTCGACAAGCTCATCGCCGAGACCACGGCCGAGGCGGACAAGCTGCTGGCCGAGGCGCGGAAGCAGGCGCTCAGGACGACCGCGGACGCGGAGTCCCAGGCGGACACCATGGTCGGCGCGGCCCGCAGCGAGGCCGAGCGGATCGTGTCCGAGGCCACCGTCGAGGGCAACGCGCTCGTGGAGAAGGCCCGGACGGACGCGGACGAGCTGCTGGTCGGCGCCCGCCGGGACGCCACGCAGATCAGGGAGCGCGCCGAGGAGCTGCGCGACCGCGTCACCTCCGAGATCGAGGACCTGCACGAGCGGGCCCGCCGTGAGGCGGCGGAGACGATGAAGTCGACGGGCGACCGCTGCGACGCGCTGATCAAGGCCGCCGAGGAGCAGCTCGCCAAGGCCGAGGCGAAGGCCAAGGAGATCGTCTCGGAGGCCAACTCGGAGGCGGGCAAGGTGCGCATCGCCGCCGTGAAGAAGGCGGAGGGCCTGCTGAAGGAGGCCGAGCAGAAGAAGGCCACGCTCGTCCGGGAGGCGGAGGAGCTGAAGGCGGAGGCGATCCGCGAGGCGCGGCGCACGGTCGAGGAGGGCAAGCGCGAGCTGGAGATCCTGGTGCGCCGCCGCGAGGACATCAACGCGGAGATCTCCCGGGTGCAGGACGTCCTGGAGGCGCTGGAGTCGTTCGAGGCTCCGCCGGGCGGCAAGGACAACGGGGTCAAGGCGGGGGCCGCGGCCGGCGCGACCCGTTCGGGCGGCAAGATCTCCGACAGCTAGGGCCCTCGTTGGCATCGGGACGCAGGGAGACGACGGCGCCTCGATACCGCGCTTCCGCGGCGTGATCCACAGACAGGTCCTGGCAAACCGGGCGGAATCCCCTGTCTGCCAGGGGCTTTGACCAAGGCTTTGGCAAGGGCTCCGACGGTTAGCCACTCAAAAGGGGTGTCATTCTCCGTATCAAACGTGCATCCGCTCGATGACACACCGCTTCGGCCCCTAGGATTCCACCTATCACCTCACCGGTCTCATTCGACAGGAATCCCATGAGCGACACTTCCCCCTACGGCTTCGAGCTTGTGCGGCGTGGGTACGACCGCGCTCAGGTGGACGAACGTATCTCCAAGCTCGTCTCCGACCGTGACAGTGCTCTCGCCCGCATCACCGCTCTGGAGAAGCGCATCGAGGAACTCCACCTCGAGACGCAGAACGCCCAGGCGCAGGTCACCGACGCCGAGCCGTCGTACGCGGGTCTCGGCGCACGCGTGGAGAAGATCCTGCGGCTCGCCGAGGAAGAGGCGAAGGACCTTCGCGAGGAGGCCCGGCGCGCGGCGGAGCAGCACCGCGAACTCGCCGAGTCGGCCGCCCAGCAGGTGCGCAACGACGCCGAGTCGTACGCCGCCGAGCGCAAGGCCAAGGCCGAGGACGAGGGCGTCCGGATCGTCGAGAAGGCCAAGAGCGACGCCGCTCAGCTGCGTACCGAGGCGCAGAAGGACGCGCAGTCCAAGCGTGAGGAGGCGGACGCCCTCTTCGAGGAGACCCGCGCCAAGGCGGCGCAGGCCGCCGCCGACTTCGAGACGAACCTGGCCAAGCGCCGCGAGCAGTCCGAGCGCGACCTGGCGTCCCGTCAGGCCAAGGCGGAGAAGCGTCTGGCGGAGATCGAGCACCGCGCGGAGCAGCTGCGCCTGGAGGCCGAGAAGCTGCGCACCGACGCCGAGCGCCGCGCCCGCCAGACGGTGGAGACCGCGCAGCGCCAGGCCGAGGACATCGTGGCCGACGCCAACGCCAAGGCGGACCGGATCCGTTCGGAATCCGAGCGCGAGCTCGCGGCCCTGACCAACCGCCGCGACTCCATCAACGCCCAGCTGACGAACGTCCGCGAGATGCTCGCCACGCTCACGGGTGCTGCGGTGGCCGCGACCGGTGCGCCCGCCACCGAGGACGAGCCGATCTCCCGCGGGGTGCCGGCCCAGCAGTCCCGGTAACGTCCGGGAGTACAACGGCTGAAAACACGCGAAGCCCTCTGCCACTGGGGTGGCAGAGGGCTTTGTCCCTTTTGGGCGTGGCCGCATGATCGAGCTCGAGGGGCTGACCAAGCGGTACGGCGAGAAGGTGGCCGTCAACCATCTGACGTACACCCGCCGTCGGACCGGGCATCGTCACGAGCTTCCTCGGCCCCAATGGCGCGGGCAAGTCGACCACCATCCGGATGATGCCGGGCCTGGACCGCCCCACCGCCGGGGGCGCCGCATCGACGGCAGCCACTACCACCGGCTCAAGGACCCGATCACGTGCATCGGCGCCCTGCTGGACGCCAAGGCGGTGCACGGCGGGCGCAGCGCCTTCAACCACCTGCTGTGGCTCGCCCAGAGCAACGGCATCCCGCGGCAGCGGGTGCACGAGGTGCTGGACACGGTGGGGCTGACGGCCGTGGCGAGGAAGAAGGCCAAGGGGTTCTCGCTCGGCAGGGGCCGGCGCCCCGGGATCGCCGCCGGCCTGGGGATCATGGTGCTGTGGGCGCTCGCGGCGCTCGTGGGCGGTTTCCTGGTACTCAAGAGGCGCGACGCGTAGCACGGGACCGGGCGGGACCGGTTTTTGCCCACGCTTGAACGGAACCGTCGGCGCCTGGATATCCTCCTAACCCTTACGGGGGCGTGTGCCCCGCTGTCCTGAACCTTTGATGGGTGCGGAGCATGATCGAGGCAGTCGGCCTGACCAAGCGCTACGGCGACAAGACCGCTGTGTACAACCTTTCCTTCCAGGTACGGCCCGGCGCCGTCACCGGCTTCCTGGGCCCGAACGGATCCGGCAAGTCGACGACGATGCGCATGATCCTGGGCCTGGACAACCCCACCTCGGGGCAGGTGACGATCGGCGGCTATCCGTACCGCAAGCTCCCCAACGCTCCCCGACAGGTCGGCGCCCTGCTGGACGCCAAGGCGGTGCACGGCGGACGGGCGGCCCGCAACCACCTGCTGAGCCTGGCCCAGCTGTCGGGCATCCCGGCCCGGCGGGTGGACGAGGTGCTGGGCGTGGTCGGCCTGCACGAGGTGGCGGGGAAGCGGTCCAAGGGCTTCTCGCTCGGCATGGGACAGCGCCTCGGCATCGCCGCCGCGCTGCTCGGCGACCCCCAGGTGCTGCTGTTCGACGAACCGGTCAACGGCCTCGACCCCGAGGGCATCCTCTGGGTGCGCAACCTGATGAAGTCCCTCGCGGCGGAGGGCCGCACGGTCTTCGTCTCCTCGCACCTGATGAGCGAGATGGCGCTGACCGCGGACCACCTCATCGTCATCGGCCGCGGCCAGCTGCTCGCCGACATGAGCGTGACGGACTTCATCTCCGCCAACTCGGCCGATTTCGCTCGCGTGCGCACCCCGGACACCGAGCCGCAGGCGCGCGAGAAACTGTCCGCCGCCATCACCGAGGCGGGCGGCCACGTGCTGCCCGAGCAGGACGGCGCGCTGCGGGTGACGGGACTGCCGCTGCCGCGCATCAGCGACATCGCCCACGACAGCGACGTACGGCTGTGGGAGCTCTCGCCCCACCAGGCCTCGCTGGAGGAGGCGTACATGCGCATGACGCAGGGCGTCGTCGACTACCGCTCCACCGTCGACCAGAAGCAGGGGCTCCAGCAGCCGCTGCCGCCGGGCGCGCAGCCGCCGGTACCGGTCCCGGGTCAGGGCCAGCCCGGCTGGTACGCCCCGCCGCCGCCGGCGCAGGGCGGTCAGCCGTTCGCCGCACCGCAGAGCGCCGGGCAGCCGCCGGCCGGTCCGTACGCCGCGCCGGCACCGGGCGCGGGCCACCTGGCCCAGGCGCCCAACCCGTACGCCCAGTTCGCCCCGCAGGCGCCCCAGGGCCAGGCCCCGGCCGCCCCGCCCGCCGCGCCGCCGTCCGTCCCCACCAGCTCCGACCTGACCAAGCCCGAGGACGCCCGATGAGCACGCCCCAGCCCCCGATGCCGCAGACCGCCGCACCCGCATGGCAGGCGGCCCCCGGAGCCGCGTATCCCGGCTACACCTCGCCGATCCCGGTGGTGCGCACGCACCTCGGGCACGCGATCGCCTCCGAGTGGACCAAGATCCGCTCGGTGCGCTCCACGATGTGGACGCTGGGCGTGTTCGTGCTGCTCGTCGTCGGCATCGGCCTGCTCACCGGTCTGGTGGTCGCGAGCTCGGGCACGGACCTGAACAACGAGAGCCCGCTGTCCATCGGCTTCTTCGGGCTGCTGCTGGGCAGCATGTGCATCATCACGCTGGGCGTGCTGACCACGGCCTCGGAGTACGGCACCGGCATGATCCGCACCACGATGGTCGCCTGCCCCTCCCGGGGCCGGGTGCTCGCGGCGAAGGCCGTGGTGTTCTTCCTGGTCGCCTTCGTGGTGACGCTGGTGTCCGCCACCTTGATGGCCTTCCTGCACGTGGCTCTGCTGGCGGACAACGGCGCGAAGGACCCGACCGGGGGCGAGTGGCTGCGGGGTACCGTCGGCATCGCGCTGTACATCGCGCTGCTCGGCACGCTGTCGCTGGCCGTCGGCTCGGTGGTCCGGCACTCGGCCGGCGCCATCACCATCATGATCGGTGCCGTGCTCGCTCCGCTGGTGATCGCGCTGTTCATGTTCTCGCAGTCGCTGGAGGACGTGCAGCAGGCGCTGTTCGAGTACTCCATCCCCAACCAGCTCAGCGTCTTCTACTCCAACTCCCTGAGCCAGACCGGCCCCTCGGGCTGGGACCCGCTGTGGATCATGCTCGGGGTCACGGCCGTGGTCCTCGGCGGTGCCTTCGCACTGCTGGAGAAGCGCGACGTCTGAACCCGGCCCGGGCCGACGCAACTTCCCGGCCGGTCAGGATCTGGGCGCGTCACGGGACCGCCGCACCCGCGTGGTGCGGCGGTCCCGCGCGTTCCAGCACGCCTTGTGCCAGTGCCGGCGGTCGTCGACGCCCGCGTGCTCGGGCCAGGTGACCACGTGCGGCACCCCGTCCGGGATCAACTGGTCGCACCCGGGGCAGCGGTACGCCTTGCCCTGTGCGCTGGCACCCGCGACGTGCCGCACGCTCCACTCCTCGCCCCGCCAGTGCTCGGTGGACTGCCAGCCGCCGTAGCGGCCGGGTCGGTCGTCCTCGGCGCTCCGGCCGGACGTACCGGCTCCCTTGGGTCGGTTGCGACGCGGGGACACAGAACACCTCACGGGGCTTCTACGGGATGCGCGGACCGCATCCCAGCCTACGCGGGTCCCCAGGGGGTACACGTACGCCGCCATACGTCACACGTCACCTTCCGGCGGACCCGGTGCCCCCACCCACCGGCGCATTCTGCAGACAATCCGCAAAGTCCCCCGCCCGGCCGTGTCCTCGGCACGTGTCAGACGGTTATGCCCTGTGGGGGAGCTCCGTGTCGGAGCCAAGGAAGCAGGTAAGCAATGCGCGTGGGAAGTTTTGTACTGGCCGCCCGGTTCCCGGGTCAGGGCGAGGGGGAGGCGCTGCACCGTGCGGTCCGCTCGGCCGAGGTGGCCGAGGAGGCCGGGCTGGACTCGGTCTGGCTGGCCGAGCACCACTTCGTGCCGTACGGCACCTGTCCGTCGGCGGTGACCCTGGCCGCGCTGCTGCTCGGCCGCACCCGCCGGCTGCGGGTCGGCACGGCGGTCAGCGTGCTGCCCACCGCCCACCCCGTGGCCCTCGGCGAGCAGGCCGCCCTGCTGCACGTCACCAGCGGCGGACGGTTCTCCCTGGGGGTGGGACGCGGCGGGCCGTGGGTCGATCTGGAGGTGTTCGGGGCCGGCCTGGAGGCGTACGAGCAGAGGTTCCCGGAATCGCTCGATCTGCTGCTGCGCTGGCTGCGCGAACCCACCGTCGCGGCCGACGGCGAGCGCTTCCGGTTCCGTGAGGTCCCGGTCGTGCCGCGCCCGTCGGAGGCGCTCACGGACGCCGGGGGCCCGGAGGTCGTGGTCGCCTGCACGTCTCCGGCGAGCGTGCGGCTGGCGGCCGAGCGCGGGCTGCCGATGCTGCTCGGCATGCACGTCGGGGACGAGGAGAAGGCCGAGATGGTCGGCCTGTGGCGGCGGCACGCCCGGGCGTGCGGGCGGTCCCCGGAGGAGGTCCACCAGGCGGCGCACGTCTCGGCCGGGATCTGCCAGATCGCCGACCGGCGCACGGACGCGGTCGAGACCCTGCTGAAGGCGATGCCGGGCTGGCTGCGGCAGGGCCTCGAGGCGCACATCACGGTGGACGGGCGGCTGCGGCAGATGCGCGATCCGCTGGCGTACACCGAACTGCTCTGCGGCCTGCACCCGGTGGGCACGCCGCGGCTGTGCGCCGACCGCCTCGCGGCGACCGGGGAGCGGACCGGCATCTCCCGCTTCGCCCTGCTCGTCGAGGGATCCGGCGACCTGGCGGCGACCGAGGAGAACGTACGGCGGCTCGGGACCGAGGTACTCCCCCAACTCACCTGAGCGAGCGGGGGGTTCCACGGAGGCTTGCCGCCCCGGTACCCACTGCACCTCCTGCGTGCGGAGCGGCAAGCGTACGAATGGGGCGCGTCAGCAGTCGCGCAGTTCCGGCGACTGGTTCAGCAGCTGACTGCGGACCGAGGTGAAGCGGGCCAGCGTCTCGTCGACCGAGGACTCAAGCGGGAACACGGCCACCCGGTGGCAGTTCTGGAAGGCCAGCCGTACACCGAAGTGCCGTTGCAGCGCGCCGCGTATCGCGTCACTCGCGAGCGCACGCAGCAGCTGACCGCGTGCCTGCTCGTCCGGCGGGGGCGTCTGGTTGTCGGCGAAGGCTCCGCCGTCCACCTTCAGCTGGGCCACCAGGGAGCTGATCATCTCCCACGCGTAGGGCAGGGAGGTCCGGACGCAGTCGACGAAGTCAGCTTCGTCGACCTCGCCTCGCTCGGCCTGTTCGAGTAGGGCCGGTGAGACGTCGAGCGACATGGGTTCTCCTCTCGCACCCCCAACGAGCAGGGGTTGCCTGACAGATAGGGGAGTCCGCGACATCGGACACGCTGCGTACACACCTCGCGACCTCCCGTTCACTACGGTAAGCAACGGACCGTGACCGCACCAGGAGAATGCCGGTATGGGGAACTTCCTGTGGGCCGGTAATCGGCCATCGCGGAACACGCGTTTTCCAGGAGATTCGGGACGCGCCGCACGGGTCACCGGGGTCTGCTGTGAGGGCGAATCGCGCCGGGCCGGGGCTGTCGAGTAGCGTTGCCGACCATGCGTCTCGTCATTGCCCGCTGCTCCGTGGACTACGCCGGGCGGCTCACCGCGCACCTGCCCTCGGCACCCCGTCTGATCCTGGTGAAGGCGGACGGCAGCGTGTCCATTCATGCCGACGACCGGGCCTACAAGCCCCTCAACTGGATGTCGCCGCCCTGCACGCTGAAGGAGGGCACGGGCGACGAGGAGGGCGTCTGGACCGTCGTCAACAAGGCGGGCGAGAAGCTCATCATCACGATGGAGGAGGTCCTGCACGACTCCTCGCACGAACTCGGTGTCGATCCTGGCTTGATCAAGGACGGTGTCGAGGCCCACTTGCAGGAGCTGCTCGCCGACCGCATCGAGACCCTGGGCGAGGGGTACACCCTCATCCGCCGCGAGTACCCGACGGCCATCGGGCCGGTGGACATCCTGTGCCGGGACGCCGACGGGCGGACCGTCGCGGTGGAGATCAAGCGGCGGGGGGAGATCGACGGCGTGGAGCAGCTCACCCGCTACCTCGAACTGCTGAACCGCGACCCCCATCTGGCCCCGGTCCGCGGCATTTTCGCCGCCCAGGAGATCAAGCCCCAGGCCCGGGTCCTGGCCACCGACCGCGGCATCGGCTGCCAGGTCCTCGACTACGACGCCCTGCGCGGCATCGAGGACGACAAACTCCGCCTGTTCTGACCGCCGTACGGGCCACGGGCCGGGCTCCCCTCGGGGGGCCCGGCCCGTTCGTCCGCTCCGGGGGCGTCAGATGAGCGTCCCGGCGCCGTCCGGGGTGCCCGTGCCGCCGCTCTCCGGGGCGCTCGCCGTCGTGCTCGCCTCCGCCGGCGCGGAGGACGCCGGGCCGCTGGCCGTGTCGCTGGTCTCCGGGGGCGGGGGCTCGGAGCTGGGCGTCGTCGGCGGTGTCGTCTCGGTCTCCGTCGGCTGGTCGGTCGGTGTCGACGGGGTCGAGGGACTGGTCGGCGGCTTGGTGGACTGGGACGGCTTGGACGTGGGCGGCTTCGAGGTCGTCCCGGACGGCGACTTCGACGGTTTGCCCTGGTCCGGGCTGTCGCTCGGGTCGTCCGACGGCCCGCCCGACGTGGAGGCCGTGGGCGTCGGGTCGTCGGAGGTGCCGAGGGTGCCGTCCGGGCCGGGGTCGGTGGGCCGGCTCGTGGCCTCGCCGGTGTCGCCGCCCTCTTCGGCCGCCGGGTCGGCGCCCAGGCTGCCGTCGTCGATGCCCTGGCTCGCGGACGGGTTGACACCGACCCGGTCGGACGGGTTGGTGGCGTCGTTCTCCGACGTGGCGCCGAGGGTCACCACCGTGCCCAGCACGGCCACGAGCAGCGCGCCCGCGCCGGCCGCCACGAGGTTGCGCCGGGCCATGCCCTTCAGACCGCCGCCGCCCGCCCTGCCCGCGGGCACGGGGGTGGGCGACGGCGCGGTGCGGTGGACGATCAGCGCGGTGTCGGCCGGCGGCTGGAGCTCGGGGAAGGCGGCCGGAACCCCACGGGGCGGCGGGGCCGACTCCTCGTGGCGGGCGTCGGGCACCTCCTCCCCCGCGGTGGGCGCGAGGGCCAGCGGCGTGCCGGAACGGTCCGCGACCAGGGCCAGCGCCCGGCGGCCGGCGACCGTGCCGCGCTTGTCGGCGAGGGCGCCGCGCAGCCCGATGGCCGCCTCGAGTTCGGCACGGGCCCGGTCCAGTCGTCCCGCGCACAGCGCGTGGATGCCGAGCTCGTGGTGGAAGTACGCCTGTTCCGCAACGTCCCCGGCGAGCCGCGCGGCCTCCGCGCCCGCCCGCAGCGCGCGTTCCCAGGCGCTCCAGTGCAGGCCCGCGGCGAACGCCGGCGCCGCGGTGCGGGCCAGCTCCACGGCCGGGCTCTGCGCGTCCTCGGCGGCCGTGGACGCTCCCTCCGGGTCGGCCGGGGCGGGGAGCTGGGCCATGGTCAGCGGCGCCAGCACACCGAGCGCGGCGAGCACCGCGTCGGCCTCGGCGCACACCCGCTCCGGGGTGACCGAGGGGTGCCCGGCCCACCAGGCGTAGTGCCGGGCGGCGGTGAGGGCCTGCGCCTCGGTCTCGTCGCCGTATCCGACGGCCTCCAGCTGGGCCGGCACACCGGCGGCGAGGCGGTAGCGGGAGCCGACCGGGGTGGCCAGGCCGCAGCCCACCAGCTCACCCAGCGCGGCGTCGGCGTGGGTGTCGCCGACCAGCGCGGGCAGATGCGCCTGGTGGGGCACCTCGCCGCCGAGCGCGACGGCGAACCGCAGGGTGGCGCGGGCGGAGGCGCTGAGCCGGGAGGCGAGCAGCGGGGCGGGCGCGGCGGCCTCACCGAGCGAGGGCAACGGGATCTCGTCGCCGTCGCCGGTGTCGTACGCCAGGTCCTCGGGCCGCGCGTCCTCGAAGACGCCGAACTCGTCGACGGCGCTGGTGCCGGCCCGCAGCCGGTCGCGCTGCCGCAGCAGGGCACCGGCCTGGACGAAGCGCAGCGGCAGGCCCTCGGACTCGAACCACAGGTCCCCGGCCCAGTTGGCCTCCTCCTCGGTGAGGCGGCGGCCGACGGCGTGCTCCAGCAGGTCGAGGCCGGCCGCGCGGTCGAGTCCCTCGAGGACGACCTCCTCGACGCCCGCGTCGGCGGACGGTACGGGCACGTCCGGGGTGGCGCCGATCAGGAAGGCGCACTCGGGAGTGGCGTCCAGCAGCTCGTCGAGGGCCGCGCCGCCGAACTCGATGTCGTCGAGCACGACGACCGCGCCTATCTCGCGGGCGAGGTCGAGCAGCTCCTCCCGTTCCGGTCGGTACAGCGAGGCGCTGTAGACGGCGTAGAAGAGGTCGTACAGCAGTTCCTCGGCAGTGCGCCGGTGGCCGCTGAGGCGGATCACGCCGTCGGGGGCGAGATCGGCGCAGTCCTCGGCGACGACGTCGAGCAGCCGGGTGCGGCCGGATCCGGCCGGGCCGGTGAGGCGCACGGAGCGGCCGCGGGCGAGCAGCCGGACCAGTTGCTCGCGCTCGTCCTGGCGGGAGAGCAGCGGCAGCGCCGGGCGGGCGGGCCCCGGGGGGACGGGCGGCTTGGCGGCGCGCTCCACCTCGGCGCGCTCGGCCTCCGTCAGCTTTCCGGGGCGGGCGGGCCGTTCGGTGGGCGGGCAGCGCTCCATCTCGCTGCCGTCGACCGGGTTGACGGTGAGCAGGAAGTCGCCGGAGACGAGCTGCACGGTGCGGGCGAGTGCGGGCGGCGCGTGCTGCCCGAAGTCGGATACGAGGGCGTCCCTGGGAGGGCGCTGGCGCGGTGCGTTGCCCGGCCCGGTCTCGAATGTGCTCGACCGGGAGGTGCCTCCGTCGTCGTGGCCGTACTCCTCGGGTCCCCGGTTGTTCGGGTCCATAGGTCCTAGCCCCCCAAAAGCGTCGTGTGCCTGAAGCCCCTCCCGGCCTTACTGCACACCGCGCTGTCGCTTCTGGTCCGGGCCCGCTCGAGGGTTGCAAGGCAGCGGGCAGCCAGACCCTAAACCTTCGCTCAGTATCTACGACAGTCCGGGGTACCGCGCCGTCCGAGACGTCACAGTCTCGTGAGGATTGTGCGTGCGCCGCATGGTTCGCCGAGGTCGGCCCGGGTCTTCCAGACCCTTCCGGTTCCCACGGTTACCGGCCTCACACCCGGGGCAGTGTGTCCACCCCGATGCCCCCCTCGATCGCCAGGATGCGGTGCAGCCGGGTGGCCACCAGCAGGCGCTGCATCTGCGGCGGGACACCGCGCAGCACCAGGCGCCGGCCGCAGCGGCCGGCCCGCCGGTGGGCCCCCATGATCACCCCGAGGCCGGTGGCGTCCCAGGAGTCCAGTTCGGACAGGTCGAGCACCAGGTCGCCGACTCCGTCGTCGACGGCCGAGTGCAGGACCGTACGGGCGTCCGCCGCGCTGCGGACGTCGAGGCGGCCCCCGACGACCAGCTCGGCGTGGTCGCCCCTGATGTGCATATGCGCTCCCCGTGCGTGCGTCTCGTGCTCCGCGTTCGTGATGACAGTGATGCAACCTCTGACTGCGTGGAGTCGACAGAGGTTGCTCCTTGTAAGCGAACCGATACCGAATTCACCCTGGCGCGTGATGCTCGCCGGGGCACCTGCGGTGTCAGTGCTTGTAGAAGCCCTGCCGGCTCTTGCGGCCGATGTCACCGGCGTCAACCATCCGGCGCATCAGCTCGGGAGCCGCGAACTTCTCGTCCTGCGACTCCGTGTAGATGTTGTCGGTGGCGTGCAGCAGGATGTCGACGCCGGTGAGGTCCGCGGTGGCCAGCGGACCCATGGCGTGCCCGAAGCCCAGTTTGCAGGCCACGTCGATGTCCTCGGCACTCGCCACGCCCGACTCGTACAGCTTCGCGGCCTCGACGACGAGGGCGCAGATGAGACGGGTGGTCACGAAGCCGGCGACGTCCCGGTTGACGACGATGCAGGTCTTGCCGACCGACTCGGCGAACTCGCGCGCCCTGGCGAGGGTTTCGTCGCTGGTCTTGTGGCCGCGGACCAGCTCGCACAGCTGCATCATCGGCACCGGCGAGAAGAAGTGCGTGCCGACGACCCGCTCCGGATGCTCCGTCACAGCCGCGATCTTGGTGATCGGGATGGCGGAGGTGTTCGAGGCGAGCACCGCGTCCTCGCGGACGATCTTGTCGAGGGCGCGGAAGATCTCGTGCTTGACCTCGAGCTTCTCGAAGACGGCCTCGACGACGACGTCCGCGTCGCCGCAGGCGTCCAGGTCGGTGGTCGCCGTGATCCGGGCGAGGGCGGCCTCGGCGTCGTCCGCCGCCAGCTTGCCCTTGCTCACGAACCTGTCGTAGGACGCCTTGATCCCGTCGGTTCCCCGCGCGAGTGCCTCGTCGGTCACGTCGCGCAGGACGACGTCCCAGCCCGCCTGGGCGGAGACCTGGGCGATGCCGGATCCCATGAGACCGGCCCCGATGACGGCGAGCTTGCGTGCCACTGTGCGACTCCCCTGATACGCGCTGTCCATGTCCTCTCGGGCGGACACTAGCGGGCGAGAGGGTCCGTGTGACCGGTAAGTAATGCGCGTCACGTCTCACATGACGGACGTCACACCGGGGAGGGTCACGCGGCGCGCCGGACGGCTCAGTTGGCCGCGAGTGCCGTGACCGTGGGCACACGAGGGTTACGGACGGCCGGAGCGTAACTAGGCTGGCCGCATGGTCAATCTGACGCGCATCTACACCCGCACCGGCGACAAGGGCACCACGAACCTCGGTGACATGAGCCGGGTCCCGAAGACGGACCTGCGGATCGCCGCCTACGCCGACGCCAACGAGGCGAACGCGGTGATCGGCACGGCGATCGCGCTGGGCGGTCTGGAGGAGGACATGGTCGCGGTCCTCACGCGGGTGCAGAACGACCTGTTCGACGTGGGCGCGGACCTGTCGACCCCCGTCGTGGAGAACCCGGAGTTCCCGCCGCTGCGGGTGGAGCAGTTCTACATCGACAAGCTGGAGGCGGACTGCGACCGCTTCAACGAGCGCCTGGAGAAGCTGCGCTCCTTCATCCTGCCGGGCGGTACGGCGGGCGCGGCCCTGCTGCACCAGGCGTGCACCGTCGTGCGCCGGGCCGAGCGCTCCACCTGGGCCGCCATGGAGGTGCACGGCGAGACGATGAACCCCCTCACCGCCACCTACCTCAACCGCCTCTCGGACCTGCTGTTCATCCTGGCCCGTGTCGCGAACGGGGAGGCCGGCGACGTGCTGTGGGTGCCGGGCGGGGAGCGCTGATCCCCCGCCGGGTTCAGCGCCGGGCGCTCTCCCTCTCCTCGGCGCCGTGCTCCCGGGACGCGCCCGCCGGGGCCTTCTTCGGCCAGATCCAGTACGCCAGGGCCACCAGGCCGTGGATGCCGGCGGCACGCCAGGCGGCGTAGCGCCAGCTCTCCAGGGTGCCGGTGCGGCTCGCGTCGTCGACGTACCAGACGGCCAGCTGGAGCAGCACGGTGGCGACGGCCGCCCCGGTGAGGGTGCCCAGCCAGACCCTCGTCTCGTGCCGGGCCCGGGCGGTGCCGTAGCGCGGCGGCCCGACCGGCCTCGGGGCGCCGCCCAGCCGGTGCGCGGCGTGTCCGTCGAGCCACTTCACCGTGCGGTGGCCGTGCCCGACCGTGTAGCCGATGTAGAGCGCGGCCAGACCGTGCGTCCAGTCCGGCTCGGCGCCGTGCTTCAGGTCCAGTGCGGTGGCGACCAGCAGAACGACCTCCAGCAGCGGTTCGCACAGCAGCAGCGCCAGCCCCAGGCGCGGCATCCGGAACACGTACCGGCAGGCGAGGCCGGCGGCCAGCAGCACCCAGAAGCCGATCTCGCAGGCGGCGATCAAGGCGACGATCACGGTTCGCTCCTCTCGGTCACCCTCTCAGGCTCCCGTGCGGACCGGCCGGATTCGTCGTCGCCACCGACGAACCCGCGGTACATCGAAAGATGCAGTACGGGACCGTTCCGCAGCATCAGGCACCGCCTGGTCGCGCCGTGTTGGATGGTGCCATGGCGTCACGACTCCCCCGCCCCCACCGGATCGACGTGTGGGCCGCGCTCGCCGGACTGCTCGGCGGGCTGCTGCTGTGGGGGCTCGGGCTGGGCACCCGGCGGGCCGACGACCCGATCGTGCTGTTCGACGGCCGCTGGCCGCTGCTCGTCCCGCTCGCCGTGATGGCGGGCTGCGAGCTGCTGCGCCGCACCGCCCCGCGCACCGCCCTGCTGCTCGGCACCCTGGCCCTGGCCGTGGACCTCTTCACCCGGGGCAGCCTCGCCACGTACGCGATGTACACCGACCTGATGTACGCCGCCGTCCTGTACGGCCCGCCCTCCGCGGCCCGTCGCATCCCCCGGATCACCGGGCTGCTGACGATCGCCGGGACGCTGGTGCCGTACGCGGTGTGGCGGGTGCCCGAGGCGCTGCTGATCGGTGTGGGCGTCGGTGTCCTGGCGTTCGGGCCCGCGACGACCGGCCTCACCGTGCGCAACCACCGCGATGCCGCGGAGGCCGCCCGGCTGCGGGCCGAACAGACCGCGCTGCTCGCCGAGATGGACCGTGCCCAGGCGGTCGTCGCGGAGCGCGCCCGCATGGCGCGGGAGCTGCACGACATGGTGGCCAACCATCTCTCCGCGATCGCCATCCACTCCACGGCCGCGCTCTCCCTGGACGACCCGGCGACCTCCCGCGACGCGCTCGGCGTGATCCGGGAGAACAGCGTGGCGGGGCTCGACGAGATGCGCCGCCTGATCGGCATTTTGCGCGACGGCGCCGCCGACCGGGAACCGGCGGCCACCCCCACCCTGGAGGGGCTCGGCGCACTGGTGGCGGGCGCCCGGGCCAACGGCCTGGACGTGACGCTCCGGGCCGAGCACGGCACGGTTCCCGCGCCGGTCGAGCTGGCCGCGTACCGGATCGTGCAGGAGTCGCTGACCAACGCCCTCAAGCACGCCGCCCCGGGGCCCGTGCGCGTCCTGCTGCGGCAGGACGACGGCACGCTCGACGTCCGCGTCACGAGTCCGCACGGGGACCGGGACGGCCCGCGCGCCCCCGGTTCCGGTGCCGGTCTGGTGGGCATGCGGGAGCGGGCCGCCCTGCTGCGCGGCTCGTTCGAGGCGGGCCCCGAGGACTCGGCCGACGGCACGGTCTGGGCCGTACGCGCCGCCCTCCCCCTCACCGAAGGAGACCCCGAATGATCCGCGTCCTGGTCGCCGAGGACCAGTCCGCCGTCCGCGCCGGACTGGTCCTCATCCTGCGCAGCGCCCCCGACATCGAGGTGGCCGGCGAGGCGGCGGACGGCGAGCAGGCGGTGGCACTCGCCCGGGAGCTGCGCCCGGACCTGGTGCTGATGGATGTGCAGATGCCGCGCCTGGACGGGGTGTCGGCGACCCGGCAGGTGGTGGCGGAGGGGCTGGCCGACGTGCTGGTGCTGACCACCTTCGACCTGGACGAGTACGTGTTCGGGGCGCTGCGGGCCGGGGCCGCCGGGTTCCTGCTGAAGAACACGGAGGCCAAGGACCTGATCGCGGCGGTGCGCACGGTGGCGCGCGGGGAGGGCATCGTCGCCCCGGCCGTCACCCGGCGGCTCATCTCCGAGTTCGCGGCGGGGTCCACCCGCCGGGCGACGGCGGATCCGGCGGTGCTGGACTCGCTCACCCGGCGCGAGCGCGAGGTGCTGTCCTGCCTCGGCGAGGGGCTGTCCAACGCCGGCATCGCGGACCGGCTCGACATGGCCGAGGCGACGGTGAAGACGCACGTCAGCCGCCTGCTGGGCAAGCTGGGACTGCGCAGCAGGGTTCAAGCGGCCGTGCTGGCCCAGGAATTGGGGATCTAAGGGGAGCGCCGGGACACTGGTCCAGACCTATTGACCTGTGGTCCAGACCTTTCTATTCTCGCGGCACTGCGGGCGTGATGGCTCAGTCATGCCCACACCCCCCGTACACACAAGAGGAGGCGCAACATGCGCTTCAGACACAGAGCCGCGGCAGGGCTCGCGACCCTGGTGCTCCCCTTCACCGGGCTCGTCGCGCTCGCGGGCCCCGCCCAGGCCGCGACGTCCGCGACCGCCACCTACGCCAAGACCCAGGACTGGGGCTCCGGCTTCGAGGGCAAGTGGACGGTGAAGAACACCGGCACCACCACCCTCAGCAACTGGACCGTCGAGTGGAACTTCCCGGCCGGCACCAAGGTCACCTCCGCCTGGGACGCCACGGTCACCAACTCCGGTGACCACTGGACCGCCAAGAACCTCAGCTGGAACGGCACCCTCGCCCCCGGGGCGTCGGTCTCCTTCGGGTTCAACGGCACCGGCTCCGGCGCGCCCGCCGACTGCAAGCTGAACGGCGGCAGTTGCGACGGCGGCACGGACGTTCCCGGCGACAGCCCGCCCAGCGCTCCCGGCGCCCCCACCGCGTCGGGCGTCACCGACACCTCGGTGAAGCTGAGCTGGTCCGCCGCGACCGACGACAAGGGCGTCAAGAACTACGACGTGCTGCGCGACGGCGCCAAGGTCGCCACCGTGACGAGCACCTCGTACACGGACACCGGCCTGACCAAGGGCACGGACTACTCGTACTCCGTCCAGGCCCGCGACACCGCTGACCAGACCGGTCCGGTCAGCGGCTCGGTGAAGGTCCGCACCACGGGCGGCACCGAGGAACCACCGCCCACCGGCGACAAGGTCAAGCTGGGCTACTTCACCAACTGGGGCGTCTACGGACGCAACTACCACGTGAAGAACCTGGTCACCTCCGGCTCCGCCGCGAAGATCACGCACATCAACTACGCCTTCGGCAACGTCCAGGGCGGCAAGTGCACGATCGGTGACGCCTACGCCGACTACGACAAGGCCTACACGGCCGACCAGTCCGTCGACGGTGTCGCCGACACCTGGGACCAGCCGCTGCGCGGCAACTTCAACCAGCTGCGCAAGCTGAAGGCCAAGTACCCGCACATCAAGGTGCTGTGGTCGTTCGGCGGCTGGACCTGGTCCGGCGGCTTCCCCGACGCCGTGAAGAACCCGGCCGCCTTCGCCAAGTCCTGCCACGACCTGGTCGAGGACCCGCGCTGGGCCGACGTCTTCGACGGCATCGACCTGGACTGGGAGTACCCGAACTCCTGCGGTCTGAGCTGTGACACCACCAGCGCGAAGAACGCCTTCAGCAGCATGATGAAGGCCATGCGCGCCGAGTTCGGCAACGATCTGGTCACCGCGGCCACCACCGCGGACGCCTCCGACGGCGGCAAGATCGACGCCGCCGACTACGGCGAGGCCGCGAAGTACGTCGACTGGTACAACGTGATGACGTACGACTTCTTCGGCGCCTGGGCGAAGAACGGCCCGACCGCCCCGCACTCGCCGCTGACCTCGTACGCCGGCATCCCGCAGGCGGGCTTCAACTCCGCCGACGCGATCGCCAGGTTCAAGGCCAAGGGAGTCCCGGCGAGCAAGCTGCTCCTTGGCATCGGCTTCTACGGCCGCGGCTGGACCGGCGTCACCCAGTCCGCCCCCGGCGGCACCGCCACGGGGCCGGCGACCGGCACCTACGAGCAGGGCATCGAGGACTACAAGGTCCTCAAGACCTCCTGCCCGGCCACGGGAACCATCGCCGGGACGGCCTACGCCCACTGCGGCACCAACTGGTGGTCCTACGACACCCCGGCCACGATCAACACCAAGATGGCCTGGGCCAAGAACCAGGGCCTGGGCGGCGCCTTCTTCTGGGAGTTCAGCGGCGACACCACCAACGGTGAGCTGGTGGGCGCCATCGACAGCGGACTGAGGTGACCGCGGGACGGGGCTCGCCACGAGCTCCGTCGATCACCCGGGCGACATGAACACTCCCCCGGACCACGTCCGGGGGTACCCCACCCAGCGGGTGAACGAGGCTACGCCACGTTCACCCGCTGACCCGGTGGGGCCGCCTCGAGCCACGCGAGGAAACCGGTCAGCGCGTCCTCGCTCATGGCGAGCTCCAGGCGCGTGCCCCGGTGCAGACAGGCGAGGACCACCGCGTCGGACAGCAGCGCCAGCTCCTCCTCGCCCTCGGGAAGACGGCGGCCGGCCACCTCGATCGCGGAACGCTCCAGGATGCGGCGCGGACGGGGAGCGTAGGAGAAGACCCGGTACCACTCGACCCGGTCGCCGTTGTAGCGGGCCACCCCGTAGGCCCAGCCCTTGCCGCCGGGATCGCCCCCCTCGGGGACCTCCCAGCGCAGACTGCAGTCGAAGGTCCCGCCGGAGCGCTGGATCAGCCGGCGGCGCAGACCGAAGACGAACAGTGCCGCCACCACGAGCGCCACGACAATTCCGCACACAGTCAGAGCGAGGACCATCGGCACCGACCTCCTCGTCTCCTAGGTAACGGAACGGAAAAATCATCCAGATCTGCCTCAGCCGCGACCGGCTCCGGATTGCTCCGGTGCCGGCCGCGGCTGAGTGACGTCATCTACACGACGCTGGGTTCAGCGCGCCGCCGTCGCCGCGCGCAGTCGGACGCCCGCACGGCGCTGGGCCGAGGCGTCCGCCTCGGCCTTCGCGCGCTCGAGCGCCCGCTCGGCGCGCTGGACGTCGATCTCGTCCGACAGCTCGGCGATCTCGGCCAGCAGCGAGAGCTTGTTGTCCGCGAACGAGATGAAACCGCCGTGCACCGCGGCGACGACCGTCCCACCATCATTCGTACGGATGGTCACCGGGCCCGACTCCAGCACACCGAGCAGCGGCTGGTGACCGGGCATGACGCCGATGTCGCCGGACGTGGTGCGCGCGACGACCAGGGTGGCCTCGCCGGACCAGACCTCTCGGTCGGCCGCGACCAGCGCGACGTGCAGCTCAGCAGCCAAGGTGGCTCCTCGGGTCACCACCCGGCGGGTCTGCCGGGTGTTGGTTACAAGTCTAGTAGGCGTGGGAGAGGGGGCGGGACGCGCCCGCCCCCTCGGGTGTGAGCCCGGGGGCTCACGGCGAGCGCGAGGCTCAGGAGACGCCCAGCTCCTTCGCGTTCTTCTTCAGGTCCTCGATGCCACCGCACATGAAGAACGCCTGCTCCGGGAAGTGGTCGTACTCGCCGTCGCAGATCGCGTTGAAGGCCGCGATCGACTCTTCCAGCGGGACGTCCGACCCGTCGACGCCGGTGAACTGCTTGGCGACGTGGGTGTTCTGGGACAGGAAGCGCTCCACGCGACGGGCACGGTGGACGACGAGCTTGTCCTCCTCGCCGAGCTCGTCGATACCGAGGATCGCGATGATGTCCTGCAGGTCCTTGTACTTCTGCAGGATGTTCTTCACCCGCATGGCCGCGTCGTAGTGGTCCTGCGCGATGTAGCGCGGGTCCAGGATGCGGGACGTGGAGTCCAGCGGGTCCACGGCCGGGTAGATGCCCTTCTCGGAGATCGGACGGGACAGAACCGTCGTCGCGTCGAGGTGGGCGAAGGTGGTGGCCGGGGCCGGGTCGGTCAGGTCGTCCGCGGGGACGTAGATCGCCTGCATGGAGGTGATCGAGTGACCACGGGTCGAGGTGATGCGCTCCTGGAGGAGGCCCATCTCGTCGGCCAGGTTCGGCTGGTAGCCCACCGCGGAGGGCAT
Source organism: Streptomyces sp. NPDC005931 (assembly GCF_042871235.1). NCBI lineage: Bacteria > Bacillati > Actinomycetota > Actinomycetes > Kitasatosporales > Streptomycetaceae > Streptomyces > Streptomyces sp. NPDC005931. The sequence continues at coordinate 66,629 of NZ_JBIAIG010000002.1, forward strand.
GCGGCCGAGCAGGGTCGACACCTCGGAGCCCGCCTGGGTGAAGCGGAAGATGTTGTCGATGAAGAACAGCACGTCCTGCTTCTGGACGTCACGGAAGTACTCGGCCATGGTGAGGCCGGCCAGCGCGACGCGCAGACGGGTGCCCGGGGGCTCGTCCATCTGACCGAAGACCAGCGCGGTCTTGTCGATGACGCCCGACTCGCTCATCTCGTCGATGAGGTCGTTGCCCTCACGGGTGCGCTCACCGACACCGGCGAACACCGACACACCGTCGTGGTTGTTGGCAACGCGGTAGATCATCTCCTGGATGAGCACCGTCTTGCCGACGCCGGCACCACCGAACAGACCGATCTTGCCGCCCTTGACGTACGGGGTCAGCAGGTCGATGACCTTGACGCCGGTCTCGAACATCTCGGTCTTCGACTCGAGCTCGTCGAAGTTCGGCGCCTTGCGGTGGATCGGCCAGCGCTCACCGTCGTAGGACTCGTTGACGTTCAGCACCTCACCGAGGGTGTTGAACACCTTGCCCTTGGTGAAGTCGCCGACCGGCACGGAGATCGAGGCGCCGGTGTCCGACACCGGGGCCTGGCGGACCAGGCCGTCGGTGGGCTGCATGGAGATGGTGCGGACCAGGCCGTCACCCAGGTGCTGGGCGACCTCCAGGGTCAGCGTCTTGAGCTCGCCCTCGTTCGCCGGGTCGGCGACCTGAACGTGCAGGGCGTTGTAGATGTCCGGCATCGCGTCGACGGGGAACTCCACGTCGACGACCGGGCCGATGACCCGGGCGACGCGGCCCGTAGCCGTCGCGGTCTCAACAGTGGTGGTCATTAGCTGTCACTCCCCGCGGTCGCGTCGGCCAGGGCGCTCGCGCCACCGACGATCTCGCTGATTTCCTGGGTGATTTCGGCCTGGCGGGCCGCGTTGGCAAGACGGGAGAGCGTGTTGATCAGCTCGCCCGCGTTGTCGGTGGCCGACTTCATCGCACGCCGCGTGGCGGCGTGCTTGGAAGCGGCCGACTGGAGCAGCGCGTTGTAGATCCGGCTTTCGACATAGCGCGGCAGCAGGGCGTCGAGGACGTCCTCCGCCGAGGGCTCGAAGTCGTACAGCGGAAGGAGCTCGCCCTTGGTGGCGGTCTCCTCCGTGACCTCTTCGAGGCGCAGCGGAAGCAGCCGGGCATCCACCGCGGTCTGCGTCATCATCGAGACGAACTCGGTGTAGACGATGTGGAGTTCGTCCACGCCGCCGTCCGCCGTCTCCTTCTCGATGGCCTCGATCAGCGGAGCCGCGACCTTCTTGGCGTCCGCGTACGAGGGCTCGTCGGTGAAGCCCGTGAACGACTCCGCGACCTTGCGCTCACGGAAGTTGTAGTGGGCGACACCGCGGCGGCCGACGATGTACGCGTCGACCTGCTTGCCCTCGCGCTCGAGGCGCTCGGTCAGCTGCTCCGCCGCCTTGATCGCGTTGGCGTTGAAGGCGCCGGCCAGACCGCGGTCGCTCGTGAGGAGCAGGACCGCGGCACGGGTCGGGTTCTCCGCCTCGGTGGTCAGCGGGTGCTTGGTGTTCGAACCGGTACCGACCGCCGTGACCGCACGGGTCAGTTCCCGCGCGTAGGGCGTGGAGGCCGCCACCTTGCGCTGCGCCTTGACGACGCGCGAGGCGGCGATCATCTCCATCGCCTTGGTGATCTTCTTGGTCGCGGTGACGGATCGGATGCGACGCTTGTAGACCCGGAGCTGAGCTCCCATGAGTCAGGTCCCTTCCTTACGTCACTTGGCGGCAGCGGCCGGAGCGTCCTCGCCGAGCAGCTTGCCGTCGCTCGTCTCGAACTGCTTCTTGAAGTCCGCGATCGCCTCGGCCACGGCCTGGAGGGTGTCGTCGGACATCTTGCCGCCCTCGCGGATGGAGGTCATGAGGCCCTGCTCCTTGCGGTGCAGGTACTCGAGGAGCTCCTTCTCGAAGCGGCGGATGTCCGCGACGGGGACGTCGTCCATCTTGCCGGTGGTGCCGGCCCAGACGGAGACGACCTGGTCCTCGGTGGACATCGGCTGGTACTGGTTCTGCTTCAGCAGCTCGACCATGCGCTGACCGCGCTCCAGCTGCGCCTTCGACGCGGCGTCCAGGTCGGAACCGAAGGCGGCGAACGCCTCCAGCTCGCGGAACTGGGCGAGGTCCACGCGCAGACGGCCGGAGACCTGCTTCATCGCCTTGTGCTGGGCGGAGCCACCGACGCGGGACACGGAGATACCGACGTTCAGGGCCGGGCGCTGACCGGCGTTGAACAGGTCGGACTCCAGGAAGCACTGGCCGTCGGTGATGGAAATGACGTTGGTCGGGATGAACGCCGACACGTCGTTGGCCTTGGTCTCGACGATCGGCAGACCGGTCATCGAGCCGGCGCCCATGTCGTCGGAGAGCTTGGCGCAGCGCTCCAGCAGCCGGGAGTGCAGGTAGAAGACGTCACCCGGGTAGGCCTCGCGGCCCGGCGGGCGGCGCAGCAGCAGCGACACGGCGCGGTAGGCGTCGGCCTGCTTCGACAGGTCGTCGAAGATGATCAGGACGTGCTTGCCCTCGTACATCCACTGCTGACCGATGGCCGAGCCGGTGTACGGCGCCAGGTACTTGAAGCCGGCCGGGTCGGACGCCGGGGCGGCGACGATGGTCGTGTACTCCAGCGCGCCGTTCTCCTCCAGCGCGCGGCGGACCGACGCGATGGTCGAGCCCTTCTGGCCGATGGCGACGTAGATGCAGCGGACCTGCTTGTTCGGGTCGCCGGTGCGCCAGTTGTCACGCTGGTTGATGATCGTGTCGACGGCCAGGGCGGTCTTGCCGGTCTGACGGTCACCGATGATCAGCTGACGCTGACCACGGCCGATCGGGGTCATCGCGTCGACGGCCTTGTAGCCCGTCTCCATGGGCTCGTGCACCGACTTGCGCTGCATGACCGTGGGGGCCTGCAGCTCGAGGGCGCGGCGGCCCGAGGTCTCGATCTCGCCGAGGCCGTCGATCGGGTTGCCGAGCGGGTCGACGACGCGGCCGAGGTACCCCTCGCCCACTGCCACGGAGAGCACCTCGCCGGTACGGGTGACCGGCTGCCCCTCCTCGATGCCGCTGAACTCACCGAGGACGATGGCACCGATCTCGCGCTCCTCGAGGTTGAGGGCGAGGCCGAGGGTGCCGTCCTCGAACTTCAGCAGCTCGTTGGCCATGGCCGAGGGCAGGCCCTCGACCTTCGCGATGCCGTCGCCGGCAAGGGTGACCGTACCGACTTCCTCGCGCGAGGCCGCGTCCGGCTTGTACGACTGGACGAAGTTCTCCAGCGCGTCCCGGATCTCCTCCGGCCGGATCGTGAGCTCCGCCATCTGAGTTCCCTGCTCTCCTTGTTGGGCCCGAAGTTTCACTTTGGGGGGATGGGGACTCCCCCCAACAGGAGGTGAATCCTCTGCACGGCCCAACCAGGGCCGTAATTACGTACTGCCTTATGAATATTGCTGCTAGCTCGCCAGCCGGCGGCTCGCGTCTTCCAGCCGGTCCGCGAGGGAGCCGTTGATGACCTCGTCGCCGACCTGCACCCGGATCCCGCCGAGGACCTCGGGGTCCACGTCGAGGTTGAGGTGCATCGGGCGGCCGTAGAGCTTCGCGAGGGCGGCGCCCAGGCGCTGCTTCTGCGTGTCGCTCAGCGGTACCGCGGAGGTGACCACGGCGACCATGCGGTTGCGGCGGTCGGCGGCGAGCTTGGACAGGGACTCCAGTCCCGACTCCAGGCTACGTCCCCGCGGCGCCGTCACAAGACGCGTGACCAGACGCTCGGTGGCCGCGTTGGCCCTGCCCCCGAGGAGGCTGCGCAGCAGCTCGCCCTTGGCGGAGGTGGTGGCCTTGCGGTCGGTCAGCGCGGCGCGCAGCTCGGTGTTCGAGGCGACGATCCGGCCGAAGCGGAACAGCTCGTCCTCGACGTCGTCGAGCCCGCCGGCCTTCTGGGCGGCGGTGAGGTCGGCGAGGTTCGCCAGCTCCTCCAGCGCGTCCACCAGGTCGCGGGACTGCGACCAGCGGGAGCGCACCATGCCGGAGAGCAGATCCGCGGCCGGGCCGCTGACCTGGGTGCCGAACAGGCGCCGGGCCAGCTCGGCCTTGGCCTCACCGGCCTGCGCCGGGTCGGTGAGGACCCGACGCAGCGACACCTCGCGGTCGAGCAGCGCGGTGACGGCGGCCAGCTCGTCGGCGAGCGAGCCCGCGTCCACGGACGTGGAGTCCGTCAGGGCGTCGAGACGCTCACGTGCGGCTGCCAGGGCCTCGCGGCTCGCTCCGTTCATCGCGCGGCCTCGGCCTTCTGGTCGAGCTCGTCGAGGAAGCGGTCGATGACGCGGCTCTGCCGGGCGTGGTCCTCGAGGGACTCGCCGACGAGCTTGCCGGCCAGGTCGGTGGCGAGCTTGCCGACGTCCTGCCGCAGCGCGGACGCGGCGGCCTTGCGGTCGGCCTCGATCTGGGCGTGACCGGCGGCGACGATCTCCTCGCGCTGCCGCTGGCCCTCGGCCCGCATCTCGGCGATGAGCGCGGCACCCTGCTCCTGCGCCTCCTGGCGCAGACGCGCGGCCTCGTGCCGGGCCTCGGCGAGCTGTGCCTTGTACTGCTCAAGGACGCTCTGGGCCTCGACCTTCATGGCCTCGGCCTCTTCGATACCGCCTTCGATCGCCGCTCGGCGCTCCTCCAGAACCTTGTTGATGTTCGGAAGCAGCTTCTTCCAGAAGAAGAAGAACACGATGGCGAAGGCGATGGTGCCGACGAGCAGCTCGGGACCCGGAGGAACGAGCGGGCTCTGCTCCTCCTCGGCCGCCAGCTGTACCAGGTTGGCGATCACATCAGTGCCTTTCGTCGAAAGGTGTCAGGTGGCTAAGGCTTAGCGACCGAACACGAACGGCATGACGATGCCGATGAGGGCGAGCGCCTCACAGAAGGCGAAGCCGAGGATCTGGTTGGCACGGATCAGGCCGGCGGCCTCGGGCTGACGGGCGAGGGCCTGGGTGCCGTTACCGAAGATGATGCCGACGCCGATGCCGGGGCCGATGGCGGCGAGGCCGTAGCCGATGGAGCCGAGCGAACCGGTGACAGCGGCGAGGGTCTCAGTGGCAGCCATGCTGATTCTTCCTTCTCTTTCATGGACCGGCGGGGGTTGGCCACCGGACGTCTGGGGGGCTTGGGGTGCGGTGGGGCTCAGTGGTGCTCGGCGAGAGCGCCCTGGATGTACGAGCAGGCGAGGAGCACGAAGACGTACGCCTGGACGGCCTGCACGAAAAGCTCGAAGAGGATCATGGCGACGGTCATCATGAAGGAGACGCCGGCCGCCGGGATCATCCAGCTGTTCAGCAGGTACCAGGAGGCGACGGTGAACATCACCAGCATCAGGTGACCGGCGAACATGTTCGCGAACAGTCGCACCGCGTGCGTGAAGGGCCGGACGAGCGTGTTCGAGAAGAACTCGATGATCATGACGAGCGGCAGCACGCCGCCGAGCGACTTGTCGTAGCCGGTCAGGTTCTTGAACCCGCCCACGAAGCCGTGCCGCTTGAAGGTGAGCGACATCCACAGGACGTAGACGACGACCGCCAGGACGATCGGGTACGCGATGATCGACGAGACCGGGAACTGGGCCAGCGGAATCACGGACCAGATGTTCATGATCCAGATGAAGAAGAAGAGCGAGACCATGAGGGGGACGTACTTCTCCCCCTCCTTCTTCCCGAGGGTCTCGTAGACGATGCCGCGGCGGACGAAGTCGTAACCGGCCTCGCCGACCATCTGGAGCTTGCCCGGCACCACCTTGGCCTTGCCGAAGGCCGCGTAGAAGAAGCCGATGACGAGGATGGTGGTGATGATGGCGAGCAGCATCACCTTGTTGAACTCGAACCCTCCGACCGTGGCGATCGGCTGGAAGAGGAACGAGTGCAGGCCCGGAGCCGGAAAACCACACCCGTTGTCGGACATGATCCGACAGCTCCAGTCAAAGGCGAGCTGGGTCTGGTCAGCACTCACCGCGGGCTCCTTCGGCGTGACGCATGGGTACGGCAACCTCGTTGTGTCGGCGCGGCGCACAGCCGCGGGTCGGCACCGGACAGGTGTTACGGATGTGGGGGCGGCTGGGGGGCATCAAGCCTCGCGAATATGCAGGCGTCAGCTCGGATGCCCGCGCCCGCGATGCCGCAGTTGGCACCGGACGATAGCAGGAGTTCCGACTGGTCTTTATCCCGCCCCTACCCGTCACGACGACGGCCCCGTCTTCTCGGACTTCTCGCTCTTCTGGGGCTCGGGATCGACGTAGAAGATCTTGGCCTTCATGTGCGCACGGGCCTGCGCGCCCATCCACACGACCGTCGCGACGACGAGCGCGATCGCGAACGCCTGCGGGTTGAAGAGGGACGTGTCCTTGAAGAGGGCGACGAAGATCAGGAGCAGCAGGAGCTGGGCGACGTAGAGCATCAGCCCCATGGCCTGGAACAGCTGAGGGAGCGATTTCGCGGTCCATTGCAGGACGTACAGGCCGATCCCCATGAACAGGACGGCCAGCACCACCCCGACCGCCGCTCCGAGAGCGCCCTTGCCGCCGGCCACCGCACCACTGACGGCAACGGCGACCGCACCGGCAGCGGCTGTGGGCACAGCGCACTGCAGAAGGTTCCGGGCGTCATTGGACGGCATGGCGGCAGCTCCGCTTTTCACAGGGGGCAAGGGGTGTCGTCATGGACGAGCGTAGTCCCCCGGGAGGAGTGTGAAGACCTCACACCAATGGACCGTCGCACTACGGTCCTTCGGCTCTATCCGGGGTTCTCGTGAACCGTATCACAAACTATTTGATGCAGTCTTTACCTGAGCGGTGTGCTGACTGTCACACATGAGAGTGAATCTGCGCGTCTGAGCGAAAACTCGACCGCCTTGTCTGATATTGCGGCGGTTCGCACCCCCATCAGAGCCTCACGGTTTGGCAATGCTCTCGTCAGATTCTTACCTTCACCGTGAGCTTCCGGCCTTGCGCCGGCCCTCCGGACGGGACCGGTGGCCCACGGCGGTGGCGCCGTTGGCGCCGGCCACCCCCACCGCGACGGGAGCGCGGCGGTCCGGGTTCTGCGTGCCGTCGGCGGGCACGTCGCCGGTCGCGGGCGTGGACGCGTCGGGGGCGACCGCGGGCGCGCGGCGGCGCCGGTAGCGCGGGGGCACGAAGTGCTCCGCCCAGCGCGGGGCGCGGGGAGTGAAGCGCGGCAGCAGCAGGAGCCCCAGACCGATCGCGCTGAGGAACACCACGCTCAGGACGATCCACATCGACGCCGAGTTCACGGAGTAGGCGAGCGCGCCGAAGGCGATCAGCGCCGACCAGAAGTACATGATCAGCACGGCCCGGCTGTGCGAGTGACCGATCTCCAGCAGCCGGTGGTGCAGGTGCCCCCGGTCCGCCGCGAACGGCGACTGGCCGCGCCAGGTGCGCCGCACGATGGCCAGGATCAGGTCGGCGGCCGGCACCGCGATGATGGTCAGCGGCAGGATCAGCGGAATGTAGACCGGCACCGTCTGGTGCACGGCCTCCTTCTCCGAACCGACGTACAGGTTCAGCGCGTCCGGGTCGACCTGACCGGTGACCGAGATCGCGCCGGCGGCGAGGACCAGGCCGATGAGCATCGAGCCGGAGTCGCCCATGAAGATCCGCGCCGGGTGCATGTTGTGCGGCAGGAAACCCAGGCACATGCCCATCAGGACGGCCGAGAAGAGCGTCGCGGGGGCGGCGGCCTCGATGCCGTACGAGTACCAGATGCGGTAGGCGTACAGGAAGAACGCCGCGGCGGCGATGCACACCATGCCGGCCGCGAGACCGTCCAGGCCGTCGACGAAGTTGACGGCGTTGATGGTGATGACGACGAGCGCGACCGTGAGCAGAGTGCCCTGCCACTGGGTGAGCGCGACCGAGCCGACGCCCGGGACGGGCAGCCACAGAATGGTCAGGCCCTGCATGACCATCACGCCGGCGGCGATCATCTGGCCGCCCAGCTTGATCAGGGCGTCGATCTCGAACTTGTCGTCCAGGACCCCGATCAGCCAGATGAGCGCCGCTCCGGAGAGCAGCGCCCGTGGTTCGTTGGACTTCTCGAAGAGCTGACTGAGATTGGTGAGGTGGTCGGCGACGAGCAGGCCCGCGCACAGGCCGAAGAACATCGCGATGCCACCGAGCCGCGGTGTGGGTTCGCGGTGCACGTCACGCGCCCGGATCTCCGGCATCGCCCCCGCCACGATCGCGAACTTCCGCACCGGCCCGGTCAGCAGGTACGTCACCGCGGCCGTGATGCAGAGCGTCAGGAGGTATTCACGCACGGGCTTCCCCACAGGTCTCGCTGGCCATCTCAGCCCCACACCCTAGCGATGCGCGCATATGTGTGAGGACTGCCGGGTAGCGACGATGGTTGCACGAGTGGCTGTGCACGCACGTGCGCCTACCCCGGGACGCGGCGCTCAGTACGGCCGCTACCGCGGATACGGCGGGAACGCCGCGGCCAGTTCCCGTACCTCCGCCCGGGTCCGCGCGACGTCCGTCCCTCCCCGGAGGACCCCGGCGAGGAGCGCGGCGATGCGGGCCATCTCACGCTCCCCCATGCCCTGCGTGGTGACCGCCGCCGTGCCCAGGCGCAGGCCGCGGGCGTCCGCGTGCGGCAGCGCGCAGCAGTCCAGGACGATCCCGGCGGCGGCGACCCGGCCGCGGGCGGTGCGTCCGTCGACTCCGAGCGGGGCGGGGTCGGCGGTGATCAGGTGGGTGTCGGTGCCGCCGGTGGTGACGGCCATCCCCTCGGCGGCGAGCCCGGCGGCGAGCGCCCTGGCGTTGGCGACGGCCTGGTGGGCGTACGCGGCGAACGCGGGGGTGGCGGCCTCGCCGAAGGCGACCGCCTTGGCGGCGATGGTGTGCATCTGCGCGCCGCCCTGGGTGAACGGGAAGACGGCACGGTCGACGCGTTCGGCCAGTTCGGCGCCGCACAGGAGCATGCCGCCGCGGGGGCCGCGGAGCACCTTGTGGGTCGTGGCGCAGACGATGTCGGCGTAGGGCACCGGGCTGGGGGCCGCTCCCCCGGCCACCAGCCCGATGGGATGGGCCGCGTCGGCGATCAGATACGCGCCCACCTCGTCGGCGACCTCGCGGAAGAACGCGTAGTCGAGGTGGCGGGGGTAGGCGATGGAGCCGCACACGACGGCCTTGGGGCGGTGCGTACGGGCGAGGGCGCGCACCTGGTCGTGGTCGACGAGGCCGGACTCGGCGTCGACGCCGTAGCCGACGAAGTCGAACCAGCGGCCGGAGAAGTTCGCGGGCGAACCGTGGGTGAGGTGGCCGCCGTGCGGCAGGCCGAGGGCGAGCACCGTGTCACCGGGGCGCAGCAGGGCCGCGTAGGCGGCCAGCACGGCCGAAGAGCCGGAGTGCGCCTGCACGTTGGCGTGCTCGGCGCCGAACAGGGCCTTGGCCCGCTCGACGGCCAGGCGCTCGGCGACGTCGACGATCTCGCAGCCTCCGTGGTGCCGGGCGCCCGGGTATCCCTCGGCGTACTTGTTGGCCAGGGGCGAGCCGAGGGCGGCCAGCACGGCCGGCGAGGTGAAGTTCTCCGCGGCGATCAGCTGGAGGGTGGTCGCCTGGCGCTCGCGCTCTCCCAGCAGGACGTCGGCGAGCTCGGGGTCCTGCCGCCGCAGGACATCGGCCTCGAGGGCATGGGTGACCGTCATGGTGGGCTCCCGGGCGTCGGCACTGACGTACGACCAATGTAGGCCGCGCCCCCCTGCACCGCGCGGCCGTTGCACCTCTCGGAGGGGCCGGTTCCGGCCGCTCGCCCGGGCCGGTGCCGCCGCACCCCTCACGCCCGTGCCGGGACCCCCGTCAGGGCCGTGACGACGGGGTCCAGGGCCTCGTGTATCTCGTCGCCGATGGAGCGGAAGAACGTCAGGGGGGCACCGTAGGGGTCGTACACCTCGTCCGCCTCGGCCGTGGGGGCCAGCAGCCACCCGCGTAGAGCGGCGGCCGCGCGGACCAGGGCACGTGCCCGCATGACCAGGCCGTCCTCCAGGGGCGGCAGGGTCGCCGGGTCGATGGCGTCGACCAGGCGGGTGAACTCCTTGAGCGTGAAGGTGCGCAGGCCCGCGGAGTGGCCCATCGAGATGACCTGGGCCCGGTGGTCGCGCGTCGCGGTCAGCACCAGGTCGGCCCGGATGACGTGCTCGTCGAGGAGTTCGCGGCCCACGAAGCCGGAGGCGTCCGCGCCGAACTCCGCCAGCACGGTCTCCGCGTGGGCCTCCATGGGCGCACCCTCGTGCCCCCAGGTGCCCGCGCTCTCCACGATCAGCCCGCCGCCCAGGATGCCGAGCCGCTGGTGCACGAAATGCCGGGTCAGCCGCTCGGTGATGGGCGAGCGGCACACGTTGCCGGTACTGACGTGGAGGATGCGGAAGGTGTCGCGCGGGAAACCGAAGGTCGTCGTCTCCTCCGCGCCGAGTTCCCCGTTGCCTATGCCACGCCCCGCCCCAGGGGCCGTCAATTCGCCACCTCTAGGTCGGGTACCACCTTGCGCAGCTCGTCCGGCGAGATCGCGCCCTCGCGCAGCAGCACCGGCACGCGACGGGTGACGTCGACGATGGACGACGGGACGTTGCCGGGGGTCGGGCCGCCGTCGAGGTAGACGGAGACCGAGTCGCCCAGCATCTGCTGCGCGGCGTCGCAGTTCTCCGGCGCCGGGTGTCCGGTGAGGTTGGCCGAGGAGACGGCCATGGGACCGACGTCGGTGAGCAACTCGATGGCGACGGGGTGCAGCGGCATCCGCACGGCGACCGTGCCGCGGGTGTCCCCGAGGTCCCACTGGAGCGACGGCTGGTGCCTGGCGACCAGCGTCAGCGCGCCCGGCCAGAACGCGTCCACCAGCTCCCAGGCCAGCTCGGAGAAGTCGGTGACCAGCCCGTGCAGGGTGTTCGGGGAGCCGATGAGCACGGGGGTGGGCATGTTCCGGCCCCGTCCCTTGGCCGCCAGCAGGTCGGCGACGGCCTCCGCGCTGAACGCGTCCGCGCCGATGCCGTACACCGTGTCCGTCGGCAGCACCACGAGCTCGCCCCGGCGGACGGCGGAGGCGGCCTCGCGCAGACCGGTCACGCGGTCGGTCGCGTCGTTGGTGTCGTATCGCCGAGCCATCTGGCGGGCCTCCTCGTACACGTGCTGCTGGGGAATGGGGTCTGCGGGACGCTCACGGCAGCGCCTTGCGGGCGGTGGCGAACCGCGGGCGGTTGTTCAGGTCGGGGTGGTCGGCGGCGTCGGTCCAGCCGCGGTCCTCGGCGAAGATCCACGGCACCTGGCCGCCCTGGGTGTCGGCGTGCTCGACGACGACCACGCCCCCGGGCCGCAGCAGCCGGTGCGCGGTGCGCTCCAGGCCGCGGATCAGGTCCAGGCCGTCCTCACCGGAGAACAGCGCCAGGTCGGGGTCGTAGTCGCGGGCCTCGGGGGCGACGTACTCCCACTCGGTGAGAGGGATGTACGGCGGGTTGGAGATGACCAGGTCGACCTGGCCGTCGAGGTCCGGGAAGGCGGCCAGGGCGTCGCCCTGGCGCAGTTCGACCCGGGAGCCCTCCACGTTCCTCCGGGTCCACTTCAGGGCGTCCTCGGACAGCTCCACCGCGTACACGCGCGAGCGCGGCACCTCCTGGGCGAGGGCCAGCGCGATGGCGCCGGAGCCGGTGCACAGGTCCACGATGCACGGCTCGACCACGTCCATGGCCCGTACGGCGTCTATCGCCCAGCCGACGACCGACTCGGTCTCCGGACGGGGCACGAACACCCCCGGACCGACCTGGAGTTCCAGGTAGCGGAAGTACGCGCGCCCGGTGATGTGCTGGAGCGGTTCGCGGGCCTCGCGGCGGGCGATGACCTCCCAGTACCGGGCGTCGAAGTCGGAGTCCTTCACGCTGTGCAGCTCGCCGCGCTTGACGCCGTGCACGAACGCGGCGAGCTCCTCCGCGTCGGTGCGCGGCGAGGGCACGCCGGCGTCGGCGAGCCGCTGGGTGGCCTGGGCCACCTCGGCGAGCAGCAGGTTCACGCAAGTCCTCCGAACGTACTGGTACGTGCCTCGTGTTCCTACGCCTGCCCTGCCTAGGCGGCGGCGAGCCTGGCGGCCGAGTCCGCGTCGACGCAGGCCTGGATCACCGCGTCGAGGTCGCCGTCCAGCACCTGGTCCAGGTTGTACGCCTTGAAGCCGACGCGGTGGTCCGAGATGCGGTTCTCCGGGAAGTTGTACGTGCGGATCTTCTCGGAGCGGTCGACGGTGCGGACCTGGCTGCGGCGGGCGTCGGCGGCCTCCCTCTCCGCCTCCTCCTGCGCCATGGCGAGCAGCCTCGAACGCAGGATACGCAGGGCCTGCTCCTTGTTCTGGAGCTGGCTCTTCTCGTTCTGGCAGGAGGCGACGACTCCGGTCGGGATGTGCGTGATGCGCACGGCGGAGTCGGTGGTGTTGACCGACTGCCCGCCGGGGCCGGAGGAACGGTAGACGTCGATGCGCAGGTCGTTCGGGTTGATCTCGACGTCGACCTCCTCGGCCTCCGGGGTCACCAGCACGCCGGCGGCGGAGGTGTGGATGCGGCCCTGGGACTCGGTGGCCGGCACCCGCTGCACACGGTGCACGCCGCCCTCGTACTTCAGCCGGGCCCACACGCCCTGGCCGGGTTCGATCTGCCCGCGAGCCTTCACGGCGACCTGGACGTCCTTGTAGCCGCCGAGTTCGGACTCGGTGGCGTCGATGATCTCGGTCCTCCAGCCGACGCGCTCGGCGTAGCGCAGGTACATCCGCAGCAGGTCCCCGGCGAACAGGGCCGACTCGTCGCCGCCCGCGCCCGCCTTGATCTCGAGGATGACGTCCTTGTCGTCGCTGGGGTCGCGCGGTACGAGCAGCAGGCGCAGCTTCTCGGTGAGCTCCTCGCGCTGCTTCTCCATGTCCTTGACCTCGGCGGCGAAGTCGGGGTCGTCGGCGGCCAGTTCACGCGCGGTCTCGATGTCGTCGCCCGTCTGCCTCCAGGAGCGGTACGTGGCGACGATCGGGGTGAGCTCGGCGTAGCGCTTGTTCAGCCTGCGCGCGTTGGCCTGGTCGGAGTGGACCGACGGGTCGGCGAGCTTCTTCTCCAGGTCGGCGTGCTCGGCGACGAGTTCCTCGACGGCCTCGAACATCTTGGGCTCCTGCTACTGCGTGGGAAGGGGAAGGCGGGCGACCAAAAACGCCGGTCCCGGCGCGTGCCCCTGGACGGGGCACGGCCGTGGACCGGCGCTAGGGCCTGCCCGGCGGTCAGGTCGGAGGAGGTCCGCCGTACCTGTGAGTGCCGGTGCGCGGGGGCCTGGTGCCTGCTGCGAGGCGGAGGAAAGTGCCGACGCGGAGCGTCGGCGACTGACGACAACGCCGCAGAGGTGCGTGCCAGGCCCCGCCTCTCCGACAGGATCCGCCGGGCAGAGGCCCTAGGGGGCTCGCTACTTCTTGGAGCCGGCGGCCTTGCCGAAGCGGGCCTCGAAGCGGGCCACACGGCCACCGGTGTCGAGGATCTTCTGCTTGCCCGTGTAGAACGGGTGGCACTCGGAGCAGACCTCAGCGCGGATGGTGCCGGCGGAGATCGTGCTGCGGGTGGTGAACGACGCGCCACAGGTGCAGCTGACCTGCGTCTCGACGTACTCGGGGTGGATGTCGCGCTTCAAGGTGTCTCCTAGGTTCCGGGAGGGCGCCGGGTCGCCGCCGCGGGATGCGGGAGCGTGAACCGGAGCCGACGTACCAGTCTGCCAGGACTGGGGCCATCACCCAAAACCGGGGGGTGGGGCGATCTATTCCGGCGCTACGCCGCGCTCACCACGTCCTTGGCCTCACCGGTCGCCGTTCCCTCCGTGGCCGCGGCGGGGATCGGTCGGTCGTCCGCCAGGGCGTCCCACACCAGCTGTGCCTTGTTCTTCTCGAGCAGGACGCGGTTGGGGTCGGCCGGGTCGTAGCGGACCGGCAGAGTCACCATGTGCATGTTGCCGGGGCCGATGCCCTTCAGACCGTTGGCGAAGGACATCAGGGCGTTGACCGAGCCGAGGTCGGAGTCGGTGGTGACCGTCCTGGTCGCGGTGTCGGCAAGGTCGAGCAGCTTCTTGGGGCTGGTGAAGACGCCGACCTCCTTGACCTGCTGGACCAGGGCTTTGACGAACGCCTGCTGGAGCTGGATGCGGCCGAGGTCGGAGCCGTCGCCCACGCCGTGCCGGGTGCGCACCAGGCCGAGGGCCTGCTCGCCGTCGAGCCGGTGGGTTCCGGCCTCGAGCCGGAGGTGGCTGTCGGGGTCGTCGATGTCCGCGGTGGTGGTGATCTCCACGCCGCCGAGCTCGTCGATGAGCTTGTGGAAGCCGGCGAAGTCGACCTCCAGGTAGTGGTCCATGCGCAGGTCGGTGATCGACTCGACGGTCTTGACGGCGCAGGCGGCGCCCCCGGTGGTGTACGCGGAGTTGAACATCACGCCGTTCGCGGCGGGGTGCCCCTCGCCGTCGGGGCCGGTGCACTCGGGGCGGTCGACGAGGGTGTCGCGGGGGATGGAGACGACGCTGGCCCGCTTGTGGCCCTCGTGGACGTGCACGATCATCGCGGTGTCGGCGCGGGCGCTTCCGTCGTCGGTGCCGCCGCCGATCGTCCGGTTGCTGCCGGAGCGGGTGTCGGAGCCGAGGACGAGGATGTTCTCCGAGCCGTTGTCGGCCTTCTCCGGCCGGTCGGTGCCGAGCGCCTGGTCGATGTCGACGCTCTTGATGTTGCCGTTGAGCTTGAAGTAGAGGAATCCCGCACCGGTGCCGCCCAGCACGACGATGCCCGCGGCGGTCCACGCCAGGGCTCTCATGCCCTTGTGCCGCCCCTCACGGGGCTTCCGGCGCCGGCCGTCGGCCCGGCGGCGCGGACCCGCTGGTGCGGGCTCTCCCGGTATGCCGGGGCCCGGTGTGCTCTCGGCAGACATGTGCTCCTCAGCTCTCGTCCGTCGGTTACCCCCTGCGCTCGGTGCCAGGCATCAGCGGTGCGTCACCGCGTCGGTCGGTTTCCTCACCTGCACCCATCGTCGCTCCGTTGCTCAGACGGGGAAACCCGGCGCGGGGTTGCACGGACCCCCGGGCCCGGCCTGTGACGGGCCGGGCCCGGGGCGTTCCGGGCGGACGTGGTGAGAATGATCCTCACCTGCGGTTTCAGCCGAAGATGTCGTACTGCTTGAAGTCGGTGCCGACGGACACCCGTGTGGCGAAGATCTCGCTCGTGGCCTTTCCGGTGCCCTTGTACAGGTAGAGCGTGCCGCCGGGGGTGCGGGCCAGGAGGTCGGCCCTGCCGTCACCGCTGACGTCGCCCACGGCGTCGAAGGCGTTGTACGCCGTGCTGCTCCAGGTGCGCACCTTGATCCGGCCCGAGAAGGCGCCGGTACCGGTCTTCCCGGTGCCCTTGTACAGGTACACGTAGCCGTTGCTCGCGCCACGCGCGATCAGGTCGGTCTTCCCGTCGCCGGTGAAGTCGCCGTGACCGCGCACGGAGTTGTACTGGTTCCAGCCGGAGCCGACCTTCACGCGGGTGGCGAAGGAGCCGTTGCCCCTGCCCGGGTAGATCCACAGCACGCCGGCGGAGTCGACGGACAGCAGGTCGGGCAGGTAGTCGCCGGTGACGTCGCCCGGGGTGACGATGCGGGTGCGGGTCTTCCAGTTGTCGGCGAGCTGCTTGGTGGCCCAGGTGCCGGTGGAGATGACGTAGTGGGTCCAGAAGACGTCCCCGTCGCTGCTGCGCCGGTAGACCAGGTCCTCGTAGCCGTCCCGGTCGAGGTCGGTCTGCAGGACGAGGTTGACGCCGCTCCAGTTGCCCCAGGACTCGCGGGCCCCGAAGGAGGAGCCGCCGGAGTTCTTGGAGTAGCCGGTCTTCGTGGAGGCGTTGCGCACCCAGAGGTCGGCCCGGTGGTCGCCGCTGATGTTGGTGTCGTCGACGCGCGGGTAGACGGCGCCGACATAGCTTCTGACCTTGGCGAAGACGCTGTAGGCGCCCTTTTCGACGCAGTCCCGCACGCCCCAGGAGACGACGCCCACGATGCGGTTGTTGACCACCAGCGGGCCGCCGGAGTCGCCGTTGCAGGCGGTGGTGGTCCCGGTGTCGCTGCCGCTCGCGGGCAGGCCGGCGCACACCATGTGACCCTTGACGAAGTCGGCGCCGTAGTAGCCGGCGCAGGTGGCGTCCGACTGGATCGGCAGCGTGGCCGTCTTCAGCGTCTGGGAGACGCCGTCGGTGGTGGAGCTGGTGCGGCCCCAGCCGTAGACCTTGGCGCTGGTTCCGGCGGCGTACGAGGCGGTGTCGCCGGAGGTGGTCATCCTGATCGGGGTGGCCCGGACCGGCACCGGCAGGGTCAGCACCGCGACGTCGTTGTCGAGGGTGGTGGCGCTGTACGAGGGATGGTTCCACTGCCGCCAGACACCGGTGACGGTGCCGCCGTGCAGGTCGGTGCCGCCCGCTCCGTCGTCGGTGGGCATCTGCGAGGTGCCGGTGACGACGGCGCCGTTGGCGTGCCAGTTGTAGCCCTTGACGCAGTGCGCGGCGGTGAGGATCTTGGTGGGCGCCACGACGGCGCCGCCGCAGAAGAAGCCGATGTCGTCGGTGGTGGCGCTGGTGCCCCGGTCGTCGTAGTAGTGGAGCTGGGCCATCCACGGCGCGGAGGTGATGGTGGTCGTCGTGCCGCCGATGATCTTGGCGTCGACGGTGGGACCGTCACTGCTCGCGCTGAGCGACTCCTTGACCGTCGCTCCGGCGGTGTCGTCGCCGGCGAGGGCGCCGGCGACGCGCTGCTTCAGCTCCGCGGTGGACGGCGAGGTGATCGCCGGGTCGACGGTCGGCTGCGGCAGCGCGGTGGCCGCGCCCGCCGACGAGGTCAGAAGCGCGGCGGCGACGGCCGCGGCGACACCGGCCGCGGCCACGGGCAGAGCGAATCCGAGGCGTCGTCTGTGACGTCCGCCCCCGGACGTGGATGTACCCACGCAAGTCCCCCCTCGGGATCGATGGTTCGGGCGCGGCCGTGATCGCCGGTCCGAAGCAGCGTGATCGTACACCTGACCGAGGACACGCAAAGGGCCGCTCCCCTTGGCGGGAGCGGCCCTTTCGGGAAGACGGAGCGGTCAGTCGCCGTTGCCGGGCGCCGGGGTCGTCTTCTGGATCTGCATCAGGAACTCGACGTTCGACTTGGTCTGCTTCATCTTGTCGAGCAGCAGCTCGATCGCCTGCTGCTGGTCGAGCGCGTGCAGCACCCGGCGCAGCTTCCAGACGACCGCCAGTTCCTCGTTGCCGAGGAGGATCTCCTCCTTGCGGGTACCGGACGCGTCGACGTCCACCGCGGGGAAGATGCGCTTGTCGGCGAGCTTCCGGTCGAGCTTGAGCTCCATGTTGCCGGTGCCCTTGAACTCCTCGAAGATCACCTCGTCCATGCGGGACCCGGTGTCCACCAGGGCGGTGGCGAGGATGGTCAGCGAGCCGCCGTCCTCGATGTTGCGGGCCGCACCGAAGAAGCGCTTCGGCGGGTACAGGGCGGTCGAGTCGACACCACCGGACAGGATGCGGCCGGAGGCCGGGGCGGCGAGGTTGTACGCACGGCCCAGACGCGTGATCGAGTCGAGCAGCACGACGACGTCGTGACCCAGCTCCACCAGACGCTTGGCGCGCTCGATGGCGAGCTCGGCGACCGTGGTGTGGTCCTCGGCCGGACGGTCGAAGGTCGAGGAGATGACCTCGCCCTTGACCGACCGCTGCATGTCGGTGACCTCTTCCGGACGCTCGTCGACGAGGACGACCATCAGGTGGCACTCGGGGTTGTTGTGGGTGATCGCGTTGGCGATCGCCTGCATGATCATGGTCTTGCCGGTCTTCGGCGGGGCCACGATCAGACCGCGCTGGCCCTTGCCGATGGGCGAGACGAGGTCGATGATCCGCGTGGTCAGCACGCCCGGGTCGGTCTCCAGGCGGAGCCGGTCCTGCGGGTACAGCGGCGTCAGCTTGTTGAACTCCGGGCGGCCGCGGCCGTGTTCGGGCGCCATGCCGTTGACGGAGTCGAGACGCACCAGCGCGTTGAACTTCTCGCGCCGCTCGCCTTCCTTGGGCTGACGGACCGCGCCGGTGATGTGGTCGCCCTTGCGCAGGCCGTTCTTGCGGACCTGCGCGAGGGAGACGTACACGTCGTTCGGGCCCGGGAGGTAGCCCGAGGTGCGGATGAACGCGTAGTTGTCGAGGATGTCCAGGATGCCCGCGACCGGGATCAGGACGTCGTCCTCGGCGATCTGCGGCTCCTGCACCTCGTCGCGCCCGCGACGGCCGCGACGGTCGCGGTACCGGCCGCGACGGCCCCGGCGGCCGCCCGCCTCGTCGTCGTAGCCGTCGTCCTGCTGACGGTCCTGGCGGCCGCCGCCCTGCTGGTTCTGCTGGCGACCCTGGCCCTGGTCGTCGCCCTTGCCACGACGGTCGCCGCGGTCCCCGCGGTCGCGGTCGCCACGCTCACCGCGCTCGCCACGCTCGCCGCGGTCGCCACGCTCGCCGCGCTCACCGCGGTCACGGTCGCGGCCGCGCTCACGGCGGTCGCGGCGGCGGCCCTCGCCGCCCTCGCCGTCGGACTTGGCGTCGCCCTGCGACTGCTGCTGCGCCGGGGCCTCGGTCTTCTGCTCGGTCTTCGCCTCGACAGTGATCGTCTCGGTCGCGGCGGCCGGGGAACCCGCGTCGGCGGTGGCACGACGACGGCGGCGCTCGGCGGGGGCCTCGGCGGCGGACTGCTCGGCCGGGGCGGAGGCCTTCGGGGAGGGCTGGCCCGGAATCTCGATCTGCTGCTGGGCCGCGGCCTTGTCGGCGGGGGCCTCGGCGTCCGTCTTCTTCTCGGCGGCGTCGCCCGTACGGGTCCGCGAGGTGGTGCGGCGCTTGGGCTTGGTCTCGGCGGCGACCTCGGCCTCGGCCGGGGCGGCTCCCGCGGCGGGGGCACCGCCCCCGGCGGCCTGCGCCTCCTTGATGACCTCGATCAGCTGGCTCTTGCGCATACGCGCGGTGCCCCTGATGCCGAGGCCGGATGCGACCTGCTGCAGCTCGGCCAGCACCATGCCCTCGAGGCCGGTACCGCGGCGCCGCCGGGAGCCGGCACCGGTGGCAGGCGCGGAGGCGTCCGTGGCGGGCGCGGCAGCGGTCTCCTCGACACGTGCGCCCATCAGATCGGTGGTGTCGCTCACGAAGGGTCCTTCCCTGGAGCGGACGTCGGCCTGTCTGGCTCGGCGACCGGTTGTGCTGTCCGGCTTCGGTCCTTGCTGTGTGAACCGTGCCGGGGCGGTGGTCCGCCTGAACGGCGGAGGAAATATCTGGTGATGGCGCTTCCTCGAGCCGTGGCACCCAGTGTCACGTGGCGTGGTCGCACCGGTTCCGGAGCGTGCCCGGCGGGCCGTTCAGTGTCCGCGTACGACGTACCGCTCGCGTACGAGGTGCAAAACACAGTGCGGCTTGGGGGGCTCCCGGAAGAACGTCTGTCCCGGACGGGGACACGAGGCACCTCGCCATGGTGGGGTCGGGTGCAGACTTGAGATTAACACTACCGGATCCAACAAACATTCCCCCTCTCGAAATCCGGCAACCGTGTGTCAGGGAGCGAGCGGAAGCACGCTCGCTCCCTGCTTGTCGAGGCTGAGCCGGTTGGCGGCCCAGTCGGTGCCGGCGAGTGCTTCGACCTTGTCGGCGGTGTCCGCGTCGGCCAGCGCCATGACCGTGGGCCCGGCGCCGGAGATGACCGCGGGGATGCCGTCCGCCCGCAGCCGCTCCACCAGCGCCGCGCTCTCCGGCATGGCGGGGGCGCGGTACTCCTGGTGCAGCCGGTCCTCGGTGGCGGGCAGCAGCAGCTCGGGGCGCCTGGTCAGGGCCTCGACGAGCAGGGCGGCGCGGCCCGCGTTGGTGGCGGCGTCGACGTGCGGCACGGTGCGCGGGAGCAGGCCGCGCGCGGTCTCGGTGAGGACCGGCTTCCCGGGTACGAAAACCACCGGAACGATGGAATCGGCGGGTTCCATCCTGATGGCCCGGGCGGCGCCGGCCTCCATCCAGGACAGGGTGAATCCGCCCAGCAGACAGGCCGCGACGTTGTCGGGGTGGCCTTCGATCTCGGTGGCGAGCTCGAGCAGCGCGGTGTCGTCGAGCTTGGCCTCGGCGCCTATGGTCACGGCGCGGGCGGCGACGATACCGGCGCAGATGGCGGCCGAGGAGGAGCCCAGGCCCCGGCCGTGCGGGATGCGGTTGGCGCAGACGATCTCCAGCCCGCGCGGCTGCCCGCCCAGCAGGTCGAAGGCGGTGCGCAGGGAGCGTACGAGGAGATGGCTCTCGTCGCGCGGGAGGGTCTCACTGCCCTCACCGGCGATGTCGATGTGCAGCCCGGAGTCGGCCACCCGGACGACCACGTCGTCGTACAAGCCCAGCGCGAGGCCGAGGGCGTCGAAGCCCGGGCCGAGGTTGGCGCTGGTGGCGGGGACGCGCACCCGGACGGCGGCGGCGCGGAACGCGGGACCGGCCATCGCTCGATGACTCTCCTTGAGCTGCGGGACTGTCGAATGACATTCGATGGACATTCGATGACGTACGAAAACCCCTGGGCCGCAGCCGACCGGGGTGGCCGGCCGCTTTCCGAGCCGTTCCGAGCCACATTCCGGACCAACGGAGACGACGCGGTACCGCGGCATATGCGGCGGGCGGGTTCAGTACAGCCTATCGAAGGTAGGTTCTGTGGCGACATAGGGCGCACAGGAGGCGCACGATGCGTGTCGCAAGCCCTCTGTGCCCCCTCCTTAGGGAACTTCCCCAGGTGACGCCGTCTTACGCCCGGCCCCGGCGGACCGTGCCGGACGGGGCCGGACCGCCGGTGGCTGCCTTCCGGCACGGGCCGGGTGGCCTGCTTTGCGGACCGTGCCGGGGGTCTGCCCCCCCGGGTCCACGCCGGGGCCTTGCCCTGCTGCACGTGCCGGGGGCAGGCCCTGCGGCACGCGCCGGGGACCCGGCCGGGGCCCTAGACCAGGCCCAGCCGCTCCGCCGCGGTCGCGGCGTCGACGGGGACGGTGACCGGCTGCGGGGCGCCGGCGACGGCCCAGTCCGGGTCCTTCAGGCCGTTTCCGGTGACGGTGCACACGATGCGCTGGCCCGGGTCGACCTTGCCCTGCTCGGCGGCCTTCAGCAGACCGGCGACCGACGCGGCGGACGCGGGCTCGACGAAGACGCCCTCCCGCGAGGCCAACAGACGGTAGGCTCGCAGGATCTCACGGTCCGTCACCTCGTCGATGAGACCGCCCGACTCGTCCCGCGCGGCCAGGGCGTACTGCCACGAGGCCGGGTTGCCGATGCGGATGGCGGTGGCGATGGTCGAGGGGTCCTTGACGACCTCGCCGCGCACGATCGGGGCGCTGCCGGAGGCCTGGAAGCCCCACATGCGGGGGGTCCTCGTGGCCACGCCGTCGGCGGCGTACTCGCGGTACCCCTTCCAATAGGCCGTGATGTTGCCCGCGTTGCCCACCGGCAGGACATGGATGTCGGGCGCGTCACCCAGCATGTCCACAATCTCGAACGCCGCGGTCTTCTGCCCCTCGATACGCACCGGATTGACCGAATTGACCAGTGCCACGGGGTAGTTGTCGCTCAGTCCGCGGGCGAGCGTGAGGCAGTCGTCGAAGTTGCCGTCCACCTGGAGGATCTTCGCGCCGTGCACCAGCGCCTGGCCCATCTTGCCGAGCGCGATCTTGCCCTGGGGCACGAGCACCGCGGACACCATCCCCGCACGCACCCCGTACGCCGCTGCGGAGGCGGAGGTGTTGCCGGTGGAGGCGCAGATGACGGCCTTCGCCCCCTCCTCCTTGGCCTTGGAGATGGCCATGGTCATACCGCGGTCCTTGAAGGACCCCGTGGGGTTGGCCCCCTCGACCTTGAGGTGGACCTCGCAGCCCGTGCGCTCGGAGAGCACCTGCGCGGGCACGAGCGGCGTACCGCCCTCGCGGAGCGTCACGACCGGCGTGGTGTCGGATACCGGCAGCCGGTCCCGGTACTCCTCGATGATTCCGCGCCACTGGTGGGTCATTGCTGGTTACTCTCCTTCAACCCGCATGATGCTGGCGACACCACGCACGGTGTCGAGCTTGCGCAACGCCTCGACGGTCCCGCCGAGGGCCGCGTCGGACGCACGGTGAGTGACGACGACGAGCGACGCCTCGCCGTCCTTGCCCTGCTGCCGGACCGTGTCGATGGACACCCCGTGCTCGGCGAACACGGTGGCCACCTGGGCGAGCACACCCGGTTTGTCGGCCACGTCGAGGCTGATGTGGTAGCGCGTGACGACGTCGCCCATCGGCGAGACGGGCAGCGCGGCGTAGGCGGACTCGCCCGGTCCGGTGGTTTCGCTGAGCCGGTTGCGGCACACGGCCACCAGGTCGCCGAGCACCGCGGAGGCGGTGGGCGCGCCGCCGGCGCCGGGCCCGTAGAACATCAGCTGCCCGGAGGCGTCGGACTCCACGAACACGGCGTTGTAGGCGCCGCGCACGGAGGCGAGGGGGTGGGTGAGGGGGATCATCGCGGGGTGGACGCGCGCGGTGACGGAGCCGCCGTCCGCGGCCCGCTCGCAGATGGCGAGCAGCTTGATGGTGCAACCCATCTCCTTCGCCGAGGCGAAGTCGGCGGCGGTGACTTCGGTCATGCCCTCGCGGTAGACGTCGTCGAGCCGCACGCGCGTGTGGAAGGCGATCCCGGCGAGGATGGCGGCCTTGGCGGCGGCGTCGAAGCCCTCGACGTCGGCGGTGGGGTCGGCCTCGGCGTACCCGAGCGCGGTGGCCTCGTCGAGGGCTTCCTGGTAGCCCGCCCCCGTGCTGTCCATCTTGTCGAGGATGAAGTTGGTGGTGCCGTTCACGATGCCGAGCACCCGGTTGACCTTGTCGCCGGCCAGCGACTCGCGCAGCGGCCGGATCAACGGGATGGCGCCGGCGACGGCGGCCTCGTAGTAGAGGTCCTTGCCGTGCTCCTCGGCGGCGGCGTGCAGCGCGGCACCGTCCTGGGCGAGGAGCGCCTTGTTCGCGGAGACGACGGACGCGCCGTGCTCGAACGCGGTGGTGATCAGCGTGCGGGCGGGCTCGATGCCGCCGATGACCTCGACGACGACGTCGAGGTCGCCGCGTTTGACGAGGGCGGTGGCATCGGTGGTGACGAGATCGGCGGAGATGCCCTCGCGCACCTTGTCGGGCCGCCGCACGGCGACCCCGGCCAACTCCACCGGGGCCCCGATGCGTGCCGCGAGGTCGTCGGCGTGCGTCGTCATGATGCGCGCCACCTCTGAGCCGACCACTCCACAGCCCAGCAGCGCCACCTTCAGCGGACGCGTACGCATCATCCGACCTCGTTTCCTGATTACCGTCATTACCGTCGCGGTTGCACCAGTCTCACTCACCGGACGGGAGTTTCTGCCCTTTGTCCGGATCGTGAGACATCTATTTCATTTTCGTGACCGGCAGAACAGGAGATCTTCCACCGGCCACTCTGGCGGAAACTCTCCACCGGCCGGTCCGGCGAAGACCCTCCACCCCCCGATGTGGCGGGAACCCTCCACGCTCCGATCCGGCGAAGACCCTCCACCCTCCGATCCGGCGGGAACCCTCCGCCGCCGGACTACCCGACGTCGAGACGCAGGAGATCCTCCTCCGTCTCGCGCCGGACGATCACCCGCGCCTCGCCGTCGCCGTCGCCGCCGACGGCGACGACGGGCGGACGCAGGACGTGGTTGTAGTTGCTGGCCATCGACCGGCAGTACGCCCCGGTCGCGGGCACGGCAATGAGGTCACCCGGCGCCAGGTCCCCCGGCAGGAAGGCGTCCCGCACCACGATGTCCCCGCTCTCGCAGTGCTTGCCCACGACGCGGCAGAGCGTCGGCTCGGCGTCCGAGCGGCGCGAGACGAGGGCCACGCTGTACTCGGCGTCGTACAGCGC
Source organism: Streptomyces sp. NPDC005931 (assembly GCF_042871235.1). NCBI lineage: Bacteria > Bacillati > Actinomycetota > Actinomycetes > Kitasatosporales > Streptomycetaceae > Streptomyces > Streptomyces sp. NPDC005931. The sequence goes on from NZ_JBIAIG010000002.1 coordinate 90,640, forward strand.
GGTGCGGATGTTGTCCGACATCCCGCCGTCGACGGACACGTAGGTGCGCAGCCCCTCCAGCGGCTTGACGGTGCCGACCTCGTACAGCGTGAAGGCGGTCGGCCCGACGATGGCGCGTCCCGGCTCCACGGAGATGCGGGGCGTGCTCAGGCGCGCGGCCTCGCACTCGCGGGTGACGATCTCGGTGAGCGCCTTGGCGATCTCGTGCGGCTCGCGGGGATCGTCGTCGCTGGTGTAGGCGATGCCGAGCCCACCGCCGAGGTCGATCTCGGGCAGCTCGATGCCGTGCTCGTCACGGATCTCCTTCAGCAGGCCGACCACCCGGTGTGCGGCGACCTCGAAGCCCGACATGTCGAAGATCTGCGACCCGATGTGCGAGTGGATCCCGATCAGCTCGAGCCCGTCGAGCTGGAGCGCCCGCCGCACGGCCTCCGCGGCCTGCCCGCCGGCCAGCGGGATGCCGAACTTCTGGTCCTCGTGGGCGGTGGCGATGAACTCGTGCGTGTGCGCCTCGACGCCGACGGTGATACGGATCTGCACGCGCTGCCGCTTGCCGAGCTCGCGGGCGATGTGGGCGACGCGGACGATCTCCTGGAAGGAGTCGAGCACGATCCGCCCCACGCCGACGCTGACGGCGCGCTCGATCTCGGCCACGGACTTGTTGTTGCCGTGGAAGGCGATGCGGTCGGCGCGCATGCCGGCGGAGAGGGCGGTGGTGAGCTCGCCACCGGAGCAGACGTCGAGGTTCAGCCCCTCCTCGTGCAGCCACCGCACGACGGCCCGGGACAGGAACGCCTTGCCCGCGTAGAACACGTCGGCCTCGGTCCCGAAGGCGGTGCGCCACGCCCGCGCCCGGGCCCGGAAGTCGGTCTCGTCGAGCACGTACGCGGGCGTCCCGAACTCCTCGGCGAGGCGGGTGACGGGAATCCCGCCGACGGTGACCACCCCGTCCTCGTCCCGGGCGACGGTCCGGGCCCACACCTTGGGGTCGAGGGCGTTGAGATCAGCGGGCGGGGCGGAGTAGTGCCCCTCGGGCAGGACGTCGGCGTGGCGGGGCCCGGCGGGGTGTGCGGAACGGCTCATTTCTTCGGTGGCTCTCTTCGCTGGCTCTTCAGAGGTGGTCGGGTGCGCCGATACCGAGCAGGGACAGGCCGCCGGCCAGCACCGCCCCGGCGGCGTCGGCGAGCGCGAGCCGGGCACGGTGGGCGGCCGTGGGTTTCTCCTCCCCGAGGGGCAGCACGGAGGGGAGCAGCGGCAGCACGGCATCGGCGACGGTGACGAGGTGCCGGGCGACGCGGTCGGGGGCGCGGTGGGTGGCGGCGCTTCCGACGACGCGGGGATGGTCGGCGAGCCCCTGAAGCAGCCGATGGGCCACGGCCCCCGTGAGGGGCCCCGGCTCGGGACCGAACCCGAGGTCGGCGGCATTGCGCAGCAGCGCCCGGGTGCGGGCGTGGGCGTAGCGGACGCGGAAGAGCGGGTTGCTCTCACGCTGGATCAGGTGCTCACCCGGGATGCGGGGCGGGTCGTGCGGGGCGGGGTGGAGCAGCGCCCAGCGGGCGGCGTCGCGGCCCAGGGGGAGCGGGCCGGCGGGGCTGGGACGGACGGTGATCGGGGGGCCGTCGGCGCCGATGGCTTCGGCGGTGATGCCGCCGGTGCCAGTGGCGTCTGCGGCAGTGCGGTCGGTGCCGGTGCTGCCGGTGGCGGTGCGGTCGGTGCCGGTGCTGCCGGTGCCGGTGCGGTCGGTGCCGGTGCGGTCGGTGCCGGTGCGGTCGGTGCCGATGCTGCCGGTGCCATAGCTGTCGGGGCCGGTCCTGTCGGTGCTGCCAGTGCCGTAGCTGTCGGTGTCGCTGGCGGCGATGACATCGACGGGGAGGAGGCCCAGGGTGGTGACCCACTCGGCCTCGGGCGTCCGTGCGCAGCTGGTGCGGACGAGGGCGCCCTGGGAGCGCAGGATGCGGGAGAGGGCGTCGAGGTGCACCAGGGCACGGATCTCGTGGGGCGCGTGCAGCCGGACGAGCTGCCCACCGAGTGCGTCACTGTCCCCGTACCGGACGCCGCGCCGCAGAATCTCCCGGACGAGGGAGACACCCGACGACGCCTCCAGGCTGATGTTGAGGAACCCCGGCCCGGTGACGACGACGTCGGTGATCCCGGCGGTGCGGAGAAGGTGGGGCCGGAGCACCTCGGCGACACGGAGGGGCGGCTGCTTGGCGGGCCGGGCCAGCTGGAGGGCCACGCTGGTGGCGTAGTCCCCGCACCCCCCGGGCCCCGGAGGCGCCACCACGACCCGCTCCGGAACCTCCCCGACGTCCACGCTCAGCTCCCCATCGTCGACAGCACGACGCACCGCGCGCAGCACGGTGCGGGAGAGCTCGACGGGGGTCACGGGACAAGCGTAGGGGAGGAGGGGGGTGGGTGGGCGAGCCGGTTTCGGGAGGTCCCGGGATGTGGACGGGGGCGGGGGCAGGGCGGCCGGGGCGACAGGGCGACAGGGCGACGGGGCGACGGGGCGACGGGGCGACGGGGCGACGACGGAGGGGACGACGCTCGTACGACGACCGTCGAGGTGGTGACGATATGCGGTGGCGACGATCCAGGTGGGGACGCCAACAATGCGACGACGACCGTCATGACCAGACCGATCGACGACGACCGACTGGAACCACGCAGACATGAGCGACGACCAAGGACGATGACTCACATGCGGCAACTCGGCGACTCGGCGACTCACCCATCGGTACCTGACCGCGGCCGCTGCTCTCACCCGCCGGCGTGACCCACGACACCGAACCCGGACCGACCACCTTCACCGTCGCCAGGCCCGTCCCGCACAAGGCGCCGCCGCTGCTCGATGAGCTGCTTCACGAGCCGTACGAGCTCCCCGGGCTCGAAGGGCTTCGCCAGAAAGGCGTCGATGCCGACATCGAGACCACTCTCGACCTCGTGCTCCGTGCAGGCACTGACGATAGCGACCGGAAGATCACGGGTCCGGGGATCGGAACGCAGCCGGGCAGCGGTCATGAGCCCGTCGAGCCGAGGCATCACGACATCGAGGGTGACGAGGTCGGGTCGCACGTGATGAACGACTTCCAGACACTCGGCACCGTCGGCCGCGGTCACGACCTCGATGCCCTCCAGCTCGAGGTTGACCCTGATCAACTGCCGGATGACCTTGTTGTCGTCCACAACAAGCACCCGGCCCGACGTGCCTGGCACAACTCGAGAGTAGGTCGGGACCGGCCACCGCGTCCGGGTTTTCCCCACTTCCGCCCCTCGAAGGGGGCGCAGGCACCCACAGGCCGACACCGCTGCCGTGGCCGGGCACGACCACCCCTCCCCCGACTCACGGAAACGGGTTCCTGACCACCCCACCGGAACTGGTAGTGTTCTACCCGTCGCCGCGATCACCGCGACCGACACGCCCCCGTAGCTCAGGGGATAGAGCAACGGCCTCCGGAGCCGTGTGCGCAGGTTCGAATCCTGCCGGGGGCACTCGCCAGTCAGGCAGCAAGAATCAAGCTCTGACCAGCGCGAATGCCGACTTAAAAGAGCGGGAGTCAGTCTCACTGACTCCCGCTCTTTCTCGTTGCCTCTCAGTGAGCCTCTTCAGCGTTGCCGCTCCAGGGTGAGAATGGCTTTGGCGATTGATGTCATGCGGTTGGGGCTGCAGCGGGACCTGCGGAAGATCCGCCAGGACTTCAGGCAGGCCACGCCGCGCTCAACCGGTGCCCGTGCCGCGGCCAGGGCCCGGTTGACGGTCTTCTCGGTAGGGGTGAGTTCCCGCAGGGGCCTGCGTTTGATGCCAGTGGTCAGCCAGGGGCCACCGCCCTGGTAGGCGAGATCGGCCAGGATGGGGACGCCCTGGCGCTCGCAGATGCGGATGATCCGGTGGGTGCGGGCGGCGGTCAGGTCGTGGGAGCGGCCCGGCAGCGCGGGCGAGAGCCACAGCAGCCGGCGGTCCGGATCGGTGACGACCTGCACGTTCACCCCGTGCCGGCGGTGCTTGTGGGAGTAGTCGGCCCGTCCGTTGCCGACCCGGTCGCACTCGGCGAGCGTGCCGTCCAGGAGGACGAAGTCCGGATCCTGCTCACGTAGGACCTTCAGCAGGCCCGGTGCACGGTCGGCGAGGAGGCCGATGACTGCGCTGGTGTAGGCGTGGGCGGTGGACTCGCTGATCCCGAACCCGGTAGCGACCTTTGCCAGGGTGGTGTGCTCGCGCAGGTATACCAGTGCCACCATCGCGCGCTGGGACGGGCGGAGCTTGCAGCGGCGGTCACCCTCACGGGTGACGATGAGCATGGTGACCCACTCCACGAGCGCATGTGGCAGGTCGAGTGCGGCAGGATAGATGACCAACGAGGCCCCTGAGCAGCGTGGTTGAGACGTCAGACATCTCGATCAACTGCCCGGGGGCCTCGCTCGTTGCGCTTCACGGACCGTCACCCGATCGGTGGCCCGCTCGAAGAAGCTCAGTGATCCCGACTGGCCGTCACGGAAGGGGCGGGCGGGCCAGCGGGCCTATCTCGAAGAGTGCGGCGCCATCGAAGCCGCCATGGACATGTTCGAAGACGCCTGGGTTCGATACGAGGCATACCGGGCGGCACTAGACGATGCCTGATCTAGAGGGCGGTCCGGGGGACTCGGGCCGCCCTCGCAGCTATGCCTCCGTCGTCCTCCAACGCCTTTGCGATCTTCGCGTTGGCCGCTTCCTCATGGCCGTCGATGCAGCCGTGGTAACAGCGGTGGGTCACCTCGGGAGAGTTGCCGACCCGCCGGGCAACCTCAGCGATCGGCACCTGGACGCCCGGCCAACGGCGAGTCATTGCGCTCCGGCGGGAGCGCGTACTCCCGCGCTTCCTCCCACACCCGCCAGTAGGTAGAAGAGCCGACCACTCCCCCGCGCTCGTTGCCGAGCAAGCGCCCTTCCTTGGCGGTCCCGAACTCCTTCAAGTGATCCCGGAAGATGGCGATCAAGGCTGGTGGGATGGGAACCGGACGGTCAGTGGACGCCTCACGCGCCTTCAAGCCCCGCCGGTCGTGGCCCTCCCCGGAATCGGTCCATTGCTTCCCAGCGACGGGGCGTGTCTCCCGCAGCGTCAGAGTGCCCCAGCCCTTGCCTGGCAGGTGGCAGTCCGACAGCCGTAGCCCGACCGCCTCAGCGGGCCGGAGCCCCGCGTAGTACAGGGCCGCCGCATAGAAGGCCACCAGGCGCCGCCCGCGGCGGCGGTTCCACGAACCGACGTAGGAGACGGGCTGAGCAACTGCCGGGCTGGTCTGCGTTCACTAGGACGCGCGGGGCCATGACGTCATTGGAGCCGACGCGCTTCCGGCGGGTCCGCTGAAGCGGGTTCTCTGGGAGCTCCCCGGTAGCCACAGCGTGTTCGAGAAGGTGTCTCCCGCAGCCGGGGTGCCGTGAGGGGCCGGCGGCATGAGCGCGCTGTGTGCGATTGCGTCATCGCCTCCGGCAGCGCGGTCGGCTACTGTGCCGTGCCCTCGGTACCGAGTCGTGTCGGACCGGCATCCTCGTCCTCCGCTTCGGGCGTCACAGCGGGACCGTGGGGTCCCTCAGTCCGGGGTGAGCAGTTCGCCCCGCCTCGCTGTCATCGTCCCCGTACGATGAGTAGTCGTTCGAGGGGCAGGGCTGTGTGTCTCGCCTCCATGCCGGGCCATGCGAGCCACACCGCGGGCCTCGGTGATCTGCCGGTCGCAGTCGACGCCGGTCGAACGAATGGTGCGGCTGGTTGCTGCCTGCCGGACGGACGATGCACGCCGGGCAGCCGACCGGGCCACGGCACGGCTGAGTTGATTGGGGGACCTATGCCGGTGCATACGCGCTACACAGGTGAGTTGCGTGACCACTTCGGATACTCGGCGACCTGGCTGCCGACGGTCGGTGTCCGCCTCGGAGACGTCGGCCGGCTCACCGGATACGTCTACGATCACCTGGGGTCGCTCCAGGACCACGGCATCGGCTTCCGGACCCGGAAAGAGATTACGGAGGGGTCCCTCAGTTACGTGTCGACGGAAGGGGTCCGCATTTCGTCCAGGGCTCATGCGGACGTGCAGGCACTCGGCTCTCCCGTCAGCGGCGGGATGCTGTCGGTGAGCTTCGCGAGCGAGGGTGCCGTCCTCTTTCAGGCGGAGGGATGCGTGAGCGAGGTGATCGATGGCCAGAGGGAAGTCGAACAAGAGGTCCTGAAGTTGCACGAGCGTGGTGCCTGGCCGAAACACGCGGTCGTCGTGACCGAGGTCGTGCATGCCGCTAGGGCCACCATTCTGATTGCCGGAGGTGCCGACGCCACGATCGAGCTGCGCGGCGCTGCCGATCTGGCCGGACTGGCCGCAGCGGGTTCCAGGTTGGAGGTGGCCAGCCAGCAGAACATTGCCACCCAGATCGTCGGAGAAGGCAACCTGACTCCGCTGTTCCGCGCGAAGGGAGTGCGCAAGCGCCTTCTCGGACGGGCTGACGTCGTTCGTCGCGGCAATGGGAGGGCACCGAATCCGAGTGTGCGGCTCAAGGAGATGGACTACGCGGACTTCGCGGATGTCGATGGTCAGAGGTAGAGACTGAGGGGCATGTGCTCCACCATCGTCTCGAAGTCGTCCCCGTGCTCACGAGCGACGTCACGGTAGGTGTCATGCAGGACTTGAACGACGTCGAAGGTCCGGGACGAGGTGGAGACAGCGGCGCGGCTGGCCGCGAGCACGGTGCGGCCGGTCTCGACCATCGCCGAGTTGAGCACACTCCACAGAGGAATGCAGACCGCTCCCGCACCCGCCGCGATGAACGTCCTGAGGAAGCCGACGACGTCGCCCCCTCCGGTGTGTTGTGCCTGACCCGCGAGGCATGCCCCCACGATGGAGAGCTTGTTGCGTGGCAGTCGGAGGCGCAGCGCCACGTCGTACTGTGTCAGCACATCGTCTCCGCCCAGCTCGAGGGAAGGTCCGAGCTGCCCGAAGGACCGGTGGTAGCGGCCGTGACCGGCGTAGACGAAGAACTCCGGTCGGGCCTCGGTGATCGCCGCTATTCCTGACCAGTCCGCCTGGTGCAGGCGGACGTGTCCGTTCAGCCGGGGTGGTCTGTCGCCGGCGATGAGCAGGCGCTCGGCCGGCCATCCCGTGCCCACCAGCTCGTCACCGAAGACGGGGTCCTCGTATCCCTGCTCGTTCTGGTCGACTGATGGCTGACCGGGGTCCGCGACAATGATCGCCGCAAGGTCGTCGTCCGGACCCACCGGCTGGCGCTTCAGCAGATGACGTCCCCTTCCCACGAACGCTGTCGCGCTGACCGACTGCGACATCGGCACCATGGCGGCGAGAGGAAGCGTGTTCGCTCCCGGGGGCGACGCAGTGTGCAGGGGGAGCGAGAAGAGTTCATCCACCGGAATGATGACAAGGTGGCTGAGCTGTCCGCTCGCGTTGATCATGTCCCATACGGGTGCCAGGAGCAGTCTCCAGATCCTCTCACTTTCCTCCTTGGTGGGTGGGTTGTGGATGTCCAGGCCCTGTGCGAAAGCCCGCACCTCTTCGTAGGGAATGCCCTTGACGCAACCCAGCGTGCCACCGTGAAAGACGAAGGCGCCCAGGTGTGCTGCTCTGCCCGGCCCGTAGGTGAAGTAGCGCACGATGCAGGTTCCCGGGTTGTTCACGGTGAACATCCGTACGCGGTGGGTGATTTCCGGGTCGTGGGGCGCGCTCTCCAGTGGTCGGTGCAGGAACTGCGTCTCGAACTCGGTCTCTCGAGCGGCGAGCGTCGCTCGGACCGCCGCCTCCTCCTCGGAGGAGGCGTCGCGGAGCCCGGCACGACGTAGGGGCAGCCGTCGTGCGCGGATGCCCGCGGGCTGCGGTTGGCTCGGTGGTGGGGAGACGTGTGCGGGCCGCGAGGCAGCTGGGCGCTCCACTGCTTGGGCCAACCGTGGGGGCCGGCCCAGTCGGGGAAGGTTCATATTCGACAGGAGGTCCAGGAGTTCCCGCGCCGAGGCCTCCTCGGTGAGGGCGAAGGTGCTTTCCAGCTTGTTGGAATCGGGGGTGTCGTCGGCCAGGAGGTTTGCCACGCGCTCGAGGAAGTTGGGCCTCACTGCCGTCGCGTAGGCACGCTTGTAGGCGGGTGTGGCCACGACGCGGCGCACGGTCCGTGCCATGTCGAGGCGTTGTGTGCCGGCTTCTTCGAGCAGGGCCCGGTACTGGTTGGGGTCGGTCCTGCCCAGAGTGCTCGCGAGGTTCCGCACGAGCTCGTCGAAGAATTGACAGGAGTAGTTTCGAAGGTCTATGTCGATTCCGGCGATCGCGCTGTCACCCGAGTCGTCACCGAGGACAGCGATCAGGTCGCGCAGCATCGTAACGCCCTCGATGCCACCCCGCAGTCTTGCCAGGTTCTGGCGCGCGATCAACTGACCGCGACGCCACTCGCCCTTCTCGAGTTGTTCGTAGAGTTGCACGGCCTTGTCCGGCTCGCAACGGGCCTGATGGTTGAGGGACTGACCGATTCGATAAGCGTCGCGCAGGCGTACAGAAATGGCCAGTGATTCCCGTGAGGCCGCGAGAGAATCGGCGACGTTGCCCAGTTCGCGGTGAGCGACCGCCAGGTTGTGCAAAACGCTGGAATGCCCTCGGAGGTACTCCTCGTCTCGGCCTTCTGCGTTTCCCTCGTTGCTTGCCGAGGGGCTCGGTAGCTCCTGCACAAGGCGGGCCTTGACGTCCTGCAACTCCTCGACCAGGTCGGCCAGGCCGTTCTCCGTGAAGACACCGCCATACGTCTGCTTCATCTCCTCGAAACGCGCCCGAATGAAATTGCTCTCAATGTCCGGCAGGCACCACCAGAGGTGATGACGTGCAGCGATCTCTCTGGCCGCCTCGAAAGACATACGAGCACGAGCGAAGCTACCCAGGCGGTAGAGGATTTTGCCCGCGCCGTCCAACCATCGCGCTGCCACGTAGGGGGGGAATGTGTCTGCCGGGTCGACCGACCCCGTCGCGCATTCTTGCGCCAGCCTCTCACTCATGCCGCGGGACAGGCTGACGAGTCTGAGGCCCTCCAGAAGGTCGTACTCCACATCCGCCTGGACGATGGCGCACCAATAGGCACCCACTCGCACGGACGCAGGCCATCGGGGACTGAATGCCTCCACCATCCGCAGGACACCGATGGCATAACGATGCCGCAGGGGTACGTCGAATTGAACGTCGTAGCGGGCGATGAGGTCAGGTACGTTCTTCTCCTGGGCGCCGGCCCAGCCTACGATGGCGTCACTGAACACGGAGCCCCCCCAGATCACGAGTATCCGCCAATCTAGCATTTTGCGGTACACGCAGGACGCCGTTTGTGAAGCTGACCGAAAAGGATCGTAAATGGACAGTCGGGCCAGGCTGACGCGCTACCAGCAGATCCGTGAGGCACTACCGGATCTCTTCGTCAACCCGCCCGACGCCCCCGTGGAGATCCTTACGGATACCGAAGAGATCGGTGAGGCCGAGACCGAAGCCATGCGGCGCAGTGCTGCGCACGGCCATCCGCCGGAGTGGGGTCATCTCGGGGTCGTCTTCGAGGATCCGTACGGCATCACGCTCCGTGACGCCGTGCGCGGTCCGAACGGGCAGAGAGGGACGTACATCCGTCGCATCAACCCCGGGAACGCGCCCGGGGTGGTGATTCTCCCCCAGCATCCGGACGGCATCATTCTCATCCGGCACTTCCGGCACAGTACTCGAGAGTGGCACCTCGAATTTCCGCGTGGCTTCGGAACCCCAGGCGGGCGTCCGGACGCCGATGCACGGCGTGAACTGCTGGAGGAAATCGGGGCCCGCGCCGACACACTGACCTCCCTCGGAGTTGTTCATCCCGACACGGGGCAGACGGCCACCAGCGTGCACCTGTACCACGCCGAGATCAGCGAATACCGCCTGGCCGACGAGGACGAGGGCATCGGAGCCGTCGAGCCGGTGAGCCCCGGGGAACTCACCGACCTGATCCGAACCGGCACCGTCACGGACGGCTTCACCATTGCCGCTTACACAAGGGCGCTCCTTCAGGGGCTGCTTCCCACGCCGGACTGAGGCGTGCGGCTCGCGACCCTGGGCGTCGAGCAGCAAGGCAAGTGGAGCCCGTGCTGCCGGTCCTACGGGGCTCGGCGCACCTCAGCCCTTGGATCGGAGCAAGGGCGTCGAAGGAGTTCCGTTCGCCTCAGGATCCGACCGCCACTCGGACCAGTTGGTGTGCAGGAACGCGGACAAGGGGTGCCCGGCCGGAGCGATGCGCCGCCGGCGCACAGGTGAACGACTTGGGTGATGAAGCCGTCCTCCGACTCCCGTGATGAGGTGGCCTGTTGGGCGTTCGCGCGCTTCACCCGGTCGCGCGGTGCCCGACCTGGCGTGGTGGTTGCGGCCCCCGGTGCCCTGCGCCGGGCGGTCAGCCGGTCGGGCCGGTGCGCCCGAGGCGGCGGGAACGGGTCAGGGCACGGCCGCCGAGGGCCGTCGCGATCAGGCCGAGGATCACGGCCACCACGCCGCCGCCCAGGCCGTTGCCCGTGCCGAGGCCGCCGTCGGCGGTGGTGACGACCAGGGTGCCGAGGGCGATGCCGATCAGGCCCGTGGTCAGGGGGACGACGGTTCCCGGGCGGCCGGGGCCCTGGCCGGGGCGGCCGGTGGGGCGGGTCAGGGACAGGGCGCCGACGATCACGCCGGCCAGGGCCAGGAGGGCGGCCGGTGGGGCGGGTCAGGGACAGGGCGCCGACGATCACGCCGGCCAGGGCCAGGAGGGCGGCCGTGCTGGAGATCAGGCGTCCGGAGGTCAGCTCGTAGGCGGCGAGGGGCAGGGTCGAGGCCTGCGCGGTCTGCGGTGCGGCGAGCAGAAGCAGTGGGGTCGGCATGGAGGGGTCCTTCGTCGTCGGACGGTTCTTCCGGGTACGTCCGATCATGGGGGCGGGCCGTTCCCCGGTCGTCCGGCGGACGCAGTCACTTTGCGCTGCCGCCGGTGCCGCATCCGGCTACCGCGGGCGGCGTAGACGTGGTGCGGGTACTGCGGGCGCGGTAGGCGGACGGTCGTTCGTGAGCGGGACTCGGGCCGCGGCGGGGGCGGGCTAGGGTGCGCGCATGGGCAAAGGACGCTCCGGTGTGCCGGCCGGGGTCATGGACTGGATGATCGCCGTCGGAGTGGCGGCGGCGCTGCTCGTCACCGGGTTGTCCGGGGAGCGGCCCGGGGGGCAACTCGGGTTGCTGGGTCATGCCTTGCTGGTGGGTGGTGGTCTGGCGCTGGTCGCACGTCGCCGGGCTCCGGTGGCCGTGCTGGTCGTGACCGGGCTGTGTGCGGCGGGGTATCAGGCGGTCGGTTTCGACGTGCCCGCCGTCGCCTACCTGTTCGCGGTGTACGCGGCCGTACGGGCCGGGCACCGTACCGTCGCGGTGGTGGCGTCCGTGGGGTTGCTGGCCCTGCTGCCGCCGGCCGCCCTGGCCTCGGGGCTGCATGACACGGGAGAGGCGTTCGCCCGGGCCCGGGGCGCGCTCGAGCTGGCCTGGCTGATCGCCGCCGGTGCCGCCGGGGAGGCGCTGCGGCAGGCGGAGCGGCGGGCGGACGAGGCCGAGCGTACCCGGGAGGAGACCGCCCGGCGCCGCGCGGACGAGGAACGGCTGCACATCGCGCGGGAGTTGCACGACTCGCTGACCCACCAGATCTCGATCATCAAGGTGCAGTCGGAGGTCGCCGTCCATGTGGCCCGCAAGCGGGGCGAGCGGGTGCCGGACGCCCTGCTGGCGATCCAGGAGGCCGGACGGGAGGCGAGCCGCGAGCTGCGCGCGACCCTGGAGGCGCTGCGCGACGACGACACCGCGCCGCCGCACGGGCTGGACCACATCCCGGAACTGGTGGAGCGTGCGGGGCGGGTCGGCCTTGCGGCGACGCTGACGGTCGAGGGGCCGCGGCACGACGTGTCGGCCGCGGTGGGCCGGACCGCGTATCGGATCGTGCAGGAGGCGCTGACCAACGTCGTGCGGCACGCGTCCGCCGCCACGGCCTCCGTGCGGATCGACTACCGGCCGGGGGCCCTCGCCGTCCGGGTCGACGACGACGGCGAGGCCACGCCGGGCACGGTGCCGGCGCCCGGCATCGGGCTGCTCGGCATGCGGGAGCGGGTCACCGCCCTCGGTGGGCGGCTGCGGGCCGGGCCGCGCGACGACCACGGTTTCACCGTCCAGGCGGAACTCCCCGTGGACGTGACCCCGTGATCCGGGTCCTGCTGGTGGACGACCAGCCGCTCATCCGCAGCGGGTTCCGCGCGCTGCTCGACCTCGAGGACGACATCGAGGTGGTGGCGGAGGCCGGTGACGGCGAGGAGGGGCTGGCGCTCGCGAGGGAGCGGCTGCCGGACGTCGCGCTCGTCGACATCAGGATGCCGGTGGTCGACGGCATCGAGGCGACCCGGCGGATGGCCGCGGATCCGGCGCTGGCCGGGGTGCACGTGGTCGTCCTCACCAACTACGGCATGGACGAGTACGTCTTCGAGGCGTTGCGGGCGGGCGCGGCCGGGTTCCTCGTCAAGGACATCGTGCCGGACGACCTCCTGCACGCGGTGCGGGTGGCGGCGCGCGGGGACGCCCTGCTCGCGCCGTCGATCACCCGGAAGCTGATCAACCGGTACGTCACCCAGCCGCTCGGCGCGGGCACGGGCTCCGGGGCCGGGTGTGGGGAACTGGAGGGGCTGACCGGCCGGGAACGCGAGGCCGTCGCCCTGGTGGCGCAGGGGTTGTCCAACGAGCAGATCGCCGACCGCATGGTGATCAGCCCGGTGACCGCGAAGACCCACGTCAACAGGGCGATGACCAAGCTGCACGCCCGTGACCGTGCACAGTTGGTGATCCTCGCCTACGAGTCCGGGCTGGTCACGCCGCGGACGCCGCCCACGCGGTGAGCGCGGCGGGGCCAGGCACCGGCTGCACCGGCTCGCCGGTCTGCGTCAGCCCGTCCGGTCCTGCTGCTGCCAGGCGCGGGGCCAGTTGCCGGACGGGGGCGGTGGCCCCGAGATGCCCAGGTCACGGCGGGCGAGGGCGTAGAAGGCGTCGCGCGCCCGGCTCATGCGGCGCACGGCCCGCTCCCAGCCGGCGGGGTCGTCCTCGAGGCCGCGGGCGTAGAGCTCGACGTTCCACACGGCCTCGTGCCACGTCCGCGCCGCTGCGATCGTCTCGGCGTCCCCGACCAGCAGCACGGACTCCCACTCGGCCGCGCGCCGTGCCTCGGCCTCTGCGAGTTGCGGCAGCCCTTGTTCGGGGTCCAGGGGGTCCACCGCGTGCTGGAAGCCCCGCGCGGCCCCGATCCGTTGCGCGATGTTGATCTGGTGCTTCAGGGCGCCGGCGTAGGCGGCGTAGGTGTCCAGACGTCTCTGGTCCCAGCGTTCGGCTCTGGTCCGCCGCCAACGGCTGCGCTCGGTGAGGCTGGTGGCCGCGTAGGAACCGATGGCCCCGACGATCACACCGGCCAGAGCGGGCAGTTGATCCCACAACGCCGATCTCCCCCTGTGATCGATGTGGACCGCGTTCTGGTGCAGCAGGGTCATGCCCATGCTCACGTGAGGCGCAAACCGCCTTCTGCCGCACGGTGGTCGGCCAGTGCCCCCGCCGGTGCCGGGGTACCGGGTGTCACTCGCGCCCCGGGTCCGTGGTCTCGGACAGGAGCTGGTGGAGGTGGGCGAGCAGGGCCGTCAGGGAGATGTCGGGCGCCGCAGCGAGGAGGGGGAGGACGAGACCGGTGTCCTTGGCCAGGTGTTCCTCGAAGAGGATCTCCAGCGCTCGGGCGTCGGCCGCCGCGCCGGTGGCGGTGGGCGCGGTGCGCAGCGCGTCGATGAGGGCGACGACGCAGCCGCGTTCCGCGATCAGGCTCTCGACGAGGAGCCGGGCCTCGGGCACGCGGTGTGCGGCGGGGTAGAGGACCGTCTCCTTGGCCGCGAGGTAGGGCAACAGCACGTCGTCGCAGTAGGCGAGCAGGCCGACGCGGACGTTCTCCGCGGCGCCGGGGTCGCGGTGCAGGGCGTTGTGCAGCATGGCGACGCGGCCGACCAGTTCACCGGCGAGATGGGCGTGGTGGTTCGCGGTGGCATCGAGGGCGGCGACGTCTTCGGCGGCCGATGCGAAGGTCAGGGTGCTCATCTTCGGTGTCTCCTGCGGTACGGCCGCCGGCCCGGCCGGCTGACGGCGATGGTGCGGTGCTCTCCCGGGCGGGGCGGCATGCGGTCGGACACCCGGGGGACGGGCCGGGGTGGGCGGGTGGTCGTCCGGCCGCCCGTGACGACTTGGCGGACGGCCGGAATGACCAGGACGGGGAGGACCCGCGCCCGGCCGTGACGAACGGGCCGGGAGCGGAGGTCCGTGGCTCCTCCCTGTCCATCCCTCGGGCCAGCATCACGTGCGGCGGCCGACGGGCGCGCGGGCCGGGCAGCACCCTGTGCACGGGCCGGTCAGACCCCGTGCGACGGCCATTGGGCCCCATGGCCCGGTCGCGTACCGGGGCCGGTCGGCCGTCGGGGAGGGGCGCTTCGGACCCGGCGGCGGCACCCTGGACCGATCTACCGTTCGGTGGTGTGGACAACGGCAGCGCCGTGGGGCTCTTTCCCACGGCGGGTGGTCGGGGTGGGTGGTCGCGGCGGATGTCCCCGCCGCGACCGGCCCCGGGCGCCTCTCCGTCGCCGTCACCACCGCTGTCGTCGTCGTCCGGCTCGGCTGGCCTCCACGTCACGTCACGTCACGTCACGTCACGTCACCAACGGCTTGTACGGCGAGTACGGCAGCGAGTGCGGCTCGTGCGGCGGAACGGCGGACACGGCGGATTCGGCATACACGGCTCGTACGCACCGTGTCGTCGCCGGGTACGGACGGCGGGCCGGCCGTGTCCCGGGAGTCCCCTCCGGCGTTCCGCCCGGGCCCGGGTGTGCTCCCCCACCGCCGACCGACACGCGCCCGACCCGGTGGACCACCGGGCAGAACCCCTCACCACGCAAGGAAGACGCCACATGAAGTGCACGTACCGCGGGGCGGACGTCCTGCTCAAGGCAGTTGGTACGGCGATGCTGGCCGCCGGGCCCGTCATGGTGTGGCGGGCGCTGAGCGGGAGGAAGGAGATCCGCGGCGAGCTGGCCTCGCAGAGGATCCGGTTCCCGGAGCGCGGGCTGCCCGAGCACCTCGCGGGCTTCGCCGGCAAGCCGGTGGAGACCGGCACCGAGGCGCACGCCTTCGCCCAGATGATCAAGGGCAACCTCGCCCTGGCCACCGGCGGTCGCACGTACTCCGAGATCAGCGCCGAGCTGCACGCCAGTGGGAACGACGACGAGAAGCTGGCCAAGCTCCGCGAGACCGCCTTCATGGGCGAGACCCTGCGCGCCTCCCTGATGTCCGCCTACCAGGCGTGGCAGCTCACCACGCTGGTCTCCGGTCTGGGCGCACTGCTGACCGGCCTGGGAACGGCGCTCGTCGCCGCCCCCACGGGTCGCCGGCCGCGACGCCCGTAGTCCGGCCTGCGCCCATGGCGGACGCAAGGGCAGACGGACGTACGGACATACGGGCGTCCGTGCCCTGGTGTCCTTGCTCAGCGCGAGGGCTCCGTCCTCGCCCACCCGCAGCAGCACCACGGTGAGACCGGCGCCCGCTCCCGCCACGGTGAGACCGCCCCCGCCCGCTCCCGCGACGACCGCGTCGAAGACGTGGCGGGTGGCCGGGGCCACCGATCATGTGCCCGGGGAGGTCATCGAGGCTCGTGCGCCAGGCGAGTCGGGGCGCAGGAGGCGCACGGCTCGCCCGACGGGCCCGGTGAGCGCGGTCTCGGTCACGGCGAGCGCGGTCTCGGTCACGGTGGGGCGGGCCGGGGTGCGGGAGATTGCACGGTCGCCGGCCGGGTCCGAAGTTCCCCGGCTCGTCGCCGGTTCACCGGCACGAGCGCGTCCACGATCTTCGCGACCGACGCCGGGCCGACGGCACCCGCCGCCGCGCGGGCCGACCGGGACGGCTCCGCTGCCGCGGCAGGCCGGTGGACGACGTCCCGGTGGGCGGCCGGGACGGTGCCGCGCCGGCCGGGACGTGGAAACCGGTTGGGCCGTCCGGCGCCCGAAGACGCCCGCGTCCCCTGGCAGGAATCCGACGAGCCTGCACGCGTCCCGCGCGGCGTCCTCGACGCGTCACCCCGGATCGCCGGTGACCGCGCGGTCCGGGGCGACCGTGCGGGCCGGGAGTGTCGTCGGGGTCGGGGTGACCGGCGTCCCGGCGTCCCAGGTGCCCGGGGGGACCGTGGACGTGACCCTGACGCGGTCGCCCTTGCGGGTGCGGCTGTAGAGCCACTCGGCGTCCCTCTCGGTGAGGCCGATCCAGTCGGTTGCCGGGGCGAGGGCGGCCAGGGCCTTGGTGTCGGAGCCGAGGGCGCCCGCGTAGACCGGCGACCGGTCGTCGGCGCGCAGTTCCACGACGTAGGGGATCTTCATGCCGTAGGGGTCCTTGGCCGCCTCCGCAGCCTCCGGCAGCACGAGCACCTGGTGTTTCACGGTCACCGTCAGCTCGCCGCCGGGCGGCATCGCCCCGAAGGAGTGCGTGTCGACGCGCATGACGCGGGCGCCGACGGTGAGGGTGTGGCGGCCCAGGTCGAGGACGCCGGGTGGGGTGAGGGCCGGGCGCGGGGTGGTCGCCGTCGGGGTCGGGGTGTCCGAGGCGGTGGCCGGAACCTGGCGGTCGTTGTCCGGGTCGTCGCCGGGCGGCGTCAGGGTGATCACCGCGAGGGTGCCCGCCACCGTGGCCAGGCCCACCACTGCGGTCGCCCGTCGGCGGCGGGAGCGGCGGGTGGCCCTGGCGCGGACCTCGGAGGCCGTCACGAGTGGCGGGGTCTCGTGCCTGGCGGCCAACTGGCGCAGCGCAGCGGTGAGTTCATCCGACACGGCGGCCCTCCTTCCAGGCCGGCTCCTCGGCCTCCTCCACCGACAGATGCTTGGCCAGTGCCGCCCGGCCCCGGGACAGCCGGGCCTTGACCGTCCCCACGGGGGCGCCGGTCTCGGAGGCTACCTGTTCGACGCTGAGGTCGCACAGGTGGTGCAGGACGATCGCCCTGCGCTGGGCCTCGGGGAGTTGGCGCAGTGCCGTCACCAGCGCGGCCCGTTCGGGGCCGGGGCCCGGGGTCGACTCCGGGGGCGGGGTGCGGCGCATCAGTTCCAGCCAGCGTCTGGCGCGCCGCCAGCGGCTGACGGCGAGCCGCATCGCGACGGTGCGGATCCACGCCTCGGGGGCTTCGTCGGCCAGGAGCCTGCCGCGCCGGTGCCAGGCCCGTACGAACGCCTCCTGGACCACGTCCTGGGCCTCGCCGAGGTCCCCCGTGAAGGCGTAGAGCTGCCCGGTCAGACGGGGGAACGCGGCCGCGTAGAAAGCGTCGAACTCTTCCTCGGTCATGCCCTCCACCGGTGTCTCGGTCTTCCCGTGCAACCCGGCCGTCCCCGCCGTGCGTACAGGTCCCGCAGGTCGCGCACATCGAAGCACACCCCTGGAGGAAGACGATGAACACGGGTGCCGGGATCCATCCGTCCGCCGTGCGGGTGCGGAGGGACCTCAGAGGGACACCCTCGGCGGCCTTCGACTCGGCTGCGGCGCCGGAGGACTTCGCGGCGTACGCCCGTGACCGCTGGCCCCAACTGCTCGCCACCGCGTGCCTGTTCACCCGGGATGCCCGCTCCGGCGAGGAGTTGGCGCGGCGCACCCTGGTCCGGGTGTGCGCCCGGTGGCGGCGCGTTCCGCGCAACGACGTCGACTTCCATGTGCGGCGCTGTCTCGTGCGAGGTCATCTTCGCGGCCGGGCGGGTCTGTTGGGCGGGGGCCGGGAGCGGGTCGTGCTCGTGCTGCGGTACTGGGACGGGCTGAGCGAGACGGAGATCGCCCAGGTGTTGGGATGTTCGGTGGGCGCGGTGCGGGCCCTCGTGCGGCGCGGGACGAAAAGGGCGTCCGCACGCCGGAAGGTGCCCGCGGGGAGGGGGCGGGCGGTCCTGCGGGCCGGTTTCGCCGCCGAGCTCGACGGGTCCGTGCCCCCGGAGCTGCCGCTCGACGGGATCCAGCGGGAGGGTGCGGCGCGGCGCCGCCGGCGGATGCGGGCCGTGGCCGCCGGGTGTGCCCTGCTCCTCGCTCCCCCGGCCGTCCTCGCGGCCGATCAGTTCGGGAGCGGCAGTGCGACGGGTTCCGCCGAGGCGGCGGACGGTGTGGTCCCCGGGCCCGTGCGGATCGTCGCCCCCGGTGAGCGGGTGGCGGCCGCCCCCGGTGTGGAGGTTTGGCTGACACCGGACGGCAAGCACTGGTCCTCTCCGCAGGCGCCGAACCAGTTCCGCGCGGCCGGTGACGCGAACCTCGCCCCCGGCGAGCCGGGCGTGTCCGCGCAGGTGGAGCCGGTGAGGGGCCGGTACTTCCTGTCCGGCCTGTACCACGGGCTCTCCGGCGATGCGGTCCGCGTCGAGGTCGGTGTGGGGGAACGGAGGATCACCGCCGACGTTCTCACGCTCGCGGGCGACCGGGACTGGGGTGTCTGGTACGCGAGTGCGCCGCTGACCGGTCCGGGGGGTGACGACCTCCTCGCCGGGGGCGGCAACCCGACGGTGACCGTGTACGACGCGGCGGGCGACGTCGTCGCGCGGTCGGACATCGGTGTGGGCGTCGGTGCGGACATCGGTGTGGTGCCCTCGTGACCATGCGTCGAGCGGCGTTCGGCCGGCTCCTGCGGAAGGCCCCCGGCGGCTCCACCTCCCGTTCCGTCCCCCGCTCCGTCTCCCACTTCGTGGCCCGCGGCGCTTCCCTGCTCGTCGCCCGCCGCCGTCCCCGCTCCCCGTCCCGGATCCCCCTCCGCGTCCGGCTGCGCCGCACGCGTGGGCGCCGGCTGCGGTGGTTGCTCGTCACGTTCCTCGTGCTCGTCGGTGCCCTCTGCGGTGCCGCCGTCGTCGCGTACAAGCTGACCGTGATTCCCGAGCCGCATCCGGAGACGGTCGTGCAGAGCACGGTGTTCCTCGACGCCGAGGGCTCCTACCTGGGCCGACGCGGTCCGGTGGACCGGCAGGAGGTGCCGCTGTCGCAGGTCCCCCGGCATGTGCAGGACGCCGTGATCGCGGCGGAGAACCGGTCCTTCCGCACCGACACCGGGATCTCGCCGCGCGCCATCACCCGTGCCCTGGTGGCCACGGTGACCGGCGACGGACAGCAGGGCGGATCCACGATCACGCAGCAGTACGTGAAGAACGCGCTGCTGAGCCCGGAGCGGTCACTGTCGCGCAAGGCGCGTGAGGCGCTGATCGCCATCAAGCTCGACCGCACTCGGAGCAAGGACGAGATCCTCGAGGGCTATCTGAACACGGTGTACTTCGGCCGGGGCGCGGCCGGTGTCCAGGCCGCCGCCCGCAACTACTTCGACGTGGCGCCGAAGGACCTGACCGTGTCGCAGGGGGCCGCCCTGGCGGCGATCGTGAACATCCCCTCGTACTACGAGAAGGCGGGCTCCGATCCGGAGGTGACCGTGAGGCTCCGGGACCGGTGGGAGTGGGTGCTCGACGCGATGGAGACCGCGGGTGACATCGCGAAGGAGGAGCGTGAGGCGGCGCGTTTCCCCGCCTTCCGGTTCTATCCGCCGGGTGCTACAGAGGGGCAGCGGCAGTATCTGATCGACGTGGCCGCGAAGGAGGCCGCCGATCGGCTCGACATCACGGCCGACCAGCTGGCGCGCGGGGGTTACACCGTGCACACCACCTTCGACCTGGCCCTTCAGGACGCCACCGCGGAGCTGGTCAAGGACGGCCCGGGCGGCTCGGCCTCCGGGGTTTCCTCGGGCTCCTCGGGTTCTTCGGGCGGCTCTGGCGGCTCTGGCGGCTCTGGCGGCTCTGGCGGCGAGGTGCGGGTGCACACCGCCGTGGTGGGGATCGAGCCCGGAGACGGTGCGGTACGGGTGCTGTACGGCGGGGCGGACTACGCTCGCCAGCCGTTCAACGACGCGGTGAGCGGGGCGGTGGAGGCGGGGTCGGCACTGGACCCCTTCGGCGGCGTACCGCTCGGTGGTCCGCTGGACGGGCTGCCGGAGTCCGCGGCGCCCACGCCGCTGCGGTTGGCCTCGGCGTACGCGGCGGTGGCGGCCGGCGGTGACCACGCGGCGCCCCACACGGTCGCGCGGATCACCCGCGAGGGACGGACCGTGCACACGGCACGGCCAGACGTCACCAGGCAAGTCGTCGACGGGGCGAGCGCGTTGGCCGTCACGGAGCGGGCACGGGCGCAGGGGGGCTACGGCGGGCCGGCCGGAAGCGGTGAGCCGGTCGCCGTGCAGCGTGAGGCGCCCGGCACGTTCTTCACGGCCGGGGCCGGGAGCGGGACCACCCGGCGCACCGTCTGGACCACCGGCTACGACGAGCGACTCGCCCTCACGGTAGCGCTGTTCGCCGACCGGCCGGGCGCGAAGAAGCACACGTCCGTACCGGCCCGGCTGCCCGCCGACCCGTCCCCGACGGCGTATGCCGAACAAACGGCGACGCGTGTGTGGGAGTTGGCGGCGGAACGGTCGTGAACGTTGCGGCGGAGTGGTGAGGGGTGGGCGAGGTGTCGGGGGCGGGCCGGCGGGGCGGTCAGGCCGAGCGCTTGCGGGAGGTCGTCTTCTTGGCGGGGGTCTTCTTCGCCGCCGTCTTCTTCTCGGTGGTCTTCCCCGTGCTCTTCGTGGTGCTCTTGGCCGTGGTCTTCTTCGCGGCGCCCTGAGCCGTCTTCGCCGTGGACTTCTTCGTCGAGGCGGCCGTCTTCTTGGCGGTGGTCTTCTTCGCCGTCGACGTGGACTTCTTGCCGCCGGTCTCCTTGGGGGCCGACCGGGACGCCCGGCGCTGAGGGAGGGCCTTGACGTCGGCCTCCTCCGCGGGCTCCCCGGTCTCCTCGCCGCGGGACTCGCGGGCCGCGCGGACGCTCTTCTCCAGGGCCGCCATCAGGTCCAGGACCTTGCCGCCGCGCTCCGGCTCGGGGGCCTCCGGCGGCACCTCGCCGGCCGCCTTCGCGGCGATGACCTCCTCCAGCGCCTCGCGGTACTCGTCGTGCAGGTCCTCCAGGTCCACCTCGCCGAGGGTGTCCATCAGGGCGTCGGCGAGGTCCAGCTCCTTGTCGCGGACGGTGACGTCCGTGTCGGGGGCGACCCCCTCGGGGGCGCGGACCTCGTCCGGCCAGAGCAGCCCGTGCATGGCGATCGCGTCGCCGACCACGCGGAGCATGCCCAGGCGCTCGCGGCCCCGCAGGGCGAACTTGGCGATCGCCACCTTGTTGCTGCGCTTGAGCGCCTCCCGCAGCAGCGTGTACGGCTTGGCGGCCGGTGCGCCGCTCGCCGCCAGGTAGTAGGCGGCGTCCATCTGGAGGGGATCGATCCGGTCGCCCGGCACGAAGGCGACGATCTCGATCGTCCTCGCCGTTGGGATCGGCAGGTGGGACAGGTCCTCGTCGGTGATCGGGATGATCGTGCCGTCCGCGTCCTCGTAGCCCTTGCCGATCTCCTGGCCGGTGACCTCGCGGTCCTCCAGTTCGCAGAACTTGCGGTAGCGGATCCGGCCGCCGTCCTCGCTGTGGATCTGGCGGAAGGAGATCGAGTGGCTCTCGGTGGCGTTCACGAGCTTGATCGGGATGCTGACCAGGCCGAACGAGATCGCGCCGTTCCAGATGGACCTCACGTGCGGGCACCTTTCCGGTCGTCTGCCGATCACTGGCGGGGGGTGTACGAGAGGCGTGGGGGTACTTATGGGGCATTTGCCCCGGTTTGCGTGGGATTCTCATCGTATGGCGCCAATCACTGAGGTGGAGGGGCGACGGCTCCCGCTCAGCAATCTGGAGAAGGTGCTGTATCCCGCCACCGGTTTCACCAAGGCGGAGGTACTGCACTACTACGCGACGGTCGCCGACGTGCTGCTCCCCCATCTGCGGGAACGGCCGGTGTCCTTCCTGCGGTATCCGGACGGGCCCGACGGCCAGGTGTTCTTCACCAAGAACGTGCCGCCGGGTACGCCCGACTGGGTCACCACCGCCGAGGTGCCGCGCAGCGAGGGGCCCGCGCGCATGGTGCTCCTCCAGGACCTGCCGAGCCTGATGTGGGCGGCGAACCTGGTCGCCGAGCTGCACACCCACCAGTGGCTCGTCACGGACCCGGGGCAGGCCGACCGGATCGTGTTCGACCTGGATCCGGGGCCGCCGGCGACCATCGTGCACTGCTGCGAGGTCGCGCTGTGGCTGCGGGAGCGGCTGACCGCCGACGGGATCGAGGCCTACGCCAAGACCTCCGGCTCGAAGGGGCTGCATCTGCTGGCGGCGGTGCGGGGGGCCTCGTCCGAGCGGGTGTCGGAGTACGCCAAGGGGCTGGCCGTCGAGGCGGAGAAGGCGATGCCCCGGCTCGTGCTGCACCGGATGACCCGCAGCCTGCGACCGGGAAAGGTCTTCGTCGACTGGAGCCAGAACGCCGCCCGCAAGACCACCGCCACCCCGTACACCCTGCGCGCCCGGGCCGAGCCCCTGGTGTCGGCGCCGGTGACCTGGGAGGAGGTCGAGGAGTGCCGGGCCCCGCACCGGCTGGCGCTGCGGGCACCGGACATCCCGCCGAGGGTGCAGGACTACGGGGACCTGCTCGCACCGCTGCTGGACGCGGGGCACGCGGGGACGCTGCCCTGAGGACACGCCGCTCGCCCCCGCGCCGGCGCGGGCCCACGGGGGCGCGACCCTTCGGGGGTGGGGCGGTGAATCCCCGGCCGGGTCGGCTCCCGCCCGCTCCGCTCGGACGGCCCGGGCCGGCTCGGACCCGCTCGGACCCGCTCGGACCCGCTCAGGCCGGCTCGGGACCGCTCAGACCCGTGCCCAGGTGTTCCGGTCCCGGGCCATGGCGTGCAGGGCCTCCACATCGGCCGGCTTCAGCACACCCCCGGTACGGGCCAGTCCCTCCACGTCGGCGTCCGTCAGGACCCGCACCGCGCGCGGCGGCACCGTCACCGTCACGTGCGACGCACCCACCGGCACGAGCACCGGCCGTACCTCGGCGGTCAGGGCGTACGAGGCGCGGTCGGCGTCGGCGCGGACGCGGTGCAGGAGGGGGAGCGGTTCGCGGCGGCCCAGGGCGACCCGGGGGTCGGTGACCGTCACCCGTTGCCGGTGGGCGGGCAGGGTGTGGACCGCGTACAGGCCGCCGGGGCCGATCAGCAGGTGGTGGATGCGGTCACCGCCGGGCAGCGTGATCGAGTGCAGGGCGTGCCAGCCCGCCGCTTCCATGCGGTCCAGGGCCTCGCCCACCGCCCGTTCCGCCTCGAGGGCCCTGCGGCGCGGGTCCGGACGCAGACGGCGGGCGGGGCCGGGATCGCGGTCCAGGGCGATCAGCAGGGCCTCGCCGGGACGGTTCGGGGCGAGGTCGTCGTCGGGGTGCAGGGAGAGGCGGGCGAGCTCGGCGGGGGTCGGGACCGGGGGCGGGCCGACCGTCACCGGTCCGGTGAGGAAGGGGCCCAGCGCTTCCAGGACGTCGGCCTCGTGGTCCGCGCCGAGGAGGCTGACCCGGGCCGCCTCACGGTCGTACCAGGCGAGGTTGGCACCGTCCGGGAGGCAGACGTAGAGCCGCTCCCGGCCGTGCCGCCAGGTCGGTATGACGCGCAGTCCGTTCATGCACCATCACCCCAGACCATGGGAACAGGCGGGGTGCTCCACGGCAAGAACCTGGCTACCTTTGAGAGGAGTTGGGTGGCGATGGTGGGGAGGCGCCCCTTGCGTACGCGCGGGAAGCCCGACGTGCCGGCTCCGGACAGGGCGTGGGACGAGATCGTGCCCGGCCTGTGGATGGGCGGGCACGAGTTCAGGGGGCGGTCCGGACAGCTGGAGTCCGCCGTCGTGCGGCAGGAGTTCGATCTCGTGCAGACGCTGCTGCGGCTGCCGGGGCACGGGCCCGACCCCGGCGTGGAGCACCAGGTGTGGCCGATCCCGGACGGCCCACTGGACGGGACACAGCTCGCCGGGGTGATCCGGCTGGCGGAGGCGGTGTGCGAGGCGCTGGACGCCGGACGCAAGGTGCTCGTGCGCTGTTACCACGGGTACAACCGCTCCGGGCTGGTCGTCGCCCACGCCCTGGTGCGCCGGGGCCGCCCCGCCGAAGCCGCCATCCGGCTGATCCGGGCCCGCCGCTCCACCTGGGCCCTGCACAACGACCTCTTCGTCGCCTACCTGCGCGCCGGGCTGCCCACGGCCCGGCTGCTGGAGGAGCTGACGGATTAGCGGCGGGGCGGGCGGGGGCGACGGGAAGGGGGCGCCCGCGGATCCTCGCCGGCGGCACCGAACGGGCCGCCGACCGCGCCACTCGCCGGAGGGGGAAGCCGGGGACCCGGTGGGAGGTGGGGCCAGGTCGATCAGGGCGGCGGTGACGGCGTCGTCGGCAGCCGGGCTGCCGGGCGAGCGGGTTCCGACCGAGGCCGGTGGGCGTCCTCCCCGCGCGTCCGCTCGATCGCGCGGATCAGCGGCACAAGGCAGCAGCCCCTGAAAGGCTGCGGGCTGCCGGGCGACGGCAGGACGCAAGGGCCGGCCCGCCGGTGATCGTCGACCCCCGCGCGGACGTCGGGGGCGTTTCACGCGCGGGGCGCCAGCATCTCCAGGGCGCCGGTCTCGGTGTCGTAGCTGCGCAGGGTGGTCAGCCGGACCGACAGTGGCGGCGCCGGCAACAGCTCAGGTATCCGCCGGTCGGCGAAGGCACCAGGGCGCCGGGTCCGGCCGAGGGTGACGTGCGGGTTCCAGCGCCCGGGTTCGTGCAACGGGTTGAGGGTCCCGGGCGGGCTGTCGGAGGTCACCGCTCCCCACACCCGGCGGTGCAGGCCGGCCAACGCGCAGGTGCGGTCCAAAGCCCAGGCCAGCACGGAGGTGGGCCGCTCGAACCGGACCACGCCGGTGAAGTGCACCGGCAGCGGCAGGGCGGCCGCCACCTCGGCGAGCTCCCAGCGAATCGGGGCGGTCAGCTCCGGGCAAGCAGCCAGGGTGAGGTGCGGGCGGTTCGTCGGTGAGCGGTGCCGCGCCTGGCTCGGCAACCCCGCATCCGCGAGCCGCCGCCAGGCCTCCCGGACCGCCAGCTCCGCCCCCTCGTCCAACAGAAGCTCCACCGTGCGCACCACCGCAGCCTACCGGCGGTGGCTTCCGGCCAGGCGTCAGGCGGAGGGGACTCGGCGGGGCCCGCGGCCGCCTCGACAGCGGTCGTCACCGCATGGCACCGGAGGCGCTGAGCCCGGCCCACGCCCGCGCCACCACCAGGTTGCCGACAGGTCGGTCGGGCGACGGCATCAGCCTCCGGCTCGCGGTACGGGACCAAGTTACGGGTGCTGAGGATCCCCGTCGGCGTCTTCGACAGCGATCCCCCTTCGGCCGGGAGGCGTGCCGCCGCCACCGTCGTGAGGCGCTCGCGGGAGTACCCCGTACGCAAAAAGGACTTCCTCACGAATAAGGTGTGCGGAACCGTCGGTGATTCCCGAGCCTCAGGAGCCCCGTGCCGCCCAGCCGCCGTTCGCGCACCGTCCGCCGCGCCGCCGCCGTCGCCCTGGTGCTGGCGGCCGCCGTCGGCTGCGGTGACACGGGCGGGCTGCGCAGCGCCGGGGCGACGCCGACCGCGATCAGCCCGGCGCGGCTGTGGCCGGAGATGCCGCCCGCGTCGAGTCCCGCCTTCGACCTCGGCGAGGTGGACACCGAGGTGGTCGAGGGCGTCGCCGTGCCCGGTGACGACATCCGCGCGGTGGATCCGGTCGCGATCGTCCGCGCGGAGATCACCGCCCACCCGGACGACTACACCGGCGACCGCGCCCCGTACCGCGCCACCGGACCCCGCCTGGCCGACTGCGCCGAGGGCGGGAGCTCCGAGGGCGGGAGCGCCGAGGGCGCGAGCGCGGAGGACGGGAGCGACGAGGGCCCGAGCGCGGAGGACGGGAGCGACGAGGGCCCGAGGGCCGGGGACGGGAGCGGCGAGCGGGCCGGGTGCCCGCTGCTCGAGCCGTACTACCGCGATCTGACCGGCGACGGTCGCGACGACATGACGCTGGGGTTCCGGCTGTTCCCCGGGGACCTGACCGCCGTGCGCGTCTACACCGTCGACAGGCACCGGCTGGTGAAGGTGATGGCGTACGACGACGCCGTGAGCGGGGTGGAGCTGGCCGGACGTTCGGTGATCATCCGCTCGCCCTCCGAGGTCGCCGGGTACGAGTACCGCCTCCAGTGGACCTGGGACCCGCAGCAGCGCGCGATGCTCCTCACCCATGACGAGATGCTGCGCACCGCGCACGAGAAGCCCGTGCACCCGAAGCCCGTGCCGTCCGAGCCCACACGGTCGAAGCCCGCACCGTCGAATCCGGAGCAGTCGAATCCCGCGGCCCCGGAGCTCACGCCGTCCGGGCAACCGCCGGCCTCCCCCCTCCCTCCAGCCTTCGCCTCCTCCCCGTCGGCGGGCGCCCCGTGAGGCTTCCGCTCCCCCGGTGGTCCGGCACGCTCGCCGTGCGGGCCGCCCTGTTCATCACCGTCATGTGCTGCGCGCTGGCCGCCCTGCTGGGCGTACTGGTGCACGTCCAGGTGGCCGACCGGACCGTCGGCCAGGCCCGCACCCTGGCCCTCCAGCGGCTGACGGAGGCGACCGAGGCGTTCGAGGCCGGGGACTCGCCGCGGTGGGGGGCTCGGGTGGACCCGCCGGGGCTGCCCGGCGCGCTGCGGGAGCTGGCCGTCGGCGGGGAGCGGGGCACGATGGTCGCCGAGTACCAGGGGCGGCCCACGATGTGGGCGGCCGGTCCGGTGGACGGCGGGCGGACCATCGCGGTGGGGGTCGACTACTCCCAGGGCCGCAGCACCATCGACGCACTCGACCGGGCCATCGTCTGGTCCGCGGCGGCAGCGATCGGGGCCACCCTGCTGGTCGGTGCCTTCTCGGTGACCCGGGTGACCCGGCGCCTGCACGCCACCGCGCGGGTGGCCCGGCGGATCAGCGCGGGCGACCTGGACGCGCGGGTCGACGACCCCCGCGCCGGGGACCGGACGCGCCCGCCGGACGAAGTGGCCGCGGTCGCCGCCGCGCTGGACTCGATGGCGGCCTCGCTCCAGGGCAAGCTGCTCGCCGAGCAGCGGTTCACCGCAGACGTGGCGCACGAGCTGCGCACCCCGCTGACCGGGCTGCACGCGGCGGCCGAGCTGCTCCCGCCGGGCCGCCCGACCGAACTGGTCCGAGACCGGGTGGCGGCGCTGCGCACGCTCACCGAGGACCTGCTGGAGATCTCCCGGCTGGACACCGGGCGGGAGCGGGTGGAGCCGGACACCGAGCGGCTCGGGCCGCTGGCCGAGCGGGTGGTGCGGGCGTCCGGAACCGGCACGGAGGTCAGGGTCGTACGGGACACGGCCGTGGAGACGGACCGGCGCCGGCTGGAGCGGGTGCTGGGCAATCTCGTCGCCAACGCGCACCGGCACGGCCGGGCGCCGGTCACGCTGACCGTCGACGGTCCGCAGGTCACGGTGCGGGACCACGGGAGCGGCTATCCGGAGTACCTGCTCGCGCACGGGCCCCAGCGCTTCCGCACGGAGGGCGGGACGAAGGGGCACGGGCTGGGGCTGACCATCGCGCTCGGTCAGGCGGAAGTGCTCGGCGCCCGGCTGGAGTTCGCGAACCACCCGGAGGGCGGAGCCGTGGCCCGGCTGACGCTCCCTCAGCATCCGGCCGTCACCGACGACGCCGGGCGGGGCGGGCCGCCGTCTCCGATGGCGCACTAGGGCGGGCGGGCGCCCGGGGTGTCTCCTAATGTGGCGATGAGTCACTTTCGACCGCTTCGCGCCCCTATGGAGGTACTGCCATGGCCCCGCGTCTCCCCCTCACCTGCCGTCTGCCCATAGCCCTGGCCGCCGGCGCACTCGCCGTCGCGACCGCCGCCTCTCCCGCCGTCGCGAGCGACGGCTGGGGTGGCCAGGGAGGCGGCGACCCGCAGAGCTGGAGCCAGCAGGGCGGCAACGGCAACCAGCCGGGTGGTGACCAGCAAGCCGGAGGCAATGGCAACGGTGACCAGCAGGGCGCCGGCGGGAACGGCGGCTGGAGCCAGTCCGGCGGCAGCGGCGGCAACGGCCACGACCCGTCCGGCGGCAACGGCGGCCAGGGCGAGTACAAGGGCGTGGTCACCGCGGACCGGCTGGCCCTGCGCAGCGCTCCGAACCGTGGCTCGCAGGTCATCCGGTACGCCCACAAGGGCGACGTCGTCTCGATCTTCTGCAAGGTCCCCGGCGACGACGTGCACGGCAACCCCCTGTGGTACCTCCTCACGGACGGCACCTGGGCCTGGGGTCCGGCCCGCCACATCGACAACATCGGGCCCGCGCCACGCTGGTGCTGACGACCGAAGCGCGCAATCCGCACCCTTTGGGTAGGTTCCGGGCATGAGCAAGGCCGGAATCATCCTGGCGACGGTGGATCCGCCCGAGCCCGCCGTCCACCTCCCCCGGCGCCGAGGCATCGAACTCTCCCTGATGATCCTGGCCGTCCTGCTGTCGGTGTACGGCTACTGCGCCGTCGGCCTGGCCCGCGAGGGCTCCGTCCCGCCCGGTGCCGCCGGTTACGGCGCCGGGCTCGGCGTGCTCGCGCTGCTGGCCCACCTGGCGGTGCGGCTGCGCGCCCCCTGGGCGGACCCGCTGCTGCTGCCCATCGCGGTGCTGCTCAACGGGCTGGGGCTGGTGCTGATCTACCGGCTCGACCTGGAGACGCCGGGTGACCGGGCGGCGCCGGCCCAACTGGTGTGGTCCACGCTGGGTGTCGGGCTGTTCATCGTGGTGGTGGTGCTGCTGCGCGACCACCGGGTGCTCCAGCGCTACACCTACGTCTGTGTCGTGGCGGCGCTGGTCCTGCTCACCGCGCCGATCCTGTTCCCGGCGGTGAACGGGGCCCGGATCTGGATCCGGGTGGCCGGGTTCTCCATCCAGCCGGGGGAGTTCGCCAAGGTGCTGCTGGCGGTGTTCTTCGCCGCGTACCTGGCCGTCAACCGCGGCGCCCTCACCTACGCCGGTCGCCGCGTGTGGGGGCTCCAGCTGCCCACCGGGCGGGTGCTCGGCCCGATCGTCGCGGTCTGGCTGGTGAGCGTGGGCGTGCTGGTGCTGGAGCGGGACCTCGGCACCTCGCTGCTGTTCTTCGGTCTGTTCGTCGTGCTGCTGTACGTCGCCACCGGCCGCACCGGCTGGCTCGCCGTCGGCCTGCTGCTGGCCTGCCTGGGGGCGGTGGCCGTGGGCCGGCTGGAGCCGCACGTGCACGGCAGGATCGAGACCTGGCTGCACCCCTTCGCATCGATCGAGGCCGGTGAGGGCCCGGGCCAGCTCGCGCAGTCCCTGTTCGCCTTCGCCGAGGGCGGACTGCTGGGCACCGGGCTCGGCCTCGGGCACTCGGTGCTCATCGGCTTCGCGGTCAAGTCCGACTTCATCCTGGCGACGGCCGGCGAGGAGCTGGGCCTGGCCGGACTGTCGGCGATCTTCCTGCTCTACGGGCTGCTGGTGGAGCGCGGCTACCGGGCGGGCCTCGCGCTGCGCGACGCCTTCGGCCGGCTGCTCGCGGTCGGCCTCGCCTCGATCGTGGCACTCCAGGTGTTCGTGATCGCCGGCGGGGTGACCGGGCTGATCCCGCTGACCGGCATGGCGATGCCGTTCCTGGCGCAGGGCGGCTCCTCGGTGGTGACCAACTGGGCGATCGTGGCGCTGCTGGTGCGGCTGAGCGACTCCGCGCGCCGGCCCCAGGACGGGGACGGGGACGGAGGTACCGGCCGGTGACGCGGCACATCCGGCGCGCCGCCGTCTTCTGCGCCCTGCTGCTGACCGCCCTGCTCGTCAACGCCGCCCGCGTCCAGGTGTTCCGGGCCGAGGAGTACGTCGGCAACCCGGCCAACCGCCGTGACGCCATCGCCCGTTACCACCAGCCGCGCGGCGACGTCCTGGTCGCCGGCCGGCCGGTCACCGGATCGCGGGACACCGGGGAGCACCTGCGCTACGAACGGACGTACCGTGAAGGGCCGTTGTACGCACCCGTCACCGGCTTCGCCTCACAGGAGTACGGGACGACGCTGCTGGAGCACACCGAGGACGGGCTGCTGTCGGGCACGGACCCCGCCCTCGCCCCGCTGCCGCTCTGGAACGACTTCACACGCTCCCGCAACGCGGGCGGGAACGTGGAGACGACCATCGACCCGGCGGCGCAGCGGGCGGCCTACGAGGGGCTGCGCTCACGCAAGGGGGCGGTGGCCGCGGTCGATCCGTCGACCGGGCGGATCCTGGCGCTGGTGTCGGTCCCGTCGTACGACCCAGGGGTGCTGTCCGGGAACGGACGGACGGCGCGGGACGCCTGGCAACGGCTGAACGCCGACCCGGACCGGCCGATGCTCAACCGGGCGGTGGCCCAGACCTATCCGCCGGGCTCGACGTTCAAGGTGGTCACCACGGCGGCGGCACTGGACGCGGGGGTGGTGACCGACCTGGACGAGCCGACCGGCACCCCCGATCCGTACACCCTGCCCGGGACGACGACCCGGCTGACCAACGGGTCGCGGGGGTGCGAGGACGCCTCGGTGCGGGAGGCGTTCACCTTCTCCTGCAACACGGTCTTCGCCAGGCTGGGAGTGGCGACGGGGGTGCGGGACATGACGGCCACGGCGCACGGCTTCGGCTTCAACGACGCCGACGTGCGCATCCCGTTCCCGGTGGCGCGCAGCACGTTCGACACGACCGTGGACCCGGCGCAGCTGGCGCTGTCGTCGATCGGGCAGTACAACACGCGGGCCACGCCGCTGCAGATGGCGATGGTCGCGGCGGCGGTGGCCAACGGGGGGCAGATCCGGGAGCCGTACCTGGTGGAGCGGACGACGCGGGCGGGCGGCGCCACGGTGTCGGCGGGCGGGCCGCGGGCGGTGCGGCGGGCCATGCACCCGTCGACGGCGGTGCGGATGCGGGAGCTGATGCGGGGAGTGGTGGAGAAGGGCACGGGCCGTAAGGCGGCGATCCGTGGGGCCGTCGTCGGTGGCAAGACCGGCACCGCGCAGCACGGACTGGGCAACTCCGGCACGCCGTACGCCTGGTTCGTCTCCTGGGCGCAGGGGGGCCGGGACGCGCAGCCGAAGGTGGCGGTGGCGGTCGTCGTGGAGGACGCGGCGGCCAGTCGCCGGGAGATCAGCGGGGGCGGGACGGCGGCACCGATCGCGCGGGCGGTGATGGAGGCGGTGCTGAGGTCGGGGCACTGACGCCCGACCGGCAGGGACGGGGACTCGCGTGCGGCGTTCGTGCACCGCACGACGCCCCCGCGTGACGCCCCGCTCGGCTGACCGGCCGTCAACAAGTCGCGCCCAGGGGATTGACGGGCTTGCTGACAGGCAGTCTCATAAGTGGAGTGAACCGCCGGTAACCCGGACACGTCCCCACGACGTCCCCGCACCACGAGGTGGAACCCCCATGACGACCCTGACGGAAGCCGACGCGCTCGACGGCCTGCGCGACGCGCTCGGCCTGCTCAAGGACCGGGAGCAGGTGGCCCAGCGGCTGCTCGACTCTTCCGCCAAGCACTCCTTCGACCCGGACAAGGAGCTCGACTGGGACGCGCCCTTCGAGGAGGGCAAGTGGTTCTGGCCGCCCGAGCTGGTCTCGCTGTACGACACCCCGATGTGGAAGAGGATGAGCGAGGAGCAGCGCATCCTGCTCTCCCAGCACGAGGCCGCCGCCCTCGCCTCGCTCGGCATCTGGTTCGAGATCATCCTCATGCAGCTCCTGGTCCGGCACATCTACGACAAGGCCGCCACGAGCGCCCACGTGCGCTACGCCCTCACCGAGATCGAGGACGAGTGCCGCCACTCCAAGATGTTCGCCCGCCTCATCACCCACGGCGACACCCCCTGGTACCCGGTGAGCCGGGTCCACCAGCACCTCGGCCGGTTGTTCAAGACGATCTCCACCACGCCGGGTTCCTTCACCGCGACCCTGCTCGGCGAGGAGGTCCTGGACTGGATGCAGCGGCTGACCTTCCCCGACGAGCGGGTCCAGACGCTGATCCGCGGCGTGACGCGCATCCACGTCGTCGAGGAGGCCCGGCACGTGCGCTACGCCCGTGAGGAGCTGCGGCGCCAGATGCTCACCGCGCCGAAGTGGTCGCAGGAGTTCACCCGGATCACCTCCGGCGAGTTCGCCCGGGTCTTCTCCGTGGCGTTCGTGAACCCCGACGTCTACACCAACGTCGGCCTGGACAGGCGCGAGGCCCTGGCCCAGGTCAGGGCGAGCGCGCACCGGCGGGACGTGATGCAGCAGGGGTCCAAGCGGCTGACGGACTTCCTGGACGACATCGGGGTGCTGCGCGGGGTCGGACGGCGGCTGTGGAAGTCGTCCGGGCTGCTCGCGTAGGCACCCACCGCGTGCGGGCGGTTACGCTGCGGGGCATGACCCCGCAGGCCCCCACCCCCGCCTACCGGCGCCTCAGCATCGAGGAGCGCCGCAGCCAGCTGCTCGACGCCGCGCTGTCCCTCTTCGCCCACCGTGCACCGGAGGACGTGTCCCTGGACGACGTGGCGGAGGCGGCCGGGGTGTCGCGGCCGCTGGTCTACCGGTACTTCCCGGGCGGCAAGCAGCAGCTGTACGAGGCCGCTCTCGGGTCGGCCGCCGAGGAACTGCGGCACTGCTTCGACGAGCCGCACGTGGGCCCGTTGCTGCTCCGGCTGTCCCGGGCCCTGGACCGCTACCTGGCCTTCGTCGAACAGCACGGCACCGGCTTCAGCGCGCTGCTCCAGGGCGGCAGCGTGGTGGAGACCTCCCGCACGACCGCGATCGTCGACGGGGTGCGCCGGGCCGCCGCGGAGCACATCCTCAGCCACCTCGGGGTCGTCGAGCCCGGCCCCCGGCTGCGGATGACCGTGCGGATGTGGATCACCGCCGTCGAGGCGGCGTCACTGATCTGGCTCGACGAGGGCCGGCAGCCGCCGGCCGATGAGCTGCGGGACTGGCTGGTGGAGCAACTGGTGGCGCTGCTGGAGGTGACGGCGCGACGCGACCCCCAGACGCAGACGCTGATCCAGGCGCTGGCCGGGGACGACTGAGCCCGGACCGCCGGGGACGACCGGCCCCGGGTGCGACCGGCCCTCGGGTGCGACCGGCCCCCGGGTGCGACCGGCCCCCGGGTGCGACGGGCACCGCCGGCTCGGGGCCGGGCGGCGACCGGCCCCGAGCCGGGCCCTGGTACCGACGGCCGGCTCCCGGAGGGGCGGGCGGGCGAAGACACCGCGCATGAGCCGCGGACCGGCCGAGACCGTCCGAGGCCGAACCGGACCTGGACGGCCGGCACCGAGTCCCGACGGGACAACCGACACCGAGTCCGGCCAAGAGCGCCGAGGCCGGACCGGGCCGGGACGCCGACACCCGGACCCGACGGGAACAGTCGGATCCGGCCCTGCGCGGACGGCACCGGCTCGGGGTGGCGCCGGCACCCCACGCCCAGCGGATCGGCTGAGGCGGCCCACGAACGACGGATGCGCCGAGGTCCCGCGCGGGGGGGGCACCTCGGCCCCGCGCGCGGGGGACGGCCGGAGGCGGCCCGTGCCGGTCGCATGGCGGACACTGGTGCCGTGAAGAGCCAAGACACCCCCTTCGAGGGCGGGCCCATGGACGGGCGCGTCCTGCCCGTGCTGCTGGGCATCACCGGGCACCCGCCCAAGACGTATCGCATCCCCGTCCCGGACGCCGCCGGCGGGCCGCCCACGGTTCTGGTCTACCGACGGGTGCCCCGGGGGCAGAGCAGCCGGACCGGGCTGACGCGGGGGTGGAAGTACCTCTACGACCCCGAGGGCGCGGCGGGCAGGCGGGGCGGCCGGCCGCGGTGGCCGTGGTCCGGACCCGCCGCCGATCCAGACGCCACGCCGGGCGGCAAGCCGGACGACGCGCACGGGTGACGGGCTTGCGCCGAACCGCGCACACCCGGCGCGCGGCCCCGGCGGACACGTCTGATGCTCACGATGCGGAGCGGAGGAGCCGCCCCGCGTCGGAGGTGATGACGTGTCAGGAGTGCTTCTGCGTCTGGTGTGTACGGCGGCGGTGGCGGCCGGGACCGTTCTCGCACCCGTGCCCGCGGCGGCCCAGCCCGGTTCGCCGGCTCCCCCGGAGCGGTCCGTTGCCGAGCTGCTGACGGAGCTTCAGACGTTGTACCGGGAGGCCGAGAAGGCCACGGAGACCTACAACGCCACCGAGGAACGGCTGAAGCGGCAGCGCGCCGAGACCGAGCGGCTGGACCGCGCCCTCGCCCGCGCACGGCTCTCCCTGCACGACAGCCGGGCTGCCGCCGGACGGCTGGCCCGGCAGCAGTACCAGAGCTCCACCGATCTCTCCCCGTACGTACGGCTGCTGCTCGCCCGTGACCCGCAGCGCGCGCTCGAACAGGGGCATGTGATCGGGCGGATGGCGCGGCGGCGGGCCGAGACGGTGGGGCGGCTGGCCGGCGACGAGGAGAGGACCCGGGCACTGGCCCGGCGGGCGCGCACGGCTCTCGACGGGCAACTCGCGCTGGCCGAGCGGCGGAAGAAGCAACGGGACGAGGTGCGCGAGCGGCTGGGCGACGTCGAGGAACTGCTGGCCTCGCTGAGCGGCGAACAGCTGGCGGCGCTCGCCGAGCTGGAGGAGGCCGGGGTGGCCGAGGCGCAGGAGGAGCTGCGGGCCTCCGGCGTGCCGGCCGACGACCACAAGCCGACCGCGGCGGGCGACCGGGCGGTGCGCTACGCCGTCGGGCAGCTCGGGAAGCCGTACGAGTGGGGTGCGGAGGGTCCGGAGGCGTACGACTGCTCGGGCCTGACGTCGCAGGCGTGGGCCGCTGCCGGGACGCCCGTCCCCCGGACCAGCCAGGAGCAGTGGGCGCGCCTGCGCCGCGTCCCCCTGCGGGACCTGCGCCCCGGCGACCTCGTCGTGTACTTCCCGGAGGCCACGCACGTCGCCCTGTACCTCGGCGACGGCATGGTCGTCCAGGCACCCCGCCCCGGCGCGCGGATCAAGGTTTCTCCCCTCGCGGCGAACCCGATCCTCGGCGCGGTACGCCCCGACCCGGACGGGCTGCCCCTGGAGCGGTACGCACCTCCGGAGCTCCCGGAGCACGCGACGCAGGGCCCCGACGAGGGCTATGCATCCCCCACGGCTCCCACACCGGACCTGCGGGACCCGACGGACACGACGGTCTCGACGGACTCGACGGACGGGACGGACTCGACGGAGCCCACGGATCAGGCCCTCACCACGGAGTGACCGGACCGGCTGTCGGGTCGGTGGGGCCGGGCCGGCGTACTCCGGCCGGGCGACCACCTCGGGCTCCCGAAGACCGGGACGGGCCTGCCCGCGGTGGCCTCCGCAGACCCGTCCGCAGTGGCCTCCGCAGAGGTGCGCCGGTTTTTCGGGGAGCCGGGCGGCCGGTCCCGGGGTGCCCGGCCCCGAGGCAGGCGCACCTGCGTGCCCGGACCCCTGGGGGCAGCAGCGGCCCGGGGCGCCCGGACGCCCCGCCCGGCCTTGTCCGCGTCCTACGCACAGCTGCCCGTCCACGGCCCCGGCCGGGACGCCCTCGTGGACTGCCGTCCGCCCGGAGGGACTACGCGACGGTGGCCCCCGATGCCTCCATCAGGTAGGCCTCGGTCTTCTGCGGGTCGTAGAAGAAGTTCTCGAAGTCCGCCGGGTTGTTGAAACCGTTGGCGAAGCGGTCGGCGACCGGTGGGAGTTGGCCGGCGGCGCCGATGAGGTTCAGGACGTGCTCCGGCGGCGGGGCGAGCATGGTGTTCGTCCACTTGGTGACGTGCCGTGCCGTCTCCCAGTAGCGGTCGAAGGTCTGCTGCATCCACTCCTCGTCGAACGGCTTGTCGCCGTGCTCGAGGATCGACGCGAGGTAGGAAGCGGCGCACTTGGACGCCGAGTTGGAGCCCTGACCGGTGATCGGGTCGTTGGCCACGACCACGTCGGCGACACCGAGGACCAGGCCGCCGCCGGGCAGCCGGCCGATGGGGTTGCGCACGGTGGGGGCGTAACGGCCGGACAGCGTGCCGCCGGCATCGGTCAGTTCGACCTTGGTGGCCCGCGCGTACTCCCAGGGGAGGAACTTCTCCATCAGCTCCAGCGTCAGGGCAAGGTGTTCGGCGGGATCCTTGACGTCCTTGAAGACGTCCAGCGGGCCGCCGGGGATGCCCTCCCAGAAGAGGATGTCGGCCCGGCCCGAGGTGGTGAGCGTCGGCATGATGAACATCTCGCCGACCCCGGGGACGAGGTTGCAGCGGACGGCCTCCGTGTCCGGGTGCTCCGGACGCGGGCCCAGTCCGTGCACGTAGGCCACCGCGAGGGCGCGCTGCGGCTCGCTGTAGGGGGAGCGCTCGGGGTCCCGGGCGAACATCTGCACGAGTTCGCCCTTGCCCGCCGAGACGAGCACGAGGTCGTACGTGCGCGAGAAGTAGTCGAGGTCGCCGACCGCCGCGCCGTGGATGACCAGTTGGCCGCCGCGCTGGGCGAACGTCTCCATCCAGCCGGCCATCTTCACCCGCTGGTCGACCGACTGCGCGAACCCGTCGAGCCGGCCCAGCCAGTCGATCGCCCGCTGCGTCGGGCCGGGGTCGTGCGAGCCGGGCGCCGCGACCGAGACGCCGAGTCCCTGGATCTTGGGGGCCTGGGACTCCCAGAAGTTCAGCTGGAGGTCCCGCTCGTGCTGTAGGGCCGTGTGGAACATGCACTGCGTCGACATCACCCGTCCGGTGCGGATCTCGTCCGCGGTCCGGTTGGACATCAGGGTGACCTCGTACCCGTGCGACTGGAGGCCGAGGGCGAGCTGGAGGCCGGACTGGCCGGCTCCGACGACGAGTATCTTCCGCATACGGGGGTGTCTCCTACTCGGGGGTTTCGTCGAGCGCGTGGCCCACCAGGGCCAGGAGGGTCTCGATCACGGAGATCCGGCGGCGCGCATCCATGATCATGACAGGTATGTGACGCGGGATGGTCAGTGCCTCCCGCACGTCCTCCGGCTCGAACCGCTCACTGCCGTCGAAGTGGTTGACCGCGACGACGTACGGCAGCCCACAGCTCTCGAAGTAGTCCAGCGCCGGGAAGCAGTCCTTCAGACGGCGGGTGTCGGCCAGGACGACCGCGCCGATCGCGCCGCGCACCAGGTCGTCCCACATGAACCAGAACCGCTGCTGACCGGGGGTGCCGAAGAGGTAGAGCACCAGGTCGTCGTCGAGCGTGATGCGGCCGAAGTCCATGGCCACGGTGGTGGTGAGCTTGCCCGGTGTGGCGGTGAGGTCGTCGGTCTCCTCGCTCGCCTCGGTCATCAGCGCTTCGGTCTGCAGCGGTGTGATCTCCGAGACCGAGGTGACCAGCGTGGTCTTCCCGACGCCGAAGCCGCCCGCCACCACGATCTTCGTGGCGATCGGGGCGCGGGTGCGGTCCGTCTGCCAGGACCTGAGATCCTCGTCGGGCTCGGCGACGAGGGAGGAGACGCCCCGAGCGGCGTCAGAGACGACGGAGTCCACTCAGCACCCTTTCCAGCAATGCGCGGTCCGGGCGGCCCGTGCCGTGGCCGGTTCCCGTTCCGTAGACACGGATCTTTCCCTGGTCCGCGAGGTCGCTGAGGAGCACGCGGACCACGCCGAGCGGCATCTTCAGCAGCGCGGCGATCTCGGCCACCGTACGCATACGGCGGCACAGTTCGACGATGGCCCGCATCTCCGGCATGATCGCCGACTTCAGCTGGCCGTTCGTCAGTTCCCTCCGCTCCTCGCCGGCTTCGATCGCGGCCGTGCTCGCGACGAAGGTCTCGACGAGCAGCACGTGCCCGAAGCGGGTCCGGCCGCCGGTGAGCGAGTAGGGGCGGACCCGGGCGGGTTTGCGGTCACCGCCGCGGACCGGGAGGTTCTTCCTGGACGTACTGCTCATCGGGAACTCCCGGTGGACTCGGTCTCCAGGGATGCGCGCAACTCACTGCGGAGTTCGGGGGTCAGGACGTGTCCGGCGCGGCCGACGAACAGGGCCATGTGGTACGCCACCACGCTCATGTCGCAGTCCGCGGAGCCGTGCACGCCGAGCAGTGAGCCGTCGCTGATCGACATCACGAACAGGCTGCCCTCGTCCATCGCGACCATGGTGTGCTTGACCGGGCCGGAGTCCATCAGCCGGGCGGCGCCGACGGTGAGGCTGCCGATGCCGGAGACGATGGTCGCCAGGTCGGCGGCGGAGCCGCGCGGGCCGGTGCGGGCACCGCTCCTCGGCTCGCGCGCCTCGGCGATGCGGGCGGCGTCCGAGGACAGGAGCAGCAGGCCGTCGGAGGAGACCACCGCGACCGATTGGATGCCGGGCACCTCCTCCACGAGGTTGGTCAGCAGCCAGTGCAGATTGCGGGCTTCACTGCTCAGTCCGAAGGTACTGGGCGCGGTCAACTGCTTGCCTCCTCGACTGTGCCCCCCGTGGCTTCTTCGGATGTGTCCGGTGTGGCTGGTGAGCCTGTGGTGCCGTTCGCGGCAGCGCCGGCGACGGACGGGGCGTACGGGGTCCGGTGGCGCCCTGTCTGCTCGGCGATCTCGGCCTCGACGTCCCGGTAACCGGCCTCCGCCCCCCGGCGGAAGCCGCCGAGGCGACGGCGCAGTGCTTCGGCGTCCACGGACCCGGCGCGGGGCCGCGGCGCCTGCGCGGGCGCGGTGATCTTCGGTGTCCGCTTGGGCAGCCCCTTGGACGTGACGGGCTCCTCGTCGGCCGGCCCGTCGGGCACCCGGGCGTGCTCGGTCTCCGGCCCGGTCTCGTGCTCCGCGCGGGCGCCGGGACGGCTCGGGAGCGCGGGCTCGGCGGGGGTGACGGGCCGGGTGGGCAGCGCCGGTTCGGCCGCGGCGCGGCTCTCGGACGCGGCGCCCCCGAGCACGCCTTCGGCGAACGCCGTCGGCCGGCTCGAGGAGCCGTCCTCCGGCGTGCCACCGGGGGTGTGCTCGGCCTCCGCGTCACGCGGAGCGCCCGGGGCGGACGCTTCGGTCCCGCCGGTGTGCCGCGGGGCGGCGGACGGCTCCGCCTCGCCGGTGCGTGCGGGGTGGGCGGCGGGCTCGGGGGCGCCGGGGGCGGTCCCGCTCGCGGGGATCGGCCCGGGAGAGGTGCGCGTCGGCTCGGCCGGTGCCTCGGGGCCGTTCTCCTCGTCGGACGCCGCGGCCGGGACCGGGACGAGGAGCTCCATCGTGGTCTCGGCGGGGCGTTCGGGGACCGCGTCGGTCCCGTCCCGGGTCCCGTCCGCCTCGGCCGTGTCCTGCGCCGGGCCCTCCGCGGGACGCGGGGCGCCCACGCGCTCGCCGGCACCCCGCGACGGCTGCGGCACGGTCGCGCCCCGGGGTGCCGAGCCGTCGTCCGGGTCACTCGGGCTCTGCGCCGCGCCTTCGGAGGAACGCGGTATCCCGATCCGTGCGCCGGCACCCTCCGACGCGTCGTCCGGCCCCGCGTCCTCGGGCCGCTGGGGCGTCGCGTGGGCGCCGGGGCCCTCAGCCGGCTCCGTCTCCGGACGCGACGGTGCCGAGGCCCTGTTCTCCGCGTCGCGCGGATTCGTCGCCCCGGTGTCCGGCGCGTGTCCCTCCCCCGTGGGCTCCTCCGGGGCGGCCGCCGGCTCCTCGGTCCCCGCCTCCCGCTGCCGTACCGTCCGCTCGGCCAGCGCGACCAGCGGGTCGCCGGACTCGGTGCGGCCGTGCAGGACGTTGGAGTTGGCCTCCGCGTCGGCGCCGGGGAGGGTGAAGCTCTGGGTGCCGCCGGAGACCGGGCCGGAGGCCGGCACCGCGGCGGGCGTGGCAGGTGCGAGGAGCGCCTTGGGCAGGACGACGACCGCGGCGACGCCGCCCTGCTTCTGCTCGCGCAGCTGGACCCGCACCCCGTGCCGCTGGGCGAGCCGGGCCACCACGTACAGGCCGAGACCCAGGCCGTCCTCGGCCTCCTGGTCGTAGGGGGCCTCCGGGTCGAGGTCCGCCAGGCGGGCGTTGAGCCGATCCAGCCGTTCCCCGGTCATGCCGATGCCCTCGTCCTGGACGGAGAGCATGACCTCGCCGTTCTCCAGCAGCCAGCCGGAGACCTCGACGGGCAGGTCGGGCGGGGAGAACGACGTGGCGTTCTCCATGAGTTCGGCGAGCAGGTGCGAGAGGTCGTCCGCGGCGAACCCGGCGATGTGCGCGTGCGGCGGCAGCGCGGCGATGCGGACCCGCTCGTACCGCTCGATCTCGCTGACCGCGGCCCGTACGACGTCCACCAGCGGGACGGGACCCGCCGTGTGCTGGACGTGCTCGGTGCCGGCGAGGACGAGGAGGTTCTCGCTGTGCCGGCGCATGACCGTGGCGAAGTGGTCGAGCTTGAACAGCGTGGCGAGGCGCTCGGGGTCGTCCTCGCGCTCCTCCAGTCCCTCGATGACGCCGAGCTGCCGCTCGACCAGGCCGAGGGTGCGCAGCGCCAGGTTGACGAACGTGCCGCCGATGCTGGTGCGCAGCCGCTCCAGGTGGGCCGTCGACCGTTCGAGCTCGGTGCGCAACTCCTCGCGGGCGTCCGCCATCTTCTGCCGCTGGCCGACGAGGTGCTTGCGGTCGGCCTCCAGCGTGGCGATCCGCTCGGAGAGGGCTGCCGCGTGCGCGTGGAGGGCGTTGACGGAGCGGACGACCTGGGCGAACTCGTCGTTGCGGCCGGTGAAGGTGACGGGTTCCTGCGTGGTGGGGTCCTCCGCCTCGGCGAGGCGGGCGGAGCCGCGGCGCAGCACGGAGAGCGGGCGCGTGAGGGTGCGGGCCATGGCGGTGGCGATGCCGATGGTGAGCAGCATGAGCGCGCCGAGGACGGCGACGCGGATCTCCAGCGCGGTGACGTCGTCGTCGCGCAGCTGGGCGAGTTCCTTGGTGCGCTTGTCGAACAGGGCGGACTCCACCCCGCGCATCATTTCGACGCGGGCGGTGAGCGCGGTCCGGAGCTTCTTGGCGCTGGTGCCGAGTTCGCCGTCGGAGAGCGCCGGCTCGTCGGTGAGCTGCGCCAGGTACTTCTCGGCGGAGTTGACCTCGGGCCCGGTGACGGTGGAGTCGTACGAGGCGCGGGCCGCCTTGGGCGCGGTGTCGCGGAAGTCGGCGAGGGCGGCGTCGGAGCGCAGCCGGGCCTGGAGGGCGGCGGCGGTGAGCGCGTCGCGGCGCTCGGTGTCGGCGTCCGAGGAGCCGGAGACGGTGGACGGCAGGCCGGTGACCGGGTCGATGACGGTCTGGGTGCTGCGCGGCACGTTGAGCGCGGCGAGGAGCAGGCCGCGGGTGGCGGCGGCCTGCTGGACGGCGGAGTCCAGCTCGGCGAGGGCGTAGGCGCCGGTGCCCGCGCGCGGCGGCGTCCGCTGGGCGAGCCGTTCGGCGAGCCGGTGCAGCTCGGTGATCGCCGCGGAGTACGCCTGATGCGCTTCGAGAGCGGTGCTCTTTCCGGTGAGCGCCGCTCTGCGCACGGCCGCGATCCCGTCGAGGTCGGCCCGCAGCTCGTCCGTGGTGTCGCTGTCGGAGCGCAGTTCCTCGACCTGCCGGTCGACCCGGGCGCTGTGCTCCTCGGAGGGCGCCTTGGACTTGGGCCGTCCGGCCGCCACGTAGGAGGTGACCTCGTCCCGTTCGTCGGCGAGGGAGTGGGCGAGGGTGAGCGCGTCCTGGGTCTGCTCGGCGAGCGTCACCAGCTCCTGCGAGTCACCGAGCTGACCGGAGGCGGCGAGCAGCGACGGCGCTCCGGCCCCGGCGATCGCCGCGGCCACCACCGCCACCGCCACGATGAGCCGGTTGCGCACATGGGTGGGGCGGCCCCTGCCGACGGTGGGCGTCTGCTCCGCGCCCCCCACGGGGGCCGACTGCTTGCCTGTGCGACGAGGCCGCGTCTTCTGCACCGGTGCTCGCATTCCTGACTCGTGTACCCGTGGGCCCGGGTGACGCTCCGTCACGGGCGCGTGGCCCTTCCCGAGCTATCGACTGCGCT
This sequence comes from Streptomyces sp. NPDC005931, assembly GCF_042871235.1. Classification (NCBI taxonomy): domain Bacteria; kingdom Bacillati; phylum Actinomycetota; class Actinomycetes; order Kitasatosporales; family Streptomycetaceae; genus Streptomyces; species Streptomyces sp. NPDC005931. Next base: position 132,592 of record NZ_JBIAIG010000002.1, read on the forward strand.
CGGGCAGGAAGGCGCCCCCATCGCTGCCCGACCCTCCCAGTGCCAGTGGGCAGTGGATGCGCATCACCTGACCCGCCACTCGAAGGAGTGAACATCGGACGTGAGTTGGGGGGCAAGTTCCGCTGTCCCTTGCAGCGGCCTTGCGCGGCACGCCGGTTGGACGTCTGCGACGGGCGGTGGCAGTATTCGCCGCCACGCGTTCCCCCGGGGCAGCATTCCTCCCAAATCCGGCGCCTGACCTGCGCGGCTGCGTCGATTCGGCGACCGTTGCCAGCCTTTCGGGGTCCTTGTGAAGGGGTCGTGCAGACTGGCCGGATGCGCACGGAACTTGTTTCGGAGCCCGGCGACCCGGGCCGGCCCAACGAGGACTTCGCGAGCGTCGGGCTTCCGGCCTCCGGGCAGGGCGGTTCGCTCGTCGTGCTGGACGGCGTCACGCCGCCGCAGGACGGCGGGGGCTGTCTGCATTCGGTGCCCTGGTACACCGCGCGCCTGGGCGGAGGGCTGACCGAACTGACCGTTTCGCTTCCGGATGTACCCCTGGCCGACCTGCTGTCCCGGGCACTCGCCCGGACCGCCGACGCACATGCCTCGACCTGTGACCTTTCTCACCCTCGCACCCCGCAGGCAACGGTGGTGCTGGCCCGCTGGTCACCGCTCGCCGTCGAGTACCTGGTGCTGTCCGACTCGGCCCTGCTGGTGGAGTCCCCCGGTGGCGCGGTCACCCCGGTACTGGACGACCGGCTGTCCCTGCTGCCGCGTTCGGCACTGGCCACCGATGCCCTGGTGGACGCCACGCTGCGCAACCGGGAGGGCGGTTTCTTCACGGCCGCCGCCGACCCGTCGGTTGCGGCCCGCGCGGTGACCGGCACCCTGCCGCGCGCCGAGGTGCGCGCCCTGGCGGCGCTGACCGACGGGGCCGCGCGCTGGGTCGAGCGGTTCGCGGAGGGCGGCTGGGCGGACTGCCTCACCCTCGTGCGCAAGGAGGGGCCGCAGGCCCTGGTGGACCGCGTACGGGCGCTGGAGCGCGCTGAGGCGGAGCGGTCGCCGGGCGCCCGGGGCAAGAGGCACGACGACGCGACGGTGGTCTACGTGGAGCTGTGACCCCCAGGTGCTGCCAGGCGGTCGCTCCTGTCGGGGGAGCCGTCACCCGACGATGCGTCCGAGGCGCGTCCCGCCACGGGAACCGCTCCCCGGCAGCCACCACCGGAGCGGCCACGTCCTGTGCGGGAAGCCGCACCACGGCAGCCCCACCGGACCGTCTCGCCCTCCCCCTCGTCCGCAAGGCACGTCCTCCGCGGGAAGCCGCCCCATCACGGCCGCCGGACGGTCACCGCCGGCCCCGGGACGCCACCCGGCGGCCCGGCGGGGGTCACTTCTCCATCCCCCGGTTGAGCTGGTTCAGAAGGCGGGCGAGTTCCGAGACCTCGCCGGGGTCCCAGTCGGCGAGGCGGCGGGCGTACCGCTCGCGGCGGGCCTCGCGCACCCGGCGCACCCGGTCGCGGCCCTCCTCGGTGAGGGCGACGAGCCAGGCCCGGCCGTCCGCGGGGTCCGGCTCGCGGGCCACCAGGCCGAGCTCCTCCAGGGCGCGCAGCTGACGGGACATCGTGGCCTTGCCGACCCCGATGTAGCCGGCCAGCTCGGTGGCCCGCTGCCGGCCGCACTCATCCAGACGGACCAGCAGCCCGTACGCGGAGGACTCCAGGTCGGGATGGACCTCGCGGGCCATCTCCCCCTGGTTGGCCCGTGCCCGGCGCAGCAGTACCGTCAACTCCCGCTCCAGAGCGAGGAATCCGGGCTGGTCCATACCACTCCCGGACACCCCGGAGGTGACGTGGCCCCCGTCGCCGTTTCCGCCTTCGTGCACGTCAGCCCCTGCCTCGGTTTTCCCGGTCCTGAAAGTTTTCGCCAAGTGGCGACGCCGCCGCAGCTCCGCCAGTATTTCGCAGGCGTAGACCAAGGGCAGCTTTCGGAGCCCTTCCCCCGTCGCGGTCTACGTGCGTAGCTTCTCTACCAGGCGATTGCGTGGCATGCCCACTACATGCGATGTGGGTCACATATCGGGTTCCCCCACCACCCCTTGGAGGCACGTCATGCCCGTGCACAGACCCTTTTCCACCCGTATACGCGCATGGGTGACCGCCGCGGCGGTCCTGCTCGCCCTGTTCTCCCTCCCCCGCACGGCCGACGCGGCCGACGGTCCGTCGGACTCCCCCCGCCCCACCCCGCCCCGCGGCTCCGCCCACATGGGCATGGGCGTCGTCACCCATGACGGCCGCGGCGGCCTGCCCACCACGCGCGTCGTCCAGACCGAAGGCGTGGACGTCTCCAGCCACCAGGGCAACGTCGCCTGGACGACGCTGTGGAACAGCGGGGTCAAGTGGGCCTATGTGAAGGCCACGGAGGGGACCTACTACACCAACCCCTACTTCGCGCAGCAGTACAACGGCTCGTACAACGTCGGCATGATCCGCGGCGCGTACCACTTCGCCACCCCCGACACCGCCGGCGGCGCCGCACAGGCGGACTACTTCGTCGACCACGGTGGGGGCTGGTCCGCGGACGGCAGGACGCTGCCGGGCGCCCTCGACATGGAGTGGAACCCCTACGGGAACGCCTGCTACGGCAAGTCGCCGACCGCCATGGTGAGCTGGATCCGCGACTTCCTGGACCGCTACCGGGCGCGCACCGGCCGGCACGCCGTCATCTACACCGCCACCAGTTGGTGGAAGCAGTGCACCGGGAACTACGGCGGCTTCGCCTCCGCCAACCCGCTGTGGATCGCCCGGTACGCCTCCACCGTGGGCGAGCTGCCCGCGGGCTGGGCCTACTACACGATGTGGCAGTACACCTCGACGGGACCGACGGTCGGGGACCACGACCGTTTCAACGGCACCATCGACCGCGTCAGGGCCCTCGCCCTGGGCTGACCGGGAAGCGGTGCGCGGGAGCGGACCCGCACGCCGGAGAAGGCCCGGGCCTCCCTCACGGGACCCGGGCCTCCCCTCTTTCCGGCCGCGTCCTCCCCCCGTGCCTAAGACCTGGGGGGTACCCCCATCGCCGCGACCGGGACCTCCGGCGCCGCGCCGCTGGTGGCCGGCGACAGCGCCAGCTCGAGCACCTGGCGGACGTCGGTGACGGTGTGGACGTCGAGCTTGTCCAGCACCTCCGCCGGGACGTCGTCCAGGTCGGGCTCGTTCCGCCGGGGGATGATCACGGTCCTGACACCCGCCCGGTGCGCCGCGAGCAGCTTCTGCTTCACCCCGCCGATCGGCAGCACCCGCCCGGTCAGCGAGACCTCGCCGGTCATCGCCACATCGGTGCGGACCAGCCGGCCGGAGAGCAGCGAGGCCAGCGCGGTGGTCATGGTGATGCCCGCACTGGGGCCGTCCTTGGGCACCGCGCCCGCCGGGAAGTGAATGTGCACGCCCCGGTCCTTCAGGTCGCCCACCGGCAGCTCCAGCTCGGCCCCGCGGCTGCGCAGGAAGCTCAGCGCGATCTGCGCCGACTCCTTCATCACGTCGCCCAGCTGCCCGGTCAGGGTGAGCCCCGCCGCACCCGTCTCCGGGTCGGCCAGCGACGCCTCCACGTAGAGGACGTCACCCCCCGCACCGGTCACCGCGAGCCCGGTGGCCACACCGGGGACGGAGGTGCGGCGCTCGGCCGGGTCCTGGGCGGACTCCGGCACGTGGTGCGGCCGGCCGATCAGGTCCCGCAGGTCGCCTTCCGTCACCGTGAACGGCAGCTCCCGCTCGCCGAGTTCGTGCTGGGCCGCCACCTTGCGCAGCAGCCGTGCGACGGACCGCTCCAGGTTGCGCACGCCTGCCTCGCGCGTGTACTCGCCCGCGAGCCTGCGCAGCGCGCCCTCGTCGATGGTGACCTCGTCCTTGCCGAGACCGGCCCGCTCCAGCTGGCGCGGGAGCAGGTGGTCGCGGGCGATGACGATCTTCTCGTCCTCGGTGTAGCCGTCCAGGCGGACGATCTCCATGCGGTCCGCCAGTGCCTCCGGGACGGCCTCCAAGACGTTGGCGGTGGCGAGGAAGACCACGTCCGACAGGTCCAGCTCGACCTCGAGGTAGTGGTCGCGGAAGGTGTGGTTCTGGGCGGGGTCCAGCACCTCGAGGAGGGCGGCGGCCGGGTCGCCCCGGAAGTCCGATCCCACCTTGTCGATCTCGTCGAGCAGCACCACCGGGTTCATCGACCCGGCCTCCTTGACGGCCCGCACGATCCGGCCCGGCAGCGCGCCGACGTACGTGCGCCGGTGGCCGCGGATCTCCGCCTCGTCGCGGACGCCGCCGAGGGCGACGCGGACGAACTTGCGGCCCATCGCGTGGGCGACGGACTCGCCGAGGCTCGTCTTGCCGACACCGGGCGGTCCCACGAGGGCCAGCACGGCACCGCCGCGCCGTCCCCCGACGACCCCGAGGCCGCGCTCGGTGCGCCGCTTGCGCACCGCCAGATACTCGGTGATCCGCTCCTTCACGTCCTCCAGGCCCGCGTGCTCGGCGTCCAGCACGGTCTTGGCGCCCTGGATGTCGTAGGCGTCCTCGGTGCGCTCGTTCCACGGCATCTCCAGCACCGTGTCCAGCCAGGTCCGGATCCAGGAGCCCTCGGGCGACTGGTCGGAGGCGCGCTCCAGCTTGTCGACCTCCTTGAGCGCGGCCTCGCGGACCTTCTCCGGCAGGTCGGCGGCCTCCACCCGGGAGCGATAGTCGTCGGACTCCTCGCCGTCCTTCTCGCCGTTCAGCTCGCGCAGCTCCTTGCGGACCGCTTCGAGCTGGCGCCGCAGCAGGAACTCGCGCTGCTGCCGATCGACGCCCTCCTGGACGTCCTTGGCGATGGACTCGGCGACGTCCTGCTCGGCGAGGTGGTCGCGCAGCTGCTGGGTCGCAAGCTTCAGCCGGGCCACCGGATCGGCGGTCTCCAGCAGCGCCACCTTCTGCTCGGTGGTGAGGAAGGGCGAGTAGCCCGAGTTGTCGGCGAGGGCGGAGACGTCGTCGATGGCCTGGACGCGGTCCACGACCTGCCAGGCACCGCGCTTGCGCAGCCAGGCGGTGGCGAGCGCCTTGTACTCCTTGACCAGCTCGGACACCTGTCCGGGCAGCGGGTCGGGCACGCTCTCGTCGATCCGGGTGCCCTCCACCCACAGCGCCGCCCCCGGGCCGGTGGTCCCGGCGCCGATCCTGATCCGGCTCCGGCCGCGGATCAGGGCGCCCGGGTCACCGTCGGCCAACCGGCCGACCTGCTCGACGGTGCCGAGGACGCCGGTCCCGGCGTAGGTCCCGTCGACGCGTGGCACCAGGAGCACCCTGGGCTTGCCCCCCTCGGACTTGGCGGCGGCCTGCGCGGCCTCCACCGCGGCCCGCACCTCGGAGTCGCTCAGGTCCAGCGGGACCACCATCCCGGGCAGCACGACCTCGTCGTCGAGCGGCAGCACAGGCAGGGCGAGCGGTGTGGACTCAGCAGCCATGATCTCCCCTTCGGCAGTCAAGTTGAGCTATGCCGACTCAATGCTCGGGAGCGAGCGGATGTTCCCAGGGGCGCGTTCGCTCTGAGCGATCACCACGCTCGGGCGGGGGACCTTTCCGGGACCGGACCCCCGCCGAGGAGCCCTCTGCCAAGATGAACGGATGTCCACCCCCTACGACATTCCCGAAGTCCTGGACCGTCGCGAGGGCCCGTACGGCGAGGTCGTGCTGCGCAGCCACGGCGGTCTGCTGCAGATCATCGCGAACGGCTGCTTCCTGATGGACACCTCCGACGGGCGCTCGGAACGCCGGCTCGTCGACGCGGCCCTGGCCGCCCTGGAGGACGCCGACGCGCGCGCGGGGCTCGCGCCGCGCCGCGGACCGCACCTCCTGATCGGCGGACTGGGCGTCGGCTTCTCGCTCGCACACGCCGCCGCGGACCCGCGATGGGGGCGGATCACCGTCGTGGAGCGCGAACCGGCCGTCATCGACTGGCACTGCTCCGGCCCGCTCGCCGTCCTCTCCGCCGAGGCGCTCGCCGACTCCCGCACACGCATCGTGGAGGCGGATCTGGTGGCGTACGTCAATGAGACATCGGACACGTTCGACGCGCTGTGCCTCGACATCGACAACGGGCCGGACTGGACCGTCACGGACGGCAACGGCGGCTTGTACTCGCCGGCCGGACTGGCAAGCTGCGCAAGGGTGTTGAGGTCACGCGGGGTCTTGGCGGTGTGGTCGGCCAAGCCGTCCCCGGAATTCGAGGGAACCATGCGGAATGCCGGGTTCCAACGGGTGCGTACCGAAGAGATCCCCGTTGCCCGGGGCGTTCCGGACGTCGTGCACCTCGGCATCGGCCCTGGATAGAAATGGCGTGGTGACTCCCCGTACGCTGCTGCCCTGACGCCGATCATTCAAGCGTCAATCGCAAGCATGCGCAGATGACGGATCACCCCACGGATTCCGGAAAAGCACACTTCAGGGGCGGGCGATGGAGCAGACACACACCTCCCACAACGGCACGGCGGCGGCCACCCCCGGCGCACAGCGCCGGATCCTGGTGGTCGAGGACGACGCGACGATCGTGGACGCCATCGCGACCCGCCTTCGTGCCGAGGGATTCCTGGTGCAAACGGCGGGCGACGGCCCGTCCGCGGTCGACACGGCCGAGGCGTGGCAGCCCGACCTGTTGATCCTCGACATCATGCTGCCCGGCTTCGACGGCCTGGAGGTCTGCCGCCGCGTGCAGGCGCAGCGGCCGGTGCCGGTGCTGATGCTCACCGCGCGGGACGACGAGACCGACATGCTGGTGGGGCTCGGCGTGGGCGCCGACGACTACATGACCAAGCCGTTCTCCATGCGGGAACTCGCCGCGCGGGTGCACGTGCTGCTGCGCCGGGTGGAGCGGGCGGCCCTCGCGGCCACCACTCCGCGCAGCGGCATCCTGCGGCTGGGCGAGCTGGAGATCGACCACGCGCAGCGCCGGGTGCGCGTGCGCAGCGAGGACGTCCACCTGACGCCCACCGAGTTCGACCTGCTGGTGTGCCTGGCGAACACGCCCCGCGCGGTGCTGTCCCGCGAGCAGCTGCTCGCCGAGGTGTGGGACTGGGCGGACGCCTCCGGCACCCGGACCGTCGACAGCCACATCAAGGCGCTGCGCCGGAAGATCGGCGCCGAGCGCATCCGCACCGTGCACGGCGTGGGCTACGCCCTGGAGACGCCGACGCCATGAGCGACGGGCCGGCCGCGCGGAGAGGCTCCGGGGCGCCAGGTCCCTGGGGCGGCGTACGCCCGTTCTCCATCAAGACCAAGCTGGGGGCACTGGTCGTCGTCTCGGTCCTGATCACCACGGGGCTGTCGGTGATCGCCGTGCACACCAAGACGGAGCTGCGCTTCATCACGGTCTTCTCAATGATCGCCACACTGCTGATCACGCAGTTCGTGGCCCACTCGCTCACCGCCCCGCTGGACGACATGAACACGGTGGCCCGGTCCATCTCGCAGGGCGACTACACCCGCCGGGTGCGGGAGAACCGCCGGGACGAGCTGGGCGACCTGGCCCAGACGATCAACGTCATGGCCGACGAGCTGGAGGCACAGGACCGCCAGCGCAAGGAGCTGGTGGCCAACGTCTCGCACGAGCTGCGCACCCCGATCGCGGGTCTGCGCGCGGTGCTGGAGAACATCGTCGACGGCGTCACCGAGGCCGACCCCGAGACCATGCGCACGGCGTTGAAACAGACCGAGCGCCTCGGGCGCCTGGTGGAGACCCTCCTGGACCTCTCCCGCCTGGACAACGGCGTCGTCCCGCTGCGCAAGCGGCGGTTCGAGGTGTGGCCGTATCTCTCCGGCGTCCTGAAGGAGGCCAACATGGTGGCCTCCGCGCGGGCGGGCATGGCCACCGGGTCCGGCAGCCACACACGCACGGACGTCCATCTGCACCTGGACGTCACGCCCCTGGACCTCACCGCGCACGCCGACCCCGAGCGCATCCACCAGGTCGTCGCCAACCTCATCGACAACGCGGTCAAGCACAGCCCGCCGCACGGCCGCGTCACCGTGAAGGCGCGGCGCGGGCCGCAGCCGGAGTCGCTGGAACTGGAGGTCCTGGACGAGGGGCCCGGCATCCCGCGCACCGAGTGGCACCGCGTCTTCGAGCGGTTCAACCGGGGCCGCGCCGACCGCCCGCACGGCCCCGGCAGCGACGGCGGGACGGGCCTGGGCCTGGCGATCGCCCGCTGGGCCGTCGAACTCCACGGCGGCCGGATCGGAGTGGCCGAATCCGAGCGTGGTTGCCGGATCCTTGTCACTCTTCCGGGAGCGCCATCCGTGTCGAGTTGACGTACAGTTCGAAGCGGAGCCACAAGATCCTTGCGCGTCGTCCCTGGCGGACACGTGTGATCAGGCACAGGCCCGCGCCCCTCGGGCGACGGGTCGGGCTCGCCCCTTCCCCCATACGGCCGACCGAGGCGAAACCCCGGTTGTTTCCCGCCATTTCCAGCGCCGAAACACCCTTGAAGATGTGACTTACGCGACGATGAACGGGCCCGACCTGACCATCCCGCTCTTGGGGGCGTAGCCTTTATTTCCGCTGTCCATCACCTTGTGAAGCGGAAGAGGGCGGTTGCCGCCGTGTCGCCACAGTCCCCCAGTAACTCGAGCTCCCCCAGCCTCCGGCCGGGCGGTGCCCCCACGACCGACACCGACCAAGCGGGCAAGAACCCCGCTGCGGCGTTCGGTGCCAATGAGTGGCTCGTCGACGAGATCTATCAGCAGTACCTCCAGGACCCGAACTCGGTGGACCGAGCCTGGTGGGACTTCTTCGCCGACTACAAGCCGGGGGCGCCTGCGACCTCGGCCCCGGCGGGTACCGCGGCCGCGGGGGCCGCGGGGACCTCCCCGTCCACCTCGCAGCAGACCGCTCCGGCCCAGCCCGCCGCCGCGGCGCCCGCGCAGCCCGCGCCGGCGAAGCCCGCCGCCCAGGCCCCGACCCCGGCGCCCGCCCCGGCGAAGCCCGCCGCGCCCGCCGCCCGGCCGACCGCCGCGAAGCCCAAGGCCGAACCGGCCACCGAGGCCAAGGAAGGCCCGGAGCAGGTGACCCTGCGCGGCCCGTCCGCCGCCGTGGCGAAGAACATGGACGCCTCGCTGGAGCTGCCCACGGCCACGTCCGTGCGCGCGGTCCCGGTGAAGCTGCTGTTCGACAACCGCATCGTCATCAACAACCACCTCAAGCGCGCCCGCGGCGGGAAGATCTCCTTCACGCACATCATCGGCTACGCCATGGTCCAGGCCATCAAGGCGATGCCGTCGATGAACTGGCACTACGCGAAGGTGGACGGCAAGCCCACCCTGGTCAAGCCGGAGCACGTCAACCTCGGTCTCGCCATCGACCTGGTCAAGCCCAACGGCGACCGCCAGCTGGTCGTCGCGGCGATCAAGAAGGCCGAGACGCTGAACTTCTTCGAGTTCTGGCAGGCCTACGAGGACATCGTCCGTCGCGCCCGCGACAACAAGCTGACGATGGACGACTTCACCGGTGTCACGGTCTCCCTGACCAACCCCGGCGGCCTCGGCACCGTCCACTCCGTGCCGCGGCTGATGCCCGGCCAGTCGGTCATCATGGGCGTCGGCTCCATGGACTACCCGGCCGAGTTCCAGGGCACCAGCCAGGACACGCTGAACAAGCTCGGCGTCTCGAAGGTCATGACCCTCACGTCGACCTACGACCACCGGGTCATCCAGGGCGCCGCCTCCGGCGAGTTCCTGCGCGGCGTCGCCAATCTCCTGCTCGGCGAGAACGGCTTCTACGACGACGTCTTCGAGGCGCTGCGCATCCCCTACGAGCCGGTCCGCTGGCTCAAGGACATCGACGCGTCCCACGACGACGACGTCACCAAGGCCGCCCGCGTCTTCGAGCTGATCCACTCCTACCGGGTCCGCGGCCACGTCATGGCCGACACCGACCCGCTGGAGTACCGCCAGCGCAAGCACCCCGACCTGGACATCGTCGAGCACGGCCTCACCCTGTGGGACCTGGAGCGCGAGTTCGCCGTCGGCGGCTTCGCCGGCAAGTCGATGATGAAGCTGCGCGACATCCTCGGCGTGCTGCGCGACTCGTACTGCCGCACCACCGGCATCGAGTTCATGCACATCCAGGACCCCAAGCAGCGCAAGTGGATCCAGGACCGGGTGGAGCGCCCGCACACCAAGCCCGAGCGCGAGGAGCAGCTGCGCATCCTGCGCCGGCTGAACGCGGCGGAGGCGTTCGAGACCTTCCTGCAGACCAAGTACGTCGGCCAGAAGCGCTTCTCGCTGGAGGGCGGCGAGTCCGTCATCCCGCTGCTCGACGCGGTGCTGGACTCGGCCGCCGAGTCCCGTCTGGACGAGGTCGTCATCGGCATGGCCCACCGCGGCCGCCTGAACGTGCTCGCCAACATCGTCGGCAAGTCGTACGCACAGATCTTCCGCGAGTTCGAGGGGAACCTCGACCCGAAGTCGATGCACGGCTCCGGCGACGTGAAGTACCACCTGGGCGCCGAGGGCACCTTCACCGGCCTGGACGGCGAGCAGATCAAGGTCTCCCTGGTCGCCAACCCCTCCCACCTGGAGGCCGTCGACCCGGTCCTGGAGGGCGTCGCCCGCGCCAAGCAGGACATCATCGGCAAGGGTGGCACGGACTTCACCGTCCTGCCGGTGGCGATCCACGGCGACGCGGCCTTCGCGGGCCAGGGCGTGGTGGCCGAGACCCTGAACATGTCGCAGCTGCGCGGCTACCGCACCGGCGGCACGGTCCACATCGTCATCAACAACCAGGTCGGCTTCACGGCCGCTCCGGAATCGTCCCGCTCGTCGATGTACGCGACGGACGTGGCGAGGATGATCGAGGCCCCGATCTTCCACGTGAACGGCGACGACCCCGAGGCGGTCGTCCGCGTCGCCCGCCTGGCCTTCGAGTTCCGCCAGGCGTTCAACAAGGACGTCGTGATCGACCTCATCTGCTACCGCCGCCGCGGTCACAACGAGTCGGACAACCCGGCCTTCACCCAGCCGCTGATGTACGACCTGATCGACAAGAAGCGCTCGGTTCGCAAGCTGTACACCGAGTCCCTGATCGGTCGCGGCGACATCACCCTGGAAGAGGCGGAGCAGGCGCTCCAGGACTACCAGGGCCAGCTCGAGAAGGTCTTCACGGAGGTCCGCGAGGCCACCTCGCAGCCGTCCGCCGTGGCGCCGTCCGACCCGCAGGCCGAGTTCCCTGTCGCCGTGAACACCGCGGTGACCACGGAGGTCGTCAAGCGGATCGCCGAGTCGCAGGTCAACATCCCCGACCACATCACCGTCCACCCGCGTCTGCTGCCGCAGCTCCAGCGCCGGGCCGCCATGGTCGAGGACGGCACCATCGACTGGGGCATGGGCGAGACCCTCGCCTTCGGCTCGCTGCTCCTGGAGGGCGTCCCGGTCCGCCTCGCGGGCCAGGACTCCCAGCGAGGCACCTTCGGCCAGCGCCACGCGGTGATCATCGACCGCAGCACGGGCGAGGAGTACACGCCGCTGCAGTACCTCTCCGAGGACCAGGCGCGGCTGAACGTCTACAACTCCCTGCTGTCCGAGTACGCGGCGATGGGCTTCGAGTACGGCTACTCGCTGGCCCGCCCCGACGCGCTCGTGCTGTGGGAGGCGCAGTTCGGCGACTTCGTCAACGGCGCGCAGACGGTCGTGGACGAGTTCATCTCGTCGGCCGAGCAGAAGTGGGCCCAGACGTCCGGCGTCGTCCTGCTCCTGCCGCACGGCTACGAGGGCCAGGGCCCGGACCACTCGTCCGCCCGCCCGGAGCGCTTCCTCCAGCTGTGCGCGCAGAAGAACATGACGGTCGCGATGCCGACGTCCCCGTCGAACTACTTCCACCTCCTGCGGTGGCAGGTGCACAACCCGCACCACAAGCCGCTGGTCGTCTTCACCCCGAAGTCGATGCTGCGCCTGAAGGCGGCGGCCTCGAGGGCGGAGGAGTTCACCACGGGCCAGTTCCGCCCGGTCATCGGCGACGCGACGGTCGACCCGGCCGCGGTCCGCAAGGTCGTCTTCTGCGCCGGCAAGGTCTACTACGACCTCGAGGCCGAGCGCCGGAAGCGCGGCGCGACGGACACGGCGATCATCCGCATCGAGCGCCTGTACCCGCTGCCGGGTGCCGAGCTCCAGGCGGAGATCAAGAAGTACCCGAACGCCGAGAAGTACCTGTGGGCCCAGGAGGAGCCGGCGAACCAGGGCGCGTGGCCCTTCATCGCTCTCAACCTGATCGACCACCTGGACCTGGCGGTCGGCGCCGACCTCCCGCACGACGAGCGCCTGCGCCGCATCTCGCGCCCGCACGGCTCGTCCCCGGCGGTCGGCTCCGCGAAGCGCCACCAGGCCGAGCAGGAACAGCTGGTGCGTGAGGTCTTCGAGGCGTAACCGACGCCTGCGAAGCGCCCCGGGCGGTGCCCGACCGGGCCGCACCCCCGCTCCGGGGGTGCGGCCCGGTCGCTTTTTCCCCACCTATCCTTGACCCATGTACTTCACGGACCGTGGCATCGAGGAACTGGAGAAGCGGCGCGGGGAGGAGGAGATCACCTTCGAGTGGCTCGCCGAGCAGCTGCGCACGTTCGTCGATCTCAACCCCGACTTCGAGGTCCCGGTGGAACGCCTGGCGACGTGGCTGGCGCGGCTGGACGACGAGGACGACGAGTAGCACCGGGCTGCCGACGAACAGAGGCGGACAGCGCCGAAGGGCGGCGAGCCGGGGCGGCAGGCTCGGGCCGTCGCGGGGTCGGCGCCGCACCGGCCGGGGTGACGTCAGTCGCGCGGGTGGGTCACGGAGTACGCCACCAGGGCCAGCGTGCCGTGGGCCAGGAGGAGGGCGCCCGCGGTGATCCAGCCGGCGCTGCGGTGCCGTAGGCCCCAGAGAGCCATCGGCAGTCCCGCCGCCAGCTGGGCGACGGCCGGGGCGGGGGTCGTGGCCCAGGACAGCCGCGCGAGGTGCCGGGCGGCGGGCGGGGTGGCGCGTTCCGCGGCCGCCGGCCGCACCTCCCCCTGTTCCGCCGGGCCCCCCTGACCCACGGCCGGAAGCTCCTCGGCGCCCGGCCGCCCGTCGACCTCCCGGACGCCGGGGAGCGGACCGGCGGCCTCGTGCAGACGGGCGGCCGGTGCACCGGGCGTGAGTTCCGGGGGAAGGGACACGCCCGCGCGGCCGAGGACGGCGAGCAGGCCGCTCAGACGGGCGACCGCGTCGGCGGCGGCATCGGGCTCGGTCAGCCGGTCCAGCTCCTGCACGTCCAGCACGGGATCCAGGCCGAGCCGGCCGGCGAACGTGCGCATGGCCTCGTCCATGCCCGCCGGTGTGCCGTTGGCGAGCCACACATAACCGACGGGGCGGCGGAAACCGGAGGCCAGGGTGTAACCGGCCCGGTCGGGGTCCCACCACAGGGCGAGCACGGGCCAGGACGCGCCGACGGCGAGCGCCGAGGCCCAGCCGGCCACCACCCGGTCCACCGGCTCCGCACCCTCCAGCCACGGCCTGCCCTCGGGAACCAGCACGCTCCATCCCTCACCGGCCCCTCCCAGCAGCATCCGCTCACGGAGGAGCCGGGCGACGGGAGCGACGTCCACCGGTTCGACACGGCACAGCAGCAGGGCACCCGGTTCGACGCGGCCCCCACGTCCGGCCTGGGATTTTTCCGTCGGCATGCTCACACGCTAGGGCACTTTGCCCGTTTCGCGCGCCGTCAGCCGATCACCGAAACGTGTGTCTTGACTTTCACCGGCCGCGATATATCGTGAATCACGGAAGACGCGATATGGCGTGATCTGTACGTCCATCCGGCTCCGTTCGTCCGGTCTAGGAGGCCCCCATGTCCGAATGGTCCGTCGCGGAGCCCACGAAGCTCACCTTCGAGGAGCCCGTCACCGATCTCCACGTACGCATCGCCAGTGGCACGGTGAACGTGGTGGGCACGGACGAAGGTTCCGCCCGCCTGGAGGTCTCCGAGATCGAGGGGCCACCCCTGGTCGTGACCCAGCGGGGCGGCACCCTCACGGTCGCCTACGAGGACCTGCCCTGGAAGGGCTTCCTCACCTGGCTGGACCGCAAGGGCTGGCGCCGCAGGGCGGTGGTCTCCCTGGCCGTTCCCGCGCCGACCCGCGTCGAGGTCGGGGTGGTCGGCGCCGGCGCCGTCGTCTCCGGCGTCCGGGGACCGGCGGTGGTGAAGGGCGTCACCGGCGACACGACCCTGGTCGGCCTCTCCGGGCCGGTCCGCGCGGACACCGTCTCGGGGAACCTGGAGGCCCAGGCCGTCACCGGTGACCTGCGGTTCAATTCGGTGTCCGGTGACCTGACGGTGGTCGAGGGCTCCGGCTCCTCCGTCCGGGCCGACTCCGTCAGCGGCTCCATGATCGTGGACCTCGACCCCGACGGCCCCACCGATGTCCGCCTGACCAGCGTCTCGGGCGAGATCGCCATCCGGCTGCCCTGTCCGGCGGACGCGGAGGTGGAGGCCAACACCGCGAGCGGCGCCATCTCCAACGCCTTCGACGGCCTCAGGGTGCACGGCCAGTGGGGCGCCCACAAGATCACCGGCCGTCTCGGCGCAGGCAACGGCAAGCTGCGGGCGACCACCGTCTCCGGTTCCATCGCCCTGCTGCGCCGCCCGCCCGGGGAGGACGAGGACGAGCCGTGGGACGCGCCACCCGCCGGCACCCGCAGCGCAGGCGCCCCGGAGGACGAGGCGCGCACCGGCTCGGGGGAGAATTCCGTCTCCGGCCCGGGCGACGGCACCGCCGACACCCCGGCCGACGGCACGACCGACAAGAAGGTGCTCTGACATGCCCCCCGTCTTCGCCCACGGACGCCTCCGCCTGTATCTGCTCAAGCTGCTCGACGAGGCCCCGCGCCACGGCTACGAGGTGATCCGCCTCCTCGAGGAGCGCTTCCAGGGCCTGTACGCACCGTCGGCGGGCACGGTCTACCCGCGGCTGGCCAAGCTGGAGACCGAGGGACTGGTCACCCACACCACCGAGGGCGGCCGCAAGGTGTACTCGATCACGGACGCCGGGCGCGCCGAACTGTCCGACCGCAGCGGGGAGCTGGACGACCTGGAGCTGGAGATCCGCGAGTCGGTCGCCGAACTGGCGGCCGAGATCCGGGCCGACGTGCGCGGCGCGGCGGGAGATCTGCGCCGGGAGATGCGGGCCGCCGCGAGCCAGGCCCGTCAGGGCAAGGACACGCCGCAGGGCGAAGCGGGCGACGTGTTCGGGACCTTCACGGGACTCGGCGACAAGGACGCCTGGCGCGCCGCCAAGGAGGAAATGCGCCGCGCCCGGCAGGAGTGGAAGGAACAGGCCCGCCGAGCCAAGGACGAGAGCCGCCGCGCCCGCGAGGAGGCCCAGCGCGCTCGTCACCAGGCCAAGGAGGCCCAGGACCGGGCCCAGGAGCAGGTGCAGCGCATGGCCCGCCGGGTCCAGG
This sequence comes from Streptomyces sp. NPDC005931, assembly GCF_042871235.1. NCBI lineage: Bacteria > Bacillati > Actinomycetota > Actinomycetes > Kitasatosporales > Streptomycetaceae > Streptomyces > Streptomyces sp. NPDC005931. The sequence continues at coordinate 148,051 of NZ_JBIAIG010000002.1, forward strand.
AGCAGGTGCAGGACCACTTCGCCCGCGGCGACTGGCCGACCGGTTTGAGCGAAGGCCTGACCGAACTGCTCAAGGAGGTGGGCGAGTTCGGCAGGGGCACCTTCGGCCGCCCGGCACCCGACCCTGCCTCCGCCGAGGCGGGTTCCCCCCGGTCGGCCTCCTCCCAGCCGTCGTACTCATACCCCCCGGAGGACTTCCCCGCCGACTACGTCCCGGCCTGGGCCGCGGAGGGTGCCGCCGATTCCACCGGCGACCCGGCCCGCGACCTGGACCGTCTGCTCGACCGCTTCCGGGACGACATCCGTGATCTGGCCCGCGACCACGGCGTAACGCCGGACCAGCTGCGCGATGCCCGGCGTCACCTGTCCACGGCGGCGGCGCACCTCGCGGCCCTCCTGAGCATTCCGAAGGGAACCTGACGCCTCACCCCGCAGCCGCCTCGCCCGCCCCGTACAGCACCCGGCTCAGGGACTCGTAGGTCACCCCGTGATCGGCCAGCACCTCGGCGGGAACACCGGGGCGGGCGGTGAGGGCCATCAGGATGTGCTCGTCCCCGATGCGCCGGTCTCGGTGCCCCATGGCCGCGCGCAGGGCGCCGACCAGCACGTCCTTCGCCTCCTTCCCGAAGGGCCGCCGCCCGGACCACGACGCCGCACTCTGCCGGCCACCGGACAGGGCCCCGATCCCGTGCAGCTCCTCCACCCGGGCGACGATCTCCGAAACGTCGATGCCCAGCCCGGCCAGCGCGTCGGCCTCTGCCCTGGACAGCCCGACGCGTCGGCGCGCCTCCTCGACGGCCGCCCGCACCGACTCCCTGCGCTCCCCGAGCCCGAGCGCGGTCAGCGCGAAGGAGGCCCGGCTGCCCTCCCGCTCCAGCAGGGCGAGCAGCAGATGCTCGGCGTCGACGCGCGGCGCCCCCGCCCGCTCCGCCTGCTCGACCGCCCCCTTCACGACCGCACGGGCGTCCTTCGTGAACCGTTCGAACATCAATGCCTCCCGTACTTCTTGTGCACGGCCTGCCTGCTCACCCCGAGCTCACCGGCGATCTCCTGCCACGACCACCCTTGATTGCGCGCGTTGCGCACCTGCACGGCCTCCAACTGCTCCAGCAGCCTGCGCAGCGCGGCGACGGCCCGCAGGCCGACCCGCGGATCACGATCACCGGCCCGCGCGGCAAGGTCTGTTGCCTCACTCATACTGTCAACCTAGATTGACAATCGGCGCCCGTCAACCCCGGTTGACACAGTGAACGGCCGGCCCGGAAACCCGGACCGGCCGAACGGAGCCGGACACACCCCTCAGGGATTGGTCAGCACGATCTTCCCGAACTGCTCACCCGACGCCATCCGCTCGAAGCCCTCGCGCGCCCGGTCCATCGGCAGCACCTCGTCGATGACGGGCCGCACACCGGTGGCGGCACAGAAGGAGAGCAGATCCTCCAACTCGTCCTTGGTACCCATCGTCGACCCGACGACCTTGAGCTCGAGGAAGAAGATCCGGGTGAGCTCGGCGTGCGAGGGCCGGTCACCACTGGTGGCACCGGAGATCACCAGCGTCCCACCGGGCCGCAGCGACTTCACCGAGTGGGACCAGGTGGCGGCCCCGACGGTCTCGATCACCGCGTCCACCCGCTGCGGCAGCCGTGCGCCGGACTCCAGGGCCTCCACGGCCCCGAGTTCCAGCGCCCGCTTCCGCTTGGCCTCGTCCCTGCTGGTGGCGAACACCCGCAGGCCCGCGGCCCTGCCCAGCACGATCGCCGCGGTCGCCACGCCTCCGCCGGCGCCCTGCACCAGTACGGAGTCACCGGGCCGGACGCCGGCGTTGGTGAACAGCATCCGGTAGGCGGTCAGCCAGGCCGTGGGCAGACAGGCCGCCTCCTCGAAGGACAGCTCCTTCGGCTTGGGCAGCACGTTCCAGGTGGGTACGGCGACCTGCTCGGCGAAGGTGCCCTGGTAGCGCTCGGTCAGGATCGACCGGGGCTCGTCGGGGCCCACCCCGTGACCGCTCTGGCCGATCACGGAGTGCAGGACGACCTCGTTGCCGTCCTCGTCGATCCCGGCGGCGTCACAGCCGAGGATCATCGGCAACTTGTCCTCGGCGAGGCCGACGCCCCGCAGGGACCACAGGTCGTGATGGTTGAGGGAGGCGGCCTTGACCGTGACGGTACTCCAGCCGGGACGGGCCTCGGGAGCCGGACGCTCTCCCAACTCCAGACCGGAGAGCGGCTGGTCGCGGTCGATTCGGGCGGCGTAGACAGCGAACATGACCTTGACGATAGGTTCCTCGCCCCACCGAAGGAACAGCACGGCGCTGTGACACACACCCTCTTGCGGCAGCCGCGCGGGGCGCCCGGCACGCGGCCACGGCGGGGCGCGGGACGGCCGTGTACCCGGGAAGGGGCCCGGACGACCCCCTGAGCACCTGCCCGAGGGTTCCCAGCGAATCCGCACGCGCGCGGTGGGGACAGGACGCGGACCCCGACACCCGCACAGGCCCCGCGCCGCCGTCCCCGCACGCCGCTCCTCCGCCGCAGGCACCCGCACGCGCGCCCGTGCCCGCGCCCGCGCCCGCTCCGACCCATGCGGCCCCACCCACCCGGCCGAACCCCCAGGTAAAGAATCGGCACGGGAATCGGCGCAAGAAAATCGGCCCCGTCCACAAGGGGACGGGGCCGACCAGGGTTCCGCAGGCCGCGGCGGCGACTCAGCGCCGCGCGACACCCTCCGCCCGAGCGGCCGCGGCCACCGCCGCCGTCACCGCCGGAGCGACCCTCTCGTCGAACGGCGACGGGATGACGTAGTCCGCGGCGAGGTCGTCACCCACCACGGCAGCCAGCGCCTCGGCGGCCGCCAGCTTCATCCCTTCGGTGATCCGCGACGCACGCACCTGAAGCGCACCGGCGAAGATCCCCGGGAACGCCAGGACGTTGTTGATCTGGTTCGGGAAGTCCGACCGCCCGGTCGCGACGACCGCCGCGTACTTGTGCGCCACGTCCGGGTGCACCTCGGGATTCGGGTTGGCCATGGCGAAGACGAACGCGCCCTCGGCCATCGACGCCACCGCCGGCTCGGGCACCGTACCGCCGGAGACGCCGATGAAGACGTCGGCACCGGCCAGCGCCTCCTCCAGCGATCCGGACAGCCCCGCCTTGTTGGTGAAGGACGCCAGCTCCTGCTTGATCGGCGTGAGGTCCGCGCGGTCCCGCGACACGACCCCCTTGCGGTCGGCCACCGCGACGTCCCCGATCCCGGCCTCGACCAGCATCTTGGCGATCGCCACGCCCGCCGCGCCCGCCCCGGAGATCACCGCACGCAGATCTCCGAGCGGCCGCCCGCTCAGCCGCGCCGCGTTGCGCAGCGCCGCCAGCGTCACGACCGCCGTACCGTGCTGGTCGTCGTGGAAGACCGGGATGTCCAGCCGCTCCTGGAGCCGCCGCTCGATCTCGAAGCACCGGGGCGCGGAGATGTCCTCCAGGTTCACCCCGCCGAAGGACGGGGCGAGCCGGACCACGGTCTCGATGATCTCGTCCACGTCGGTGCAGCTCAGCGCCAGCGGAACCGCGTCCACGCCGCCGAACTGCTTGAAGAGGATGGCCTTGCCCTCCATGACCGGGAGGGAGGCCTCGGGCCCGATGTCCCCGAGCCCGAGCACGGCCGTACCGTCCGTCACGACGGCGACGACCGAGGACTTCCAGGTGTAGTCGTGGACGAGGTCCGGCTGCTCGGCGATCGCGCTGCACACCTTCGCGACGCCGGGCGTGTACGCCAGGGACAGGTCGTCCTTGTCACGGATCGGCACGGTGGCCTGCACAGCCATCTTGCCGCCGCGGTGCAGCGCGAACGCCGGGTCGAAGGAGTCGAGGGATTCGAGGGGCTCGGCCCCGCTCTCCTGGTCCGTATGACCGTTCCGGCTTTCGCTGTCGCTGCGAGGATTGACAATCTCCGCTGCCACTTGGTTTTACCCCTTAAGTGTTCATGGTTTGAGGGTTTGCCACTCCTGGTGAGGGGTGGGCGGGACCGCGCCGAGCCCGATGAATGGTTACGTACAGGCACAGACGCGACGGGCGCGCCGCACACGCGCCCTGAGCCCCGGATGAGGGGTGTAAAGAACCTTCATACCGGACGGACGGTGCCGACGACGAGTCCATAACGCGAAGGTCACATGACGGTGCACGGACTCATCGACCAATTTCAGGACAAGGCCTGGACAAACGCTCGGCAAGCGCTCGAGGCGTGGCAAAGTTTGCGGCAGCGCCTCCCCTAGCACATGATCTGCCGAAAATCTTCCTGCCGGAACGGCGAATCTCACCAGACTGTCCGTCCTTGAGGTACCGAACTGGAGCAAGTCACACGGCACCCGTTATCCGATTTTGACATTGCTCACCTCCTGAATGGCTCAGTCCGAATGGCAAGATGCCGTAATCACACGAGGTCGCGACACTCGAAGACGTGTGTTCTCGTCGACCTGCGGCACTGTCGACGCCATCGGCAGCTGCCGACCCCATCGGCAACTCCACCCATCCGCCGGAGGAACCCACCATGACCGCAAGCACCACCCGTCGTACCACCGCCGCGCAGTCCCGGCTAGCAGCGGTCGGCGCGATCGCGGTCGCAGGCGCACTGCTTCTCACCGGCTGCGGTGACCAGACCAAGGACAACGGCTCGGGCAACGGCGACGCCACGTCCGCCGCCGCCGCGCCGCTGGCCGACAAGCTGCCCCAGGCGATCCGCGACAAGGGCACCATCAAGGTCGGTTCGGACATCGCCTACGCCCCGGTCGAGTTCAAGGACAGCTCCGGCAAGACGGTCGGCATCGACCCCGACCTCGCCGACGCCATGGGCAAGCAGCTCGGAGTGAAGTTCGAGTTCGAGAACGGCACCTTCGACACCCTGATCACGGGCCTGCGCTCCAAGCGCTACGACATCGCCATGTCCGCGATGACCGACACCAAGGACCGCCAGGAGGGCATCGACTCCGACACCGGCAAGAAGGTCGGCGAGGGCGTCGACTTCGTCGACTACTTCACCGCCGGTGTGTCGGTCTACACCAAGAAGGGTGACGACCAGGGCATCAAGACCTGGTCGGACCTGTGCGGCAAGAAGATCGTGCTCCAGCGCGGCACGGTCTCCGAGGACCTCGCCAAGGCCGAGAACAAGAAGTGCCCGTCCGGCAAGAAGATCACCATCGAGGCCTTCGACAACGACCAGCAGGCCCAGACCCGTCTGCGCGCGGGCGGCGCCGACGCCGGCTCCTCCGACTTCCCGGTCGCCGCGTACGCCGTGAAGACCTCCGGTGGGGGCAAGGACTTCCAGCTGGTCGGCGAGCAGGTCGAGGCCGCCCCGTACGGCATCGCGGTCGCCAAGGACAACGCCCAGCTGCGCGACGCACTCAAGGCCGCCATGGACGCGATCATCCAGAACGGCGAGTACCAGAAGATCCTCGACAAGTGGGGCGTCGCCGAGGGCGCCGTCAAGGAAGCCACCATCAACGGCGGCAAGTGACCGCGCGCGAGCGGCACTGAAAGGCAACACCCGTGACTGTTGACATCGACAAGACGACGGGGCCGGCCGGCACCCCCCCGGCCGGGCCGGAGGCCATCAAGGCCATTCCGGTCCGGCACTACGGGCGGTACGTCTCCGCCGTCGTGGCCCTCGCCCTGCTGGCCGGCGTCATCTACGCCTTCTCCCAGGGCAGGATCAACTGGGACGCGATCCCGGACTACTTCTTCAACGACCGCGTCCTCAGCGGTATGGGCAAGACGCTCCTGCTGACCTTCCTGTCCATGCTGATCGGCATCGTCGGCGGCATCCTGCTCGCCGTGATGCGCCTGTCGAAGAACCCGGTGACCTCGTCGATCGCGTGGTTCTACATCTGGTTCTTCCGCGGCACGCCGGTCCTGGTCCAGCTCATCGTCTGGTTCAACCTGGGCCTGGTCTTCGAGTACATCAACCTCGGGCCGTTCTACAAGGACGAGTGGTCGGACTTCATGACCCCGTTCCTGACGGCACTGCTCGGCCTCGGCCTGAACGAGGCCGCGTACATGGCCGAGATCTGCCGCGCCGGTCTGCTCTCGGTCGACGAGGGGCAGACCGAGGCGGCGCACGCCCTGGGCATGAGCCACTCCAAGACGCTGCGCCGGATCGTGGTCCCGCAGGCGATGCGCGTGATCGTGCCGCCCACGGGCAACGAGGTCATCAACATGCTGAAGACGACCTCGCTGGTCTCGGTCGTCCAGTACTCCGAACTGCTGCGCGTCGCCCAGGACATCGGCCAGACCTCCGGCGCCCCGGCAGAGATGCTGTTCCTGGCCGCGGCCTGGTACCTGGTGCTGACCTCGGTGTTCAGCGTCGGTCAGTACTACCTGGAGCGCTACTACGCCAAGGGCTCGACCCGCCAGCTGCCGCCCACGCCGTGGCAGAAGGTAAAGGCGAACATGCTCTCCCTCGGCCGCCCGAAGGGAGGCGCGGCATGACCAAGAAGGCCAGTACGACGGACTCCGCCCCCGAGCGGACCACCGTCCCCATGGTCAAGGCGGAGGGCGTCCACAAGTCCTTCGGCCCCGTGGAGGTGCTCAAGGGCATCGACCTGGAGGTGAAGTCCGGCGAGGTGTTCTGCCTCATCGGCCCCTCCGGCTCCGGCAAGTCGACCTTCCTCAGGTGCATCAACCACCTGGAGAAGATCAACGCCGGCCGTCTGTACGTGGACGGCGAGCTTGTCGGCTACCGCCAGAAGGGCGACAAGCTGTACGAGCTCAAGGACAGCGAGGTCGCACTGAAGCGCCGGGACATCGGCATGGTGTTCCAGCGGTTCAACCTGTTCCCGCACATGACGGCGCTGGAGAACGTCATCGAGGCGCCGGTGCAGGTCAAGGGCGTGAGCAAGGCCAGGGCCAGGGAGCGCGCCACCGAGCTCCTGGAGCGCGTGGGGCTCGGCGACAAGGCCGGGAACTACCCCTCGCAGCTCTCCGGCGGCCAGCAGCAGCGTGTGGCGATCGCCCGCGCGCTGGCCATGGAGCCGAAGCTGATGCTGTTCGACGAGCCGACGTCCGCCCTGGACCCGGAGCTGGTCGGTGACGTCCTCGACGTCATGCGCGACCTGGCCGAGTCCGGCATGACGATGGTCGTGGTCACCCACGAGATGGGCTTCGCCCGCGAGGTGGGCGACAGCCTGGTCTTCATGGACGGCGGCGTGGTGGTCGAATCCGGACACCCGCGCGAGGTCCTGACCAACCCGCAGCACGAGCGCACCAAGTCGTTCCTGTCCAAGGTGCTCTGACACCGGGGACGCCGGGCGCGGTCCACGCAGGGCGAAGGGCGGTACGGGAAGGCCCGTACCGCCCTTCGCGTTGCGGTCGACGCTCACCTCAGCGCGAGCAGCAGGGTGTCCGAGGGCGAGCACCACACCGGCCTGACCTCGGTGAATCCCTTGTCGCGCAGGACGTTGGCATGCCAGGCCGGGGACGGCATGTCACCGTCGGCGTGTTCGCCGTAGATCTCGAAGCGGCGGGCCGTGGGCCCGGCGAGGACGGGGTCCTCCGCGGCGAGCCGCCACCACGCGGTCCAGTCGAGGGCGCCGTCCCGCTGGGCCTGATTCATGCGGGCATGGCGCCGGGCGCGCTCGGCCGCGTTGATCCGGGGCGTGCTCTCGTCGATCATGTGGTCCGCGTTCATGAAGACGCCGCCGTCGCGGACCAGCCCCGCGACCTGTCCGTAGAGGTCCGCGAGGGGTTCCCGGTGCAGCCAGTGGAGTGCCGTCGCGGTCAGCACGGCGTCGTAGGAGCCGTGCGGCAGCTTCGTGGGCCAGTCGGGGTCCTTCAGGTCGGCCGTCACGAAGGTGACCCGGTCGTCTCCGGCGAACGTGCCCTCGGCGATGGCGAGCAGCGCCGGGTCCAGGTCGACGCCGGTGCTGGTGGCGTCCGGGAAGCGGGCGAGCAGCCGGGCGGTGATGCTGCCCGTGCCGCACGCCAGGTCCAGCACGCGCGGCGCGGTGCCGACGAGGTCCTCGACCATGTCGAGCATGACCCGGAACCGTTCCTCGCGGTCGGGCAGGTACCACTCCTGCTGCCGGTCCCAGCTCTCCTGCCAGGCGTGCCAGTCGGCGGTGGCCGCGGTGGCCTGCGTGTCCGTCATCGAGCCCCTCCCTCGCGCATGACGTAATACCCTGGAAGCACGATCGTCTGTTACCCGACCGCAGGCACGACCATAGAGCCCCTCCGTAAGGACTACAAGTGGAACTGGCCTATTACTCGGATTATGCCGTCCGTCTCGTCAACACCGAGGAACCGGCCCGGGGCAAGGACGTCCTGACCTCGATCGAGGCCGTCCGCGATCTGTTCGGCGGCAACCAGTCGGCCGCGCGCCGGGCGACCGAGGCCGACGTGACCCGGTTCCGTTCGGTACGGGCCCGGCTGCGCGCGGTCTTCGAGGCGGCGGACGGCGACGACGAGACACTCGCCGTCGACCTGCTGAACTCACTGCTGCTGGAGTTCCCGGTGAGCCCGCAGATCTCCGGGCACGACTTCCGCGACGACGACGGCCGCCCGCTGTGGCACATGCACCTGGCCGACCACCCGTCCAACGCGACCGCGGGCTATGCCGCCATCGCCGCGATGGGCCTCGCCTTCCACCTCACCGAGTACGGCGTGGACCGCCTCGGGCTGTGCCAGGCGCCGCCGTGCCGCAACGCCTACCTGGACACCTCCACCAACCGCTCCCGGCGCTACTGCTCCGACCGCTGCGCCACCCGCGCGAACGTGGCCGCCTACCGCGCCCGCAAGCGCCTGGAGGCCGACCGGTCGGAGAGCACGGGCCGGGCAGCGGACAGCGCCCAGCCCACCACGGCCAGCGGGGAGCGCCGGTCGGACCTGCGGGGCCGGTAGCGGAAGCGGACCCGGCCGAGCACCAACTCGTCGGGCACCACTCCGTAGTCGGTGCTGTCACCGCCGGCGTACATGTTGTCCCCCAGCACCCACCAGCCGCCCTCGCGCCGTTCGGCGGCACGCTTCACGACGAGCAGGTCCTGCTGGAAGGGGTGCCGCAGCACGATCACGTCACCCGGTTTGATCCGGGCGCCGTAGTGCACCAGGAGCCGGTCCCCGTGGTACAGCGTGGGCACCATGGACGGCCCCGTGACCTCGGCCACCCCGAAGGGCAGCGGCGCACCCGACCGCTCGGCGTCCTGCGACAGCTCCGGCATGACCCGGCACCTCCCCGGTTCTTTCCTCCACCAGTCTCAGTCTCGCCCCGGACTTTTGTCCTAAGCCCAAGGGGGCACTCGCGAAAACCGCTCCCCCACGGAGTAATGTCCCCTGTGAGAAGACGATCACGAGGAAGGAATGCTCCATGCTTTCCCGCCTGTTCGCCCCCAAGGTCAAGGTCAGCGCGCACTGCGACCTGCCCTGCGGCGTGTACGACCCGGCCCAGGCCCGCATCGAGGCGGAGTCGGTCAAGGCCATCCAGGAGAAGATGGCCGGAAACGACGACCCGCACTTCCAGGCGCGTGCCACCACCATCAAGGAGCAGCGCGCCGAGCTGGCCAAGCACCACGTCTCCGTGCTGTGGAGCGACTACTTCAAGCCCCCGCACTTCGAGAAGTACCCGGAGCTGCACCAGCTGGTCAACGACGCCCTGAAGGCCCTTTCGGCCGCCAAGGCGTCGACCGACCCGGCCACGGGCCAGAAGGCACTGGACTACATCGCCCAGATCGACAAGATCTTCTGGGAGACCAAGAAGGCCTGATCCATGGCCAGGCCGCCTGACCTGCGGTTTCGCGGGTCGCATCGCCTACCTGTCCGCACCCGGTCCGCAGTGCGCCGAGCACGGCGCCCCTGACGGTCCGGGTGCGGTCCGCTTCGCCCGGCCATTGGTGGGCGCGGATCCGCAGCGTGATCACGGCGGACGCGGGCCGAGGACCGGCTGGACCCGCTCGGCGCTCGCGCCGCGGCGGGACGGGCGCGGAGGCCAGGAGTGCCGCAGGCCGCGGGGCCCCGTGTGCGGCGGCCCGGCGACCTCACGGCCCCGCGACCTCACGGTCCCGCAACCTCACGGCCCCGCGACCATTACCACCGCAGGCCACCATCCCGGATCCATACCAGGAGACGGTTCGGCGCCGGTCCGCCGCACACCGGCCGTTCGGGACGTCCGCGGTACGGCCGCCCGCCGTGCCGGGGCCGTGGGATGCTGGCCGGGTGGAGACGGAGGACCTGGTGCGGTTGCGGCGGGCGCGGGACCGGATGGACCGGGAGTACGCGGAACCGCTCGACATCGCGGCGCTCGCGCGCACCGCGCTGATGTCCCCCGGGCACTTCCAGCGCAGCTTCCGCCAGGCGTACGGGGAGACCCCCTACGGCTACCTCATGACCCGCCGGGTCGAACGGGCCAAGGCCCTGCTGCGCCGCGGTGACCTCACGGTGACGGAGGTGTGCCTGGCGGTGGGCTGCACCTCGCTGGGCTCCTTCAGCTCGCGGTTCACCCGGCTGGTCGGCGAGACGCCGAGCGCGTACCGGGCCCGGTCGCACGAGGAGAGCGCGGCGATCCCGCCGTGCGTCGTGCGGGCGCTCACGCGTCCGCGGCGCTGAGGGCGCCTACCGTGGGGGGCATGGAGACAGCAACCGATGTCAGGCTCGCCCAGTGCTTCATCGCCGTAGACGACCACGACAAGGCGCTGGCCTTCTACCGGGACGTCCTGGGCCTGGAGGTCCGGGGCGACGTGGGCTACGAGGGGATGCGGTGGGTGACGGTCGGCTCGCCGCTCCAGCCGGATGTGGAGATCGTGCTGGAGCCGCCCGCCGCACATCCGGACATCTCGCCCGCCGACAAGGAGGCGATGGCCCGGCTGCTGGCCAAGGGGGTGCTGCGCGGGGTCATCTTCACCACCGCCGACTGCGACGCCCTGTTCGCCCGGGTCCGGGACGCCGGTGCGGAGGTGGTCCAGGAGCCGGAGGACCAGCCGTACGGGGTGCGCGACTGCGCGTTCCGGGACCCGGCCGGGAACATGCTGCGGTTCCTCGAGCGACGCCCGGGGTGATCCGCGCTGGTGACGGTCCGGTCTACGATCCTGCGATGGGTATTCGCTGGGCCTACGTCTTCGTCGACCGGCCGGTCGCCCGCCTCGGCGCCGTCCGGGAGTTCTGGACGGCCGCCACCGGTACGCGGCCGTCCGAACCCCGGGGCGACCACGGGGAGTTCGTGACACTCCTGGCGGACGGCACCGACGCGTGCGTCAAGCTCCAGGGTGTCGGCGAGGGCGGGGGCGGCGCCCACCTGGACCTGTGCGTGGACGACGTGCCGGAGTTCACCGCCTCGGCGCTGCGCCTGGGCGGGGAGGTGGCGGCCCGGCACGAGGGGTGGGCCGCGCTGCGTTCGCCCGCGGGCCAGTTGTTCTGTGCGGTGCCCTGGCAGGGGGAGTCGGTCCGGCCGCCCGTCGTGCACGGCACCCGGCTCGACCAGGTGTGCCTCGACATCCCGCCCTCCGCCTACGACCGCGAGGTCGCCTTCTGGGAAGGGCTGTTGGACGGCTGGCAGGGAACGGCGGGCGCGCTGCCGGAGTTCCGTGTGATCAGGCCGCCGGCCGGGCTGCCCGTACGCGTGCTGCTGCAGCGGCTCGGTGAGGAGCGGCCCATCTCGGCCCACCCCGATCTGGCCTGTGCCGACATCGGGGCCGCCCGGGCGCTGCACGAGGGGCTCGGCGCCGTGTGCGTGTCCGGGTTCGCTCACTGGACGGTGATGCGGGACCCGGCGGGCGGCACGTACTGCCTGACGGGACGCGACCCCGAGACGGGCGGGCTGCCCAGCGGAGCCTGATCGGACACAGGTGCCGTGCCCCCGTTCCCGCCCGTGCGCTCCAGGGGGGGGCTCGGGCGCGCGTGTTCCCCCGTGCCGCGGCTGCGGTGCGTCGGTGCCGCGGCGGCCGCCGTCCGGGACCGGCCTCAGCACCGCGGGCGGCTTGCGTGCGTCCTGCGGGACCGGGCGGCGCCCTCGGTCACCGGTCGTGGCCGGCTCCCGGTCCGGGCTCCGTGGTGTGCTCCGTGTCGCCGGGCCGCCCGGCGTCCACGGTCTGCTTGTCGTCTCCGGTCTGCGTGACGGTCCCGCCGCGCCCGCGACCCGTGCCCGGTACGGCCTCCGGGGCGCCGCGGGGAACGTACTCCTCGCACCTGGGGTTGTGGCAGGGTCCGCGCACCCACACCGGAACCCACGCGCCCAGCGTCTTGTGGCGCCGGACGACCATCTCCACCGGCTGTCCGCAGGAGGGACAGACGTGTCGGTCGCTGTCCATGCCCCAAGGGTAGGTCCGCCGGTCGCTCAACGCTCCCTGCTGTACGTACGCACCACCACCCCGTTCCCGAACGTGCGCAGCGACTCCAGGGCGAACGGCATGACCGATGAGCCCGACGCGAACATCGGCATGCCGCTGCCCATCATGATCGGGTACGTCTTGACGATCAGCTCGTCGATCTCGTCGGCGAGTTCGCCGGCGACCGCGGCACCGCCGCACAGATAGATGCCGAGCGGGCCGTCCTCGGCCTTCAGCGCGCGGACGCGCCCTACCAGGTCCTCCGCGACGATCTCCACGTTCGGGTCGGGCGACTCGTCCAGCGTGCGGGAGGCGACGTATTCGCGCAGGTGGGCGTACGGACTGGTGACGCCCTCCTTCAGGGCCAGGTCGTAGCTGGCCCGGCCCTGGACGATGGTGTCGAACCGCCTGTTCGGCAGGTCGTCGATGCCCAGGGCCCTGCGGAACCGGGTGGGCAGGGCCTCCGGGTATTCCGATTTGAGGAACTCGAGGAACTCCTCGTCGACGTACGAGACCATGGCCGAAGCGTCGCCGTCCGGGTCCCCGATGAAGCCGTCGATGGAGCAGGCGATGTAGTAGGTCAGCTTTCGCATCGCGGTCTCTTTCCGTAGGCTGCGTTCCGAACCACTCCAGTTGTAGTACTGCGTCTGTAGTGGTTGCAACCCCATTCCGGATCCGGCGACAAGTGAAGAAGAGGATTCCGCATGGCCGCCAACCCCGAGCGCCGTACGGCGCTGGTCGACGCCGGGATCGAGGTGCTCGCCCGCGAGGGCGCGCGCGGGCTGACGTTCCGCGCGGTGGACGCGCGGGCCGGGGTGCCCGTGGGCACCGCCTCCAACTACTTCACCGGGCGCGACGACCTGCTGCGCCAGATCGACGCCCGGCTGCACGTACGACTCGCGCCCGACCCCGCGGTGGTGGCCGACCTGCTGACCCGGCCGCGGGACCGGTCCCTCGTCACCGCGTTCATGCACGACCTGATGGACCGCGCGACCGGTGACCGCGACGGCTGGCTGGCCCTGCTCGAGATGCGTCTCGAGGCCACCCGGCGCCCCGAGCTGCGCGCCTCGTACACCACGTCGGTGCGGGCCGACCTGGAGGAGGGGATGGAGTTCCAGCGCACGTCCGGGCTTCCGGGCGGGGACGAGACGGTGGCGGTGCTCTATCTGGCGATGCTCGGGCTGATCATGGAGCACCTGACCCTGCCGGGCGTCCTGGACGGCGCGCTGCCCGGGGTGAGCGTGCCGGACGGGCTGGTGGAGCGGATCGTCGCGGCGATCGTGCCGGAGGCGTAGCGAAGGGTCCGGCGGTCGCGGCGCGGGAAGGGCGCGGTGCCGGCGGCCGTCCCCGGGGGGAAGCACCAGGGAGGTCGCCGGCACCGTGCCGAGGGGGCCCGGTCACCCGGGATGCCGCCCGCGCTCCGCCGCCGGGTGGCGGGTCACCCCGCCTCGTGGCGGGCGCTCCGGGCCGCGCGTGCGGGGCGTTCCGGTCGCCGCAGCCGTGCGGTGTGCCTGACGGCGATCATGAGGAACAGGGCAACGACGACCAGCGGGACGACGGCCGTCACCGGCCGGTCGGGGCCGTCCCCGGGACCGGCCGCGGGCAGCAGGGCCGCGACCGCCGCGGCTGCGAGCGGGCCGCACACGACGAGGGCGGCGACCGCTCCCCGGGAGCGGTGCCCGCCCGCCGGAAGGGGATCGTGGCCCAACTGCGCCCACTGCCGGGCCACCTCCCGCCGCTCGACGGCACGTCGAGCGACGGCGTGGATCCGCAGGCCGACGGTGCTCAGCGCGCCCACCACAGCCGCCGTGCCCGGCACCCACCAGGCCGGGGCCACGAGCAGCAGCAGGCCGACGACCCCGAGGGTTCCCCAGCCGCTCAGGCAGGCGATCGCCGCGGCGCGGCGGGACGGCGGCCGGTCGGCTCCGGCGCGCAGGTCGGCGAGGGCCGGCAGGTACCAGACGGAACCGGAGGCCGTCAGCACCGCACATCCCATGGCCAGGACGGGCTGGACCATGGCTCACCGCACCGCTTCGGCGGCGGCGACCTCCGGGTGGCGCAGGTCGAACGCCGGGGACTCGCTGCGGATCTGCGGCAGCTTCACGAAGTTGTGCCGCGGCGGCGGGCAGGAGGTCGCCCACTCCAGCGAGCGGCCGTAGCCCCACGGGTCGTCGGTCCCGACCTTCTCGCCGTACTTGGCCGTCTTCCAGACGTTGTAGAAGAACGGCAGGATCGACAGGCCGAGCAGGAACGAGCCGATCGAGGACAGCGTGTTCAGGGCGGTGAAGCCGTCGGCGGCGAGGTAGTCGGCGTAGCGGCGCGGCATGCCCTCGGTGCCCAGCCAGTGCTGGACCAGGAACGTCAGGTGGAAGCCGGCGGTCAGCGTCCAGAAGGTGATCTTGCCGAGGCGCTCGTCGAGCATCTTGCCGGTGAACTTCGGCCACCAGAAGTGGAAGCCGGCGAACATCGCGTACACGACCGTGCCGAACACCGTGTAGTGGAAATGGGCCACGACGAAGTACGAGTCGGACAGGTGGAAGTCCATCGGCGGCGAGGCCAGGATGACACCGGTCAGACCACCGAAGACGAACGTGATCAGGAAGCCGGTGGTCCACAGCATCGGGGTCTCGAAGCTGAGCGAGCCCTTCCACATGGTGCCGATCCAGTTGAAGAACTTCACACCGGTCGGGACGGCGATCAGGAACGTCATGAAGGAGAAGAACGGCAGCAGGACACCGCCGGTGACGTACATGTGGTGCGCCCACACCGTGATCGACAGACCCGCGATGGCGATGGTCGCGCCGATCAGGCCCATGTAGCCGAACATCGGCTTGCGGGAGAAGACCGGGATGACCTCACTGACGATGCCGAAGAACGGCAGCGCCAGGATGTACACCTCGGGATGGCCGAAGAACCAGAACAGGTGCTGCCACAGCAGCGCGCCGCCGTTGGCCGAGTCGAAGATGTGGCTGCCGAACTTGCGGTCGCACTCCAGGGCGAACAGCGCCGCCGCGAGCACCGGGAACACGATCAACACCAGCAGGGCGGTCAGCAGCACGTTCCAGGTGAAGATCGGCATGCGGAACATCGTCATGCCGGGGGCGCGCATGCAGATGATCGTGGTGATGAAGTTGACCGCGCCCAGGATCGAGCCGAACCCGGACAGGGCCACGCCCATGATCCACAGGTCGGCGCCGATCCCCGGCGAGTAGACGGCGTTCGACAGCGGGGCGTACAGGAACCATCCGAAGTCGGCCGCTCCGCCCGGGGTGAGGAACCCGGCGGCCGCGATCGTGGAGCCGAACAGGAAGAGCCAGAAGGCGAGCATGTTCAGCCGCGGGAACGCGACGTCCGGAGCGCCGATCTGGAGCGGCATGATCCAGTTGGCGAACCCGGTGAACAGCGGCATGGCGAACAACAGCAGCATGACCGAGCCGTGCATCGTGAACGCCTGGTTGAACTGCTCGTTCGACATCAGCTGCAGGCCCGGCCGGGCCAGCTCGGCCCGCATCACCAGCGCCATCACGCCACCGACGATGAAGAACACGAAGGCGCTGACCAGGTACAGGGTCCCGATCTTCTTGTGATCGGTGGTCGTCAGCCAGTCCACCCATGCCGCCCGGCGCGCCACGCCCGGTCCGCCAGGGGTTCCCGTGGGCGTCGCGAGGGTCCTCCCGTCGTCCGTCGCGACCACCGCGGTGTCTATTCGTGCCTCGTCCACTGGTTGTCGTCCTCCCCATCCGGTCACAGCGCGCCCCATGATCGGGGGCGGGGCACGGGATCCGGATGGGTCGAACAGTCCCCATGGTGGGCCCGGACAGGGACCATTGGTCCCTGTCCGGGGGCGGCCGATGGTCCCGGTCCGGGGGCGGCCGATGGTCCCGGTCCGGCCGCGGGTCAGAGCAGGGTCTGCCAGTGCGTCCACCAGCGGGTCGCAATCAGCATCAGGATGGTCAGGTACCAGGCGACCGGCACGGCCCAGTGGAACTCCCGCACGGCGGCCACCAGTCCGCGCGGCGCACGGACGATGCCGTGCCGCAGGTTGTGCACGGTGGTGTACCAGAACATCGCGATGGTGGCCGCCCAGGTCAGGGAGCACCACAGGCACAGCGAGCCGATCTCGTACAGCGCCTGGGTCATCAGCCACATGCAGAAGCCGGTGCCGAGCAGCGTGCCGAGGTTCAGGGTCAGCCAGAACCAGCGGCGGTAGCGGGCACCCGCGAGCAGACCGAAACCGATGGCGACCACCGCCGCGTAGGCCGCCACGCCGAGGAGGGGGTTGGAGACACCGAACACGGACGCCTGGTCGCTCGTCATCACGTCGGTGCACGACACGACCGGGTCGATCGAGCAGGAGGGACGGAAGCCGGGGTTCTCGGCCAGACGGATCCGGTCGACCGTGAGCACCAGCGAGGCGAGCACGCCCAGCGCCCCGGTGACGACCAGCAGCCAGGCGTAGGCCCGCCCGGAACCGATCGTGCCGTCCCCGGGCGTCTTCCGCCCCGCTCCCCCGTCGTCGCCGGTGCCGGGGGCGTGCCCCGGCATCCGGATGACACCGGCCGTCATCGCACCCGGCCCTCGGCCGCGGTGACGGGGACCGCCTCCCGGGCGGCCCCCGCAGGCCAGACGATCTCCACGGGAACGCCGTTGGCCCGCGCGTAGGCCACCAGGTGGGCGGTGGCGTCGCGCCCGTTGGACACGGATCCGTCCCATACGGCCAGCAGATGGCCGCCGGCGGCGACCATCCGCTCGTCCGCGCCCACGCAGGAGTCGCGGTCGGCGGGGTCGTACTCCACCAGACGCACCTGGTCGGCGATGCTCAGCAACTCCCCGGTCGCCACCCGGTCGGGCTGGTGCGGTACCGCGGGGACCCCGTTCGTGGTGGGGATCACGACGACCAGTGGCCGCCCCGTCGCCCGTGCCGCGCGGCCGAACACCAGCGGCACGCCGGTGCCGGAGCGCACCATCACCGGTCTGCCCTCGACGTGTTCCTCCAGCCGCGCCCGCAGCTCCGACTCCACCAGGGCGAGGGTGTCCGGGGTCAGATCGGCGTGTCCGACCACCGTGATCTCCGTGTTCGCCGCCTCGCCGACCCGTGCACCTGCGCTCATCAGCCCCTGGCCGTCCTCGTCGTCCGTTGCCCGCCGGCCTCCTCGGGGTCGTCGGCGGACGGTTCCCGCCAGCCAAGTGAAGCCAGGGCGGCGACCGGGCTCTAGGGCCGAACGTCCCTCGCGCGTCGCCGAGCGGCGTTCGAGTGGGGCGGCGGTCGGCTACGCGGTGCCGCCGGGCCGGGGTTCGCGCCACATCGGCCACATGGACGGGCCGTCGGGGAGGGCGAGGGGCAGGCCCGCCGGTGCGAAACCGAGGCGGTGGTAGAGCCGGCGGCTGCGCTCGCTGCTCGCCTCCAGGTAGGCCGGTAGCCCTTCCCGGTCGCAGCGGTCGAGGACGGAGCCGATGAGCGCGGTGCCCAGTCCCTTCCCCTGGCGGCCGGGTGCGACGCCGATCATCCACAGGTACTCGTGGTCGCGGCCCGTGGGGTGGACGTCCGCCGTGAGCCGGCCGATCAGCTCCACGCGTTCGTTCGCCGGGTCGACGGCCCGGCGGACCTGGGCCGGACCGTCGTCCTCGCCCTCGCCGTGGTCGCCGGCGGGCACCGACATCCACAGGGCGCACGCCGAACCGTCCTCGGTGAGGTCGATGCGCCCCTCCGCCAGCACGATGTCGGTGAACGCGGCCATGAGCCGGTGGTGGGTGCTGCGGCGGTACTCCTCGCCGGGGAACACCCAGCCGCTGACCGGGTCGTCCCGGAACGCCGTGTCCAGGAGCCGGACCACCCGCTCGCGGTCGCCCTCGCCAGCCCTCCGGATCACCACACCCATGTCCGCCCCTTCACGCCAACCGTCCTCGCCCGTACGGGGGTTGAGAGTAACCGGACGCGACGGCGCTGATCGCCCCGAGGGGCGCGAACCAGCCTGTGTACCGGGCTGCGGTCCGGTCGGCGGTCCGGTCGGCGGTCCGGTCGGCAAGTCCGCCGGCCGGAGCCCAGCCTCACCGGAGGGTCGAAGGGCGGGCCCCGCACACCGTGGGGAAGTGCGGGACCCGCCGGGCCGGAGCCACGGGGCGCGCGGGGTCAGGAGCCGCACGGCCCCGGTGGTTCCGGGGTCCTCGTCGACGGGCGCCCGGGACCGGCCCGTGGTGCCCGGTACGTGGCACCGGCCCCCGGGCCCGGTGTCCCGGGCCGGCCCGTCAGGTCTCGCGCCTGGTCACGAACTCGGCGAGGGCCAGCAGGCCGCCCGCCCCCTCCGGGTCGGGTACCGCGCGGGCCAGTTCCTGCATCGCCCGCGCCATCCGGTCCGCGGCCTCCGCCTGCGCCCAGTCACGACCCCCGGCCCGCTCCACGGTCCTGGCCAGACGCTCCAGTTCCTCCTTGTCCTCCTTCTCGCGCGGCGCCGTGTACAACTCGGCGAGTTCCGCTGCCGCCGGGGTGCCCGAGGTGAGCGCGGCGACCACCGGCAGGGACTTCTTGCGGGACGCCAGATCCGCGCCGGCGGGCTTGCCGGTGCGCCGCGGGTCGCCCCATATGCCGATCACGTCGTCGATCAACTGGAAGGCCAGGCCCGCCTGTCTGCCGAACGCGTCCAGCGCGGCCACCTCCGCCTCCCCGGCCCCCGCGTACAGCCCGCCGAGCGCACAGGCGCAGCCGAGGAGCGCCCCCGTCTTGGCCTCCGCCATGGCGAGCGTCTCGTCGAGGCCGACGTCGGCGGGCCCGCGCCGCTCCATGGCCGTGTCCGCGTGCTGTCCCGCGCACAACTGGACGACACAGTCCGCTAGTCGCGCCGCCGCCGGTGAGGCCGCCGGGTGCGGGTCCTCGGCGAGCAACCGCAGGGCGAGTGCCTGGAGTGCGTCCCCGGCGAGGATCGCGTCGACGTCGCCGAAGACGGCCCAGGCGGTGGGCCGGTGGCGGCGGGTGCTGTCACGGTCCATCACGTCGTCGTGCAACAGCGTGAAATTGTGGACCAGTTCGACTGCCGCCGCCGCCCGTACGGCCCTCGCGCGGGCCGCCGGACCGCCGAGGGCGGAGGCGGCCGCGAGCACCAGCGCGGGGCGCATCGCCTTGCCGGAACCAGCGGCGGCAGGGCGGCCGTCCGCCTGTTCCCAGCCGAAGTGGTAGAAGGCGATCCGGCGCATCGGACCGGGCAGCGACCCGATCGCGGCCCGCAGCTCCGGATCCACCGCGGCCCGCGCCCGCTCCAGCAGCACGGCCGCCTCGTGCCCCTCGGCGGACCGCGGACCGGCCCGCCCCCTCGACCGCGTTGCGCGTTCCGTCCCGCGTCCTGTTCCCGGCTCGGTTTCGAGCTCCGTCATCGACTCACCCCTGGAACCGCCTCGGAGTATGAGGGAGGATCGCGCCACCGCCGCCGCGGCCTCCAGCGCGTACCCCGAGGTGTACCCGCCCGGAAGGGCGGGGACACGGCGCGGCGTCGGGCGGTCGGTGGAAGGTCACCGCCAGCGACCGATCTCGACGTTCTCCAGGACGCCGAGCGCGTCCGGTACCAGCACCGCAGCCGAGTAGTAGGCCGTGACCAGGTACTTGATGATGGCTTGTTCGTTGATGCCCATGAACCGCACGGACAGGCTCGGCTCGATCTCGTCCGGGATGCCGGTGGCCCGCAGACCGATGACGCCCTGCTCCTCCTCGCCGGTGCGCAGCGCGATGATCGAGGTCGTGCGCGCCTCGGTCACCGGGATCTTGCTGCACGGGAAGAGGGGCACGCCGCGCCAGGTGGGGATGCGGTTGCCGCCGATGTCGATGGTCTCCGGGACGAGTCCCCTCCTGTTGAGCTCCCGGCCGAAGGCGGCGATGGTCCGCGGATGGGCGAGGAACAGCTTGGTCCCGCGCCGCCTGCTGAGCAGTTCGTCCATGTCGTCGGGGCCGGGCACGCCGTCGTGCGGCTGGATCCGCTGGTCGTACTCGCAGTTGTGGAGCAGACCGAAGTCGCGGTTGTTGACGAGTTCGTGCTCCTGGCGCTCCTTCAGGGCCTCGACGGTCAGCCTGAGCTGCTGTTCCGTCTGGTTCATGGGCTGGTTGTAGAGGTCGGCGACGCGTGTGTGGATGCGCAGTACCGTCTGGGCGACGCTCAGTTCGTACTCGCGGGGCCTGGCCTCGTAGTCGACGAAGGTGTGCGGGATGTCCGGCTCACCGCTGTGGCCGGCCGCGAGGTCGATCGCCTTCTCGCCGTACTTGTTGGTCCGCTGCCCGGGGATCGAGCGGCGGCGTCGCAGGTGCTCGCGCAGGGTCTCGGAGCGCTCGGCGACCTGCCGGACGGCCTCGCGCGGCAGGACCAGCACGGTGCAGGCGGTGAGCGTCCGGGCAGTGTACTCCCAGATGGCGCCTTCGTCCAGCAGTGCCTGGTCGCCGAAGTAGGCACCGTCGGCTAGGACTCCGAGCGATTCGTCGTCGCCGTACGGGCCGGTGCCGATCTTCTCCACCCTGCCGTGCGCCAGCAGGTAGACCTCGTCGGTCGGGGAGCCGAACGACGCGATCACCTGCCCGGCTTCGACCTCCCGCTGCCGGCAGCGGGCGGCGAGCTCCGTCAGCACCTCCTCGTCCTCGTACCTGCGCAGGGCCGGCAGTTCACCGAGCTCCGCGGGGATGACCTCGACGCGGTCGCCGGTCTTCACGAACGTCATCCGCCCGTCGCCGACGGCGTAGGTCAGCCGCCGGTTGACCCGGTACGTGCCCCCCTGGACGTCCACCCAGGGCAGCATGCGCAGCAGCCAGCGCGAGCTGATCTCCTGCATCTGCGGCACGGACTTGGTCGTGGTGGCCAGGTTCCGCGCGGCCGCCGTGCCGAGGCTCTGCTGGGGCCTCGTCTCCTCCGCGCGGACCGCTTCGCCTGCCGACATAGAGAAATGCCCTCCCGTTGGTGGTCCACGCCCGTCTGTGCGGGCATCGATCTTCGACACCAAGCCTTCCTCACGGAGGGTGCCGGTGCTATTACACAAAAGAGCGGGAATGGATCTTCGGCCCGGTGGGCACACATGGGGTTCCTCGACGGCCGCGGACCGGAAGGACATTGTCCGGATCGGCTCGCACAGTGTCCGAACGATTAGTTCCGCTCGTTCCACGGAGGTATAGGCACCGGTACTAGGCGGCTGCGACGGGTGGCCGTCGCGCGGCACGAAGGAGGGCGGTCATGGCCCCACCCATGTCCGCGAGCGCGTTCCTGAGCGCTCTGAAGGCGGAAGGTCTCACGGTCGTCGAGGTCGGCGACTGGCGCCACCACAACCGCAACCACAAGGGCCCCTGGGGCCCGGTCCACGGCGTGATGATCCACCACACGGTGACCAGGGGCAGCGCGCGGACGGTCGAGCTGTGCCGCAAGGGTTACGCGGACCTCCCGGGCCCGCTGTGCCACGGCGTCGTCACCAAGGACGGCCGGGTCCATCTCGTGGGCTACGGCCGGGCCAACCACGCCGGGCTGGGCGACGACGAGGTGCTGCGCGCGGTGATCGCGGAGAAGCGGCTGCCGCCGGACAACGAGCGGAACACCGACGGCAACCGGCACTTCTACGGGTTCGAGTGCGAGAACCTGGGCGACGGCGAGGACCCCTGGCCGGCGGCGCAACTGGAGGCCATCGAGAAGGCCGCGGCCGCGGTGTGCCGGCGCCACGGATGGACGGAGCGATCGGTGATCGGCCACCTGGAGTGGCAGCCGGGCAAGGTCGACCCGCGCGGCTTCACGATGGCGTCGATGAGGCAGCGCATCCGCGAACGCCTCAAGTGACCCCTCCGCCCCGGCGGCCCCGGCCGGGCATGACCCGGGCGAACCGATTCTCCTGAGCGTGCGGGATCCCACGTGCGGGGCCGTGGCGGGCGACCGGCCCCGCACGGCCCGGTCGCACAGCCGGCTCACGTGCCGCGAGCGACCACGGCGAGGCGGGCCCGGCCCCGCGGAGAGTGCGTCGGGCTCCGGGCCCCGGAGTGTCGACCAGGCCCCGGACACGCGGGATGTCCGGGCCTGGTCAACGGGCCGTGCACGGCGTCCGTCAGAGCCCGGCGCACGAGGAGCGTCCGTCGGGCCCCGACCCGTGCGGCGCGTCCGTCGGCCCTGGGCGCCCCCCTCGCCCTGGGACCGGCCCGCCGCCGGGCGGCCTCGGGTGCGGCACGTCTCCCGAAACACCGGGTCGCCGAGGCGGCCGCGGTACCGGTGTCACGTCCGTGGCGGCAACCGTCCCCGTGCTCCCGCGCCCGCCACCCCGTGCCGGTCACGCCCCGGGGACCCCCGGACCGACCCGTCGCACCCCCTCGGGCGACAATGGCCCCGTGAGCAGCACCGATGACCCCGGGACGAGTGGTGGCGGCGGTGACGCGCTCGGCGCGTTGCGGCCGCGACTGCCCTCGCCGGTGCGCGAGGTCGTGGACGGGCGGATGGAGCGGCACGGCGTCCGGCTGGTGCTGAAGCGGGACGACCTGATCCACCCGGAGCTGATCGGGAACAAGTGGCGGAAGCTGGCGCCGAATCTCACGGCGGCGGCCGGGCGGACCGTCGTGACCTTCGGCGGTGCGTACTCCAACCACCTGCGGGCCACGGCCGCCGCCGGCCGGCTGCTCGGCCTGCGCACGGTCGGTGTGGTGCGCGGTCAGGAACTCGCCGACCGGCCGCTCAACCCCTCGCTGGCCCGGTGCGTCGCCGACGGCATGCGCCTGTACTTCGTCGACCGGTCGACGTACCGCCGCAAGGCCGAGCCGGAGACCCTGGCCGCCGTTCTCCGCGCGGCGGGCGCCGAGGACGCGTACGTCGTTCCCGAGGGCGGCAGCAACGCGCTCGCCGTGCGCGGCTGCCTGATGCTCGGCGAGGAACTGGCCGACGTGGCCGATGTGGCTGCCGTGGCCTGCGGTACCGGCGGGACGCTCGCCGGGACCGCCGCGGGACTGGGATCCCGGGCGCGTGCGCTGGGCGTTCCGGTGCTCAGGGGCGGCTTCCTGGGCGAGCGGATACGGACCCTCCAGACCGAGGCGTTCGGCGGCCGGCGCGGCGACTGGAGCCTCGACGAGCGCTTCCACTTCGGCGGCTTCGCCCGTACCACCCCGGAGCTCGACGTGTTCGCCAAGGAGTTCGAGCAGCGGCACGGCCTGCCCGTGGAACGTCTGTATGTGGCCAAATTGCTGTACGCCCTCGTCACCCTCGCGGACGAGGGCGCCTTCCCCCGCGGCAGCACGGTCGCGGCCGTCGTCACCGGCCGCCCGTTCCCGTGACCGCCCGGCCCCCCTGCCTCGCTTCCCGGTTCCGTGGCTGACCTGCCCGCTCACCTGCGTCGGCTCCCGGTCCCCTACGTGATCTCCCGGTAGGCGGCCGCCTCCTCCAGGTCCAGCCGGCGCAGCAGCGTCCGCAGCATCTCGTCGTCGATGTGGCGCCCGTCGCGCAGCCGGACGAACACCTCCCGCTCGGCACTGATCATCTCCCGCGACAGCCGCCGGTAGGTGTCGTCCACGCTCTCCCCGGTGACCGGGTTGACCTGCCCCAGCCGCTCCCAGACCGCGTTGCGGCGGCGTTCCAGGACCGCGCGCAGGCGGTCGGCGAGCGGCGCCGGAAGGGCGTTGCGTTCGTCGGCCAGCAGCTCCTCCAGGCGCTGTTCGGCTGCCCGGGACGCCTGTGCCTGGGCGTTGGCCTCCGCGAGGGTCTCGGCCTGGACGTCGTGCCCGGGGAACCTCAGCAGCCGGATCAGCGGGGGCAGGGTCACGCCCTGCACGACCAGCGTTCCGATGACGGTGGTGAAGGTCAGGAACAGCAGGAGGTTGCGCTGCGGGAAGTCCTCGCCGTCCGCGGTGAGCGGGATGGAGAAGGCGATGGCCAGCGAGACGACGCCCCTCATACCGGCCCAGGAGATGACGAACGGCGTCCTCCAGTCCGTCTCCCCCTCGCGCTCGCGGACCCGTGACGACAGCAGGGGCGGCAGATAGGTCGCCGGGTACACCCACACGAACCGCGCCACGACGACGACCGCGAACACGGCGAGCGCGTACCAGGTGGCGTCGAGACCCTCGTACTCTCCGAGGCCCCTGAGCACGACCGGCAGTTGCAGCCCGATGAGCAGGAACACCGCGGACTCCAGGACGAACGCCACCATCTTCCACACCGCCCCCTCCTGGAGGCGGGTGGCGAAGTCGACCTCCCACGCGCGGTGTCCGAGGTACAGAGCGACGACCACGACGGCGATGACCCCGGATGCGTGCACCTGCTCGGCCGCGGCGTAGGCGACGAACGGGATCAGCAGGGAGAGCGTGTTCTGGAGCAGCGCCTCCTTGACATGCGTGCGCAGCCAGTGCAGCGGGGCCATCAGCACCAGGCCGACGGCGAGGCCGCCGACCGACGCGACCAGGAACTCCCCGACTCCGCCGGCCCAGCCGGCCCCCTCGCCGACCGCCGCCGCCACGGCCACCCGGAACGCGGTGATCGCGGTCGCGTCGTTCAGCAGGGACTCGCCCTGGAGGATCGTGGTGACCCGGGACGGCAGCCCGACCCGGCGGGCCACCGCGGTCGCCGCGACCGCGTCGGGCGGGGCCACCACGGCGCCGAAGACCAGCGCCGCGGTCAGCGACAGGCCCGGAACGATCAGGTGCAGCGCCCAGCCGACGGCGAACGTCGCGAACAGCACGTAGCCCACCGACAGCAGGGCCACCGGCCGCACCTGGGCCCGCAGATCGAGGTAGGAGCTCTCGACGGCCGCCGTGTGCAGCAACGGGGGAAGGATCAGCGGCAGCACGATGTGCGGGTCGAGCGTGTAGTCGGGCACCCCGGGGACATGGCTGACCGCCAGTCCCGCCGCGACCAGCACCAGCGGAGCCGGCACCGGGGAGCGCCGGGCCGCTGCGGCGATCCCGGCACTGCCCGCCACCAGCAACAGCAGCGGCATCACGTCCATGTCCGCCCACCCTCGATCTCCGCGCGACCGTCGTAATCTGGCAATCATGA
This sequence comes from Streptomyces sp. NPDC005931, assembly GCF_042871235.1. NCBI lineage: Bacteria > Bacillati > Actinomycetota > Actinomycetes > Kitasatosporales > Streptomycetaceae > Streptomyces > Streptomyces sp. NPDC005931. The sequence continues at coordinate 173,319 of NZ_JBIAIG010000002.1, forward strand.
AACAGTGCACGCACTCCGACGAGCTGCCGCACCCGGAACCCGTCCCGCTCAGCGAGACGTGCCCGGAGTGCCTGCGGGACGGAACGGAACCCGTGCAGCTGCGCGTGTGTCTCAGCTGCGGCCACGTCGGCTGCTGCGACTCCTCTCCGGGGCGGCACGCGACGGAGCACCACAAGCGGACCGGCCACCCCGTGATGCGCACCCGTGAACCAGGTGAGAACTGGCGCTGGTGCTTCGTCGATCACGTACTCGTGTGACCCGACGGGACGGTGGTGCCGGACGGTTCGACCGTCTGACGTCTGGGTACGTCAATGCGGCGCACGCTCTTCCCTTTTGGGCCCGCAGACCCCTAGCCACGGAGCGTATTCATAGTTTTACTATGAGTAACAGAAGGACGTCGGGGTCCCGGGGACAGGATCGCTGAGAGCGCGATAGCGTCACCGCTGAACCACGTAGCGCGTTAACCCGGGGGGCGACCCCGGCCCTGAAACGCTTGTACCACCTTGGAGGTGAGGGTGTCCCAGATCGCAGGCGAGCCCGCGACCCAGGACTTCGTGGAAGTCCGGCTGCCGGCCGCGGGGGCCTACCTGTCGGTGCTGCGTACGGCCACGGCCGGTCTCGCGGCCCGTTTGGACTTCACCCTCGACGAGATCGAGGACCTGCGCATCGCGGTCGACGAGGCGTGCGCGATCCTGCTCCAGCAGGCCGTGCCGGGATCGGTGCTCAGCTGTGTCTTCCGGCTGGTCGACGACTCGCTCGAGGTGACCGTCTCGGCGCCGACCACGGACGGTCACGCCCCCTCGCGGGACACCTTCGCCTGGACCGTGCTGTCGGCACTGGCGGGCAAGGTCTCCTCCGCGGTGGACGAGGACAAGACCGTTTCGATCAGCCTCTACAAACAGCGCGGCGCGGGACCCGGGCCGGCGTGAGGAGCGAGGACGGGCCGGTGCGGGACGAAGAACGCGGGACACGGGAGCTTCCGGCCGAGCGCGTGCCGGACGGCATCGACGGCATTCCCGAGCAGGCCCGGCCGCATCCGGAGGACGAGTCCGCGGTGACCGGCCTCCCGGGCGGCGGGCAGCGGGACGATGCCGCGCGGAGCACGCCTGCGGGAGGGCGGACCCGGGTCCTGCCGGGCCATGGGGGCGCCCCCGCCGCTCGAGCGAAGCCGACGGCGGGGGACGAGGCGAGCGCTCGGGGAAGGGCGACGGGCGGGACGATGAACGAGCACGAGCGATACGCCGGGGACGAGGCGTCGCGTACACAGGACACGCCGGAGGTACCGGCCGCACGCGCTGCGCGGCACGATCCGCAGGATCGCAGCGGCGCGCGGGCCATGTTCCTGAGACTGCGCACACTCCAGGACGGCACCCCGGAGTACGCGGAACTGCGCAACCAGCTGGTCCGCATGCACCTGCCGCTCGTCGAGCACCTCGCGCGGCGCTTCCGCAACCGCGGCGAGCCGCTGGACGATCTCACGCAGGTCGCCACCATCGGTCTGATCAAGTCGGTCGACCGCTTCGACCCGGACCGCGGCGTGGAGTTCTCGACGTACGCGACGCCGACGGTGGTCGGCGAGATCAAGCGGCACTTCCGCGACAAGGGCTGGGCGGTGCGCGTCCCGCGCCGGCTCCAGGAGCTGCGACTGGCGCTGACCACGGCGACGGCGGAGCTGTCCCAGTTGCACGGCCGGTCCCCGACGGTGCACGAACTCGCCGAGAAGCTCGCGATCTCGGAGGAGGAGGTACTGGAGGGCCTGGAGTCCGCCAACGCGTACTCCACGTTGTCACTGGACGTCCCGGACACCGACGACGAGTCCCCGGCGGTGGCGGACACCCTCGGCGCGGAGGACGAGGCGCTGGAGGGCGTGGAGTACCGGGAGTCGCTCAAGCCGCTGCTGGAGGACCTGCCTCCGCGCGAGAAGCGGATCCTGCTGCTGCGCTTCTTCGGCAACATGACCCAGTCCCAGATCGCCCAGGAGGTCGGCATCTCCCAGATGCACGTCTCGCGCCTCCTGGCCCGCACCCTGGCCCAGCTCCGGGAGAAGCTGCTCGTGGAGGAGTGAGGCGGGCGGGAGAACGCCGGCACGGCACGCCCGGGCGGACGGCCCCGGGACTCCCGCTCCCGTGCGACGACCGCGGGCTACTTCTCCGCGTTGCCGGGTCCCCGGATGCCCAGGGCCTTCGTGGTCTCCGCGTTGATCAGGAGGACGAGCGCGGTGATTGCCACGACCGCCAGCACGATGCCCGCCGGGATGGCGACGCTGTCGGCGCGCAGCAGGTTGTAGGCGACCGGGAGGGCCATGACCTGCGTGATGACGGCGGGGCCGCGGCTCCAGCTGCGGCGGCCCAGCAGGCCCCGCGCGGCGATCAGGGGCAGCAGGGCGAGCACGATCAGGGTGACGCCGCCGGTCACGGCCTGCCGGCGGTCGTCCGGCTCACCCGTGATGCCGAGGACGAGCATCCAGACCCCGCCCGCCACGAGCGCGAGCCCCTCCAGGGCGGCGAGCGCCGCGGCGTACGTCAGACGGCGCGGTCGGGGGCCGGTGGTGTCCGGGGCGGTGGGGGTCTGCTCACTGCTCACCCCTGAAGGGTAGCCCGCACCGCGCTCGCCCCCGTGTCGAGGTTCACGCCCCCTCGCGCACCTGATCCCCCCTCGGTCTGGGCCCGGTACCGCCCAGTAGGTACCCTGCAAGTCATGCGTGCACTTCTCGTGGTCAATCCGGCGGCAACCACCACAAGTGCGCGCACGCGCGACGTACTGATCCATGCGCTCGCCAGCGAGATGAAGCTGGAGGCGGTCACCACCGAGTACCGCGGTCACGCGCGGGACCTGGGCCGGCAGGCGGCCGAGAGCGACGACGTCGACCTGGTGGTGGCCCTGGGCGGCGACGGCACGGTCAACGAGGTCGTCAACGGCCTGCTGCACGCGGGCCCCGCCCCCGAGCACCTGCCGGGCCTCGCCGTGGTCCCCGGCGGTTCCACCAACGTCTTCGCCCGCGCCCTGGGCCTGCCCAACCAGCCCGTGGAGGCCACCGGCGTCCTGCTGGACGCGCTGCGCGAGGGCCGCGAGCGGACCGTCGGCCTCGGTCTCACCTCCGGCACTCCGGGCTCGGAGGACGAGGCGGTGCCGCCGCGGTGGTTCACCTTCAACGCGGGCCTCGGCTTCGACGCGGGTGTGGTCGGCCGGGTCGAGCAGCACCGGGAGCGCGGCAAGAGGTCCACGCACGCGCTGTACGTGCGCCAGGTGGTGCGTCAGCTGTTCGGTGAGCCGCACCGCCGGCACGGAGTGATAACGCTGGACCAGCCGGGCCAGGATCCGGTCGAGGATCTGGTGCTCTCCATAGTGTCGAACACCTCGCCGTGGACGTTTCTCGGCAATCGCCCGATCTACGCGTCCCCCGAAGCTTCGTTCGACGCCGGGCTTGACATCTTCGGTCTGCACCGGCTCTCCAGCGCCGCGGTTGCCCGGTATGGCACCCAGTTGCTCACTTCGTCCCCGGAGCGCGGCCCCCGCGGAAAGCACGCCCTGTCCCGCCACGATCTGACGCGCTTCACCTTGCATTCGAAGGTGCCGCTACCCCTTCAGATGGACGGTGACCACCTGGGGCTGCGCACCAGCGTGACGTTCACAGGCGTACGCCGTGCACTGCGTGTGATTGTGTGAGCAGAAAGGGCGAAAGTCCTTTCACTCGAACGTTTAGGCCAGGGTCCACCCCATGGAAGTACGGCTGTGACCTAGTCGACACCGAAGAATCAAAAAAAACTTTCCGGAAGGGGTTGTATCCGCCGCTGAGGTTTGCGAGTCTCTACATGGCGATCGGGACGGCCCGCAACACCGGCCTCCACAGATCACCGGAACCCCTCTACGAAACCAAGGACCACGCCAGGGAACCTGGCGGTCGGCCCTTCCCTTGTTGAGGGATTCGTGAAAGCGTTCACATTCACAAGCACACCCTGCAGTAATACCAAGGAGAGGTAGCAGCCATGGACTGGCGTCACAACGCCGTTTGCCGCGAGGAAGACCCCGAGCTCTTCTTCCCCATCGGCAACACCGGTCCCGCGCTGCTGCAGATCGAGGAAGCCAAGGCCGTCTGCCGCCGCTGCCCGGTGATCGAGCAGTGCCTGCAGTGGGCGCTCGAGTCCGGTCAGGACTCCGGCGTCTGGGGTGGTCTCAGCGAGGACGAGCGCCGTGCAATGAAGCGCCGCGCCGCCCGCAACCGGGCCCGTCAGGCCTCCGCCTGACATCCCACCCCTGCTGACAGCCTGAGCTTGGCGGCGCGTACGGCGCGTACGCATCTCCCGCCCCCGAGCCGCAGCGCGCAGTTCCCCGATGCTCCCCCGACCCCTCGACGCAGCTCGAGCAGGGGGTACGCGAACGAGCAGAGCCCCGGACCTCCAGGTCCGGGGCTTTCCGCTGTGCCGGGCGGCCGCTGCCGCTACTTGTGCGCCTGCACCGGGATGTCCAGGATGACCCTGGTCCCCCGCTCCGGCGCCGGGACCATGTCGAAGGTGCCGCCCAACTCGCCCTCGACCAGCGTCCGTACGATCTGGAGCCCGAGGTTGCCGGCGGTGTGCGGGTCGAAGCCCTCGGGCAGGCCCACGCCGTCGTCCTGGACGGTGACCAGCAGACGGGCCTCCTTGGTGGTGCCACCGCGGACCGCGGACACCTCCACCGTGCCGGTGTCGCCCTCGCGGAAGCCGTGCTCCAGGGCGTTCTGAAGGATCTCGGTCAGCACCATCGACAGCGGGGTGGCGACCTCGGCGTCGAGTATGCCGAAGCGACCCGAGCGCCGGCCGGCGACCTTGCCCGGGGAGATCTCGGCGACCATCGCCAGCACGCGGTCGGCGATCTCGTCGAACTCCACGCGCTCGTCCAGGTTCTGGGAGAGCGTCTCGTGCACGATGGCGATGGACCCGACGCGGCGCACCGCCTCCTCCAGCGCCTCACGGCCGCGCTCCGAGCCGATACGGCGGGCCTGGAGGCGCAGCAGGGCGGCCACCGTCTGCAGGTTGTTCTTCACCCGGTGGTGGATCTCCCGGATGGTCGCGTCCTTGGTGATCAATTCCCGTTCGCGGCGGCGAAGTTCGGTGACGTCCCGGAGCAGTACCAGGGATCCGATGCGGGTGCCCTTGGGCTTGAGGGGGATCGCGCGGAACTGGATCACCCCGTCCTTCGCCTCGATCTCGAACTCCCGCGGTGCCCAGCCGCTGGCGACCTTGGCCAACGCCTCGTCCACCGGGCCGCGCGAGGGCGCCAGTTCGGCGGTGGTCCGGCCGAGGTGGTGGCCGACCAGATCGGCGGCCAGGCCCATGCGGTGGTAGGCGGAGAGCGCGTTCGGGGAGGCGTACTGGACGATGCCGTCGGCGTCCAGGCGGATCAGCCCGTCGCCCACGCGGGGCGAGGCGTCCATGTCGACCTGCTGGTTCGCGAACGGGAAGGCACCGGCCGCGATCATCTGCGCGAGGTCGGAGGCGCTCTGAAGGTAGGTGAGCTCCAGCCGGCTGGGGGTGCGCACGGTGAGGAGGTTCGTGTTGCGCGCGATCACTCCGAGCACCCGGCCCTCGCGCCGTACGGGGATCGACTCGACGCGGACCGGGACCTCCTCGCGCCACTCCGGGTCGCCCTCGCGCACGATCCGGCCCTCGTCCAGGGCCGCGTCCAGCATGGGGCGGCGACCGCGCGGGACGAGGTGGCCGACCATGTCGTCCTGGTAGGAGGTCGGGCCGGTGTTCGGCCGCATCTGTGCGACGGAGACGTAGCGGGTGCCGTCACGGGTGGGCACCCACAGGACCAGGTCGGCGAAGGACAGGTCGGAGAGCAGTTGCCACTCCGAGACCAGCAGGTGGAGCCACTCGAGGTCGGTGTCGTCGAGGGCGGTGTGCTGGCGGACGAGTTCGTTCATGGAGGGCACGTCAGCGAGCGTACCCGGGGGCCTGTGCCGCCCCGAAAAACACCCGCGGGCCGCGGCGCCTGAGAGGGACCCTCAACCCTCCCGGCACCGCAGCCCGGAGCAATATCGGCCTGCGGGGTGTGCGGTCCCGGTCGGCCGAAGGATGAGGAGCCGGGGCAGTCAGGGCAGAGAGCTCCGGATCCTCGGTCCGCCTTCCTGTGCGGGGAAGGCAGGCTTGTGTGCCTGTGCCGCATTCTGGACTGGACCACTGTCCGTGTCCATGCGTCGGAGGCTGTAGTTCGTTGTCGATTCCGCGCTTGCGCGCACCGCACGGAGGCGTTCACCACGCAGCCTAACCCGTGGATGCTCCCTCGGGGGGCCACACGGACAGGGCGATGTCCGCCAGCGGCTCCAGTTCCTCCCGGTTCGCTCCCTCGCGGGCCCGCTGGGACATGCCCTGGAGCATCACGTCGGTGTAGCGGGCGAGCGCGGCGGCATCGGTGTGCGCCGGCAGCGCCCCGGTGGAGACGTCGGCCCTGATCCGGCTCTCGACCGCGGCGACCCCGGCCTCGCGGCGCTCCCGCAGCACCCTGCCGATCTCCGGGTCCGAGCAGCTCACGGTCGCGTGGACGACCAGGCAGCCGGGCGGATGACCTGGCTCGGTGTACCGGGCGGCGGCCTCGCGCAGGATCCGTCCGACGGCCGCGCGGGCGGTCGGCTCCTCCGCGAGGGCACGGTCGGCGAAGGCGCCGTGGCCCGCGCCGTAGACCCGGACCACCTCGTCGAAGAGGGAGCGCTTGTCGCCGAAGGCCGCGTAGAGACTGGGGACACCGATGTCCATGGCCCGGGTGAGGTCAGAGACGGACGTGGCCTCGTAGCCGTGCTCCCAGAAGGCGAGCAGTGCCTTCTCCAACGCGCTCTGCCGGTCGAAGGTGCGAGGGCGGCCCCGGGGCCGGGGCGCGGACACGGTGCTGGACATGAGGTCTCCTCTCCCGCCGCCAGGAGGCACTGTAAGTCGGTCACGCGAGGGATTTCGGCGGCCCAACGGCCCTTGAAAACCCGGCGGCCCTTCGGTCGGGACCGACGCGCCCCCGCGGCAGGACGCACCCGCGGGACCCTGGGACGCTAGGAGGACCCGCACTTCCTCCCCCGTGCGCGCGGCCGGCTCCGGCGCCGTTCACCTGGGAGGCGGGCACCCGCTCTGTTAGATTGGGATTGGTCTAAACCACATGGACCCTCCGGGGTCCCCCTCCAGTCGAGCCCTCCCCTCAGATCGGCAGGCCCAGCGTGGAAGTTGTCATCGTTCCGGACGCCGAGGCCGGCGGCGAACTCATCGCCGAGGCCATGGCGCATCTCCTGCGGCGCAAGCCCGACGCCCTGCTCGGCGTGGCCACCGGCTCGTCGCCGCTGCCCGTGTACGAGGCGCTGGCGGCCAAGGTGCGCTCCGGTGCCGTCGACACCTCGCGGGCCCGGGTCGCCCAGCTCGACGAGTACGTGGGGCTGCCCGCCGACCACCCGGAGTCCTACCGCTCGGTGCTGCGCCGCGAGGTGCTGGAACCGCTCGGCATCGGGATGGACGCCTTCCTCGGCCCCGACGGCACCGCCGCGGACGTGCAGGACGCGTGCGAGGCGTACGACCGGGCGCTGGCCGCGGCCGGCGGTGTCGACCTCCAACTGCTCGGGATCGGCACGGACGGTCACATCGGGTTCAACGAGCCGTGTTCCTCGCTCGCCTCGCGCACCCGGATCAAAACGCTGACCGAGCAGACCCGGGCGGACAACGCCCGGTTCTTCGAGGGCGACATCGACCAGGTCCCGCACCACGTGATCACCCAGGGCATCGGCACCATCCTGGAGGCCCGCCACCTGGTGCTCCTCGCCACCGGCGAGGGCAAGGCGGACGCGGTCGCCGCAACCGTGGAGGGCCCGGTGGCCGCGGTGTGCCCGGCCTCGGCGCTCCAGCTGCACCCGCACGCCACGGTCGTCGTCGACGAGGCGGCCGCGTCCAAGCTGAAGCTCGCCGACTACTTCCGGCACACCTACGCCAACAAGCCGGAGTGGCAGGGGATCTGATCCCGCCCGCGGGGGCGTGCGACGCCGGGCGCGCCCCCGCCCGCACCCATGGTGGCCTAGACCAGCCCCCGTCCCGGCGGTATACAGAGGAGATCACGGAGCGTGCGGGGCACCACCCCGCCTCGAGCCGTGCCACGATGTGAGCCGTGACCGATGGGGATGTCGGTCGTTTCGGCACTCGGAGCCGGGAAGGCAGAGCATGAGCACCGACGTCAGCAGTGCGGAGAACGAGGGTGGGACTACGGTCCGTACGGCGCGTGTGCCCAAGTACTACCGGCTGAAAAAGCACCTGCTCGACATGACGGAGACTGCGGCGCCCGGCACTCCGGTCCCGCCGGAGCGCACCCTCGCGGCGGAGTTCGACACCTCGCGCACCACCGTGCGCCAGGCGCTGCAGGAGCTGGTCGTCGAGGGACGCCTGGAGCGCATCCAGGGCAAGGGCACCTTCGTGGCCAAGCCCAAGGTCTCCCAGGCGCTCCAGCTCACCTCGTACACCGAGGACATGCGGGCCCAGGGCCTGGAGCCCACCTCGCAGCTGCTGGACGTCGGCTACATCACCGCCGACGACCGGCTCGCCGGGCTGCTCGACATCGCGCCCGGCGGACGGGTGCTGCGCATCGAGCGGCTGCGCATGGCCAACGGGGAGCCGATGGCCATCGAGACGACCCATCTGAGCGCCAAGCGCTTCCCGGCGCTGCGCCGCAGCCTGGTGAAGTACACGTCCCTCTACACCGCGCTCGCCGAGGTGTACGACGTCCACCTGGCGGAGGCCGAGGAGACCATCGAGACCTCGCTGGCCACCCCGCGCGAGGCGGGGCTGCTCGGCACCGACGTCGGCCTGCCGATGCTGATGCTCTCCCGGCACTCGCGGGACCGGGACGGCCGGCCGGTGGAGTGGGTGCGCTCGGTGTACCGGGGCGACCGCTACAAGTTCGTCGCCCGCCTCAAGCGCCCCCAGGACTGAGCCACGGCGTCACCCTCCCAGATCGCGACGTCACCCTCCCAGGTCGCGGCGTCACCCTCCCGGGTCACGGACACACCCGCCGGAAACGGACGGTTGACAGGGATTTCGTTGCTGTTGCCTCTCGGTTGAGCCGCGTTGGGGTACCGCTCGTCCGACGAGGGGTTCCGGCTGCGCCGGGAACTGACCTAGATTTCCTGCGCATTGAGCCGGTGATCAGTGAGGGGACGGAGCCGTCTTATGTCGCAAGCCCCGGAAAACAGCAGGATGCCGGTGGTGACGCCCGTGCGCGTCGTCATCGGCGTCTGTCTCGTCGCACCGTTCGTGGCCATGCTGTGGGTCGGTTCGTACGCCAAGACCGACCCGGTCGTGATCGGGATCCCGTTCTTCTACTGGTACCAGATGCTGTGGGTGCTGGTGTCGACCGCGCTGACGATGGTCGCGTACAAGCTCTGGCAGCGTGACCAGCACGGCCGCTCGGGCTCGAAGGGCGGTGCGGAGCAATGAACGAGGGAGTCAACGGCGTGGCACTCGCCGTCTTCGTCTGCTTCTTCCTGCTCGTCACGGCGATGGGCTTCCTGGCCGCCCGCTGGCGCAGGGCCGCCAACGAGCACACCCTCGACGAATGGGGCCTGGGCGGCCGGTCGTTCGGCACCTGGGTGACCTGGTTCCTGCTGGGCGGCGACCTGTACACCGCCTACACCTTCGTGGCCGTGCCGGCGGCGATCTACGCGGCGGGCGCGGCGGGGTTCTTCGCGGTGCCGTACACGATCCTGGTGTATCCGCTGATCTTCACCTTCCTGCCCCGCCTGTGGTCGGTGTCGCACCGGCACGGCTACGTGACGACGTCCGACTTCGTGCGCGGCCGGTTCGGCTCCAAGGGGCTGTCGCTGGCGGTGGCGCTCACCGGCATCCTGGCGACGATGCCGTACATCGCGCTCCAGCTGGTCGGCATCCAGGCCGTGCTGGACGTGATGGGCGTCGGCGGCGGCGAGAGCACCCACTGGTTCGTCAAGGACCTGCCGCTGCTGATCGCCTTCGGTGTGCTGGCGGCGTACACCTACTCGTCGGGTCTGCGGGCTCCCGCGCTGATCGCGTTCGTGAAGGACACGCTGATCTACGTCGTCATCGCGGTGGCGATCATTTACATCCCCATCAAGCTGGGCGGCTTCGACGACATCTTCGCCAGGGCGAGCGCCGCGTTCGCCGAGCCCAACCCGGCGACGGGCGCGCCGCGCGGGGCGCTGGTGCCGGGCGAGGCGGGCCAGTGGACGTACGCCACGCTGGCGCTGGGCTCGGCGCTCGCGCTGTTCATGTACCCGCACTCGATCACGGCGACGCTGTCCTCGCGCAGCCGTGAGGTGATCCGCCGCAACACCACGATCCTGCCGCTGTACTCGCTGATGCTGGGGCTGCTGGCGCTGCTCGGCTTCATGGCGATCGCGGCCGGGGTGAAGGTGCAGAACGGGCAGCTGGCCATTCCCCAGTTGTTCGAGAACATGTTCCCGGCCTGGTTCGCGGGCGTGGCGTTCGCGGCCATCGGCATCGGCGCGCTGGTGCCGGCGGCGATCATGTCGATCGCGGCGGCGAACCTGTTCACCCGCAACATCTACAAGGACTTCATCAAGCCGGACGCCACGCCCAAGGAGGAGACCAAGGTCTCCAAGATCGTCTCGCTGCTGGTCAAGGTGGGGGCGCTGGCCTTCGTCCTGACCATGGACAAGACGGTCGCCATCAACTTCCAGCTGCTGGGCGGCATCTGGATCCTCCAGACCTTCCCGGCGCTGGTGGGCGGCCTGTTCACCCGCTGGTTCCACCGGTGGGCACTGATCGCCGGCTGGGCGGTCGGCATGGTCTACGGCACGGTCGCCGCGTACGGGGTGGCCTCACCGACGCAGAAGCACTTCGGCGGCTCGGCGAAGGAGATCCCGGGCATCGGCGAGATCGGCTACATCGGTCTCACCGCCTTCGTGCTCAACGTCGTCGTGACGGTCGTGCTGACCTTCGTGATGCGGGCCCTGAAGGCGCCCGAGGGCATCGACCAGACGAAGCCGGAGGACTACACGGCGGACGCCGGCGACCCGGGCGTGCAGGTCGAGCTCCCGCCGGCCACGGCGGACAGCGTGCACTGACGCCCCGGTGACGCGAGGCCGCACGGGCCGCCGGAAATCCGGCGGCCCGTTGTCATTCCCGTCGGGCACACTCGCCCGAGATCCGGATGCCGGCGGTCGACCGCGCCGCACGGGGGCGCGGCGCCGGGGAGGCCCTGGTGCGCGCCTGTCTCGAGCGGGCCCGGGCCACCGAGGGCTGCGCCCGCGTCGTGCTGTCGACCCAGCGCACCACGCGCTCCGCCCACCGGGTCTACGCGCGCCTCGCTTTTTCACCCGCACCCCGAGCGTGACGGGAACCCCCTCAACCCCCTCATGCACCTGGACGACGTCACCCCGCTCACCCACACCTTGACGCTCTGACACCGCCGCGACACAACATATGGGGCTGCGGACCGCACCCGGCACAAGATGTATGCTCATGCTCGCTGTCGCCGCAGGGGAATCCGGTGTGAGTCCGGAACTGTCCCGCAACGGTGTACTCGCGTGCGTCCGCACGCCTGTCAGTCCGAGGACCTGCCGACAGTGCGCCCGGCCGTCCGGTCCGGGCGCCCGACGTCCGGGCCTCGCGGAATGGGCCGGTGGACGCGGCGCCGCGTGCGCTCGTGTGCCCCTCCCTGCCCTCGGTGAGGCCCCGTGCCGAGCGAGGGAGAGCCCCACGTGACCATCGCGCCAGCCGATCCGGCCCCAGCGATCGACGTGACCGAGGAGAGCGGCGGCCCCGGTGCCGCGCTGCTGCGCACCCTGACCGAGCTGACCGCCGACCTCCCGGACACCGACCCCGGCCGGATCGCCGCCGCCGCGCTGCGCGGCCGGTCCGCGCGGGCCGCCTCCGAGATCACGGCGGAGCTGCGGGAGCTGGCCACCGAGGCGGCGGCCGGGCTCATCTCCGAGGACCCCGCCTACTCCCGGCTGGCCGCCCGGCTGCTGACCATCGGCATTCGCGCCGAGGCCGCCTCGCAGGGCGTCACGTCGTTCACGGAGTCCGTGGCGACCGGGCACCGCGAGGGGCTGATCGCCGACCGGACCGCCGACTTCGTCCGGCGGCACGCGCAGCGCCTCGACGCGCTGATCGACCCCGCGGCCGACGACCGCTTCGGCTACTTCGGCCTGCGCACCCTGCACAGCCGTTACCTCCTGCGGCACCCGGTCACCCGCAAGGTGGTCGAGACGCCCCAGCACTTCCTGCTGCGCGTCGCCGCCGGGCTGGCCGAGGACGACACCACCCGCTCGGTGGACGAGGTCGCCGCGCTGTACGGGCTGATGAGCCGCCTGGACTACCTGCCCTCCTCCCCCACGCTGTTCAATTCCGGCACGCGCCACCCCCAGATGTCCTCCTGCTACCTCCTGGACTCCCCCAAGGACGAGCTGGACTCGATCTACGAGCGCTATCACCAGGTGGCCCGCCTCTCCAAGCACGCCGGCGGCATCGGACTGTCCTACTCCCGCGTCCGCGCCCGGGGTTCGCTGATCCGCGGCACCAACGGGCACTCCAACGGCATCGTTCCATTCCTCAAGACACTGGACGCTTCCGTCGCCGCCGTGAACCAGGGCGGGCGGCGCAAGGGCGCGGCGGCGGTCTACCTGGAGACCTGGCACGCGGACATCGAGGAGTTCCTGGAACTGCGCGACAACACCGGCGAGGAAGCCCGCCGTACGCACAACCTGAACCTCGCGCACTGGGTGCCGGACGAATTCATGCGCCGGGTCGGCGCCGACGAGAAGTGGTCGCTGTTCTCCCCGGCGGACGTACCGGAGCTGGTCGATCTGTGGGGCGAGGAGTTCGACGCCGCGTACCGGGACGCCGAGCGCAGGGGGCTCGCCCGGAAGACGCTCCCCGCGCGGGAGCTGTACGGCCGGATGATGCGCACCCTCGCGCAAACCGGCAACGGCTGGATGACCTTCAAGGACGCCGCCAACCGCACCGCCAACCAGACGGCGGTCCCGGGCCACGTCGTCCACTCCTCCAACCTCTGCACGGAGATCCTGGAGGTGACCGACGACGGCGAGACGGCGGTGTGCAACCTGGGGTCGGTCAACCTGGGCGCGTTCGTCGACCCGGCGGCCGGTGACCTCGACTGGGAGCGGCTGGACGCGACCGTGCGCACGGCCGTGACGTTCCTCGACCGGGTCGTGGACATCAACTTCTATCCGACCGAGCAGGCGGGCCGTTCCAACGCCCGCTGGCGCCCGGTGGGCCTCGGCGCGATGGGCCTCCAGGACGTCTTCTTCCAGCTGCGGCTGCCCTTCGACTCGCCCGAGGCCCGGGCCCTGTCCACCCGGATCGCCGAGCGGATCATGCTCGCCGCCTACGAGACCTCCGCCGACCTCGCCGAGCGCAACGGCCCGCTGCCGGCCTGGGAGAAGACCCGTACCGCCCGGGGTGTCCTGCACCCCGACCACTACGACGCCGAGCTCAGCCGGCCGGAGCGCTGGGCGGCGCTGCGCAAGCGGATCGCGGCCGTGGGCATGCGCAACGCGCTGCTGCTGGCGATCGCGCCCACCGCCACCATCGCGTCGATCGCGGGCGTGTACGAGTGCATCGAGCCGCAGGTGTCGAACCTGTTCAAGCGCGAGACGCTGTCCGGGGAGTTCCTCCAGGTCAACTCATACCTGGTGGACGACCTGAAGCGGCTGGGCGTGTGGGACGCGCGCACCCGGGAGGCGCTGCGCGAGGCGGGCGGCTCGGTGCAGGGCTTCGCCTGGATCCCCGAGGAGGTGCGCCGGCTGTACCGCACGGCGTGGGAGATCCCGCAGCGCGGCCTGATCGACATGGCCGCCGCCCGCACGCCGTTCCTGGACCAGTCGCAGTCCCTGAACCTGTTCCTGGAGACGCCGACCATCGGCAAGCTCTCCTCGATGTACGCCTACGCCTGGAAGTCCGGGCTGAAGACCACGTACTACCTGCGCTCGCGCCCGGCGACCCGCATCGCCCGTGCCGCACAGGCCGCCGTCCCCGTACCGCGGGCGGCCGACCCGGAGGCCGGTCCCGTACCGCGGGCGGCCGACCCGGAGGCCGTCGCCTGCTCCCTGGAAAACCCCGAGTCCTGCGAGGCCTGCCAGTGACGACCGACCACAACCTGCTCGACCCCGGCTTCGAGCTCACCCTGCGCCCCATGCGCTACCCGGACTTCTACGAGCGCTACCGGGACGCGATCAGGAACACCTGGACCGTGGAGGAGGTCGACCTCCACTCCGACGTGGCCGACCTCGCGAAGCTCAGCCCCGCCGAGCGGCACCTCATCGGCCGACTGGTGGCGTTCTTCGCCACCGGCGACTCGATCGTGGCCAACAACCTGGTGCTGACGCTCTACAAGCACATCAACTCCCCCGAGGCGCGGTTGTACCTGTCGCGGCAGCTGTTCGAGGAGGCGGTGCACGTCCAGTTCTATCTGACGCTGCTGGACACCTACCTCCCCGACCCGGACGACCGGGCGGCCGCCTTCACGGCCGTGGAGAGCATCCCGTCGATCCGCGAGAAGGCGCAGTTCTGCTTCAGGTGGATGGACTCGGTGGAGAAGCTCGAGCGGCTCGAGACGCGGGCGGACCGGCGCCGTTTCCTCCTCAACCTGATCTGCTTCGCCGCCTGCATCGAGGGCCTGTTCTTCTACGGGGCCTTCGCCTACGTGTACTGGTTCCGCAGCCGTGGCCTGCTGCACGGGCTCGCGACCGGCACGAACTGGGTGTTCCGGGACGAGACCATGCACATGTCGTTCGCCTTCGAGGTGGTCGACACCGTGCGCAAGGAGGAGCCGGACCTCTTCGACGACGAGCTCGGGCGGCAGGTCACCGACATGCTGCGGGAGGCGGTCGAGGCGGAGTTGCAGTTCGCCCGTGACCTGTGCGGGGACGGGCTGCCGGGCATGAACACCGAGTCGATGCGGCAGTACCTCGAGTGCGTCGCCGACCAGCGCCTGGTCCGGCTGGGCTTCGCTCCGGTGTACGGCTCGCAGAACCCGTTCTCCTTCATGGAGCTCCAGGGTGTCCAGGAGCTGACGAACTTCTTCGAGCGGCGCCCGTCCGCGTACCAGGTCGCCGTGGAGGGGACGGTCGACCTGGACGAGGACTTCTAGGCGGTCACCCGGGCCTTCCGGGGCCCGGGCCGCACGGCGGCGGCGTCGCGGCCGGTCCTCGGGCCGGCCTCGGCCCGCCTGAGCTGGCGGTCGATCCTCCGGTCGCGGGCGATGCCGATCACGGCGGGGAGGACCATCAGGACGAGGAGTGCGAGAACAGTCAGCATTCCGATCAGCGCTTCCGTGTGTGCCGTATCCATGGACACCAGTGTCGCGCCGAATGCTCCTTACAGGCAGTGGCAGGACTGCCGTACACCCTCGATTTACTGCCATCCGCGAGGCACACTGGGACGCATGCTCCAGAACGTGGCCGCCGTCCTCCTCGACGGTGTGAATCCCTTCGAACTCGGCGTCGTCTGCGAGGTCTTCGGCACCGACCGCAGCGACGACGGCCTGCCCGTCTACGACTTCGCCGTCGCCTCGGCCGACGGCCCCGCCCTGCGCAGCAACGCGGGGTTCTCCCTGCGGGTCGAGCACGGCCTGGAGCGCCTGGAGGCGGCGGACCTGATCGCCGTACCGGCCGGGCGGGGGTACGAGTCCCGGGACTTCCCTCCCGAGCTGCTGGACGCCCTGCGCCGGGGCGTGGACCGGGGCGCCCGGGTGCTCAGCGTCTGCTCGGGGGTGTTCGTGCTCGCCGCGGCCGGTCTGCTCGACGGCCGGCGCGCCGCCGCCCACTGGCGCCACGCCGACGCACTGACCAGGCAGTATCCCCATCTGACCGTCGAGCCGGACGTCCTCTACGTGGACGAGGACCCGGTGATCACCTCCGCGGGCACCGCCGCCGGCATCGACGCCTGTCTGCACCTGGTGCGCAAGGAGCAGGGCCCGGAGGTCGCCAACAGGATCGCCCGGCGCATGGTGGTGCCGCCGCACCGCGACGGCGGCCAGGCCCAGTACATCGAGCGGCCGCTGCCCCGGTCCGGTGGCGACACCATCGGCGAGATGCTGGTGTGGATGGAGCGGCACCTCGACGAGGAGGTCACGGTCGAGCAGCTGGCCGCCCGCGCGCACATGTCCCCGCGCACCTTCGCGCGCCGTTTCCAGCAGGAGACCGGCACCACTCCGTACCGGTGGATCCTGGGCCAGCGGGTGCTGCTGTCCCAGCACCTGCTGGAGGCCACGGACGAGACGGTGGACGCGATCGCGGCCCGCACCGGGTTCGGCAACGCGGCGGCGCTGCGCCACCACTTCGTGCGCGCCGTGGGAACGACGCCGAACGCCTACCGGCGGACGTTCCGCGGCCCCGAGGCCGCCTGAGCGCCCGCCGGCGGGCACCGCTCACCGCGGGACGGGCCGCAGCACCAGCCGGTTCGGGCGCAGGGTGATGCCCACGCGCGTGGCGTCGTCGGAGCCGGGCACCTGCTCGAAGCGGAACCGGGTGGCCATCGCCGCCGTGATCAGCGTCAGCATGGCCATGGAGAAGTGGTCGCTGGGGCATTTGCGGTTGCCCAGGCTGAAGGGGCGCATGGCGTACTTGGGAATGTCCTTCGAGCGTTCGGGCAGCCACCGGTCGGGGTCGAACTCGAGGTGCCGCTCGTACGATCTCGGGTCGCGCTGGATCGCGTACGGGCTGTAGACGATGTCCGCCCCGGCCGGAATGCGATAGCCGCCGAGTTCCGTGTCGGTCACCGCCCGGCGGGTCAGAATCCAGACGGCGGGGCGCAAACGCAACGCCTCGACGACGACATTGTTGGTGTGCGGGAGCCTGTGGACGTCCTCGAATGCCACAGGACGCCCGCCGGTGACGGACATGACCTCGTCCCGCACCTTGTCGCCGTGTTCCGGATGCACGGAGAGCACCTGAAGCAGCCACATGATCGTGGACGCGATCGTCTCGCTTCCCGGGGTGAGTATGGCGACGACCTGGTCGTGTATCTCCTGTTCCCCGATGGGGTCGCCATTGTCGTCCTTCGCCTCCAGCAATGCCGTCAGCAAATCGTCCGGCTTTTGACCGGATGCACGGCGCTCCGCGACGATCTCGTCGACGAGCAGATGCAAATCGGCCAGCGCGCGGTTGAATTCCCGGTTGGCCGGCAGCGGCAGTTTGTACAGCGGTCCTAGCGGCACCACCATCCGTTGGTACATACCGCGGAAGACGGTGGCCAGTGCCCCGCACAGCCTTTCCGCCCGCTCGTCCATGAACCTCCCGCGGAGCAGACAGCGGGCCGCCACCCGCACGGCGACGCGGAAGGACTCGGAGGTGCAGTCGATGGTTTCGCCCGACGCCCAGCGCTCGGTCAGGGCGTGTGCCTCCTCCTCCATGATCGGCCCGTAGGCGGGGATGGCGTCGAGCCGGAAGGCGGGCTGGATGGTGCGCCGCTGCCGCCGGTGCGGCGCCCCGTTCGCGGTGGCCACGCCCTGTCTTCCGAGCAGTCCCTCCAGGGACTCCCACAGCGGCCCGGAGATGATGTAGTCGGGGCTGAGGGCCAGCGCCCCGGTCAGGGCGGGCGTGGTGACGGCGTACACCGTCTTGGGGCCGAGCTTCAGACGCACCACGTCGCCGTGGTCGCGCAGCCGGGCCATGAAGGCGAGCGGGTCGCGGACCAGCTTCCAGCCGTGGCCGAGACCGGGGACCCCGCCGCCCGCCACGGGCGGCTCGCGCAGCTCGGAGACCTCGGACGCTTCCGGTTTCACCGACTCGACGGTCATTTCTCACCTGCCGCTTCGTTGCTGACGTACGGGGGCGTGGAGCGGTCGTCCCAGCTGTCGACCCTGTACCGGCCGGACTCGTGGTGGAACCAGTAGACGGAACTGAACCAATTGCGCATATTGCCGAGGCAGGCCATGACGGCGGCTCCCAGTTCCTTTCCCCGCACCGTGCCGTCGTCGAGGCCGTCGGCGAGCCGTAGGACTTCCTTTTCGATCGCGAGGAATTCCGTGACGCATTCCTCGACACGGTGCCGCACTTCCAGGACCGCCTCTTCGAGCGTCAGGTCCTCGTGGGTGATGAGACTGATGCCGAGATTGTGCACCTCGCTTCCGGCTATTTCCTTCGGGAGTGAGCACAGGTCGTTGTACCAGGCGGCGAATTCCTGGCTGAGCAGTGCCGCCTTCCGGTAGGCAGGATGTTTCCTCACCGGATCGGGGAGCTCCAGGCCCGCGCTGGGCTCCAGGAGGTCGGTCCATATCCAGTGGGCGAAGGTGAGCCGGCGCAATTCCAGATAGTCCTCGACGGTCGGGACGATCCCCTCCGTGCGGTTGCGGAACTCCCGGTCGTAGGCCTCGATCACCGCGTGGAAGTGCCGGGAGAACCGGGCGTTCCAGGTGCCGGGCAGGAACGAGTAGAGCCGTCGCACGCTGTCCGCGAGCCCGGCCACCAGGGGATCCTCGTGGCTCAGGTGGTCCGCGGGGCGGTCGAGGGCGGTGTGCAGCCGGTCCTTGAGCCGTCGCCAGGCGGCGGGCCGACGGTGCACGATGTCCCGGTCGTGCCGGTCGTCCCAGACGAAGAACCACGCGCTGTAGTCCGCTATCGCCTGGAGGACCTCGTCGGCGGCGCCGGTGTAGTAGCCCGCCATGAGGTCGGTGTAGCAGAGGCCGTCGGCGTGTTCCGCCACCTTGTCGGCGGGCATGAGCCGTTTTTCGAGCAGCCAGGTTCTCGTCTTCTCCTGCAACCTCGGCCAATAGGGATGGAGTTGCCGAGGAAACGCCGCCTCGATCAGTGGAAGGGACAGCGACGGTGGAACGGTGACGCTGGTCGGTGCCGATGTGGTGCCGTGTGTCAAAGCATGCACGAACAATCCCCTCTCAGCCGCCGGTCGGCGTGCGCCCGCCCCAAGTGCCGGGCGTACGCCGTTGCTTCCCCGCACATCCATTCAGCACCACAACTGACCGGTCTGGGAACGGATTTGCTCCATTCACTACCCCAAGATGCCGAGAACCTCCTTGCGTACCCGGTAGGGGATCAGGACCGGCTGTACAGGGTTCGAACACGTGACGGACACACGAACGGCGCCCGTTGGCGGGTGGGGAAGCCGCTCGGGCGCCGTGCGCAGGGAGAGGTGCGGGGCCCCCGGGGAAGCGGGGGCGTACGGGTCGCTCAGTCGTTGGCGACCACGGGGTAGCGCGGCTCGTTCTCGGCCATCTGCCGCAGCGCGTCCTTGCGCTCACGCTTGGAGAGCCGGTCGATGTAGAGGTAGCCGTAGAGGTGGTCCGTCTCGTGCTGCAAACACCGCGCAAAGTAGCCGGTGCCGCGTACCTTGATCGGGTTGCCCTTCTCGTCCTGTCCGGTCACCTCTGCGTAGTCGGGCCGGGCGAGCGGCGCGTAGGCGGTGGGCACCGACAGGCAGCCCTCGTTGCTGTCGTCCAGCCGGCGCCGGTCGGCGGGCAGCTCGACCAGCCGGGGGTTGCAGACCACGCCGACGTGCCGCACACCCTCGTCGTCCGGGCAGTCGTAGACGAAGACCTTCAGGTCGACGCCGATCTGGTTGGCGGCCAGGCCCACGCCCTCGGCGGTGCGCTGGCTGGCGAACATGTCCGCGACCAGCTGCTGGAGTTCCTCGCCGAAGTCGGTGACGTCCCTGCACTCCTTGTGCAGCACCGGGTTGCCGACCACGGTGATGGGCCGCGAGGTCCCGCGCTCCCGCCAGGCGGCCTCGCGCTCCTCGCAGTTCTCCGTGTCGACGACGAACCCCTCGTCGTCGACGGGGAGCACGCCCGCGTTCTGCTGATCGGTGTCCTGCTGAGCCATGACCGACGTGTGCCTTCCTGGAAAACATGGGGGTGTGATGCTGATACAGGGTACGGGGACCTGGCGCCGCGCCCGGGCGACGTGTCACAACGCCTCAGCAGACCTCTTCCAGATCCCGCCAGTCCCGCGAGTCCGGACTGTCCGCGACCCACCCGTCCAGCAAGCCCCGGACCAGCGAGGCGGGCGCGGCGATGCCGCACTCGCGCTCCGGCACCCACAGCTGCCCGTCGGTGCGGTGCCCGAGCGGGCCGGGATGACCCGGCTCGCTGTGGTCGTGCGGGTCGAGATGCTCGCCGTCGCCCTCGTCCGACGGCATCCGGGACTCCGAGCACATCCGGCACAGCAGCCGCACGGACGACGACCAGTCCTCGGCCGCGAAACCGGCGTCGGAGGCGAGCTGCTCCAGCGCGTCCCGGTCGGCCTCGGTCGCGGCCTCCAGCAGCACCACCCAGGTCGGCACGGGCGAGGGTGCCCACAACTCGATCTCGTCGAACACCGGGTAGGTGTGCCCGGCGGCCGTGCTGCGCTCGCCGTGCGGCACGCCGTCGTGCAGGACGACCTCGCCCCAGCGGCGCCCCGAGGACGGCAGCGGGATGGACAGCACCTCGATCCGGGCGGGGTCGAGGCGCCGCCCCCACACGACCTCGGCCTCCCCCTCCGGGGAGAGCCGTACGGCGGCACTGCCCAGGTCCATGCCCAGCGGCTCACCGGAGTCCGTGGCCGCCCCGGGGACCCTCAGCCCGTAGGCCTGCCAGGCCCGCCGGGCCAGCGGCCAGTCCTGGAGCGCGGTGGCGGCGATGCCGACGTTCCACCAGTCGGGCGCCCCGGCGTCCCGGTCGAGCAGGGCCACGGCCCTCAGGCCCGCGGCCCGCGCCTGCTCCCAGTCGTGCCGGAACTTGTGCAGCAGCGCGAGGTTGAACCAGGACTCCGAGAGCCAGGGCTCCAGGTCGGCGGCCCGTGTCAGCAGCGCGCCCGCGTCCTCGTACCGGCCGTCGCCGATGAGTGTGAACGCGCGGTCCGTGGCCTGCCGCCAGGAGGCGGAGGGCCGGTGCCGTCCCTTGCCGAAGATCCTCACGATTCCCGCCTGCCAGTTCCGTGCGGTGGGCTGGCCGTGCCTGTGTTCGAGCCCCCGGACACCTTCTCCCTCGCATCCAACCACGTGCGGCCGGAACGTCGCTCATTACCCATGGGTTACCCATCCTCGCCCGGTGTCAGACCGTCCCGCCCGCGGCCCTCACCACGTCCGGTCCCGTTCTCACGTCCCACCTCCGTGTTCCGGGACAGCACCCGGGCCAGTGCCTCGACGACCTCCGGGGCGTACTCCCCGGCGCCGCCCAGGCGCAGTTCCTCGAGCGCCGTCAGCGGCCCGCCGGGCCCTCCTTCCCGTGACTTCTCCTCGTAAGCGTTCACCACCCGGACGATCCGCGCGGCGAGCGGCTGCTCCCGGTGCGGGTCGGCCTGCCGCTCCACGATCCCGGCCACCCGTGGGTCCACCCCGGTCTGGCGGACGACGGCGCCGCCGAGCAGGGCGATCCGCCGCTGCTCCGTGACCGGCAGGGCGGCGGTGGCGCCCGCGGGCACCGGGTCGACGAGGCTGAGCTGACCGATGTCGTGCATCAGGGCGGCGTACTCCAGCACGGTCAGCTCGGGTTCGGTCATCCCCAGGTCCCGGCCGACCGCCTGGCTGAGCGCGGCGACCCGGTGGGCGTGCCCGGCAGGGGTGCAGCCGGCGATCTCGGTGGCCCGGGCGAGGGAGGCGATGGTCTGCCGGTAGGTGGCCCGGACGGCGGCGTACCGCCGGTAGGACAACTGTGCGAGCAGCAGCGGCACCGAGAAGACCGGCAGCGCCCACAGCCCGACCACGGCCACCGCGAGGGCCATCACCGCCCCGGTGGCGATGACGGTGGCCCCGATGCCGGGTACGGCCCGCAGTTCGTCGCGCAGCACCGGACCGAAGGGCCACCCGGTGCGGGAGTGGGCCAGCGCGGCGGCGAGCACCGCGTCGCACAGCGTGGTCAGGGACAGCAGCGCGAGCAGCAGCAGCGCGTGGGCGGGACCGCCCCAGTCCTCGAAGGCGCCCCGGTTGTACAGGGGCTGGAAGCACGCGGCGACGAACCCCGCGGTGAGCACGCGGCGCGCCAGGTGGTCCAGGGTGGGGCCGTGCCCCCGGCCCACGTGCGGCACGCTGCCGAGGAGGGAGGCGGCGAGCACCACGGTGACGACCTGAGCGGCTCCGTGGTGGGTGGGCTGCCCGGCGGCCTCGCCGAGCAACGCGTAGGACAGCGACCCGGCGGCGGCCAGCGGCGCGGCCTCCCGGATGCCCGTGCCGCTGCGGCGGGTGAGCTCGCCGACGGCGACGAGGACGCCGAAGGCCAGGGCGAGGCCGCGTTCGGCGACACCGCTCCACAGGGTCGCGCCGAGGCAGCAGGCGGCGAGGAGGGCCGCGCAGAGGTGGACGAGGGTGTGGAGCCGGCGGCTCATCGGCGCGCCCCCGGCCGGTCGGTGACCGGTGCGGCGGGGGCGGGCACGGGGGAGGCGGAGCGGACGTCGTCCGCGGTGACCGCGGGATGCCAGCCGGTCCGGTCGATCACCCGCACCAGGGCCGCGACCATCCGCGGATCGAAGTGGTCCCCCGCGCACCGCTGGAGCTCCTCCAGGGCGGCGGGCACGGGCCGGGCCCGGCTGTAGGACCGGGTGGAGGTCATGGCGTCGAAGGCGTCGGCGACCGCCACCACCCGCGCCGACTCGGGGATCTGACTGCCCGCCAGTCCGTAGGGGTAGCCGGTGCCGTCCAGCCGCTCGTGGTGGTGCAGCACCGCCGCGCGGGCCTCGCCGAGGAAGGAGATCCCGCGGACCATCTCGTGTCCGTACTCGGGGTGCAGTTCGATGATCCGGCGCTCCTCGGGGGTCAGCGGCCCGTTCTTGGTGAGCAGCCGGGTGGGCACGCCGAGCTTGCCGACGTCGTGCAGGATGCCGGCGAAGCGCAGCACCTCGACCCGCTCGTCGTCCATGCCCAGCTCGCGCGCGATCATCATGGACGCCTGTCCGACGCGCTCGCTGTGGCCGCGCGTGTACCCGTCCTTGATGTCCACGGCCTGCACCAGGGCACGGATCGTCGCCTGGTGGGCGGCCCGTTCCCGGTGATACTGCGCGAACGCCCACCACGAGACGCACATCGGCAGCAGCACGAGCAGCGCGGCCGGGGGCCCGTAGGGACT
Organism: Streptomyces sp. NPDC005931; assembly: GCF_042871235.1. Lineage (NCBI taxonomy): Bacteria > Bacillati > Actinomycetota > Actinomycetes > Kitasatosporales > Streptomycetaceae > Streptomyces > Streptomyces sp. NPDC005931. Next base: position 196,332 of record NZ_JBIAIG010000002.1, read on the forward strand.
CCGCCACAGCAGGGCCATCATCAGCCCGGCGAGCCCGTGCACCGTGATCGGCGCGAGCGAGCGCAGGAACAACCGGGTCCGGGCCGGCGGGGCCGGCACCCGGCCCCGCCGGCCGAGCGGCGCTCCCGCGGTCAGCGCCGCGCCGTCCAGCAGGGTGAGCACCAGGCAGAACACCAGCACCGCGGCCCCGGCCGTCGCGAGGGCGCCCGGCATGTCGCAGGCCGCGACCGACTCCCGCCCGCCGACCGCCTCGTGCGCCCGGCTCGCGGCCCACACGGCGAGGACCAGCCTGCCGGCCCGCCAGATCCGGCGCGCGGCGAACGGCCGCTGCTCGACCGGCAGCAGCAGCGCCCCGGGCAGCGCGACCAGCGCCGCGGCGGGCGGCGGCAGCAGGAAGGCCCCGGCGAGCAGCACGGGGTAGAACGTTCCGCCAGGACTGGGGGCGCCGACGAGGCGGGAACGGGCGAGGCGCTCGCAACCGGCGTAGAGGGCGGCGAGCAGGGCGACCGCCCACCAGGGGACGCGGGCCGGTGGCAGCGGCAGCAGACAGAGCAGCGCGGCCAGGGAGACACCGCCGAGATGTACGCGGGCCCGTGCCGGTAACGCCTCCATGAGCCCCTCCCCGACCGTGCGTGCCGCGCTCGACCTGCCGCCTGTCAGGTTCCGGAGCCTAGGACGGTGAGGGGTGCCTCCGCGGGCCGATAACCCGCGGATTAGCACGTACGAGTGACGACGGTCCCCTTACGGGGGACGGCCGGGCGCAGAAGCGTCAGGACTCCTGCGGGCTGATCCGGGGTGCGGGTGCGGGTGCGGCCGTGACGTCCTGATCGGGGACGGCCTGTCCGGAGCGGATCAGATCGATCCGGCCCATCACCTTCGAACGCAGGTCACCCGGCACGTCGTCGTGCCCGCAGCACCGCTTGACCAGCTTCTTCACGGCCTGCTCCAGGCCGTACTTCTCCAGGCACGGCGAGCACTCCTCGAAGTGGTGCTCGAACTTCACGCAGTCCGAGTCCGGCATCTCACGGTCGAGGAACTCGTAGAGATGATCGAGGATTTCGCTGCAATCCGTCTCGTGCGGCTCTCCGCAGCTCATGACCCCGAGCCTTTCGCTTCGTTCGACTCTCCGGCGCCGGCCGGGACCAGACCGCGTTCGCGGGCGTAGTCCTCGAGCATGCCGCGCAGTTGACGGCGGCCCCGGTGCAGCCGGGACATCACCGTACCGATGGGCGTCCCCATGATGTCGGCGATCTCCTTGTAGGCAAAGCCCTCGACGTCCGCGAGATACACCGCGATGCGGAACTCCTCGGGAATCGCCTGGAGCGCTTCCTTCACGTCCGAGTCGGGCAGGTGGTCCAGTGCCTGCGACTCGGCCGAGCGCAGCCCCGTCGACATGTGCGACTCGGCACGCGCGAGCTGCCAGTCCTCGATCTCCTCGGCCGCACTGCGCTGGGGTTCGCGCTGCTTCTTGCGGTAGGAGTTGATGAAGGTGTTGGTGAGGATCCGGTACAGCCACGCCTTCAGGTTGGTGCCCTCGCGGAACTGGTGGAAGGACGCGTACGCCTTGGCGTAGGTCTCCTGCACGAGGTCCTCGGCGTCGGCCGGGTTGCGCGTCATGCGCAGCGCGGCCGAGTACATCTGGTCGAGGAACTCGAGCGCGTCCCGCTCGAAGCGCGCGCTGCGCTCCGCGGTCGACTCCGCGCCCGCGCCGCCCCGGCCCTCGGGCTGCTCCTGGCCGTGCTCGGTCCCTGCGTCGGTACCGGTGACCGGACCCACCTCCTCCAGTGTCGTCGGGCGACCGTGTCCGGTCTCGTCCGAATCGGAGAATAGACGACGATCCGGTCCGCCCGCCGCCCGAACAGGGGCGGTCTTCGCCGCGTGCAGCACGGTCCACTCCAGGTCGGGACGGCTGCTGCTGCGGGTCGGGCAGAAAGTGGAACCCATGCGGGGGGACTTCCTCTCCTACGACGGCGGTGCCGCTGACCGGCACGTACGTCCGGTTCAAACAGTGGGGGCCGGCCGGGCATTCCCGGCACCTCACCCGAGGGAGCCGGCCCACCGCGTCACCGCGTCCGTGACGATCCCCAGCGCCTCCTCCTGTGTGATGCCGGCCCGCTTCGGCACGGTGAGGCCGTGATCGCCGTGGGGAACCTCGACCAGTTCGTAGGCCCCCTCGGGGAACTCCTCCGGCCTGCCGAACGGGTCGTTGCCGCCCTGGACGACGAGGGCGGGCACCCCGGCGCCGAGCAGTTCGTCGGCGCGGGACCTCTCGGGTCTGCCGGGCGGGTGCAGCGGGAAGCTCAGGGCGAGGACGGCGCGGGCGCCCAGCTCACGGGCGGTGCGGCAGGCGACGCGGGCACCGGCGCTGCGCCCGCCGGAGATCACCGGCAGGCCCGGCGCGGTCAGCGCGGGCCAGACGCCCCGCCAGCCGGTGTCGAGGGTCTTCGGCGCGGGAGCGACCTTCTTGCCGGCCACCCGCCAGGGCTGCTCGACGAGGGCCACGGTGATGCCGTGGGCGGGCAGCTCCTCGGCCAGGGCCCTGAGGTCCCGGGCCTCGATGCCGCCGCCGGCGCCGTGGCTCGCGGCCAGCACCAGCCGGGCCCTCCTCGCCGGGTGCCAGCTGATGCGGGCGTCCCCCGCATCGGTACCGATCGTCTCGGTGGTCACATCGGACTGGGTCGTCACGTCAGAAGAGTGTGCCCTCTTCCGGCCCGTCCAGCTCCTTGAGCAGCTCCGGGCCGTTGTTGCGGACGTTGCTGACCGCTGTGCTGACCGGGTAGGCGCGCATCAGGCCCCCGGGCGGCGGGGCGAGGAGCGCCCGCAGGTCCTCGACGTCGGTGCGGGCGGGGTCCAGCCAGGCGTCCCAGCGGTCCGGCGTCAGCATCAGCGGCATCCGGGGGTGGATGTCGGCGAGGCGGCGCGGGCCGTCGGCCGGGGCCACCGCGAGCGGGCTGGTCTCCGCCTCGGTCGTGATCACGGAGCAGGTCGCCCACCAGGCCTGCGGGTGGTCGTCGGGCAGCGTCCGGTCCCGCCAGAACTCGTACAGCCCGGCCATGGCGAACACCGTGCCGTCCGCGGGCGTCACGAAGTACGGCTGCTTGCGGGGCCGCTTCTTCCTGCCCTCGACCTCCAGCTCCCGCTCCTGCGTGCCGGTGACCCACTCGAAGTAGCCGTCGGCGGGCAGGATGCAGCGCCGGGCGGCGAAGGCGCGGCGGTAGGACGGCTTCTCGTGGACCGTCTCCGCCCGGGCGTTGATCATCCGCGCGCCGCCTTCGGGCGTCTTGGACCAGGAGGGCACCAGACCCCACTTCAGCCTGCGCAGCTGCCGGACCGGGCCCGGGTCCGCCGCCTCCTTCAGGGGGCGGTCGAGAACGGCGTAGACCTCCTTGGTGGGAGCCACGTTGTAGTCGGGCTCCAGGGTCTCCTCCGGCTCCCACTTCTCGATCTCGAAGATGCCTGCCAGGTCCTCGGGCCTGCGACTCGCTGCATACCGTCCGCACATACGTGCAACACTGCCAGACTCCGCACGCGCGCAGGGAGCAATCGGGAACACATGGAACGCATGGTCAGCACCGCATCCGCCGCGCTCGCCTCCCTCTGGGACGAGGTCTCCGGCACCCAGCCCGACCCGGACACGTGGGTGGTGGCCGCCACGCTGGCCGCCGCGCTCGCCGTCGTGGTCCCGCACCGGCCGTGGCGGCTTTCCCGCAACGCCATCACCATCGCCCACGAGGGCGGTCACGGGCTCGTGGCGCTGCTCACCGGCCGCACCCTGACGGGGATACGCCTGCACTCGGACACCAGCGGCCTGACCGTCAGCCGGGGCAAGCCGCACGGCATCGGCATGATCCTCACCGCGGCCGCCGGCTACACCGCTCCCCCGCTCCTCGGTTTGGGGGGCGCGGCGCTGCTGGGCGCCGGGCGCATCACGCTGCTGCTGTGGCTGGCGACGGCGCTGCTGGTCGCCATGCTGGTGATGATCCGCAACGCCTACGGGGCGCTGAGCGTGCTGGTCACCGGGGGCGTCTTCGTGCTGGTGTCCTGGCTGACCGGACCCCAGGTGCAGGCGGCGTTCGCCTACGCGGTGGTGTGGTTCCTGCTGCTGGGCGGGGTGCGCCCGGCCTTCGAGCTCCAGGCCAAGCGGGCCCGGGGCGGGGCGGGCGACTCGGACGCCGACCAGCTGTCCCGGCTGACGCACGTGCCGGCGGGCCTGTGGTTCTTCCTGTTCCACGCGGTGTCGCTGTGCTCGCTGCTGGGCGGGGGCCGCTGGCTGCTCGGGTGGTGAGCGGTCAACCCGAGTGGCGGGCGCGTCGGCGGCTCCACCCCGTGGGCGCCACCAGCCACAACGCCCCGGCGGCCGGACGACGGCGCCGTACCCGCGCGACCGCCGCCCACTAAAGTGGGCCCCATGGCCCCGAACGATGCCCACACCGCCCTCTGGCCCGCCCCGCACGCGAGCGGAGCCGTCGACGCGACGGTCCACGTGCCCGGGTCCAAGTCGGTCACCAACCGTGCCCTGGTGCTCGCCGCCCTCGCCTCCGAGCCGGGCTGGCTGCGCCGGCCGCTGCGCTCCCGCGACACGCTGCTGATGGCGGGCGCGCTGCGTGCCATGGGCGTCGAGATCGAGGAGGGCGTCGGCCCCGACGGCACCGGCGAGGCCTGGCGGGTGCTGCCCACCGATCTGCGCGGCCCGGCCACCGTCGACGTGGGCAACGCCGGCACCGTGATGCGGTTCCTCCCCCCGGTCGCCGCGCTCGCCGACGGGCCCGTCCGCTTCGACGGCGATCCCCGCTCCTACGAACGCCCCCTGAATGGCGTGATCGACGCACTGCGGGTGCTCGGCGCCCGGATCGACGACGACGGCCGCGGCGCGCTGCCGATGACCGTGCACGGAAGCGGGGCCCTGGACGGCGGCACCGTGTCGGTCGACGCGTCGTCGTCCTCGCAGTTCGTCAGCGCCCTGCTGCTGTCCGCGCCCCGCTTCAACCAGGGCGTGGAGGTGCGGCACACCGGCGCGGTCCTGCCGTCGATGCCGCACATCCGCATGACGGTCGACATGCTGCGCTCGGTCGGCGCCCAGGTCGACACGCCCGAGTCGGGCGGCGAGCCCAATGTCTGGCGGGTCACCCCGGGTGCCCTGTTGGGCCGGGACCTGGTCGTCGAGCCGGACCTGTCGAACGCGCAGCCCTTCCTCGCGGCGGCGCTGGTGACCGGCGGCCGGGTCGTCGTCCCGGACTGGCCGGAGCGCACCACCCAGCCCGGTGACCGGCTGCGGGAGATCTTCACCGAGATGGGTGGCTCCTGCGAACTGACCGACTACGGCCTGGTGTTCACCGGCTCCGGGTCCGTCCACGGCATCGATGTCGACCTGGGCGAGGTCGGCGAGCTGACCCCCGGCATCGCCGCGGTCGCCGCCCTCGCGGACTCGCCGTCGACGCTGCGGGGCGTGGCCCACCTCCGGCTGCACGAGACGGACCGCCTGGCCGCGCTGACCAAGGAGATCAACGAGCTCGGCGGCGACGTCACCGAGACCGCCGACGGTCTGCACATCCGCCCGCGCCGGCTGCACGGCGGGATCTTCCACACCTACGAGGACCACCGCATGGCCACCGCCGGCGCGATCATCGGCCTGGCGGTCGAGGGCGTGCAGATCGAGAACGTGGCGACCACGGCGAAGACCCTGCCGGACTTCCCCGACCTGTGGACCGGGATGCTCGGGGCGTAGGGGTTCACCATGCGCCGCTACGGCAAGCACACCGACGAGGACGACATCCGTTCGCGCCCCAACCGCAAGGGCAACCGGCCGCGCACACACATCCGGCCCAAGCACGAGGACGCCGCCGAGGGGATGGTCCTCACCGTCGACCGCGGCCGGTTGACCTGCCTGGTGGAGGACCGGGTGGTGATGGCGATGAAGGCGCGCGAGCTGGGGCGCAAGGCAGCGGTGGTCGGTGACCGGGTGGCGCTCGTGGGCGATCTGTCCGGCCGGAAGGACACGCTCGCGCGGATCGTGCGCATCGGCGAGCGGACCTCGGTGCTGCGCCGCACCGCGGACGACGACGACCCCTACGAGCGGGTCGTCGTCGCCAACGCGGACCAGCTGGCCATCGTCACCGCCCTCGCCGATCCAGAACCCCGCCCGCGCCTCATCGACCGCTGCCTGGTCGCGGCGTACGACGGCGGGCTGACGCCACTCCTCGTGCTGACCAAGTCGGACCTCGCGCCGCCGGACAAACTCCTGGAGCTCTACGGCGACCTGGACATCCCGTACGTGGTCACCAGCCGGGACGAACTGGACGGCGGCGGGGCGGCGGACCGGGTGCGCGAGCATCTGGACGACCGGATCACGGCGTTCGTGGGGCACTCCGGAGTCGGCAAGACCACGCTGGTCAACGCGCTGGTGCCGCAGGAGCGGCGGCGTACGACCGGTCACGTCAACGCGGTGACCGGCCGGGGGCGGCACACCACGACGTCGGCGCTGGCGCTGCCGCTGGCCGGGGCGCGGGGCTGGGTCGTGGACACGCCGGGCGTGCGGTCGTTCGGGCTGGCGCACATCGATCCGTCCCGGGTCATCCACGCGTTTCCCGACCTGCAGCCGGGGACCGAGGGCTGTCCCCGCGCGTGCAGTCACGACGAGCCGGACTGCGCGCTGGACGCATGGGTGGCGGACGGCCACGCGGATCCGGCGCGGCTGTACTCGCTGCGGCGGCTGCTGGCCACGCGGGAGCGGGCCGAGGGGGACTGACCCGGAGCGCGGTGGGCTTCGCGTTGTTTGGCGTCGGCTGCGGACGGTAAGTGCATAATCGCACCTGGCGCATACGGGAGGACGACACATGGCGTGGCTGCTGGTCGTAGTGGCCGGGTTGCTGGAGACCGGTTTCGCCGTGAGCCTAAAGCTGTCCCACGGCTTCACCCGGCTGTGGCCGACGATCGCCTTCTGCGTGTTCGCGCTCGGCAGCTTCGGGCTGCTGACCCTGTCGCTGAAGAAACTGGACGTGGGCCCGGCGTACGCCGTGTGGACCGGCATCGGGGCGGCGGGGACGGCGATCTACGGGATGGTGTTCCTCGACGACCTGGTGTCCACCCTGAAGATCGTCTCGATCACGCTGGTGATCGTCGGGGTGATCGGCCTGCAGCTGTCCGGCTCGGCGCACTGAGTCCTCCCGGCCCTCAGGGGACCGGCTGTCGGTGCAGGGCGCCGCGGACCAGGTCGGCGATGCCGTCGGGGGGCGGGGCGGTGACGCAGGACAGGGCGAGCCGGACGACCAGTTCGCAGCAGCGGGTGAGGTCGGCGGTGTCGGCCCGGGGGACCCCAGGGCCCGCCAGGGCGGTGACGGCGCGGTCGCGGACCAGGGCGACGAAGTCACCGGGTGAGGGCAGGGGGCCGTCGGCGCGGCGCTGCGCGGGCACGGCGGAGGTGGACGGCACGCGCGCGAGGGTCGGTGCGGGCAGGCGCTCGTTCCAGCATCCGGTCAGCATGGCGCGGACCAGGGCGTTGTCACGGGCGGTCGCGGCGGTCCACTCGGCGGTCGCGGTGAGCCGTTCGCGGGGATCGGTGGAGCCGGTGAGGGCGCGGTCGACGCCGGCCAGGTATCCGTCGGCCTCTCTGCGGACGAGCGCCCGGGCGAGGCCGTCCTTGCTGCCGAACTCGTTGTACAGCGTCTGCCGGGACACTCCGGCCGCCGCGGCCACGTCCACCATCCGCACCGCGGACCACGGCCGAAGCGCCAGCGCCCTGTGGGCGGCGTCCAGGAGAGACTCCCGGGCTGCGGGCATCATCGCCTCCCTCGGGGATGAGCGAGCGACTCTGCGGTTCAGATTTGACGGGGTGCCGGGCACTGTCAAGGGGTCGCGTGGGGCGTGCGGGAGTGCGGATGGGTACTCGTGCCCCACTCCCCGCCCCGGTCCTCCCGCCGCACCCGGTCGCGGTGGCGCGGGGGCCCCGTCCCCCGGTGGCCCCGCACCGACCCCGGCGGATACCGTTCGTTGCATGCCCGACTACCTCGATGACCTGCGTCTCGCCCACGTCCTCGCGGACGCCGCCGACGCCGCGACGATGGACCGGTTCAAGGCCCTCGACCTCAAGGTGGAGACCAAACCGGACATGACGCCGGTGAGTGAGGCCGACAAGGCCGCGGAGGAGCTCATCCGCGGCCACCTCCAGCGCGCAAGGCCCAGGGACGCGGTGCTCGGCGAGGAGTACGGGGTGGAGGGCACCGGGCCCCGGCGGTGGGTGGTCGACCCGATCGACGGCACGAAGAACTACGTGCGGGGCGTGCCCGTGTGGGCCACGCTCATCGCGCTGATGGAAGCCGGCGAGGGGGGCTTCCAGCCCGTCGTCGGTGTCGTCTCCGCCCCCGCCCTCGGCCGCCGCTGGTGGGCCGCGAAGGGGCACGGGGCCTACAGCGGGCGCAGCCTGTCCTCGGCGTCCCGACTCCAGGTGTCCCGCGTCTCGAAGCTCTCCGACGCCTCCTTCGCTTACTCCTCGCTCAGCGGCTGGGAGGAGCAGGGGCGGCTGGACGGCTTCCTCGACCTGACCCGCGAGGTGTGGCGGACCCGGGCGTACGGTGACTTCTGGCCGTACATGATGGTCGCCGAGGGCTCGGTCGACATGTGCGCGGAGCCGGAGCTCTCGCTGTGGGACATGGCGGCCAACGCGATCGTCGTCACGGAGGCCGGCGGCACCTTCACGGGCCTGGATGGCCGCCCCGGTCCCCACAGCGGCAACGCCGCCGCGTCGAACGGCCTGCTGCACGACGAGTTGCTGGGGTATCTCAACCAGCGGTACTGAGCGGTACACCAGCGGTACGAGCCAGGACGAGGCCCGCGTGCGCGCCCCCGGTCGGCCGCACGCGCCCTCTTGTTGACCCCCGCTTTACCTGCCACCCTGAGAGTCGCCCACACTTGTGAATTTGTGAAACCGTGAACTAGCGGATCCCGTGTCCGCAGCAGCGCACTGTTTCCGGTAGGAGGTGGCTCCATCCCATGCTCGTCCGTGACGCCATGAGCACGGTGGTCCTCACCATCGGCCCCGACCACACCCTCCGCCAGGCCGCCGCCCTGATGTCCGCACGCAGTGTGGGCGCGGCCGTGGTGCTCGACCCCGACGGCACCGGCATCGGCATCCTCACCGAGCGGGACGTCCTCAACTCCGTGGGCCGGGGCCAGGACCCCGACTCCGAGCGCGCCCATGCCCACACCACCACCGACGTCGTCTTCGCCGCGCCGTCCTGGACCCTGGAGGAGGCCGCCGGCGCCATGGCCCACGGCGGGTTCCGGCACCTGATCGTCCTCGACCGGGGCGAGCCCGCCGGGATCGTCTCGGTGCGCGACATCATCCGCTGCTGGGCGCCCGTACGGCAGGCTGCCGCACAGCCGGCCCCGGCCTGACCGGTACACGCGAAACGGGCCGGGCTCCCGTGTCGGAGCCCGGCCCGCCCGCTGCGGCAAGCGGTCCAGCGCCGGAATCAGCCGCGCAGGGCCTGGACCGCGACCTCCAGCCGCTTGCCGAAGTCCTCGTCGGCCTGGCGGAAGTTGTTGATCGCGCGGTCGGCGATGTCGTCGCGCGTGACGCCCGAGAGGGCGTTGGCCAGGTTCTTCACCAGGCGTTCCTGCTCGTCCTCCGTCATCAGCCGGTAGAGGTTGCCCGCCTGCACGAAGTCGTTGTCCTCGGCGTGGACGGACGTGACCGTCTCGCCGGTGACACCGGCCACCGGGACGGGCTGCCACAGCGGGCGGTCCGTCTGGAACGGGCCGCCGAAGCTGTTCGGCTCGTAGTTCTTCGCGCCCTTGTGGCGGCCGTCGTACAGGTGGCCGTCACGGGAGTGGGTGCGCGCCTCGGTGGCGTGCGGACGGTTCACCGGCAGGTGGTCGGCGTTGATGCCGACGCGGTAGCGGTGGGCGTCGCCGTACGCGAAGAGGCGGCCCTGGAGCATCTTGTCCGGCGAGGGACCGATGCCCGGCACGAAGTGCGCGGGGCTGAAGACGGACTGCTCGACCTCCGCGAAGATGTTCTCCGGGTTGCGGTTGAGCTCCAACCTGCCGAACTCGATCAGCGGATAGTCCGCGTGCGGCCAGACCTTGGTCAGGTCGAACGGGTTGAAGCGGTACGTCGCCGCGTCGGCCGCCGGCATGATCTGCACGTAGGCGGTCCAGGACGGGTACTCGCCTCGCTCGATGGCCTCGCGCAGGTCCCGCTGGTGGGAGTCGGGGTCCCTGCCCGCGAGGATCTCCGCCTCCTCGGCGGTCAGGTTCCTGATGCCCTGATCCGTCTTGAAGTGGTACTTGACCCAGAAGGCCTCGCCGGCCTCGTTGTTCCACTGGAAGGTGTGCGAGCCGAAGCCGTCCATGTGGCGGTAGGACGCCGGGATGCCCCGGTCGCCGAACAGCCATGTCACCTGGTGCGTGGACTCCGGCGACAGACCCCAGAAGTCGAAGACGTTGTCCGCCTCCTGCGAGCCGGTGTACGGGTCGCGCTTCTGGGTGTGGATGAAATCGGGGAACTTGATGGCGTCCCGGATGAAGAACACCGGGGTGTTGTTGCCGACGAGGTCGTAGTTGCCCTCCTCGGTGTAGAACTTCACCGCGAAACCGCGCGGGTCGCGCACGGCGTCCGCGGCCCCCAGGTTCCCGGCCACGGTCGAGAAGCGCAGGAAGACCTCGGTCTGCTTGCCCACCTCGGAGAGGAACGCGGCACGCGTGTACGGCGTCACGTCGGCGGTGACCGTGAAGGTGCCGTAGGCGCCGGCACCGCGGGCGTGCACCACGCGCTCCGGGATGCGCTCACGGTTGAAGTGGGCCAGCTTCTCGAGAAGGAGCTGATCCTGAACGAGCACGGGGCCGCCGACGCCCGCGGTCTCGCTGTTCTGGTTGTCCGCTACCGGAGCACCGGCCTCCGTAGTGAGCGGTCCCTGCGTCACGTGCGCCTCCTGCGTCATTACTGACCAAACCTGTCCCTTGGCTAAAGCCGTTCCCGATCCTACAATGGACAATGTCTAAGTCAAGTGAAGATCCAAAGTCACACCCGTTCGGGACCTGGTTCCCCCTGCTGTTAGGCTGGTCTGTATGAGCGACCTTCTGGAACGACTGCGCGGACGTGGATGGCGGATGACCGCGCAGCGCCGCGTCGTGGCCGAGGTCCTCGACGGCGAACACGTCCACCTGACGGCCGACGAGGTGCACGCCAGGGCAGTGGCCAAGCTGCCCGAGATCTCACGGGCGACCGTCTACAACACCCTGGGCGAGCTGGTCTCCCTCGGCGAGGTGCTGGAGGTGGCCACCGACAAGCGGGCCAAGCGGTACGACCCGAACGCCCACCGGCCGCACCACCACTTGGTGTGCGCCCAGTGCGGCGCGATCCGCGACGTCCACCCGACGGGCAACCCGCTGGCCGACCTCCCCGACTCGGAGCGCTTCGGCTTCGCCGTCTCGGACGTCGAGGTGACCTACCGCGGCGTGTGCCCGAACTGCGCGGCGGCGTAACCCACCCACGCACGACGAAGCCCTCGGCACCCACGGTGCCGAGGGTTCTCTCGTGGTGGGCAGGACACGCGTGGTGAGCTGAGACAAAGACACGCGTGGTGAGCTGAGACACGGAGGACAGACGCACCGAGGGCCGGAACCCTTTCGGATTCCGGCCCTCGGCCTTCAGTAGCGGGGACAGGATTTGAACCTGCGACCTCTGGGTTATGAGCCCAGCGAGCTACCGAGCTGCTCCACCCCGCGTCGGTGAACACCAGTGTACGCCATCCACGGCACCCCCGGCACACCCGTTGATCACGGCCCCACCAGATGCCTGTTCGGCGCCTTGGCCCGCTCTTCGTACTCGGGCAGGAGCACAACGGTCGCACCCCCACCGACCAGCACCCCGGTCCCGTCGGCACCGGCCACGAACGTGTCCGGCTCGCGCCAGGCGGTCACCACCCGTCGCACTCCGGCCTCCAGGATCAGCCGGGCGCACGGCGCGGGCCGGGACGCGCGGCGTGCGCAGGGCTCCAGGCTGCTGTACACCGTGGCGGTGGCGAGCCGGGGGTCCGTGGGGTCGACCTTGGCGAGCGCGGCCTCCTCGGCGTGCGCCACGGCGTCCCCGCCCTCGCGGGAGTACCCGCGGGCCAGCTCCGTGCCGTCGGCCGCGACCACCACCGCCCCGACGCTGAACGCCGTCCGCGAGGGCGGGCACTCGGCCGCCAGCTCGCAGGCGAGGGCCAACCAGTGGTGGTCCGCGGCCGAGGCGGCTGCGCCGGTGCCGGGCGCGGTGGGCCGGTACCGCATCAGGACGACGTCGCCGATCTGACGGGTCTCCAGCAGCCGCAGCCGGCCGCCCTGGTAGCTGCCGGGGCCGAAGAGGCGGGGGGCGTCCGGGTCGCCGACGAAGAGCGGGGCGAGGACCAGCTGGAGTTCGTCGGCGAGGCCCTGGGTGAGCAGCTGGGTGTGGATGACCCCGCCGCCCTCGACCATGAGTCGCCGGACGCCCCGCTCGTCGTGCAGGTGCGCGAGGAGCCGCCGCCAGTCGAGCTCGGGGCCGAGCGGGACGATGCCGGCGCCGAGACCGAGCGCGCGGGCGCGGTCGGCTCCCTTGTCGGTCGTGTAAAGCACCTTCTCGCCGCCCGTGTGCCAGAACACGGCCGCCGGGTCGAGTGCGCCGGACCCGCTGACGGTGACCTTGAGCGGGTACTCGGCCCGTCCCTCGGCCACCCGGGCGGCCCGTCGCTCGGGCGAGTTGACCAGAAGCCGGGGGTTGTCGGCGCGGATGGTGCCGGCGCCGACCAGGATCGCGTCGACGGACGCCCGCACCTCGTCGACCCGGTCGAAGTCGGCCGCGCTGGAGAGCAGCAGCCGCTCGGGGCCGGTGTCGTCCAGATACCCGTCCAGGGAGACGGCGGCGGACAGCAGGACGTACGGACGGGGCATCGACGCACTCCAAGCGGGACGGCGGACGAGAACGGGGCCCGGGGGCCACGCGGTTCAAGTCTGCGTCACGGCCGGGCCCGGCGGGGCGGGATGGATCGACCGTCGCGAGCTGCCGCGGGACGTGCGCCGTTCACCGGCCCGTCGGCTCGTCCGCCCTTCGGCGGCTTCGCCCGTCGGCTCGTCCGCCCTTCGGCCCGGCTCACCGGTGATGAAAACGGAGGTGAAGACCAAGGTGAGGAAGACGAAGAAGACGCGCGACGGTCGGCTCCCGGTGCGGCGGAGCCGGTGACGGCCCACCGACCGGGAGTGCTCGGGCGGGCCGTCGTGTCCCGGCCCGGACGCCGCGCAACCCGTATGCCATCCGTCCAGGCCCCCATCCCGCCGTCGCTGGGACCGGACGCGACGACGTCCCGTAGGGACCGGAACCAGGGACGAATGGGGGCCGGCCCCGATGGCGCGGACAGGACGTGGACGACGCTGAACGCGCACCCACGTCCCCGGTGGACGCACCGCCGCGGCGCCTGCCCGGTAGCGGGCACCCGGTACGGGTGGCGGCACCTCTGCCCGGGCAAGCTCCTTGGTACGCACCCGAGTTTGAGTGCCCGGATCCGTCGGCCGTACTCGACCGGCCGAACCCGCCCCGTTATCCCAGGAGTTGCGGGCCCGGTGCGCGCGAGGGTGTCACCGGCCCGTCACCGGCCGGGAAGGAGGAGCCGTGCCCCAGTCCGACGACGAGCGACTCGTCGATCCCGCCGCCCGGTCGGAGCGCCGGGACGACGGCTCCGCCCGCTCCCCGGCACCCGGCCGCCCCGCCCGCCCCCGGGAGTCCCGGCGCACGGGCGCCCGGTGGGCTCTGGCGACCGGCGTGGCCCTGATCATCGCGGGCGTCGTCCTGGCCGACGGGCTGCTCATGGCGACGGGTCTGGTCCTCAGTGGAATCGCCCTCCAGCTCTGCGACCCGGACCCCCCGGGAGCGCCGCGCGAGCCCCGACGACCACGCACCTGACGGACAGGGCCGGTCCCTGCCCCTCTCCCCTCTCCCCGCTTCCGCCGATCCGGACCGCGGGTGGCTCATTTGACCGTTCCTGCGCATCCCCCTTGCTGCCACCCTGGCGAGCACCCGGCGAGGCGGCCCGCGCACCACGCACCGGAGCGGCCCGCGATGCCATGCCGACGGCAGTGGAAAAATCCGCTCTGGACGGAAGGGAGCGTGCGCATGATCGAGTGGGTGACCCTGGGCACCGGATCGAGGCCGGTCCCCCAGCCTCTCACCACCCCGCTGGTGTGGTCCGGCGCCTTCGGCGGCGCGCTGGCGCTGGTGGCGCTTCTGAACGCGCTCGTCGGCACGGACCGGCCGGGCCTCGCCCTGACCGCCCTGTCCCTGCTGGCGGCCCTGCTGGGCGTGCGCTCCCGGTTCGCCGCGGCCCCCGGCACGGCCGTCCTGTGCTGGCTGTTCCTCAACGGCTTCGCCATCCCGCCCGCGGGCGTCCTGAGCTGGGCCGCCCCCCGGGACACCTTCTGGCTCGCCTGCCTGCTCGGTGCGACTCTCCTCGGCACGACCCTCTCCCGGCTGGCCCACGCCCGCGCGGCCTACCACCGCCTCACGACGGGTGGGACGCCGCAGCCGCCTGACGAACCCACCAGGACGTGAGCGGCGATCGGCCGACCCGGAAAACGACGCAGCGCCCGACCCGACCGAGGTCGCGTCAGGCGCTGCTCGGCGGATCGCAGGCCGAAGCCCCACCCGCCACCGGTAGGCCCTGTGGGACTCGAACCCACAACCAATGGATTAAAAGTCCACTGCTCTGCCAATTGAGCTAAGGGCCCCTGGCGATGTTGCCTCCACGAGCATAGCCGGACGTGGCCCTGTCTCCGATCGGGTATCGGCAGAGGCGGCCCCCGACGTGTCCCGGACCGCACGCGGAAGGGCCCGCGCGACGGGTGTCGTGCGGGCCCTTCCGGTCGGGTCGGTCAGGAGACCTCAGCCGTTGCGCTTCCAGCGCGGCTTGTCCTCGCGGCGGCCGAACGAGCCACCGCCGCGGTGGTCGTCACGACGACCGTACGGGCGGTCGTGGGCGCCGGTACGGAAACCGGGGCGGTCGCCCTGGCGGTCACGGTTGAAGGGGCGGTCGCTGCCCCGGTGGCCACCGCGCTCGTCCCGGCGGAAGCCGCCGCGCTCGCCGCGGTCGCGGTCGCGGTTGAACCCGCCACGGTCGTCACGGCGTTCGAAGCCGCGGTCGCGGTCGAAGGAACGCCCGCCGCGGTCGTCACGGCGCTCACCCCGGTCGTCACGGCGGAACCCGCCGCGCTCGCCACGGTCGTCACGGCGCTCGAAGGAACGGCCGCCGCGGTCGTCACGGCGGAACCCGCCACGGTCGTCACGGCGTTCGAAGCCGCGGTCGCGGTCGAAGGAACGCCCGCCGCGGTCGTCACGGCGCTCACCCCGGTCGTCACGGCGGAACCCGCCGCGCTCGCCACGGTCACGGTCGCGGTTGAACCCGCCACGGTCGTCACGGCGCTCGAAGGAACGACCACCGCGCTCCCCCCGGTCGTCACGGCGGAAGCCGCCACGGTCACCCCGGTCGTCACGGCGCTCGCGCCGCTCGTACGGCGCCGAAGCCTCCGTGCGCTCCGGGCGCTCGAACCGCTCGGACCGCTCAACGTCCCGCGCCGTCGGCTGACCCGGCAGCGACACCTCGGCCTCGGCCGGCGCGTCGACCGGCGCCTCGACGGTCTCCGCCGCCTCCGCGAGCACCGCCTCGGGGTCCTCACCGCGCTCGCGCGCGACCCGGGCGAGCAGCCGGTCGGCCTCCTCCCGCAGCTCGGCCGCGCGGCGCTGGGCGCGCTCCAGCTCCTTGGTGAGCTGGGCGACCTCGCGCTCGGCCTGCTGCGCGGCATTGCCCGCTGACTCGGCCTGCACCTCGGTCATCGACCGGGCGCCCGTGATCTCGGCGACCTCCGGCTCGAAGGCGGCGCCGCCCTGGATGATGTGGCGCGTGGCGTCGACACCCGCATCCTCCATCAGGCGGAAGATCTGGCGCCGCTGGTGCGGCAGGGACAGGGAGACGACGGTGCCCGTACGACCGGCACGCGCGGTACGACCGGCGCGGTGCAGGTAGTCCTTGTGGTCGCCGGCCGGGTCCACGTTCAGGACCAGGTCGATGCCGTCGACGTGGATGCCGCGCGCGGCGACGTCGGTGGCGACGAGGACATTGACGTACCCGTCCTTGAAGTCGGCCAGCGTCCGGGTGCGGGCGCCCTGCGTCATCCCGCCGTGCAGCGCGTCGGCCTTCACCCCGGCGTCACGCAGCTGCTCGGCGACGCGGTCGGCGCCCAGCTGGGTGCGGACGAAGATGATCGTGCGGCCCTTGCGGGAGGCGATGGCGGCGGTGACCGGGGCCTTGTCCTTGGGCTTCACGACGAGGATGTGGTGCGACATGGTCGTCACCGCGCCCTGCGCCGCGTCGACCTCGTGGCTGACCGGGTCGTCGAGGTACCGGTCGACGA
Organism: Streptomyces sp. NPDC005931; assembly: GCF_042871235.1. NCBI lineage: Bacteria > Bacillati > Actinomycetota > Actinomycetes > Kitasatosporales > Streptomycetaceae > Streptomyces > Streptomyces sp. NPDC005931. The sequence continues at coordinate 212,748 of NZ_JBIAIG010000002.1, forward strand.
GGGTCTTGATCTCGTTCTCCATCGTCGCGGAGAACAGCATGCGCTGACCGCCCGCCGGGACCTGGTCGAGCAGCTCGGTGACCTCGGGCAGGAAGCCCAGGTCGGACATCTGGTCGGCCTCGTCGAGGACCGCGATCTGCACGTTCTCCAGGGAGCACGCGCCGCGGTTGATGATGTCGCGCAGACGGCCCGGCGTGGCGACGAGGATGTCGACGCCCCGCTCCAGGGCGTAGATCTGGTTGCCCATGGAGGTACCGCCGCAGACGACCTTCATCTTCAGGCCCAGGACGTCGCCGTACGGCTGGAGCGCGTCGGCGACCTGCATGGCCAGCTCACGCGTCGGCGTGAGGATGACGGCCCGCGGCTTGTGCTTGTCGGTGCGGCCCCCGGCCAGCGTGGCCAGGGTCGGCAGACCGAAGGAGAGGGTCTTGCCGGAGCCGGTGCGACCCCGGCCCAGGATGTCCTTGCCGACCAGGGCGTCCGGGATGGTCGCGGCCTGGATCGGGAAGGGGGTGGTCACACCGTTCTGCGCCAGCTTGCGCACGACACCCTCGGGCAGCCCGAGGTCGGCGAAGGTGACCTCGGGGGTGGTGTCGGTGTCCTCGGTGTTCTCGGGCACGACGACGTGATCAGTACTGGTGATGGACATGCGAATGCGAAACCTTCCGGAGTCTCGAGTCGGCACGCGCCCGTCAACTCCGTGATTCGCGATTCGCAATACGACCGCCTCGATGCGGTCCACCACGGCAAGGGAGAGTACGCGCCACACGGCGCGCTCTGCGATGGCGCCGGGCAAATAGGATCAAACGATCTGCCACCATACGCACCCTGGGGCCTCAAAAGCAAACCGAGTCTCCCGACCCGACCCCGTCGACCGCAGGACGCAAGCCCGCCTCCGGGACGAAACCGAAGGTCAGCGGCGGATCCGATCAGACCGGCGCCCCCGCCTGCGGGGCCGGCTCCAGTTGCGCCAACTGGGTCCCCGGCGGCTCGTGTGCCGAGGACGACGGCTCCGCCTGGGTCGGCTGGGGTGGCGAGGACGGCTCCGGTGGCGTCGGCGTCGGCTCCGGCTCGGACGGACGGCCGGGCGCCGACGGCACGGGACGGTCGTCGGGGGGCGGCCCACCGGGCCCCCGCGACCCGTCGTCGGGCCGCCCCGACCGGCTCCTCCCCGGCGCCTGGGGCTCCCCGGCCGACGGCGCCTCCCGCGCCGCACCTCGCCCCTCGCCCCGGTGCTTTCCCTCGCCCTTGCCGTCCTTGCCGTCCTTGCCGTGCGGGGCGTGGTCCCCGCGCTCACCACCGGCCGCCGCGGGTCCGTACCCCGGCCCGCCGCCGCCCACCGCCGAACTTCCGTCCGGCGCGTCACCGCCCGACCGGCCCGTGGAGTGCGACGGCCCGCCGCTCCCGTCGGCGCCGTCCTCACCGACGCTCATGCAGCCGGCGGCAGCGGTGACGGCCACGACCGTGGCGGCCAGGCGGACAGGTACGTACAAGCGGCGCACGGGGCCACCTCCGGGTGGAGTACAGGGTCGACCTGCCCAACTCCCGCCGCCCGGCAGAAGACACGCGAACGGCCTATCCGTAGCCGAGGGCGTGCAGCCGGGCGTCGTCGATCCCGAAGTGGTGTGCGATCTCGTGCACCACGGTGATCTCCGTCTCGGCGACGACGTCCTCCCGCGATTCACAGATCCTCAGCGTGGGTCCCCGGTAGATCGTGATCCGGTCCGGCAGCACCCCCGCATACCACTCGCCCCGTTCGGTCAGCGGCGTTCCCTCGTAGAGCCCGAGCAGCTCGGGGTCGTCCGCCGGGGGCTCGTCCTCGACGAACACCGCCACGTTGTCCATGAGCCGCGTCAGCTCCGGCGGGATCCGGTCGAGCGCCTCGGCGACCAGCTCCTCGAACTCCTCGCGCGTCATCTCCAGCACAGAGCCATTGTCGGGCACGACCCGTCCGTACGAGTCCGGCGGCCACCTCGCATATCCGGCTCCCGACTTGGGCATACGGGATCAATGGCCCGCGTCCCCGCCGCCACCCCGAACATCCTCGTGAAGATCCGACACCGCGTCCGCAGGGCACCGCTCGCCCTCGCCGACACCTACCGCACCCGCCGGCCCGCCCCCGCCCCCGTCGCGCTCACCACTCAGCCGCACCCCTGGACCCGCGCCCTCGGCCTGGTCACCGTGGTGCTCCTGGGCGCCTGGCTCGGCCTCCTGGTCGTGGGCAACGTGCGGGTCCCGGTCGGGCCCATGAACACCACCATGACCCTGCGCCCGTCCCTCACCGGCGGCACGAAGATCAACATCTCGCCCCTGGGCGCCCTCCAGCTGGACAGCCACATCGCCCCGGTCCGCCTCGACGTGAACGTCGACCAGCTCGACCCCGACCGCTCCCAGGCCCTCGTCGACCACCCGGAGCGCCTCTCCGGCCTCCAGGACGAAGTCACCCGGGACGTCGAACACGGCACCGCCGACCTGGCCGTGCGCTCCTGCGTCGCCGTCGTCACCGGCGCCACCGCCCTCGGCCTCGCCGTCTACCGCCGCCCCCGCCGCGCCCTGGCCGCCGGCGGACTCGCGCTCGGCCTCCTGGCCGCCTCGGGCGGCACCGCGTACGCCACCTGGAACCCCGAGTCGGTCCTGGAACCCCGGTTCTCGGGGCTGCTCTCCTCCGCGCCCTCCCTGGTCGGCAACGCCCGCAGCATCGTCACCGAGTTCGACGTCTACCAGAAGGAGCTGGCCCGCCTGGTGACCAACGTGACGAAGCTGTACGACGCCACCACCACACTCCCCGCGTACCAGCCGGACCCGAGCACGATCCGGGTGCTGCACGTGTCCGACATCCACCTCAACCCGGCCAGCTGGAAGATCATCGCCTCCCTGGTGGAGCAGTACCAGGTGGACGTGATCGTCGACTCCGGCGACACCATGGACCACGGCACGGCGGCCGAGAACGGCTTCCTCGACCCGATCGAGGACCTCGGCGCCCCCTACGTCTGGGTCCGCGGCAACCACGACTCCCTGGTCACCCAGCGCTATCTGCAGCGCATGAAGAACGTCCACGTCCTCGACGACGGGCGCGCCAGGACCGTCGCCGGCCTGCGCTTCGCCGGCATCGGCGATCCGCAGTTCACCCCGGACCGCTCGAAGGCACCGGGGAGCGAACCGTCCCAGGAGCTGGCGGGCGCCCGCCTCGCCTCCGCCCTGCGCGACCAGCGGGCCACCGGAACACCCGTCGACGTGGCCGTCGCGCACGAACCCTCGGCCGCCCGCGAGGTCGACGGCACAGTTCCCCTGGTTCTGGCCGGCCACATCCACCACGAGGAGACGGAGGTCATGAAGTACGGCACCCGGCTCCGCGTGGAGGGTTCCACCGGCGGCAGCGGTCTGCGCGCGGTGGAGGGCAAGTACCCCGACCCCATCGAGGCGTCGATCCTCTACTTCGACCGCGACACCCGCAGTCTCCAGGCCTGGGACTCGATCGAGCTGGGCGGTCTGGGCCTGACGACGGCGGAGGTCAGCCGCCACCTGGCGGAGGAGAACGAACCGGGCGCGGCCACACCGTCCCCCAGTCCCTCGCAGAGCCCCTCCTCGGCCCCCTCGCCCACCGCGCCGTAAACCGTTTTGGCGAACCCTCCCCCCATCCCATATGCTTCTCACGTCCCCGACGCGCTGAGAAGCGCCCAGGCGGGCCGATAGCCCTCATCGTCTAGCGGCCTAGGACGCCGCCCTTTCAAGGCGGTAGCACGGGTTCGAATCCCGTTGGGGGCACGCACCACCCTGTGCGACACTGTCGTACGAAGCTTGGTCCTGTGGAGCAGTTTGGAGTGCTCGCCACCCTGTCAAGGTGGAGGCCGCGGGTTCAAATCCCGTCAGGACCGCTGAGGTTTCACGTGAAACCTCGTGGCTGGGTAGCTCAGTTGGTACGAGCGTCCGCCTGAAAAGCGGAAGGTCGCCGGTTCGACCCCGGCCCCAGCCACCACTGCCCGATCAGGGCAAACACCCCCTCCGGGACCATCCGGAGGGGGTGTCCTTGTGTCGACTACGCCAACGCGTCCGCCAACGGAGACGTCCGACCCTGCGATCTTCGCCGACCGACTCGGACCGTGCCCATCCTTCAGGACGTAACGCACGCCGCGAGACAGTCACGCGGCCGGCTCCAAGCTGGGCTCAAGACTGAAGCCATGTGAAGGTGACCCTTCTGCCGGCGGTGAGATTTTCTAGGTGCAATATGTCCAACACCCAGGTACTCAGCCCGAACTGTTTCGGTTTGTACAGTGATAGCGCTTGACCGTTGTTCACTTGATGTGCCCATAGGCCATTGTGCGCTTCCATCACTCCCCCAGACGGGTCGATAGTGATATTCCAACTACCTCCTTCCCCGTCTCGAAGGACTAGCGTTTTCCACCACATGTCTGCTCTTTGCGCTGTCAATTTGAACTCGACCGCATCCGACCCAACGGCATTGGGTTGAATGTCGTAGGACAGCAGATCAGACGAGTCTTCGGTCCGGAACTTCCCACTGCTCCTCTTCGCCCAATCAGGAGGGAGTCCGATCTTTTCGAGAGGGCGTGACGTGGGAACGAAGATACCTGGCGCCCAATAGGGCGTTGTCAAGTAGACACCGTTCCCGTTGTCGAGGCTGGAGATCAGGGCCGCCTCTGCAGTGAGGTAAGCAGTCACTCCCCCTGCAATCGCTGTACCCAGGCCAGGAAGTGCCGCGGCTATGAAGGCTGAAAGGCTTGCACCTTCTTTAGCCAGAGTCACCACCGTGTCGACGTCCTCGTGCTCCAGGATGATGACGACACCCCAGAAGTTATTTGCGACTTGCGCCATTCCGCCCCCTCACTTCTGCTGCCCGTACACGACACGGTCGTCATCCGGCTCCGACAGAGCGCACATGGCGGGAGCCACAAGCTCTGGTGATCTCGGCGTTGAGTACGGACCGCCTTCGCCTCCAGCCCCTTCGGAAGATCGCCGAGAAAGCAGAGGCGGCAATACCAGAATCAGGGTGTCGTCCTTATACTCCTCGACGATCAACTTCAGCCCGCCGACCTCAATACCCATTTCAGCAAGAGCGGTCTGCGGATCACTCAAGAGCCTGGCCCTGAAGTCGCCGTCAACAGCGGAACGTTGCGCTGCCAAGTTCCATCGCGGGTCATTTGTTGCTGTTCGTTCTGCCACGAAGCCCCCTAATAAGCTCGGCGACAAAATTCTGTTGCCGGACACCGAGGCAGTCAATAAGGAACGCCCCATCCCCCGTTCGGAGGGCATTGGCCTCAAGGCTACTTTGAGTCATTAAGACACATGCAGTTACACAATGAGCAGGACGTTAAATATGAGCTCAGAGTGATCACATGAAACTGCAGATACCTCGGATGCGATGGATGATCGTTTCACCTCGACAGGGTGGGCCGGTACGTCAAGCGTCTGGCGCTCCAGCCGATCACGGTTGACTTACCGCGGCGTCATCCGTGCATACAGACCTCAGTACAGATAGTCGCTCAGCTTCCTCAGGGCCTTACGTTGCTTCCTCCATAGACGCTGGCGTAGATTTTCATCATCACACCGATATCGCTGTGACCGACGATCTGTCGCACGATGTGTGGTGGCGCTCCGAGGTCGAGTAGTAGCGAGAAAGCCGACTGGCGCCGATCATGGAAGCGGAGATTGATTCCGATGCGCTGCCGCAGCGGATACCAGCTCCAGCGGCGTAGGTTGTCCGGTTCCAGTGGGCTCCCGATGCGGGACGTGAAGACGAGCCCGTGTTCCTTCCAAGCCGTGCCAGCCGCTGCTTGCTCCTGTGCTTGACGCTCACGATGCTCTGTGAGCGCCTTCACGACATCCGGCGGAAGCGGAACGGTGCGGACCGAGGCGAGCGTCTTGGGTTTGACCAACTGCGGTGTCAGCCGAGTCTCCTCGGTCGCGGCTTCCGCCCGCAGCCAGGCGCGGGCCACGGCCGCCTCGTCGCGGGCCTCCTGCTGAATTCCCCGGATCGCGTCCAGCGCGACGGGGTGAGCGCGGTGCGCTCCCACATCGCGTGCACGAGCCACGGGGCCTTGACGGCGAGCGGGAGCCAGGCGACGGCCGGCACCATGGACACGGCCGTCATCGCGACGGCTGGCAGAGCGGTCTTGGCCCTCATGCCGCACCCCCGGCACGCTCGCGCCGGCGCCCTGGTTGAGCAGGGCGAGGCGGCGGCGAGCGCGCGGCGGCGGGCCCGCCACACTGCACTTCGGGCGGAAGAGACGACAACTGTGGTGCAGCACACGTTTCTCGACCGTTGGGCTGCCAGTGCCCATCAATTGGTCTCAGCGCCACCGACGGCGCTACCGCCGGCCCACGGCCGCAGCCTGCCCTGGGCAAGGCTGAGGCCCCCTGCTACCAACAAGAGGGCCGCCGGACATTGTCGCGACACCAGAGGTCATACCCGTGTGGCACTGCAGTGACGACCGCCCGCCCCCTGCCGAGTGAGACGGATGTCACTCCCGGTAGGCGCAATTGGTTGGTCGCTTCGGGCGTCACGCTTGTCGGCGTGACTTCGAGTGTCAGTATTTTCGCTGGAGCTGTGCAGCCCGACCGGGCGGCAGCCATGGCGACGATCGCCGGCACGACTGCAACCGGCGTCGTCCTCCTCACCGTCGGTCGGCAGGCGACCGCGCTCAGAGCTCCACTATCTGTCCCTCGCTCGCTACCACCCCTCCGGGATCCCGGAGGGGGTGTTTTCGTACGTCGGCAAAACCGTTAGCCACGAATTTCCCGAGGATGAGATCCTGGATCCCGTATGTCCACGCACCCCGCCCCCACCCCCGCCGTCGGCGCCCTGGCCCCCCGTCTGACCGAGCTGTCGTTGCGTGACGCGCACCGGCTCGGGCGCAGGCTGGAAGGCGCACGCAAGATTCGCAAGCCGGAGGCCCGGGCCACCGTTCTCGCCGAGATCGAGGCGGAGGTCGTCAGGGCCGAGGAGCGGATGACCGGCCGACGGGCTCGCGTGCCCGAGGTCCGGTACCCGGAGCAGCTGCCCGTCAGCCAGAAGAAGGACGCGATCGCCGACGCCATCCGCGACCACCAGGTCGTGATCGTCGCCGGTGAGACCGGGTCCGGGAAGACCACGCAGATCCCCAAGATCTGCCTCGAGCTGGGACGCGGTGTGCGCGGCATGATCGGGCACACCCAGCCCCGCCGCATCGCCGCCCGCACCGTGGCCGAGCGTGTGGCGGAGGAACTGGACACGCCGCTGGGGGAGGCCGTCGGCTGGAAGGTGCGCTTCACCGACCAGGTGAACCCGGACGCCACCTTCATCAAGCTGATGACCGACGGCATCCTGCTCGCCGAGATCCAGACCGACCGCGAGCTGCGCGCCTACGACACGATCATCATCGACGAGGCCCACGAGCGGTCCCTCAACATCGACTTCCTGCTGGGTTACCTGGCCCAGCTCCTGCCCAGGCGTCCCGACCTCAAGGTCGTCATCACCTCCGCGACGATCGACCCGGAGCGCTTCTCCCGGCACTTCGGCGACGCCCCGGTCATCGAGGTCAGCGGTCGCACCTATCCCGTCGAGGTCCGCTACCGCCCGCTGCTGGAGGAGGACTCCGACGACACCGACCGCGACCAGATCACCGCGATCACGGACGCCGTCGAGGAGCTGGTGGCGGAGGGGCCGGGGGACATCCTGGTCTTCCTCTCCGGCGAGCGGGAGATCCGCGACACGGCGGACGCGCTCACCAGGAAGCAGTACCGGTCCACCGAGATCCTGCCGCTGTACGCCCGCCTGTCGCACGCCGAGCAGCACCGCGTCTTCCAGCAGCACAGCGGACGGCGGATCGTCCTGGCGACCAACGTCGCCGAGACGTCCCTCACCGTCCCGGGCATCAAGTACGTCATCGACCCCGGCTTCGCCCGCATCTCCCGCTACAGCCACCGCACCAAGGTGCAGCGCCTGCCCATCGAGCCGGTCTCGCAGGCCAGTGCCAACCAGCGCAAGGGCCGCTGTGGTCGTACGTCGGACGGCATCTGCATCCGCCTGTACAGCGAGGAGGACTTCGAGGCCCGCCCGGAGTTCACGGACGCGGAGATCCTGCGCACCAACCTCGCTTCGGTCATCCTCCAGATGACCGCGGCCGGCCTGGGGGACATCGAGAAGTTCCCGTTCATCGACCCGCCGGACCATCGCAACATCCGCGACGGTGTGCAGTTGCTCCAGGAGCTCGGCGCGCTCGACCCGGCCCAGAAGGACCCGCGCAAGCGGCTCACCGAGACCGGCCGCAAGCTGGCCCAGCTGCCCGTCGACCCGCGTCTGGCCCGCATGGTGCTGGAGGCGGACCGCAACGGCTGTGTGCGCGAGGTGATGGTGATCGCCGCGGCGCTGTCCATCCAGGACCCGCGTGAGCGTCCGGCGGACAAGCAGACCCAGGCCGACCAGCAGCACGCCCGCTTCAAGGACGAGACGAGCGATTTCCTCGCCTATCTCCGTCTCTGGCGGTACATCCGCGAGCAGCAGAAGGAGCGCGGGTCGTCCTCCTTCCGCCGGATGTGCAAGCAGGAGTATTTGAACTTCCTGCGCATCCGCGAGTGGCAGGACATCTACACGCAGTTGCGCACGGTGGCCAAGCAGATGGGCATCCACCTCAGCGACCAGGACGCCCCCGCCGACCGCGTGCACGTCTCCCTCCTGGCCGGTCTGCTCTCGCACATCGGCATGAAGGACGTCAAGGACGGCAACAAGAACGAGTACCTCGGTGCTCGTAACGCGAAGTTCGCGATCTTTCCCGGTTCGGCGCTGTTCAAGAAGCAGCCGCGGTTCGTGATGTCGGCCGAGCTGGTGGAGACCAGTCGTCTCTGGGCCCGGGTCAACGCGAAGATCGAGCCGGAGTGGGTCGAGCCCCTCGCCGGGCACCTGCTCAAGCGCACGTACAGCGAGCCGCACTGGGAGAAGGACCAGGCGGCGGTGATGGCCTACGAGAAGGTCACGCTGTACGGCGTGCCGATCGTGGCACAGCGCAAGGTGAACTACGGCCGGATCGACCCCGAGGTCAGCCGTGAGCTGTTCATCCGCCACGCGCTCGTCGAGGGTGACTGGCGCACGCACCACAAGTTCTTCGCCGACAACCGCAGACTCCTCAGTGAGGTGGAGGAGTTGGAGCACCGGGCGCGCCGCCGGGACATCGTGGTGGACGACGAGACGCTGTTCGACTTCTACGACCGGCGGGTCCCGGACCACGTGGTGTCGGGTGCCCACTTCGACTCCTGGTGGAAGCGCAAGCGGCACGAGCAGCCCGACTTCCTCGACTTCGAGCGCGAGATGCTCATCCGTGAGTCGGCGGAGGAGGTCACCAAGGCGGACTATCCGGACTCCTGGCGCCAGGGGCCGCTCACGTTCCGGGTGACGTACCAGTTCGAGCCGGGAGCGGACGCGGACGGCGTGACCGTGCACATCCCGCTCCAGGTGCTCAACCAGGTCACCGACGAGGGCTTCGACTGGCAGATCCCGGGTCTTCGCGAGGAGGTCGTGACGGAGCTGATCCGCAGTCTCCCCAAGCCGATCCGGCGCAACTACGTGCCCGCGCCGAACTACGCGAAGGCGTTCCTGGAACGGGCGGTACCGCTCCAGGAGCCGCTGACGACCACCATGGCGCGGGAGCTGAAGCGCATGGTCGGGGTGCCGTTCGACGCGGACGACTTCGACTGGTCGAAGGTCCCCGACCATCTGAGGATCACCTTCAGGATCGTCGACGAGCGGCGTCGCAAGCTGGCCGAGGACAAGGATCTGGAGTCACTGAAGCTCAGGCTGCGCCCGAAGGCCCGCAAGGCGCTGTCGCAGGCGGCCGCGGCCACGGCGGAGCGCCGGGGCGGTGAGGCGCTGGAGCGCACGGGTCTGACCGACTGGTCGATCGGGACGCTGACCCGGGTCTTCGAGACCCGCCGCGCCGGCCAGCCGGTCAAGGCGTATCCGGCGCTGGTCGACGACGGTGACACGGTCTCGGTCCGCCTCTTCGACACGGAGGCCGAGCAGGCGGAGGCGATGTGGAAGGGCACGCGTCGGCTGATCCTGCGCAACATCCCGGTCAATCCGGCGAAGTTCGCGAGCGATCGCCTGACGAACGCTCAGAAACTGGCGTTGTCCGCGAATCCCCACGGCTCGGTCCAGGCGTTGTTCGACGACTGCGCCATGGCCGCCGCGGACCGGTTGATCGCGGACTTCGGCGGACCGGTGTGGGACGAGGAGTCGTACCGGAAGCTGTACGACAAGGTCCGCGCGGAGATCGTCGACACGACGGTCCGCGCGGTGGGCCAGGTGCAGCAGGTGCTGGCCGCCTGGCAGGCCTGTGAGCGCCGTCTGAAGGCCGTACGCAGTCCCGCGCTGCTGCCGAACCTCCAGGACGTGCGCGAGCAGCTGGACGGGCTGGTACGGCCCGGCTTCGTGACGGAGGCGGGGCTGCGCCGGCTGCCGGACCTGATGCGCTATCTGGTGGCCGCGGACCGGCGTCTCCAGCAGATGCCGACCGGTGTCCAGCGGGACACGACCCGCATGGAGAAGGTCCGGGAGATGCGGGACGAGTACGCGTGGCTGCTCGAGCAGATGCCGCAGGGCCGGCCGGTGCCGCGGCAGGTGCTGGAGATCCGCTGGATGATCGAGGAGCTGCGGGTGAGCTACTTCGCGCACGCGCTGGGCACGGCGTATCCGGTCTCGGACAAGCGGATCGTGAAGGCGATCGACGCGGCGGTGCCGTGACGGTACGCATGACGGGTTACGCGTGACGGGTTACGCGTGACGGGATCGAGCGTGACGGGTCCGGTACGCAGGGTGAGTTCGACCCGGGGCCCACCCTCCTGTACAGTCTCTTCTCGCAGCGCAACGCACCAATCGCACTGCGAAACCTGGTCCTGTGGAGCAGTTTGGAGTGCTCGCCACCCTGTCAAGGTGGAGGCCGCGGGTTCAAATCCCGTCAGGACCGCGTACCGGAAGAGCCCGGGTCTTCGGACCCGGGCTCTTCCGCGTCCGAAGCCGGGAGCAGGGGTCGTGCTCCGAGTGCGAGTCGCGTCCGAGGCGTGGGTCCGCGCCCGGGGCCGGAGTGCGTGCCAGGACGCGCGGGTTCGAGCCCGGAGGCGTGCGGGCGCGCTCCGGCGGGGAAAGGGCGGAGAGGTCTCCGCGGGCGGCCGGGACGCTTCCCGGCGGGCGTCCGGGCGTCTTGACGGGGGCGGTGTCCCTCGGTACCCCAGAAGGCAGGGCCGCTGCCCGTGCGGTCTCCCGGAGGTGAGCCATGGCGGCATCGGCGAGGCACGAGACGCGGGCCCTGCTCCGCGCGCACCTGGCGGCCGCGTCGTCGTACCGGCATCTCACCCGCCACTGCCCGATCTGCCACCACCTGCTGCGCCTGGCGATGGACTCGGCGCCGCGCCCCTCGGACTCCGGGGAGGACCCGCAGCCCCCCGAGCGGCCCGCCGAGCCCTTCGAGGACCAGAGTCCCGCCACCGCGTGACCTGGCCGACCCACTTCCCAACCCCCGGTTTCTTTAGCGCACATACGCCAGAGGCAACAAGCCGCGTGGTATGTGACGGGTGTCACCGCATGAGTTTTGGGAAGTGAGGTACTTACGCCTCTCCTACAACAGGTCAATTTAATATGTGCAATTGCACTGCCCCGAGAGGTCGGCGCGGGGGACCCCGGAAGGCCGCGCAGCACCCCCCGCACAAGTCCCCGCACAAGTCCCCGCAGTGACGGCCCGGCCCGCCCCACCGGCGCACAAAAAAGATCGCGCTGGACCCGGCGGAGTCCAGCGCGATCGACGACGCACCCTTGTTCAGTTGCCCGGGTTCGGTGCCCGGTGACGCTCTGATCGGCTTGGGTGAGGGGCCTGTTGGGGCAGTCCCCGCGTCGCTTGGAGCTGTGGATTCCGGGCGCCGCGGCGGGTTGGGGGACCCACCGATTCGCCCGGTTATTCAGTTGTTCAGGCCTCGCTGCGCTGCTGCGGAATGCCCGCGAGCAGTGCGCGGACCTCTGCCTCGCGGTAGCGGCGGTGCCCGCCGAGCGTGCGGATCGACGTGAGCTTGCCGGCCTTCGCCCAGCGCGTGACCGTCTTCGGGTCGACGCGGAACATGGTGGCGACCTCAGCCGGGGTCAGCAGCGGCTCGGCATCAGGGGTGCGAGCGGTCATGAGCGGCCTCCTCGGGAGAACCGAACCTTCTCGGTTCTTTCCTCTAAATTCTGCACCTTGACCCGCGTTGCCCGAAATGGCGGACGCGAGTCGAGTCGGTTATAGGACGAACGGCTTGTCCTCGGCACTACAACTACACCATCTGTCCAGCCGCGTCGGCCAAACCGATGGAATTGCCCTCCCAGGTGTTCATCAGCGACGGAAGCCGATGGACCATGCCATAGCGGACAGTCACGCCGCTGTGACGATCAGTCACAGCGGCGATCAGGAGTCATCAGACCCCCCAAAGCGTGCAATGCTGAGATTCCGCCCATAGTGGAGCACAGCAGGACGGAGGAGTCCTCCCCGGACTCCTTGTCCTATTTTGGCATGAGGGGGGGCAAGGGGCGCAAGGGCCGTGTAAGTGCGGTCCGTCACGCTTGGCACGCTTGGGACATACGCCCGGAACGGCGCCTACGTCCGTTGTCGGTCCCGTATTGACGGAACCTCAGGGCGAAGACGAAACCCCAAGAAGGGCGTTTGGTCAAACGTCAGTTCGCCGACCGCAGGTCCCGGACCGAGCGCCACCGCTCCACCAGCCGCCCGTAGGCCGCCCCCGCGGCGGCCCCGTCGCCGCGGCGCAGTGCCGCGATCCCCTCGGCCACGTCCGCCGCCGAGTGGTCGTCCTCCAGCGCGCCGGCCGGCAGGGCGTGCACCAGGCCGCCGTAGTCCAGTTCGACCAGCGAGCGCGGGTGGAACTCCTCGAGCCAGCGGCCGACGTCCACCAGGCCGTCGATCAGCGGCCCCTCGTCCATGGCGTCCTTCAGCGCCCGCAGCCCCCGGGCGACCCGCCGCCGGGCCTGGACCATGGGGGTGCGGTAGCGCAGGACGGGCGCCTCGCCCTCGAAACCCTTGGCGTACTCCCGCTCCTCGTCCGCGACCAGCACGAACCAGTTGATCGGAACCTGCCAGGTGGCCGTGCGGATCCAGGGCCGGGCGTCCGGGTGCTCGGCCAGCCAGCGCTCGTAGTCCTGGGCCGCCTGGCGCCGTACGACCGGTGGCAGCAGTGCGTCCAGGACCGGCTGCGGGAAGTCCTCGGCGAGCTCGCCCAAGGCCTGCCAGCCGCGCAGCCGGGTGCGCCAGGGGCAGACGCAGACCACGCCGTCGACCTCGAGCACGAACGCGTCGCCGCTCTCGTGCACCGGTACCGGGACCGGCGGGGTGGGCACCAAGTCGGCCAGGGCCCGCCGCAGTTCCTCCTGGTACGAGGGGCGGTCGGGCCGGCGGGCGTAGCGGGCCCAGTGACCGCGCTCCGACTCCGGGAAGGCGGCCAACGGCTCGTACACGCGCAGATACGTCGCGTAGGGGACGGTCACCGAGGACACCTTGGGCACGCCTGCTCACTCCCCCGCACTCCGTCGCGAAAACCTGCGGAACCCGCACACGGACCTGCGGGAAATCCATGCAAATCGTCCCACGCCGGTACTCCGGGAGAGGGTGATCCGGAACACTGTGGGTCCGTCGCGGGTCCCAGGCTCTAATCTCGTGCTCACAGCACTCGCCACCCGTACGGGAGCTGTCTCCACCCCGCCGCTACTTACTCAGGAGTCACCACCGTGACCGACGTATCTGACGGCGTCCTGCACACCCTGTTCCGGTCGGACCAGGGGGGTCATGAGCAAGTCGTGCTCTGCCAGGACCGCGCCAGCGGCCTCAAGGCCGTCATCGCCATCCATTCCACCGCGCTGGGCCCCGCCCTCGGCGGTACGCGCTTCTACCCGTACGCGACCGAGGAGGAGGCCGTCGCCGACGCGCTGAACCTCGCGCGCGGGATGTCGTACAAGAACGCCATGGCCGGTCTCGACCACGGCGGCGGCAAGGCCGTGATCATCGGCGACCCGGAGAAGGACAAGACCGAGGAGCTGCTGCTCGCCTACGGGCGGTTCGTGGCCTCGCTCGGCGGCCGGTACGTCACCGCCTGCGACGTCGGCACCTACGTCGCCGACATGGACGTCGTGGCCCGCGAGTGCCGCTGGACCACCGGCCGTTCCCCGGAGAACGGCGGCGCCGGCGACTCCTCCGTGCTCACCGCCTTCGGCGTCTACCAGGGCATGCGGGCCTCCGCCCAGCACCTGTGGGGCGATCCCTCGCTGCGCGGGCGCAAGGTCGGCATCGCCGGCGTCGGCAAGGTGGGGCACCACCTGGTGGAGCACCTGCGCGACGAGGGTGCCGAGGTCGTGATCACCGACGTGCGCGAGCAGGCCGTGCGGCGGATCCTCGACCGGCACTCCGAGGGCGTCACGGCCGTCGCCGATACCGAGGCGCTGATCCGGACGGAGGGCCTGGACCTCTACGCCCCGTGCGCGCTCGGCGGTGCGCTGAACGACGACTCCGTGCCGGTGCTGACCGCCAAGGTGGTCTGCGGCGCCGCCAACAACCAGCTCGCCCACCCGGGTGTGGAGAAGGACCTGGCCGACCGCGGGATCCTGTACGCGCCGGACTACGTGGTGAACGCCGGCGGTGTCATCCAGGTCGCCGAGGAGCTGCACGGCTTCGACTTCGACCGGTGCAAGGCGAAGGCGTCGAAGATCTTCGACACCACGCTCGCCATATTCGCACGTGCGAAGGCGGACGGGATTCCGCCGGCCGCCGCGGCCGACCGGATCGCCGAGCAGCGGATGGCGGAGGCACGACCGGTGCGATGAATGTGCGGGCGCCCCTCGGTGAGGGGCGCCTTCGCACGTTCGGCCGGTACCCGCCGGGGGGCACTTCGAGAGAACTCTCACTTCTCCCGGCGGGTCGAACGCCGATAAGTGGTTAAAATCGCCAGTGACCAGCGAGGACGGGGCGCCTCGAAGGTTCTGGGCGCGGGCACGTCATGCGGGCGACGTACCGTATGGGCGTGGGCTCAGGTACCGTGGAAGCCCTACGGACCGGCCTCTCCACGGAGAGTCCGTTCCGGACCATGAACGCGTGTCAAGACTCTGGGGCCGTCGAGCCCCGTCGTTGAGGGGGTCGAGCCATGGGGCGCGGCCGGGCCAAGGCCAAGCAGACGAAGGTCGCCCGCCAGCTGAAGTACAACAGCGGTGGGACGGACCTCGCACGCCTGGCCGAGGAGCTGGGCGCATCGACGTCGAACACGTCACCGAACGGTGACCGGTTCGAGGACGATGAGCATGACGACGACCTGTACGCAAAGTACGCCGACCTCTACGAGGACGACGAGGAGGACGAGGACAGCCAGTCCTCGCCGCAGCGTCGCGGCGCTTGACCTTGCACTGAGCTCTTACCCGGTCGGTGACCCCGGTCACCGACCGGGTTCTGTGCTGTCCGCACGCCTTCCGCGCGGGCAGCACCCCGGTGCTCAGTTCGCGTAGTCACCCACCAGGGCCGCGCCCGTCGTGTGCTCGCCGCGCTCGGTGATCTCGCCGGCCACCCAGGCGTCCACACCGCGGTCGGCCAGCGTCGCCAGCGCCACCTCGGTGGACTCCTCGGGCACGATCGCGATCATGCCGACGCCCATGTTCAGCGTCTTCTCCAGCTCCAGGCGCTCCACGGAGCCGGTGCGGCCGACGAGGTCGAAGACCGGTGCCGGGGTCCAGGTGGAGCGGTCCACGACGGCGTGCAGGGCGTCCGGGACCACCCGGGCCAGGTTGGCCGCGAGGCCGCCTCCGGTGACGTGGCTGAAGGCGTGCACGTCGGTGGTGCGGGTCAGGGCCAGGCAGTCCAGCGAGTAGATCTTCGTGGGCTCCAGCAGCTCCTCGCCGAGGGTGCGGCCGAGTTCGGCGATCTCCGTCTCGAGGGCCAGGCCCGCCTGGTTCAGCAGGACGTGCCGGACGAGGGAGTACCCGTTCGAGTGAAGACCGGAGGACGCCATGGCGATCACGGCGTCACCCTGGCGGATGCGTTCCGGGCCGAGCAGCCGGTCGGCCTCCACGACGCCCGTACCGGCGCCGGCGACGTCGAAGTCGTCCTCGCCCAGCAGGCCGGGGTGCTCGGCCGTCTCGCCGCCGACCAGGGCGCATCCGGCCAGCACACAGCCCTCGGCGATGCCCTTGACGATGGCGGCGACCCGCTCGGGGTGGACCTTGCCGACGCAGATGTAGTCGGTCATGAACAGCGGCTCGGCACCGCACACCACGATGTCGTCCATGACCATGGCCACCAGGTCGTGCCCGATGGTGTCGTAGACGCCCATCTGCCGGGCCACGTCGACCTTGGTGCCGACGCCGTCGGTGGCGGAGGCGAGCAGGGGGCGCTCGTAGTTCTTGAGGGCGGAGGCGTCGAAGAGTCCGGCGAAACCGCCGAGGCCGCCGAGGACCTCGGGGCGCCGCGTCTTCTTCACCCACTCCTTCATCAGTTCGACCGCGCGGTCACCCGCTTCGATGTCGACGCCCGCAGCCGCGTAGCTGGCACCAGTTGTCTCAGACATGGCTAATGAGAACCTTCGTGTCGTACGGCAGGTAGTGCGGGCCGGCTACGGGCGGCGGATCGCGTCGACCGCGGCCGGGGCGGCCGTGCCGGCGGCCAGCTCGGTCTCCAGCAGCTGCTTGCCCAGGAGCTCGGGATCGGGCAGGTCCATCGGGTACTCGCCGTCGAAGCAGGCGCGGCACAGGTTCGGCTTGGCGATGGTGGTCGCCTCGATCATGCCGTCGATGGAGATGTAGGCCAGGGAGTCGGCGCCCAGCGAGGTACCGATCTCCTCAATGGTCATGCCGTTGGCGATCAGCTCCGCGCGGGTGGCGAAGTCGATGCCGAAGAAGCAGGGCCACTTCACGGGCGGCGAGGAGATCCGGATGTGGACCTCGGCGGCGCCCGCCTCACGGAGCATGCGGACCAGGGCGCGCTGGGTGTTGCCGCGCACGATCGAGTCGTCGACGACGACCAGGCGCTTGCCCTTGATGACTTCCTTCAGCGGGTTCAGCTTCAGGCGGATGCCCAGCTGCCGGATGGTCTGCGAGGGCTGGATGAACGTGCGGCCGACGTACGCGTTCTTGACCAGGCCGGCGCCGAAGGGGATGCCGGACTCCTCCGCGTAGCCGATGGCGGCGGGGGTGCCGGACTCCGGGGTCGGTATCACGAGGTCGGCCTCGACGGGCGCCTCCCGGGCGAGCCGGCGGCCCATCTCGACGCGCGAGAGGTACACGTTCCGGCCGGCGATGTCGGTGTCCGGGCGGGCCAGGTACACGTACTCGAACACGCAGCCCTTGGGCTTCGCTTCCGCGAACCGGGAGGTGCGCAGACCGTTCTCGTCGATGGCGACGAACTCGCCCGGCTCGATCTCGCGAACGTAGCTGGCGCCGCAGATGTCGAGGGCGGCGGACTCCGAGGCGACGACCCAGCCGCGCTCCAGACGGCCGAGGACCAGCGGGCGGATGCCCTGCGGGTCGCGGGCCGCGTACAGGGTGTGCTCGTCCATGAAGACGAGACTGAAGGCGCCCCTGACCTGCGGGAGGACCACGTGCGCGGCCTGTTCCACGGTCACCGCTTCGCCGTCGGCGGCGCGCTGGCCGGCCAGCAGGGCGGTGATCAGGTCGGTGTCGTTGGTGGCCGCCACCTTGGGGGCGCGGCCGTTCTCCTTGGGGAGTGCGGCGACCATCTCGGCGAGCTGCGCCGTGTTGACCAGGTTGCCGTTGTGGCCGAGCGCGATGGAACCCTGCGCGGTGGCCCGGAAGGTCGGCTGGGCGTTCTCCCACACGGAGGCACCGGTGGTCGAGTAGCGGGCGTGACCGACCGCGATGTGACCCTGGAGGGAACCGAGAGAGGTCTCGTCGAAGACCTGGGACACCAGGCCCATGTCCTTGAAGACGAGGATCTGGGAGCCGTTGCTGACCGCGATACCCGCGGATTCCTGACCCCGATGCTGGAGGGCGTAGAGCCCGAAGTACGTGAGCTTGGCGACCTCTTCGCCCGGAGCCCAGACACCGAAGACGCCGCAAGCGTCCTGGGGGCCCTTCTCGCCGGGGAGCAGGTCGTGGTTGAGTCGTCCGTCACCACGTGGCACGCCACCGAGTGTAGGCGAGATCGACCACTGGTCCGAATTGGGGATGCGGGCGGGGATGTGGATCACTCGGTGGCGAAAGCCGTGACCTCGGTTCCGTCGTCGCTGGTCAGCGTCAGGTTCCGGTGGTCGATCCGGTAGGTGGCGCTGCCGTCGAAGAGGCTCAGCAGCGTCTTCTCGGCGGTCATGAGTGAGTCTTCGCACACCATTCGGGTCGTGGAGGGCGTGCCGAGGGTGATAAGGCCGTCGCGGACGGTGGCTTCGGCGTTCACGTGGTTGCAGCCGAGGCTGCCGGAGACGACGCCCTTCTTCGTGTCGAAGGTCAGGTGGGCGCGGCCGTCGGCGGCGGGGAGGTCGATCCGCCACCTGGTGCCGTGGAGGGGACGGTCCTCGGACCTGCTGAGGCGGACGGTGGCGCCGTCGCCGGTGGTGAGGGTCAGACGTCCGGCCTTCACCTCGGCTTCGAGGGTTCCGTCGGTGAGTGCCCGGGCGAGCGTGCGCTCGAAGGCCATGGGCTGGTCGCCGCAGGCCATCTCCGTGGACATGGTGTCGCTGAGGCGGATGCGGTCGCCGTCCAGGTCGGCTCGGGCGTTGAAGGTGTTGCAGCCGTAGCTGCCCTCGGCCCGGCCCCGGTCGTCGACGGTCAGGTGGGCGTCGGCGGGGGCACGGTGGGCGGTGCCGTCCACGGTGACGCCGTCGACGCTCCAGCGGATGCCGGTGACCGCGTCCTCGGTCCGGGCGGAGCCGCTGGAGCCGCCCGCCCGCTCGCCGCCGCAGGCCGCCACGAGGGGGACGAGCAGGGCGACGGCCGTCAGGGTCATGCGCTGCTGGTGCCTGTGTGGGGACATGCCCCTTGGACGGGGGCGGGGAGGGGATGGTTCCGTTCGCTTCCCTCAGGCCATCAGGGGCAGGTGGGCGCCGAGGTCCGCCCGTTCCCCGCTCGCGCTGACCCGGGCGTCCGCCACGGCGTCCCGCCACGCCAGCCGACCGGTCGCGAGCCGGATCCAGGTCAGCGGGTCGGTCTCGACGACGTTCGGCGGGGTGCCCCGGGTGTGCCGGGGCCCCTCCACGCACTGCACCACCGCGTACGGCGGGACCCGCACCTCCGTCGAGCCGCCGGGGGCCTTCACGGCGAGCGCGTCGGCGAGCAGCCGGGTGCACGCGGCCAGGGCCTGGCGGTCGCAGGGGACGGTCAGGCCGGGCACGGCGGCGTTGAGGTCGTCGGTGTGGACGACGAGTTCGACGGTGCGGGTGACCAGGTAGTCGGCGAGGGTCATGGCCCCGGTGCGGGTGGCGAGGACGCGGGTGCCGGGGGCGCCGGGCAGCCGCTCGGCGAGACGCTGACCGGTGCCGGCGAAGAGGGCGTCCAGGTCGTCGGGGCCGGGGTGGGTGGCGGCGAGCTCGCGGGTGTCGTCGTCGATGCCGGCCGCGCGGTCCGCGGTGGCGAACGGCCAGTCCAGCAGGACCAGCTCGGCGCCGGCGGGTTCGGGACGGTCGAGGGTGCGGCTGACCGCGTCCACCGCCAGGGTCACGTGCGCCGCGAGGTCCCGGACCGTCCAGTCGCCGAGCCGGGTGGGGAGGGCGAGCTGCTCGGGGGTGAGGGTGCGCACGGCCGAGTGCACGTGCCCGAACTGGGCCAGTACGGCGGCACGGATCTTGGCGGGATCGTAGGAGCGGGTGCGCTTCTTGGCCGGTGGCATGGCGGCAGCCTATGCGGGGGTGACGGGGTCCGGTTCGGGGACCTCGAACACCTCGTGGTTGCGGGGGACCCCGAGGCCGCGCCAGGTGAACGGGACACCGCGCGCCGTGTCGGGATCGGGGCCGTCCATCAGCTGGAAGTGCAGGTGCGGCTCGGTGGAGTTGCCCGAGTTGCCGCAGCGGGCGACGACCTGTCCGGCGCGCACGCGGTCGCCCTCGCGGACGGTGAGGGAGCCACGGCGCAGGTGTGCGTAGGCCGCGTGGGTGCCGTCCCCGAGGTCGAGCACCAGGTGGTTGCCGAGGATCCGGCGGACCCCGAGCAGTTCGCGCACCGAGCCCTCGACGAGCATCAGGTACGCCAGCGCCGGCAGCGAGGTGCGGCTGAGGTGGTCCCGCTGTCGGTCGTCGGCCCGTACGACCGTGGCGTCGGCCACCGCACGCAACGGGGCGCCGAACGCCGGGTAGGCGCCGGGGCGGCGGGCGGGGGGCCACAGCAGCGAGAACGCGGGGCGAGCCCCCGGCTCCGGCTCGGCCACCACGTCGATGGCGTAGGTCTGCCCGTAGGCGTGGACGCCGTGGCTCGGGGTGCGGTCGGCGGGGCTGTTCAGCGCGGACCAGCGGCCGGTGACGGGAGGGTCGACCTCGACGGGCTCGCGGGCGGCGGGCGGGGCGTCCGGAGTGCCGCCGCCCCACCGGTTGACCACGGCGACGAGCGCGTAGGCCAGAGCCAGCGGCAGGAGGTTCCACCACCACGGGTATCCCCAGCCGAAGCCGACGTAGGCGATCACCAGGGTGAAGAAGCTCAGTTGCAGGCCCCGGAAAGTGATCATGGCGAGTTTGCGTGCGGTCATGGTTCCCCCTTGGTCGTTCGTTCCGGTCGCGCGTCCGGCTCAGGGCCGTGCGGCCGACAGCACCACCAGCAGCGGCACGGCGCGGCCCGGCGGCACCTCGTAGCGGCCCCGCCCCGTGGTGTGCAGCCAGCCGGTTCCGGTGAGCTGGCGCAGGTGGTGGTAGATCTGGCCGGTCGTGCCGACTCCGTCCAGCTCGGCGAGCTCGGCCGCGGTGCGCCGGCCGCCGACGATCTCGCGGAGCAGCCGCAGCCGTACCGGGTGGCCCAGCGCTGCCAGTGCCTCGGCGGCGGCCGGCCAGTCATCGCCCAGCAGCTCACGGGTGGTCGTCCCGTACTGCCACTCGTACCGCTCCCCGGTGGGCAGCCGGACCGCACCGGTGAACAGCACCCCGCCGTCGTCCGCTCCCAGCTCGGCGAGTCGGTCCTTGAGCCCTTCCAGGGCCCAGAAGTCGCCCTCGTCGATCCGTGGCGCGCCGCGGCGCCCCGCCTCGAGCGCCGCGAGACGGCGTTCGAGATCGGCGACGCGTTCCTCGAAATCCATGGATTGATATTACGTAGTTACGTAATGTCGTTCAAATTCACCGTCGGGGACGACGAAGCCCCCGCCCGGCTGACCCGGGCGGGGGCTTCGTGCGGGAAGGCGGGTGCTCAGGCGAGCAGCGCCGGGATCGTCCCCTCGTGCGCCTCGCGCAGCTCGTCCAGGGTGAGCACGAACTCGCCCTGGACCTCCACCGCGTCGCCGTCGACGACACCGATGCGGGCGGCGGGAAGGCCCCGGGCACCGCACATGTCGTTGAAGCGGACCTCCTCCGAGCGCGGCACGGCGACGACGGCGCGGCCGGCCGACTCGGAGAAGAGGAAGGTGAAGGCGTCGAGCCCGTCCGGCACGACCAGACGCGCGCCGATGCCGCCGAGCAGCGCCGACTCGACCACGGCCTGGATCAGACCGCCGTCGGACAGGTCGTGCGCGGCGTCGATCATGCCGTCGCGGGAGGCGGAGATGAGGATCTCGGCGAGCAGGCGCTCGCGCTCCAGGTCGACCTCGGGCGGCAGGCCGCCGAGGTGGTCGTGGATCACCTGGGACCAGGCC
This sequence comes from Streptomyces sp. NPDC005931, assembly GCF_042871235.1. NCBI lineage: Bacteria > Bacillati > Actinomycetota > Actinomycetes > Kitasatosporales > Streptomycetaceae > Streptomyces > Streptomyces sp. NPDC005931. Next base: position 234,518 of record NZ_JBIAIG010000002.1, read on the forward strand.
GAGCCGCCGAACTCCTCGCGGGTGTCGCCGAGGAGGTAGAGCAGCTGCCCCTCCTCCGGGAAGGCGACCGGCGTGCGGCGGGCCACGTCGTCGATGACGCCGAGCACGGCGACCACCGGCGTCGGGTGGATGGCGGCCTCGCCGGTCTGGTTGTAGAGCGAGACGTTGCCGCCGGTCACCGGGGTGCCGAGCTGCTGACAGCCGTCGGCCAGACCGCGCACGGCCTCCGCGAACTGCCACATGACCGCCGGGTCCTCCGGGGAGCCGAAGTTCAGGCAGTCGGAGACGGCGAGCGGCTTGGCGCCGGTCGTGGCCACGTTCCGGTACGCCTCCGCCAGCGCCAGCTGCGCGCCCTTGTAGGGGTCGAGCTTGGCGTAGCGGCCGTTGCCGTCCGTCGCGATGGCGACGCCGAGGCCGGTCTCCTCGTCGATGCGGATCACGCCTGAGTCCTCGGGCATGGCCAGCACGGTGTTGCCCTGCACGAAGTGGTCGTACTGCTGCGTGATCCACTTCTTGGACGCCTGGTTGGGCGAGCCGACCAGCTTCAGGACCTGGTCCCTCAGCTCCTCGGACGTCTGCGGCCGGGGCAGCCTGCCGGCGTCGTCGGCCTGGAGCGCGTCCTGCCACTCGGGCCGGGCGTAGGGGCGCTCGTAGGTCGGCCCCTCGTGGGCGACCGTGCGCGGATCGACGTCGACGATCTTGCCGCCGTGCCAGAAGATCTCCAGGCGGTCGCCGTCGGTCACCTCACCGATGACGGTGGCGATGACGTCCCACTTGTCGCAGATCTCGAGGAACCGGTCGACCTTGTCGGGCTCGACCACCGCGCACATGCGCTCCTGCGACTCGCTCATGAGGATCTCCTCGGGCGAGAGCGTGGAGTCGCGCAGGGGTACGTCGTCCAGCGTGACGCGCATGCCGCCGGAGCCGTTGGAGGCCAGCTCCGACGTGGCGCAGGACAGGCCGGCCGCACCGAGGTCCTGGATGCCGACGACCAGCTTCTCCTTGAACGCCTCCAGGGTGCACTCGATGAGGAGCTTCTCCTGGAAGGGGTCGCCGACCTGCACCGCGGGGCGCTTGGACGGCTTGGCGTCGTCGAAGGTCTCCGAGGCCAGGATGGAGGCGCCCCCGATGCCGTCGCCGCCGGTGCGGGCGCCGTACAGGATGACCTTGTTGCCGGCGCCGGACGCCTTGGCGAGGTGGATGTCCTCGTGGCGCATCACGCCGATGCAGCCCGCGTTGACCAGCGGGTTGCCCTGGTAGCAGGCGTCGAAGACGACCTCGCCGCCGATGTTGGGCAGGCCCAGGCAGTTGCCGTAGCCGCCGATGCCCGCGACGACGCCGGGCAGCACCCGCTTGGTGTCGGGGTGGTCGGCCGCGCCGAAGCGCAGCGGGTCGACGACGGCGACCGGGCGGGCGCCCATCGCGATGATGTCGCGGACGATGCCGCCGACACCGGTGGCCGCGCCCTGGTAGGGCTCGACGTACGACGGGTGGTTGTGCGACTCCACCTTGAAGGTGACCGCGTAGCCCTGGCCGACGTCGACCACACCGGCGTTCTCGCCGATGCCGACGAGCAGGGCGTCGTTCTCAGGGGCCTTCTCGCCGAACTGGCGGAGGTGGACCTTGGAGGACTTGTACGAGCAGTGCTCGGACCACATCACCGAGTACATGGCGAGCTCGGCACCGGTGGGCCGGCGGCCGAGGATCTCGACCACGCGCTCGTACTCGTCCTTCTTCAGGCCGAGTTCGGCCCAGGGCAGCTCGACGTCGGGGGTCGCGGCCGCGTGCTCGACCGTGTCCAGAGGCGTCCGGCTCATGCGTTGACCAGCTTCTTGAGGATCGAGGTGAAGAACGGCAGGCCGTCGGTACGACCCGTACCGATCAGCGGCTCGACGGCGTGCTCGGGGTGCGGCATCAGGCCGACGACGTTGCCCGCCTCGTTGGTGATGCCGGCGATGTCGTTGAGCGAGCCGTTGGGGTTGAAGTCCAGGTAGCGGAACGCGACGCGGCCCTCGGCCTCCAGCTTGTCCAGCGTGTACCGGTCGGCCACGTAGCGGCCGTCCATGTTCTTCAGCGGGATGTGGATCTCCTGGCCGGCCGTGTAGTCGGCGGTCCAGGCGGTGTCCGCGTTCTCCACCCGCAGCTTCTGGTCGCGGCAGATGAAGTGCAGGTGGTCGTTGCCGAGCATGCCGCCGGGCAGCAGGTGGGCCTCGGTGAGGATCTGGAAGCCGTTGCAGATGCCGAGGACGGGCAGGCCCGCCTTCGCCTGCTCGATGACGGTGTCCATCACCGGCGAGAAACGGGCGATGGCCCCGGCACGCAGGTAGTCGCCGTAGGAGAATCCGCCGCACAGCACCACGGCGTCGGCCTGGTGGAGGTCCTTGTCCTTGTGCCACAGGGCGACCGGTTCGGCGCCCGCGAGACGGATCGCGCGCTGGGTGTCCCGGTCGTCGAGGCTGCCCGGGAAAGTGACGACGCCAATACGTGCGGTCACTTCACGGCCTCCGCCACTTCCTCGACCCGGACGGTGAAGTCCTCGATCACGGTGTTGGCGAGGAAGGATTCCGCAAGATCGTGGATGCGGGCGAGCGCGGCCTCGTCGACCGGCCCGTCAACTTCCAGTTCGAATCGCTTTCCCTGGCGAACGTCCGAGATCCCTTCGAAACCCAGCCGCGGCAGTGCGCGCTGCACCGCCTGGCCCTGGGGGTCGAGGATCTCCGGCTTGAGCATGACGTCGACTACGACGCGTGCCACTGGCACTCCCGGTGTGTGGTGCTGAGCAGGTCCCTTCAGACTACCCGCACAAAATTTCTACGCGGGTAGCGTTGTAGGAATCTACGTGATCGTGGTCACGATCGGGCATCGACGGGAGACGTCATGGAAAAGATCCGGGAAAGATCCGACTCCGGCCGCACATCACTATTGCGCTCGGGACACGCGGGGAGATTTAGTCGGGCTTCACATTCCATTGCCGGGCACTGTACAAATGAATTGTCATTAGCAGATACTTTGCCCGATTACAGGCGGACAGCCGACATCTCAGCGACGTCCCGGCACGTCATCGCAGACGTCCACTCAGAGGTGTCGCACGAAGGGACCGATATTCGTGGCGCAGAAGGTCGTGGTCACTCTCTTTGACGACATCGACGGCTCGGAAGCGGCGGAAACGATCGCCTTCGGACTCGACGGCAAGTCGTACGAGATCGACCTGAATGAAGCCAACGCCCGGAAACTCCGTACGGCGCTCGCGCCCTACGTGGAGGCCGGCCGCAAGCGGTCGCGCTCGGGCAGGGCGTACCGGCAGACCGAGGTCGCCCCGGACCCCGCGGCCGTGCGGGCCTGGGCCCAGGCGAACAAGATGGACGTCCCGGCGCGCGGGCGCATCCCGAAGAAGGTCTACGAGGCGTTCGCCGCCGCCCGGTGAGCCCGCGCGAGCCGCGCCGACGACCGGTCACCCGCCCCGCGCGACAACCGACTTGCGCAGCACCCCTGCTGATCAGCTAGAGTCTGGAGCACGCCGCGGGGCGAGGCCGCAAGGCCCAGCTCACGACGGACGTGCGGGTGTAGTTCAGTAGTAGAACATCCCCCTTCCAGGGGGAAGGCGCAGTGTGCAATTCCTGTCACCCGCTCCGCACCGCGTACCGACCACTGTTGTGGATCAGGTAGGCTGGTGCCCGCGCCGATCGGTGAAAGCCGGTCGGAGGCAATGCGGACGTAGCTCAGTTGGTAGAGCGCAACCTTGCCAAGGTTGAGGTCGCGAGTTCGAGCCTCGTCGTCCGCTCGGGAATCAGACCCCGGTCCATCGGACCGGGGTCTTTTCGTGTGTCGTCCGGGCCCGCCGCCGGCCCGCCGTCTGACATTTGTCATGCGCGGTGATGACAGCGCGCACTGCTGCCGCGGTCCGTGAGCCGGGACGCTGGGTGCATGGAAGCGAACGGGCACGAACACGTGATTGAGGTCACCGACCTGCGGCGTGTGTACGGGGGCGGGTTCGAGGCGGTCGGCGGGATCAGCTTCTCCGTGCGGCGCGGCGAGATCTTCGCCCTGCTGGGCACCAACGGCGCGGGCAAGACCTCGACGGTCGAGCTGCTGGAGGGCCTCGCGGCCCCGACCGGCGGCCGGGTCCGGGTCCTGAGCCACGACCCCCACACCGAGCGCGCCGCCGTGCGGCCCCGCACCGGCGTGATGCTCCAGGAGGGAGGCTTCCCGTCCGAGCTGACCGTCACGGAGACCACCCGCATGTGGGCCGGCTGCGTCAGCGGGGCCCGCTCGCCCCAGGAGGCGCTGGCGCTGGTCGGGCTGACCGGGAAGGCCCGCGTACGGGTCAAGCAGTTGTCCGGGGGCGAGCGGCGCCGCCTCGATCTGGCGCTCGCTGTGCTCGGCGACCCCGAGGTGCTGTTCCTGGACGAGCCGACGACCGGCCTGGACGCCGAAGGGCGCCGCAGCACCTGGGAGTTGGTGCGCGCCCTGCGCGACGGCGGGACGACGGTGCTGCTCACCACGCACTACCTGGAGGAGGCCGAGACACTGGCCGACCGGCTGGCGATCCTGCACCAGGGCCGCATCGCCGCCACCGGCACCCCGGCCGAGGTCACCGCCACCCAGCCGTCGCGCATCACCTTCGAACTGCCCGAGAGCCACTCCCCCGGTGATCTGCCCCCGCTCGACGCACTGGGCGCGTGCGGGCGCGAGACGGACGGGCGGGTGGTCCGGCTGCGCACCCGCGAGTTGCAGCGGGCCGCGACCGCGCTGCTGATGTGGGCCGAGCGGACCGGCGTGGAACTGCGCGGGCTGGACGTGCGGTCGGCGTCGCTGGAGGAGGCGTTCCTCGGTATCGCCCGGGACGCCTCCGCGGCCGACCCGGCCCGGGAGTACGCGGCATGAGCGGGACGGTCCCCGGAGCGGAGGGCGCACGCGGCATGAGCACGACCACCGGAGCGAAGGGCGAACGCGACATGAGCACGACCGCCACGGACGAGGCGCGGAGGGGGCGGGGCACGAGCACGGGGACGACCACGTCGCCGGGACGGATGCGGGCCCTCGCCCGGGCCGAGTCGACACTGCTGGGGCGCAGCAGGGCCACGCTGGTCTCCGCGCTCTTCGTGCCGCTGGTGCTGCCCACGGTGGTGAGTTCGGCGGTCACCAAGAAGGACCTCGACGAGTCAGGGCTGACGATCGGTGCCATGGTGCTGCCCGCCGCGGTCGGCTTCTCGCTGCTGTTCGCCGTGTACGGGGCGCTGGTCGGCATCTTCGCCGCCCGGCGCGAGGAACTCGTCCTCAAGCGGCTGCGCACCGGGGAGCTGCGGGACGCCGAGATCCTGGCCGGGTCCGCGCTCCCGGCCCTGGCGATCGGGCTGACGCAGTCGCTGCTGCTGTCGGTGGGCTGTGCGGCACTGCTGGACATGAGTGCCCCGTCGGCCGTCCATCTGGCGGTGCTGGGACTGCTGTTGGGACTGGTGATGTGTGCCGCGCTGGCGGCCGTCACCGCCAACTTCACCCGGAGCACCGAGAGCGCCCAGGTCACGCCGATGCCGCTGATGATGGTGTCGATGCTCGGCTCCGGGATGATGTTCCCGCTGGACATGCTTCCCGACCGGCTCGCCTCCTTCTGCGAACTGCTGCCGCTGACACCGGTGATGACCCTGGTGCGCGGCGGCTTCACCGGTGACCTGTCGGCCGGCGAGGCGCTGGGCGCGATGGCGACGGCGGTGGCCTGGACCCTGGTGTCGGTGTTTGCTGTACAGCGTTGGTTCCGCTGGGAGCCGAGGCGCTGAGGCACGGACGAGCGGGGGGAACGGGGAGATGGGCGGGCCGGGCGGCTGGTGGGGACGCAGGAGCAGGCCGGGCGGCTGGTGGCGACGCAAGAGCACACCGGCGAAGGTCGAGACGTACACGCGGTGGTCGTTCCACTCGTTCGCGCTGGTGGAGTTCGCCGCGGCGGCCGGGCCGCTCTTCGGCCAGCGCCGTCCGGGGATCGCGGTACCGCTGCTGCTCCTGGTGGCCCTGCACAGTGCGCTGTGCGCGGTGACCGCGTCGCGGTCGCTGGACTGGAAGCGGGGCATCCGGGAGCGGCCGGTGCGGTTGCTCTGGGCGCTCGGGGCGGGCACCGCGGTGACCGGCGTCGTGGCCCTCCTGATCTCCGAGCACGGCCCGGCCGACAAGGACGTCGACACCGCGGCACACGGGGTCTTCGCGGTGGTGCTGGTCTTCGGCAGCGGCATCGCGGCGCTCGGGATGCCCGACCGGCGGGGCATGTTCGCCTCGGTGGCGGGCTTCGCGGCGGCCGCGGGCCTGGGCTCCTTCCCGCTCGGCCTGCCCGGACCGGCCGCGCTGGTCAGCGCGGCGGTGGGGCTGGTCGGGGGCGGATTCATGGCGTTCACCTGTGCCTTCTCCGTCTGGCTCCTGGACGCCGTGTACGAGCTGGACGAGGCCCGGGAGACCCGGGCGCGGCTCGCCGTCGCCGAGGAGCGGCTGCGGTTCGGCCGGGATCTGCACGACGTGATGGGACGCAACCTCGCGGTCATCGCCCTGAAGAGCGAGCTGGCCGTGCAGCTCGCCCAGCGGGGACGGCCGGAGGCCGTGCCGCAGATGGTGGAGGTGCAGCGGCTCGCCCAGGAGGCCCAGCGCGAGGTGCGCGAGGTCGTCCGCGGTTACCGGGAGGCCGACCTCGCGACGGAGCTGGCGGGTGCGCAGGGCGTGCTGACGGCCGCCGGCATCGACTGCGCGGTCACCGGATCGGTCACGGGTCTGCCGGTGCCGGTGCAGTCGGCGCTGGGCTGGGTGGTCCGCGAGGCCGCGACCAACGTCCTGCGCCACGGCGACCCCCGGCGCTGCACCGTGGGGCTGACGGTGCGACAGGGGCAGGTGGTGCTCACGGTGGAGAACGACGGCGTGCCGTCCGGCGGTGGTTCGGGCGGCGGCTCGGGTCTGGTCGGTCTGCGCGAACGGCTGGCCGAACTCGGCGGCACGCTGCGGGCGGGGCCCGCGGGGAGCGGGCTGTTCCGGCTGACGGCACGGGTACCGCTGCCGTCGCCCGCACGGCCGGGGGCGCCGCGGGGCGGGACCGGACGGGAAGCCGAACGCCAGGAACCGGAAGAAGCTGTTCGCGAGACGCACAGCGATGAGAACGTGAGTGAGGTCACTCCATGACGACGCCGTCCGTCCGGCTGCTGCTCGCCGACGACGAGCACCTCATCCGGGGAGCACTCGCGACCCTGCTGTCCCTGGAGGACGACCTGGTCGTCGTCGCCGAGGCGGCCAGCGGCCCCGAGGCGCTGGCGATGGCGCGGGCGCACGCCCCCGATGTCGCCGTGCTGGACCTGCAGATGCCCGGCGCCGACGGTGTGAAGGTCGCCACATCCCTGCGGGCGGAGCTGCCCGGCTGCCGCGTGCTCGTCGTCACCAGTCACGGCCGGCCCGGGCATCTGAAGCGGGCGCTCGCGGCGGGGGTGCGCGGCTTCGTGCCCAAGACCGTCAGCGCGCAGCGCCTCGCGGAAATCATCCGCACGGTGCACGCGGGAAACCGTTACGTCGATCCCGAGTTGGCCGCCGACGCGATCGCCGCAGGGGACTCCCCGCTGACCGCGCGCGAGGCCGAGGTCCTGGAGCTCGCGGCCGACGGGGCACCGGTCGCGGAGATCGCGGAGCGGGCCGCGCTGTCCCAGGGGACCGTGCGGAACTACCTGTCCTCGGCCGTCTCGAAACTCGGCGTGGAGAACCGTCATGCCGCCGTGCGCCTCGCCCGCGAGCGAGGTTGGGTATAGTTGCTCTCGCGCCACGGCGCAGTGCGGACGTAGCTCAGTTGGTAGAGCGCAACCTTGCCAAGGTTGAGGTCGCGAGTTCGAGCCTCGTCGTCCGCTCCACATCGCAGGCCCCGGTCACCGACCGGGGCCTGCGCCGTTCCCTCAGCCCCAGCTGACGCCCGTCAGCCGCTCGTACGCCTCCACGTACTTGGCCCGGGTCGCCTCCACGACGTGCTGGGGCAGCGGCGGCGGGGGCTGCTCGCTCTTGCGGTCCCAGCCGGACTCGGCCGACGTCAGCCAGTCCCGCACGTACTGCTTGTCGTACGAGGGCTGCGCGTGGCCGGGCTCCCACTGCTCGGCCGGCCAGAAGCGGGAGGAGTCCGGGGTGAGCACCTCGTCGGCGATGACCAGGCTCTCGCCGTCGAAGCCGAACTCGAACTTGGTGTCCGCGAGGATGATCCCCCGGTCCCGGGCGATGTCGCGGGCCCGCGAGTAGGCGGCCAGCGTCGCCTGGCGCAGCCTCGCCGCGGTGTCCGCGCCGACCTGGCGGGCGACCTCCTCGTAGGAGACGTTCTCGTCGTGCTCGCCGACGGCGGCCTTGGTGGCCGGGGTGAAGATCGGGGCGGGCAGTTCGGAGCCGTCCACCAGGCCCTCGGGCAGGGCGAGGCCGCAGACGGTGCGGGACTCCTTGTACTCGACCAGGCCGGAACCGGTGAGGTAGCCGCGGGCGACGCACTCCACGGGGACCATGTCCAGGGACTTGCACACGAGCGTGCGGCCGGCCCAGTCGGCGGGGGTGCCCTCGGGGAGGGCGGTGCTCAGGACGTGGTTGGGGAGCAGGTCGGCGAGCTGGTCGAACCACCACAGGGAGAGCTGGGTGAGGATCCGGCCCTTGTCGGGGATCTCGGTGGGCAGCACCCAGTCGTAGGCGGAGATGCGGTCACTGGCGACCATCACGAGGTCGCCCGCCTCGTTGCGGTACAGCTCGCGCACCTTGCCGGTGTGCAGATGCACCAGGCCCGGAACCTGGAGCGGCTCGGGCTTTTCGACGAATCCGGACACGGTTCCTCCCCGTGGTTCTGTCCAATGACTCGATTCTCCCGTATGGGGCGAACGGTCTCGGCCAGGGGTCGGCCCGGCGCGGGTGGGGGCGGGTTCCGACGCGGTCCGGGGGCCGGCCGCGCGGGTGCTCAGTCGCGCTTGCAGATGCGGTCGAGGAGGTTGGCGGTGGCGCGCTGGATGCGGGGGTCGACGTGGCCGGGGCGGTCCAGGGCCGGGGACCAGGCGAACGTCCCGGAGGCGAAGACCCACGCGCCGGACGGCGCCCGGTAGAGCGAGGTGTCCTGGTGGCGCCGGGTGCCGTCGCGGTCGGTGTACGGGGAGTGCGCGAGCAGGACGCGCTCCTCGTGCTCGGGCAGCGGGGTGCGCGGAAAGTAGCGGTCGGCCTCGCCGGCGACCATCCCCGAGATCGCGTCACCCTCGTGGGCACCGGTCGTCTCCCACATCCAGTGGTCGGCGTTGCGGACGATCAGCGGGTGCGGCTGAGGGACGTGACCGGCGTACTGGAGGCCGAGCAGCTGCTGCTCCGCACGGTCGATCTCCCGCCACAGCACCGGCCGGCCCGGGCCCCTGCGCTTGCGGCAGGTGAGGAGACGGTCGGGGACGCCCGGCGGGGAGGGGGCGAGCTCCACCTGCCAGTACAGGGTGTTGGCGGAGAGGAAGACCAGGGAGGTGCCGTGGTCGCGGGCGCGCTCGGCGGCGGCCCGCATGGCCCGTGACCAGTACTCGTCGTGGCCGGGGAAGATCAGGCCCCGGTAGCGGGTGGGGTCGACGCGACCGGCGTGCAGGTCGCGGGCGTCGGCGTAGGCGAGGTCGTAACCGTAGCGCTCGGCCCAGCGGATGACGTCGTAGGCGTGGCCGACGTGCAGCGGGAGACCGGCGCCCGCGTACGGGCGGTCGAAGGAGACGGTGGTCGCGGCGTCCGCCTCGCCCAGCAGGCGGCCGTGGTCGTCCCAGGCGTGGTAGAGGCTCGCGCCCGTGCGGCCGTCCTCCGGGTACAGGTTGTACGCCTGCCAGGTGATGTCCGGCAGCACCAGCAGCAGGTCCGCCGCGCGGTCGTCCCGGACCGTGAAGGGCACGTGCGAGCGGTGGCCGTCGACCGTGGTCAGGACGGCGACGTAGGCACCGACGCTCCAGTACGACGGGACCTGGAGCCGCCAGGACAGCCACCAGTGGTGGCAGGAGACGGTGCGGTCGGCGGCGAGCGGCGGGGGCTGCACCATGCCGGACAGCCGGGGGCTGGTGGTGATCTTGGTGGCGCCGTGTCCGCCGTAGTGGCCGATGCGGTAGACGTCGACGCCGAACTCCTGGGGCGGGTCGACGGTGATGTGGAAGTCGATGGCCTCGCCGGGCGCTACCCCGCCGGTAGAGGTGAAGCCCTTGATCTGGAGGCGCACGTCGTCGGCCGCGCGGGGCCCGCCGCCGCCGGAGGATCGGGGCGCGGGGACCCTCGGCAGACCCGGCTGCCCGGGCCGGCCGGTCCGGTGGGCGGCCGGCTCCGGATCCACGTACCAGGGGACGACCTGCCCGGTGTCGTCGAAGTACGTCTCGGTGCCCCGCAGCCACGGGAGGGGGCCCTGTCCGAAGGGGTCGGTCACGGCGTGCGCCAGCGCTCCCGACTCCCAGCGGCGGATCTTCTCCGAACCCATGGGTCGCTCCCCTCCCTCGTGCCCGGTGCCCAGCGGTTCTTATGCGGTTGTCGTATGTCGCAAGCCCTTGCCGTCGCGCGCGAACGATCCCAGCACATCACATAACGCACGCGGTCCGTCACCCGTCGTTGTGAATTGACCGAAAGCGGAAGGCCGACATCCGTGCGAGCCGCAGGGCGTCGCCGCGGTGCCGCTCCGGCCGCCGCCGCCCTCACGCGAGCCGCACCGGCTTCTCCGGCCGTATTCCCCGCCCGGTCAGCCACACCCGGAGAGGCGTGGAATCACCGTCCTCGATCAGGGCCAGTACCCGCGGGGGGAGATCGGTGGCCCGTTCGCCGCCCACGAGGAGGGTCGGGCCGTCCAGCCAGTCCAGCCCCGGGATCGCCCCCGCGGTGTCCATCGCCGCGCAGCAGACCATCGCGGTGATGTGGTCCGCGAGCAGTTCACGGGCCGTGCGCGGAGGCTGGAGGGGGAAGGGGGGCAGCGTGTGGTCGTCCCAGTGAGCGGGGGGCTCGGGCACGGTGCCTCCGCCGTACTGGGCGATTGCGGGGACCGCCGAGCCGTCGGACGGGGCCGGGGACGGGACGTGTGCCGTCGCGGCCGCGTCCTCACGGGCCAGTTCGGCGCTGAGCCGGGCGGCGAGGGCGGCGCTGCGGGCGGTGGTGCCGGACAGGTCGTCGTCCTCGGCGTCCACGGCGTCCACGGCGTCCTCGGCGTCCTCGGCGTCCACGGGCGGGGCGAGGTGCCCGGACTGCGGGGCGGCCGGGTCGGCGAGGTGGTCGAGGACCCGCGACAGGGTCGGACCGTCGGTGCCCGCGTCCTCGGCGGCGGGGCGTATGCCGAGGGCGTCCAGGACGCGGTGGAGGCGGGCCGCGTCGGTGCGCCACTTGCGATCGACGACCTCCTCCGGGTAGTCGCTCCAGTGGACCGGCGCCCAGTCCCGGCCGGACTCCGCCGGGCCGCCGTGGAACAGGCGGGCGGCGAGCAGGGACATGGCCTCGTCCACCGCGCCCGGCTCCTCGAGCAGGTCGCAGGCGGGACGCTCGCCGAGGCGGGAGGCGAAGCCCTCGGCCAGCCGGTCCCGGCGGGACAGCTCGGTGAGCGCCGCCACCACCCCGGCGTCGAGCCGGGAGGGCCAGCGGCCCATCCGCCAGGCGGGCAGCGCGACCCGGGTCAGCAGCCGGTCCCAGCCCGCGTAGGCCAGGCCCACCTGTTCCTGGGCGACGATGCGCAGTCCGTAGTCCACCGCCTGGGCGCGCTCGGCCGCCGCTGCGGCGACCCCGCGCTCCATCTCGGCCGCATGGCCGCGGCAGCCGCGCAGCATCACCCGGGCGACCCAGCCGACGCCCGCGAACACCGCGCGGAACACCGGCCGACGGGCCGAGGAGGACACGGCCACCGCCGCGTCCAGCCCCCGTACGAAGCGCCGGGCGGCGGCTATGTCGGGGTGCGCCGAGGGGCCCGTACCGGCGACGACCGGGGCGAGGACCGCGCGCAGCTCGCCGACCCTCATCCACCACAGGAACGGGGAGCCGATGACCAGGACGGGAGCGGCGGCGGGCCCGGGGCGCGGGTGCCTGCCCGCGTCCGCTATGTCGCCGTGCTCGTCGATCGGCGGCGGGGCGTGGGCCCGGTGGGTGCGGTCCTCCAGCCAGCTGTCGCAGTCCGGGGTGAGCGCTATGGCCGACGGGGCGGGGACGTCGAGGCGGTCGGCGAGGTCGCGCACCATCCGGTACAGGTCCGGGGCCGCTTCCTCGGTGATCGGCACCGTCGGGGTCATCGCCGGACGCGCCCGGGCCACGACCAGCGCCACGCCCCCGGCGGCGAGCAGGACGAGCACCGCGATCGAGGTGAGGACCCAGCGCGCGAGGTCCCAGCCACCGCCGGTGAGACGGCCGGTGGAGCCGCCGGCCAGCAGGATCACGGCGCCGGCGGCGGGCAGCAGGGCGACGGCCAGCGCCCGGCCGCGGATGCGCAGCACGGCGAGCGCCCGCGCACGCGCGGCCTGTGCGCCCGCTTCCACTCCCGGTCCGCTCTCGTTCATGGCCCGACCTCACCCCCTCCCCTGCGGTTCCGACGCTCTGCCGGCGTTGCCCACTCCCCCACTGTGGCACCCGCCACCGACATCGCAATGCCGGTGGGCCATGTGCCGGAACGCTTGCGCGGCACCCTAGTTGGGGCCTCGCCCCTCGTCAGCCGGATGGCGCATCGCTCACTCGATGGAATGGCTTTGGGGAGAGGTGGATGACGGACAGCAAGGGTCAGGCCCCGGTTCCTGAGACGGAGCCGGGGCCTGGGGGGTTTCTTCGTACCGGGATGCGAAGGGTCCTGCGCTGGGGTGGCGGTTACGCCTCCCGTGCCGCCTTCGCCGCGATGTCCGTACGGTGCTGGGAGCCGTCGAGACCGATGCGGGAGACGGCCCGGTAGGCGCGGTCGCGGGCCTCGGTGAGGTCCTTGCCGGTGGCCGTGACGGACAGCACCCGGCCGCCCGCGCTGACGATCGCGTCGCCGTCCCGCCGGGTCCCCGCGTGCAGCACGTACGCGTGCGGGGCGTCCTGGGCCACGACCTCGTCGAGACCGGTGATCGGGTCGCCGGTGCGGGGGGTGCCGGGGTAGTTGTGCGAGGCGACGACCACGGTGACCGCGGCGTCCTCGCTCCAGCGCAGCGGCTCCAGGTGGGCGAGGCCACCGGTGGCCGCGGCCATCAGGACCCCGGCCAGCGGGGTCTTCAGCCGGGCCAGCACGACCTGGGTCTCCGGGTCGCCGAAGCGGGCGTTGAACTCGATCACCCGGACACCGCGCGAGGTGATCGCGAGGCCGGCGTACAGCAATCCGGAGAAGGGGGTGCCGCGGCGCCGCATCTCGTCGACGGTCGGCTGGAGGACCGTCTCCATGACCTCGTCGACCAGCTTGGGATCGGCCCAGGGCAGCGGGGAGTACGCCCCCATGCCGCCGGTGTTCGGGCCCTCGTCGCCGTCCAGGGCGCGCTTGAAGTCCTGGGCCGGCTGGAGGGGCAGCACGGTCACGCCGTCGGTCACGGCGAAGAGGGAGACCTCGGGGCCGTCGAGGAACTCCTCGATGACCACGCGCTCACAGGCACGCGCGTGCGCCCTGGCCGTCTCGAGGTCGTCGGTCACCACCACGCCCTTGCCGGCGGCGAGCCCGTCGTCCTTCACGACGTACGGGGCACCGAAGGCGTCGAGGGCCGCGTCCGCCTCCTCCGGGGTGGTGCAGACGTACGACCGCGCCGTGGGCACGCCGGCTCCCGCCATGACGTCCTTGGCGAACGCCTTGGAGCCCTCGAGCTGCGCAGCCTCCTCGGAGGGGCCGAAAACCGGGATGCCCGCGGCGCGCACGGCGTCGGCGACACCGGCGACCAGGGGGGCCTCGGGCCCGACCACGACCAGCTCGGCACCGAGCTCCGCGGCCAGCGCGGAGACGGCCGCGCCGTCCAGGGCGTCGACCTGGTGCAGCTCGGCGACCTCGGCGATGCCGGCGTTGCCGGGGGCGCAGTGGAGCGCGGTGACGTCGGGGTCGAGGGACAGGGAACGGCACAGGGCGTGTTCGCGGGCACCGCTGCCGATGACGAGGACCTTCACGGGGTCAGCCTAACGGGAGACGGGGGCCGGCCCTTGTGCGGGCTTCCGAAGAGGTGGGGGGCAGGTGTTTGTGGGTTTCTCCGGAGGAGGGTGGCGGTGGGCGGAGAAAGTGCAGGTCGGGGCCGGGGGTGGTGCGGTGGGCCCCGGCCCTACTCGTTCGTGAACTCCTCGACCACCGTCGCGCCCAGTTCGCGGACGATCAGTTCCTGCCCGGAGAGGGCGGACTCGTCCAGGTCCGGGTCGTCGTCCTCGGGGATGTCGTCCTCCGGGGACACGGGCGCGGGCGGCTCCGGGGCCGGCGGCCGGGGCGCCGGGGCCGGGGCGGGGGAAGCCGCGGCGCTCGTCGGCCGCGCGGGAGCGGATGAGGGCGTCGGGGCGACCGGCTGCGCAGGAGGGTGCTGACCGGCACCGGCGGGAGCGTTGCCGTACCCGCCACCGCCTCCGGGACCGCTGCCGAAGCCTCCCGCGCCGCCGCGACCGCCCGAGGGGCCTGCCGCCGGGGCGGGGGGTGCCGCGCCGCCGCCGGACGGGTCGACGATGGCCTCGATCTTCCACTGCACGTGGAACTGCTCGGCCAGCGCCTGCCGCAGCACGTCCTCGCTGCCGCTGCTCAGGAAGTTGTCCCGCGCGCCGCCGTTCACGAAACCGAGCTGGAGGGTGGTGCCGTCGAAGCCGCTCACCTGGGCGTTCTGGCTGAGCAGGATCCAGGTGAAGCGGCGGCGGTTCTTGACCGCCTCCAGGATGTTCGGCCAGAGCATGCGGGGGTCGAGCCCGCCGCCACCCGAGGGGGCGGGAGCCGACGGCTCGGGGACGGACTGGGGCACGGCCACGGGAGCGCTCGGCGAGGGGCTGCTCTGCGCGGGGGGACCACTCGCCGCGGCCGCCGGCCCGCCGCCGGCCGAGGCGGCCGTGGGCCACCCACCGGGCCGGCGGCCTCCGCTGCCGGCCGAGGCGGCGGTGGGCCAGGCGCCGGGGGCGGGCGCGGAGGGCTGGGGCGCCGACGAGGCGGCGTTCGGCCCACTCGGCGCCGCCGGCTGGTCGGCCGTGACCGGGGCCGGAGCGGCGGCCGAAGCAGTGGGAGCCGGGGCGGAAGGAACCGGAGCAGCAAGATCAGCCGGACCAGCGGCGGCCGGGGCGGGTCCGGTGGGGGCGGGGGCGGCCGGGGCGGGAGCAGCCGGAATGTCCGGATTCGGGATGCTCGGGGACACTCCCGCGGGCGGAGCCGCAACCTGCGCGCCGCCCCCGGCGCCCCCTCCGCGCACCGCAGCCCGGGCGGCCGCGGGTCCGCCCCCGGGCGGGACCGGTGCCGCATGCGCGTCCGGACCCGGTACGTAGCCCATGGCGGGCATCCCGGCGGCACCGGCCCCCGCGGAGAAGTGCGCGCCGCGCTCGATGCGGTCCAGGCGGGCCATGACGGACCGCTCGTCGCCGTAGGCGGCGGGGAGCAGGACGCGGGCGCAGATCAGCTCGAGCTGGAGGCGCGGCGCATTCGCGCCCCGCATCTCGGTCAGCCCCTCGTTGACCAGGTCGGCGGCGCGGCTCAGCTCGGCGGCGCCGAAGGTGCCGGCCTGGGCCCGCATCCGCTCGACGACGTCGACCGGGGCGTCGATGAGCCCCTTGTCGGCGGCGTCCGGAACGGCGGAGAGGATCAGCAGGTCCCGCAGCCGCTCGAGGAGGTCGGCGACGAACCGCCGCGGGTCGTTGCCCCCCTCGATCACCCGGTCGACGACCTCGAAGGCCGCGGCACCGTCCCCGGTCGCGAACGCCTCCACCACGGAGTCGAGCAGCGAGCCGTCGGTGTACCCGAGCAGCGAGGTGGCCATGGCGTACGTCACACCGTCGGGGCCCGCGCCGGCGAGCAGCTGGTCCATGACGGACATCGAGTCACGCACGGACCCGGCGCCGGCCCGCACGACGAGCGGCAGGACGCCGTCCTCGACGGGAATGTTCTCCCTCTGGCACACCTCGGCGAGGTAGTCCCGCAGGGTCCCCGGGGGCACGAGGCGGAAGGGGTAGTGGTGGGTCCGCGACCGGATGGTGCCGATGACCTTCTCGGGCTCGGTGGTCGCGAAGATGAACTTCAGATGCTCAGGGGGCTCCTCGACGACCTTGAGCAGCGCGTTGAAACCGGCTGACGTGACCATGTGGGCCTCGTCGATGATGTAGATCTTGTAGCGGCTGCCGGCGGGCCCGAAGAACGCCTTCTCGCGCAGGTCACGGGCGTCGTCCACACCGCCGTGCGACGCCGCGTCGATCTCGATGACGTCGATCGAACCGGGGCCGTTGCGGGCGAGATCCTGGCAGGACTGACACTCCCCGCAGGGCGTGGGGGTCGGGCCCTTCTCGCAGTTCAGGCAGCGGGCGAGGATCCGGGCGCTGGTCGTCTTGCCGCATCCGCGCGGGCCGCTGAACAGGTACGCGTGATTGACCCGGTTGTTGCGCAGCGCCTGCTGCAGCGGGTCGGTGACATGCTCCTGCCCGATGACCTCGGCGAAGGACTCCGGGCGGTAGCGGCGGTACAACGCGAGAGACGACACGCATACGAGGTTATAGGCGCCCGCTGACATCGAGCCCCGCCCGCCCAGGGCACTGCCGCGCGCACGGTCACGGAAAACCAAGCGCCCCCCACGCACCCGCCAGAGCCAACCTACCCTTGCTGCCTTCCGGCCCTGGGGGAGTTCAGTCAGATAGCGCCGCGTGAGGGGCTGCGGAAAGGCTACCCCATCCCGGGGGCGGGGAACGAGTTCGCGAGCACACCTCTCGGTCATGTAATGTTTCCGGCGGAGGATTCGCCTAGAGGCCTAGGGCGCACGCTTGGAAAGCGTGTTGGGGGCAACCCCTCACGAGTTCGAATCTCGTATCCTCCGCCAGCCCAGAGGGCCGGACCACGAAAGTGGTCCGGCCCTCTGGCGTTCGTCCGTCTCGGTTTCCGTCCCGCCCAGGAAGTCCGGCGGCTTTTCCTCGTCCGCGCACGAGGACCCCGGACCGCTTCGGTGGCCGAGGTCCTGGGCGTGTGGTGGCCCCGGTGTCGGGGGCACGCCCTCAGATGCCGGCCTGGTCCAGGCCGCTCTGCAGGGACTGCCTGTCGCCCACGCTGGTGCCGGTGGCACCGGAGACCGTCTCGATGTCCGCGCTCCGGGCCGTCGGCGTCTGCCGGTGAGCTTCGGGACGGCCGTGGAGGAGATCTCCTCGCTCCTCGGTGAGGAGGACGGGGGCTGGACCGCGGTCGCCTGGGTGAGCCTGCCGTCGGTGAGGGTGATCCGTACCTGGACGGGACCGTCCTTGGTCACAGCACGGTTCCGGCACCGACCCAGCCCAGCGTCGGCAGGGGTACCGCCGGGGACCCGCCGGGGGCGTATCCGGCGCACTGCCTGCCGTCCTCCCGCCCGGCTCTGGTGGATCGTCGTCACGGCATCGGCCCTTCCGCACGGCTTCCGGCACCGGGCCGCCCCCGGAGTGCGGTTCCAGGGCCTCTCCAACGGGGCGTCCACGCGCGACCGTTCGTTGCGAGGGCCAGGCCGGTGGCCGCCAACGCGCATCCGGAGAAGCCGGCCGGCAGGACGATGGCGGTCTCCCCGTCCGGGTCGACCACCCCGGCGGGGGGCGGTTCGGCGGCCGGCCATTCGGTGAGCGGCGTGACCTGACTGGTCGTCAATGCACCCGGGGCCAGGAGCACCAGGCCCAGGGGCAGGTCGTCGGGCCGGCCGGGGCCGGCCCTTCTCGTGACCGCGCGAACGGTCCCGGCGACCAGGGCGGGCGGGGCCGCCTGACGCGTCGGCATCGTCTGGGGACGGGCGTCCCGGGTAACCGCACGGCCATGGGCGACATCCTCGTGGGCACGTGTTCGTGGACCGATCGGGCTCTGGTGGGCAGTGGTTGGTATCCGGTGGGGGCGCGGGACGCCGAGGGGCGGTTGCGGTACTACGCCGGGCGGTTTCCGGTGGTGGAGGTGGACGCGTCGTACTACGCGCTGCCGTCCGAGCGGAACAGCCGGTTGTGGGTGGAGCGGACGCCGGACGGGTTCGTGTTCGACGTGAAGGCCTTCTCCCTGCTGACCGGGCATCCCACGCGCGGTGCCGTGATGCCGCCCGGGTTGCCCGCCGATGCGGGGGACCCCGGGGTGCTGGACGAGGTGTGGGCGCGGTTCGCGGAGGGGATCGGGCCGTTGCGGCGCAGCGGGCGGCTCGGGAGCGTGCTGTTCCAGTTCCCGCCGTGGTTGGGGGCGGGCGCACGCGGCGAACGGTTCGTGGAGGAGTGTGCCGCGCGGGCGCGGGGCTGGCCGCTCGCCGTGGAGTTCCGGCATCCCTCGTGGTGGGAGGAAGGGCGCCGCGAGGCCACGCGGGCCCTGCTCGCGCGCTGCGGTACGGCCGCCGTCGCTGTGGACATGGTGCAGACGCTGCCGTCCTCCATTCCGCCGGTCACGCCCGTCACCTCCTCCCGGCTGTCCGTGGTGCGGTTCCACGGGCGCAGTGCCGCCTGGGGGACGGGGAGCAAGGAGGACCGGTTCCGCTACGCCTACGGCGAGGACGAACTCGCCGAGTGGGTGCCCCGGTTGCGTGCGCTGGCCGAGCGTGTGGAGCAGGTGCACGTGCTGTTCAACAACTGCTGCGGGGACGCCGCCGTGCGGGCCGCCGAGCGGATGAGCCGGCTGCTGGACGGCAGTGCCGTCAGCGGGCGACGCGTATCCGGCGCGACTCGGTCACCTGGTCCAGGTCGGACAGCCTGACGGTCGCCTTCATCGTCCAGGAGCCCTCCAGGGGGAGGGTGAGGTCGCTGGTGGCCCAGTAGCCGCCCCGGTCGGTCAGCTCGGCGTCGATGGGGCCGACGTCCTTCGCCGTGAGGGTGAAGGTGAGGCGCAGTTCCGGTACGGCGACCAGTCCTCCGTCGGCTCCGAAGACCACCGCCTGGACACCGTTCTCGCCGACGCGCCCGGGGTCCAGCGTGATCTGCACCCTGCCCCGGCCGCCGGGCGTGCCCACGTCGAAGGGGATCGTGGCGACGGACGCGCCGGGCAGTCCGGCCACCTGGGGTGTCCGGGCCGCGTCCGCCTGGGCGCGGGCCGGGACGGTGCCGGTCAGCACGGTGGTCACCAGCAACACCAGGATGCCGATGGTCACTTCGGCCAGGACGGACGCGCGGAGGGCACGGCGGTAGCGGTCCGCCGGGTGGGGCGCTTCCGGCGGTGCGGGGTGGGGTCCGTCAGCGGGGAACGCGGGATCCGCGTCCGGGTCGGGGTCCGGGTTCGAGTCCGGGGTCGGGTTCGGGTTGGAGCCCGGGCTGGGGTCCGGGTTCGGGCCCGGGTCCTGGTTCTGGGTTGCGGGTGCTCCCACGCGTTCCGGGACCCGCTCCGGCACCGCGTCCGGTACGACCTCCGGTACCGTCTCCGGTGCCTTCGCCGTGGCCAGGCGGGTCGTCCACCCGCGGGAGAAGGCCGCCGCCAGCAACAGTGCGGCCACCGCGAGGAGTTTGACGGTCAGGGTCCTGCCGTACGACGTCTCCGTGAGCGCCTCCCAGGAGCCGAGACCGCGCCAGGACTGGTAGACGCCGGTGACGGCGAGGACGGTCACCGAGGCGAGGGCCAGGCGGGAGAAGCGGTTGACCGTCGCGGGCGGGGGCGGGGTCTTGGCGCGGTGCAGGGTGAGCAGCAGGGCCGCGAGGCCGCCGAGCCAGCAGGCCGTGGCCAGCAGGTGCAGAACGGACGACGTCATCGCCGCCGGGACCTGGATGCCGGCGGACGCGTGCTCGGCCGCGGCCCAGGTCAGGGCCAGGGCGACGGAGAGGGCGGCACCCGCGGCCAGGTGGGCGCCGGGCCTGCGGTCCAGGGCTTCACGCCGGAGGAGACGCGGGAGGAGCGTCGCCGTCACCAGGAGGAGCGCGAGCCGGGCGAGGAGGGCCAGCCCGGGGCGGCCGGTCAGGGTGCGGGCGAACCCCGAGAGGTCCAGGGCGGTCGCGGGGGAGGTGCCCGACTCGTAGGGGGCACGCAGGGCGAGGAGGACGAGCGTGGCCACCAGCAATGCCCACCAACCGGTGAGCAGCGGTGTCCGGAGCGGGGTGGTGTCCGGTGGGCGGCACAGGGCCGCGAACGCCGCCGTGCCGATGAGCAGCGCCGCCGCGATGTACGACAGGTGGCGGGCGATGTCGTGCAGGCTCGCGGTGAGCGGGTGCTCGTCCCGGGCCTCGGGCACGGCGGGGGCGGTGGGCGAGGGGGCACCGACGGAGAAGGTGAAGGCGCCGGAGACCGGGTGGCTGTCCGAGGAGACCACCCGCCAGGCGACCGTGTACGTGCCCTTGCCGAGCCCGGCGGGAAGGGCGACCCGGGCGGTGTCGGACCTGCCGTCCGCGTGCTGCGGCTCGTCCAGGGGCACGCGGTGGTTGGTGGGGTCGTAGACCCGGAAGGAGTCCTCGAGCAGTCCGACGGACTCCGTGAAGGTCAGGGTGAGGTGGCGGGGCGCGGACGCCACGACACTGCCGTCCTCCGGATCGGTGCCGCGCAGGGCCGCGTGGGCGGTGGCCGGTGCGGCGCTGCCGAGGAGGAGCAGGATCAGCGTCGTGCCCAGCAGCAGGAGCCGCCGAAGAAGGCGGGTTGGGGCGGGACGCGGTGCCGCGTCGGGGGTTCGGCGGCCCGAGGAGCGGGCGGCACGGGGCCCGTGGCCGCCGACGGCACGAGCGGCGCACGTGCCCCGGCAGCCGGCCGTACGACCGGCACACATGCCCCGGCAGCCGGCCGCACGGGCGGTACGCGGTCCGCGGCGGCCACCGACGGCTCCGTCGGTCGAACCCGCGTGGGCGAGCGGCCCCGTGTCGGCGAGCGCACCCGCGTCTGCGACCCCACCCGCGTCGGTGAGGCGGGACGCGCCCCACACGGGGACCGGCCTCCCTGCGGCGGGCGACTCGCCCCCGCGGGTCCGGGCACCCAGGGCATCCCGGTTCCGGCCCCGGCCGCCGGCTCCGCCGGCGGAAGCCCTCGCGTCGGCCACGGGTCCGCCCCCTCGCTCGGCCGCCGCCTCGTCGCGCCGTCGTTCCACGTCGTTCCCCGCCTTCGGACATCCGGCTCCGGGTTACGTACGCACGCGGGGCCGGCTCTGCTCAGCCGTACGCCCATCCCGTGGGCCGCGCGCCCCCTCGATTCACCGCGCGACGCCTCTCCGTTCACCACGGGCGTTCACCACGGGCGTTCAGCACAAGCGTTCACCACGTGGGCCGCGCCGACGCCCCTCCGTCGACCAGGAGGTCGTGGCCCGTGATCCAGGACGCGAGGTCCGAGGCCAGGAAGACGCACGCGTCGCCGACGTCCTCCGGGCGGCCGAGGCGGCCCACGGCGGTCGCCCGACGCCAGCGGTGCACACCTTCCGGCCAGGCGTCGGCCAGGCCCTCACGCTCGATCAGGCCGGGCGAGACGGTGTTGACGCGCACGCCCCACGGGCCGTACTCCAGGGCGGCCGAGCGGGCGTGCATCACCACCGCCGCCTTGGAGGCGCAGTAGGGGGCGTGGCCCGGGGCCGGGTGCTGCGCCTCGACGGAGGCGATGTGGGTGACGGAGCCGCCGCCCCGCTCCCGCATGAGTTCCGCCGCGGCCTGGGTACAGGCGAAGACGCTGGTGACGTTGGTGTCCACGACCTCGCGCCACTCGGCCGCCGTCATCCCGGCGAGGTCCCGCACCGGCTGCACGCCCGCGTTGTTGACCAGCGCGGTCAGCCGGCCGCCGCCCCACGCCGCGGCCTCGCGCACCAGCCGGCGGCAGGCCTCCTCGTCGGTCAGGTCGGCCCGCAGGACGACCGCCCGGCCGCCCGACTCCTGGACGCGGTCGGCGACGTCGCGCGCGGAACGCACCGCGGTGCGGCAGTGCAGCGCGACCGCCGCCCCCTCCTCGGCGAACCGCAGTGCGATGCCCCGGCCGATCCCGCCGCCCGCGCCCGTGACCAGGGCGACCTGACCGTCCAGCAGTTTCCGCGCGCTCATGGGCGGCACAGTTCCACGATCCGCGCCGCCCGGTCCGGATAGCGCGCCGTCAGCTCGGCCGCGTCCCCGTGCTCGTAGTCCTCGTAGGTGAAGCCGGGAGCCATCGTGCAGCCGAAGAGGGTCCACGCACCGCCCGCGGCCACCCGCGCGCCCATCCAGGTCCCGGCGGGGACGGTGAGCTGGACGTGCTGGCCGCCGAGCAGGTCGGGGCCCAGCACCACCGTGCGGGTGCCGCCGTCGGGGGCGAGGAGGAGCAGCTCGAGCGGGTCGCCGAGGTAGAAGTGCCAGATCTCGTCGGCGGGCAGGCGGTGCAGCGCGGAGAAGTCGTCCGGTGCGGAGGTGAGCAGGGCGACGATGGCGGTGCCGGCGGGCCGGCCGTCCGCCCGCTCGGGGCCGGCCCAGGTCCGCCGGAACCGCCCGCCCTCGCGCGGGATCGGTTCCAGTCCGTAGTGGGCGATCAGCTGGTCCGGGGTCACCCGCCGAAGGCTACCTCGCGGGCGAGGAACGCGAGTTGGGCCCTCTTCTCCGGCAGGTAGACGTCCGGCAGGTCGATCTCCGGCAGGACGACCCGCGGTCCGGCCGTGAAGCCCTGCCTCACGAAGCGGGCGATCGCCTTCTCGTTGGCCACGTCCGGGTCGACCACCACCCGTGTGCGGTCGAGGCCCACCAGCACGTACGTGGTCACGGCGGTCACCAGCCCGGCCGTCCAGCCGTGCCGTGCGCCGCCGTCACCGGCGGGGGCGAGCAGCAGGTGGACGCCGATGTCGCCGGGTTCGACGGGGTAGCACTCGCCCACCCGGTCGGCCGCCGGTTCGTACGTCTGGAGCAGCGCGGCGGGTGTGCCGTCCCGGACGACGAGGAACGCGTGGTGGGTGTCGAGGGTGTCCATGTGGGCGTAGATGTCGGTCACCTGCTGCTCGGTGAGGCCGTTCATGCCCCAGAAGACGGCGCGCTCCTCGCTCACCCAGCGGTGCAGCAGCGGGGCGTCGGCCGCCGGGTCCAGGGGCAGGACCCGCACGGTGCCCAGGCCGTCGACCACCTGCTCGTGGACGGCCGTGCGGGAGGCGTACGGGTCGGGGTGCGGGTCGGCGTGCGGAGCGGGCATCAGACGTCGGTCTCCTTGTGAAGGCGGTCCCAGTCGGTGACGACCGGGGCGAGCTCCCCGGCGAGCCACAGGGGGAGCTGGTCACGGTGGTGCGGGGATCCGGGGACACCGCAGGCGCCCAGCGGGACCACCCAGCGGCTGTCCTCGCGGCGGGCCAGGTCCCAGACGTAGCGGGCGGCCGGGCCGCGCGCGGCGAGGTCGGTCAGGCCGGGCACGGGAGAGGTGCACAGCACGCAGTCGTGGTCGCCGGACAGCCCGGGTTCCTCGTACGGCGGCTCGGGGGGCAGTGCCCGCCAGGGTGCCAGGCGGTGGGTGTCGCCCCAGGTGCCGGCGGGTGGCTCGGCTGCCACCTCCTCCAGCGCCGCGCGGAGCGCCCCCGGGCGGTCGATGCCGTACAACTCATCGGCAGTGAGGAGGTGTTCGAGGGCGAACCCGATCCTCGGGACCAGGGCGAGCCAGGGCAGGAAGACCTCCGGGTACGCCGGTGGGGCGGCCAGCGCGGCGAACGCGGGATGGGCCGCGAGGTGCCGTACCGCCGCCCCGCGCACCGCCGCGAAGACGGCCGCGTCGGCACTGTCGGCGTCCATGCGGCGGTCCCAGCGCAGGAGCCGGTCGCGCAGGGCGGCGGCCGGGGCGCTCAGGCCGTCGAGGGCGGCGAGGCGGTCCAGGAGGGGGGCGGCGGAGGCGAGGTGGGTGTCGGTGTGGATGGCGGGCATGTCGGCGGCGGACCAGCGGTCCTTCGCGGCGAGCAGTGCGGAGATGCGGTCGGCACGGTGCGGCGGCGCGAACTCCACGCCGAGCGGGGCCGCGAGCCCGCGCTGGTTCGCCATCACGGCGACACCGCCGGTCAGCCCGCCGCGCGGTGACTCCTGCCACCCCCGCCATGCGTGACCGGGCTCCCAGGCGGGCACGGTACGGATCCCGTTGGCCGCGGCCCGCAACGGCACCCGGCCGGCCACGCGGTGCAGGGTGCCGCCCTCGGTGTCGGCCGCCTGGATCACGTTGACCGGCTCGGCCCACAGGTCGGCGGCACGGTCCACGTCGGCGACCCGACGGGCCCGCAGCAGCGGCAGCAGGGCGGCGAAGCCGAGGTCTCCGGTGACACGGGGCGGGTAGCGCAGGGCGATGGCCACGGGGTGGGCGCCGGGCTCGGTCACGCCGCCCTCGAGGCCCTCGGGTCCGCCGATGACGACCGGGCCGCGGTCGGTCTCGACGACTTCCACCTCGACCGGTTCCTCCCCGGCGACCTCGATGGTCTCGGTGTGCCGGGCGGCGCGGCGCCAGACGCCGTCGGGGCCGAGTGCCTCCACGCCGGCGCCCGTGCGGCGCAAGCGCTCCCGATAGAGGTCCTGGTAGTCGGCCATGGCGTTGGTGATGGCCCAGGCGACGGTGCCGGTGTGGCCGAAGTGGGCGATGCCCGGGATGCCGGGCACGGCGAGGCCGACGACGTCGAACTCCGGGCAGGACAGGCGGATCTGCTGGTAGACGCCCGGGTCCTCGATGAAGCGGTGCGGGTCTCCGGCGATGATCGCCTGCCCGGTGACCGTGCGCTCGCCGGCGACGAGCCAGCCGTTGCTGCCGGAGGTGCCGGGGCCGTCGGTGGCGAACAGTCCGACGGCGTCCGCGCCGAGGTGGGCGGCGACCCGGTCGCGCCAGAGCTTGGCGGGGAAGCCGGCGAAGAGGATGTGGGTGGAGAGCCAGACCGCCAGCGGCGTCCAGGGCTCCCAGCGGCCGGGCTGAAGGCCCGCGCGGGCGAACTCGGGGGCGGTGGTGGAACCCAGCCGCTCGTTGACGCCGGTCACGTATGCCCGTATCCACTGCGCCGTCTCGGGGTCCTGGCGCTCCAGCGCGGCGAAGCAGCGGCGGGCCGTGTCGGCGAGGCGGGCGCGGCGGGCGAAGCGGTCCCAGGACAGTGCCCCGAGGCCGAGGAAGGAGGCCGAGGTGCCCTGGGCGCGGTGGCGTTCGACCTCCAGTTGCCAGGCCCGGTCGAGGGCGGTGACCCGGCCCTGGACACGGGCGAGTTCGGCAGCGCTGCCCGCGCGCAGATGCGGGACGCCCCAGGCGTCCCGGAAGATCTCGCCGGTCACTGTGCCCTCATTCCTCTTTAGGTTAGGCTCGCCTAAGTAAGTCCGTGGCGGAATGGTACGTGAAAGGTGAACGAGCGATGGGGCAGGGGCGGGGTTGGGAGGGCGCGGTCCTCAAACTGCTGCGCGCGAAGGACTACGAGTTCACCGTGACGGACGCGGAGGACGTCACCGCCGACTACCGGCGGGTGCGCTTCACCGACGGCGGGATGCTGACGGCGACGGGGGTGCACCCGACGATGTGGGTGCGGCTCTGGTTCGACAACGCGGGCAGGCCGCACCAGCGGGCGTACACCCTGGTCGACCCCGATCCCGAAGCCGGCACGTTCGCGCTGGAGTTCGCGCTGCACGAGGGGTGCGCGAGCGACTGGGCGAGGGCGGCGAAGCCCGGGGACACCATCGAGGCGACCGTGCAGGGCACCGGTTTCGCCCACCCGGACCCCGCTCCCTCCCACGTCTTCGCGGTCGGCGACCCGGCGTCCCTCCCTGCGATCAACTCGCTGCTGGACGCGCTGGGTTCCGCCCCGGCGACCATCTGGTTCGAGGGCACGCTCGACGGCCTGCCCCACCGGGACACCCCGGACCGGCACCAGATCCGCGAGGTGCCGCGCCGCGACTCCGGTGCGCACCTGGTGGAACGGGTCCGCTCCGAGCTGCCCGGCCTGCTGCGCGCCACCCCCGACCCGTACGTCTGGATCGCCTGCGACACGGCGACGACGCGAGCGCTGTCGGGCTTCGTACGCAAGGAACTGGCCGTCCCCAAGCAGCGCGTGCACGCGCTGGGGTACTGGCGGGCGGGATAGGCCGACGGCAGCACCCGCCCCGCCCGCCAGGCCGGGCGGGGCGGAACGGTGGACGGCGGGGTGGCGGCGACGCGCGGGCGATGCAGGCACGGCAGCACCCGGCGCCCCCGGCCGAACGCGGGCCGAAACAGTGCACGGCGGCGGGTGACGGCGGTGCACGGATGATCCGGCCACAGCGGCACCCGTCCGCCGCCCGGTGCCCCTGGAGGCTCCTGCGCGGCGGTGCCACGTCCGGGTGCGACAGCCCGAGACGTCGGCGAGCAGGCCGCGCCGGTCCGCCGCGCCGGGGGAGGACGCGGCGGCCGGGCACGGCGTGGGGGAGACAGGGGCGACGCACCGGCGCGCGTCCCGGGCACGGCATGGGGGGAGACAGGGGCGACGCACCGGCGCGCGTCCCGGGCACGGCATGGGGGGAGACAGGGGCGACGCACCGGCGTGCGTCCCGGGCACGGCATGGGG